>JAHFRU010000028.1 GCA_023266115.1 Gammaproteobacteria bacterium
ACGCCCGCCCTACGCCGCAACCAGCGCGAACGGCACGCCCGCCATAACCGTCACGCTGCACGACGAAGGGGGTCCCTTTTGGACGCCGATAGGGGGTCCTTTTTGGACGCCGATTGACAGGGCATGGCATCGTCGGCTATGTCGACATCCGGCAGGTGCGGGAAGAAGGAGCGGAGGAATTCGCATCGTTCGATCTGGCGATCCGCAAGCAATATTGGGGAAACGGTCTCGGATCGCGACTGCTCGCTCTTGCGGAACAATGGGCTGAAGAACGAAAACTGCGCTTCATCATCATTTCGGTAGCTACACAAAACGATCGAGCGAGGGCGCTTTACGCCCGTCTGGGCTACAGTATCTGCGACACAGTTCGGACGGAGGGAAACACCGAGGTGGCGGCCACGGAAGCATACATCATGGGGCGCATGATTATGAAAACTGACCGACCGCGGCCAGGATCGATCTTGGAAGTGCGTAGCTCCGTCACTCCGCTCGAGCACAGCCGGCTCCTCACGGGCTGCCCGCAGCTATGCTGAATGTCCGGCGCATCATCGTTTCGGGGCTAATGTTCGTGTTGGCCAACCCGGCTATCGCCCAGGACGCGCCTGCGAGCAAACCCAGGACTGCGGCGGGTGCGATCAAGTTCATGCAGGATATGCTGACCCGTGGCACGGCCGAAGCAAAGCCTTGGCCGGGCTTCGCGCGCGTGTCGAAGGTGACAAACGTGGCCGCCAGAGGCAATTGCCTGATCACGTTGTCGCTGGCGGACAAAAGCGTTATTCGGATCGATCTGGCGCGCGCGGTTGGTGTGAGGGCCCGGATATCGACGAATGCACCGCAATCCGCAGTTGAGATCGTTGGCGGGGTGCAACCTTACGAGGGCGTCGATCTCTATCTGGGCGACAATGCCGCGGTGCGACGTGCCAGCGACGCCATGACCTTTCTTCAAACATCTTGCGACACGTCGGCTCAGACCGGATTTTGATCAGCTTACCGAGGGTGCTTCCTTTAATTCGAACGGTACCCGAACCAAGCCTCGCACCTGGCTTGGCCGTCCATCAATGACCATCGGTGACCATTGCCACCGACGCACAGCGTTCAGAGCTGCCTTGTCGAGCCGATCGACGCCGCTGCTCTCGGCGATTGATATGGCTTCAACCCGACCTTCTGCGTCGACTAGGACCATAAGGACGACAGTGCCGGTTTCACGCCGACGTCGCGCTTCTGTGGGGTAACGGGGTGGTTCGGCCGAAAGAAGCCGCGTGCTCAGGTTAATTAGCGTCTCGGCCTCGCGAGGCCGAGCTTCCTCGACCGCAGTAGGCGTCGGCCGGATGGGTTCTAGCTTCGTAGGCGTCTGAACCGCGGCAGGCGTCGTCGGCACCACTACGATCGGGGGGGGCAACATTATTTTCTGGGGCTTGAGCGTCGGCTCAATCACTTTTTGAGTCGGCAGCGTGACCGGCTTCGGTGGAGGGGGATTAAGCGGAAGCAGGTCGACTACCAGCGCCGGTGCCGAGGCGCGCCGGACGGTGCCAACATCCATATTTTGAAGAGCGATGAATCCTGCCGCGTGGATCGCAGCAATAACACCGATTGAGAACCAACGAGGTTTGTGGCCGGGGTGATACCGGCCAGGCATCTCGCCTTCCTCTGTTTGTCGCAACGGCAACACGTTCTCGGAGGGTGCCTCGCCTCGACCATAGTCGACGACTTTCATGCGATCACCCACCCACGGTCTCGGAGGCGGCCCGATAAATCCCGGCTCGTACGCGGATGAGAACCCCCCGCTTGAACATCAGGCTGACGACCTGGCGCGAGACGCCGAAGCTGGCGAAATCACGTGACGAGGTCTCACTCCGCGCGCGCGCGAAGCCGAGCGCTTTCGCCTGCAAGGTCCCTGGCGATGGGGGGTGTGGTGGTCGCATCGTCTCGCGCGCAAGATGGGCGATCGGCGAGATCGAGACCGACATGTCTTCACACGTTTCAGTCAGGCCCGAGAGTCGAGCAAGCGACGCGTGGGTCAAGGCGAGGTCCTCCTGAGCCAGTCGGCGCGCGCAGGCGAGCGCGATCGGGTGGACAGCCTTGCTGATCTTGATGGTCATGCTGGGATTGTTACGTTGCAATCCGGCGAGGATCCCGAGGAGGCAGAGCTCGTGCCTGCTCACATAGACACAGCCGATCGGTGACGGGCGAAAGCCGATTGCTGACACGGCACTGCGGAACTGGTGGAACAGGTTAAGCAACTCGCCAGCCTCAGCTACGGCATTGTCCCCCCGAAGGAGGCGCATCACATGGCGGTCACGCGATGCGAGCTGGGACATCCTGAACATGCGCATGGCTGCGTCAGAACCGAGCGTTGACGCCAATCCTGAAGGCCGTCGGAGAGCCCGGTGTAAAGTTGGTATTGCTGAACGAGTACACGAAGTAACGCTCGTTGAAGATATTCTCGACGTTGAGCTGAAGGTCGAGCTGCGGCGTCAGGCGGTAGTAGATCGCGCCGTCAACGCGCGTGTAACCAGGCATGGACACGAGGTTGTCCGTCGCCGCGAAGCGCCGCCCCTGACGAATCACACCGACCGCGGCGCCGAGTGCTTCCGTCGGATCGAACCGCGTCCACAGCGCGGCCGCGTGCTTCGGCACGTTCGGCACACGGTTCCCGCGCAGCACCGTTCCCGACTGTGAGTCAAGGAACTTCGCGTCGGAATAGGTGTAGGAGGCGATCAGGCTGAGCTGGTCAGTAATCTCCCCCTGCGCGCTCAGCTCAACGCCCTTGGTGCGCTGGCGGCCGATCGGGACCGTCGGCGAACTGGGGTTGTTGGGATCACTCAGCGCCAGAACATTGCTGCGATCGAGCTGAAACACCGCACCCGCGACATTGAAGGTCGGGATGATGTCCCACTTCGCACCGATCTCGTAATTCTGATACTTCTCCGGCGCGAGGCTCTGGTTGGTGAGGTTGAGGCTGGCGAGTTGGTCGCCGCCACGCGGCAGGTAGGTCCGGGAGTAGGCGGCATAGATCGACGCCTGCTCGACAGGCTTGAAGATCAGGCCGGCGCGCGGCGACCACAGGTTATCGGTGACGTCGAACTCACGCTGCTGGCCGATGGGAAAGCCGATCGTCCGCCGATCGCGTACCTTCGTGCTGAAGTTCTCATAACGGATACCAACCACGACGTCTAACATCGGTGACAGCGCGACCTGGTCCTGGATAAATCCCGCTGCGACCTTCGCAACGCTATAATTATCGCCGCTGCTGGCGATTGGGCGCCATAGCAGGTCGGGACGACGGATGCGGGGCGCTGCGATCGTCGCGAAGATGGTCTGCACGCCCTGTGCGTTGGTCGCTGTTGGGAAGAAGCCGTCAAGGCGAAGGTTGTCCGTTGCCTGACGACCGAATTCGGCACCGATCAGCAACGTATGCTCAACTGATCCGGTAGCGAACGTGGCATTTAGATCGGTCTGGTTGAACAGGTTTTCACGCTGGGTCGCGTTGTCATAAGCCTGGATCGCAACAATCGTACCTGGCGCGTAGCTGCCAGCCGGGAGGCCGGCCGGGTTGACCTGGGCAGTGGTGTTCACCGCGCCGGGAAAGACGTTGCGGTAGAATTTGTCGTATTGAGCATAGCGCGTACGATTGCGGATCACCACGTCGTCACTGAAGCGGTGCTCGACAAACAGCGTGCCCGCGTCGGTGTCGGTCCACGTCGGGCTATTGTCGGGATCACCGAAGAATTCCCCGCGTCGCGTGCGCAGCGGTCGGCCGAGGTAGGAGGACACGCCGCGATCAGCCACGCGATCGTCCTCGAAATGCTCGTATCCTACAGACACCGTCGTATCCGGGCCGAGGGCCAAGGTGGCGGTAGGGTTCAGGCCCCAGCGCTTATAGCCAACGCCGTCGCGGTAGCTGCCGCTGTTCTGGTAAACCCCCGTCAGCCGGAGCGACAGCATCTCGCCCACCGGCGCGCCAAGATCGACTTGGCCGCGATAGTGGTCGAAGCTGCCCGCTTCGAAACGACCGTCGATATGCCGCCGACCATCGGCGACCTTGGTGACGCGGTTGATTAGGCCGCCGACGCCGCCGCGACCAAAAATCATCGCGTTCGGCCCTTTGAAAACCTCAAGCCTCTCGATATTGTACAGGTCGCGATAGGTCTGAACGTCATCACGGATGCCGTCGACGAAAAAATCGCCCGTGGTCGAATTGCCACGGAACGACAGCGTCTCCCGGTTGCCCTCACCCTGCGACGAAAAGACGCCGGGTACATAGCGGATGGCATCCCCGATGCTGTTTGCCGCCTGGTCGAGGATTTGTTTCACCGGGACAACGGTAACGCTTTGCGGGACGTCAACGAGCGGCGTGTCGGTCCGGGTCGCGCTAACGCTGCGCGAGACCTTGTAGGAGGTCTCCGCCTCCTGTTCGTCGATGGCCGTATCGGTCACGGTCACGGTGCCGAGTTCAGCAGGTTTCGTTTGTGCCTGCCCCCAAGCCGGCGATCCACCAACGATCAGCATTGCAGCAGACAATGCTCGCAGTGAGATACGTCCCGTAATCACGGTCTTCATAAAATCCCCTGTCGATTTTTTCAGAGCTAGGACGAACGATTGTTGAGAACCATTCGCAACGCCCCGCTACCAAGCCGGTTATTGCGAGTCAATCGCAATGATGGCGCGTTTGATGACTGTCCGACAAATGGTCCTCTGGCGGTCAGCATGAATATGTCCGTCAACTCTGGACCCGCGATGGCGATTCGGACAAGAATGCAAATCGATGGGAAAACGGACAGATCGGGAGCGGCCGTGGCGCTGATCGGCTATGCGCGGGTTTCGACCGGCGATCAAAAGCTGGCGCTCCAGCATGACGCGCTGAACGCGGCAGGATGCGAGCGCGTCTTCGACGACCATGCGTCCGGCGCAAAGACCGATCGGCCGGGACTTGCCGAGGCGCTGGCCTATCTGCGTGCGGGTGACACGCTAGTCGTATGGAAGCTCGATCGCCTCGGCCGCTCGATGAGCCACCTCATCGAGAAGGTCGGCGAACTGGCCGCGCGCGGCGTCGGCTTCCGATCGCTCACCGAGCAGATCGACACCACCACGTCGGGCGGCATGCTGGTGTTCAACATCTTCGGCTCGCTTGCACAGTTCGAGCGCGACCTGATCCGTGAACGCACCAACGCCGGCTTGAAGGCTGCGCGGGAACGGGGGAGCCTTGGTGGTCGACGTCCGGTCATCACGCCTGACAAATTGCGCAAGGCGCGCGACCAAATCGCGGCAGGGCTGACCGTCCGTGAGGCGGCCACGCGCCTCAAGGTTGGCAAAACCGCGCTCTACAAGGCGCTCGAAGGCACCGCTGCCAAAACTGCGGCCGAAGCATGAGGAAAGAATGATGCCGAACGCGATCCCAACATAGTCACGTCGAGCCTGTCTGGTGTCGTCACCGAGCAGGGCGTCACCGTGAGAGTGAACATCATCCGGTTGGAAAATGAGCCGGGCTGGTCGCTTGAGGTCGAAAACGAGCATGGAACGTCTACGGTCTGGGACGACCTGTTCGCGACTGATGATGCCGCGCATGCCGCCTTCCGTCAGACCGTCGATGAAGAAGGTATGCGCGCCTTCCTCGACCAGGCCGTCGTTATACTCTTCCGACGTTAGCACCGTCAGCGTTCGCCGTTCGTTCGGTCCTAGCGTACGTAAACTTCACTTTCGTGGAGTGACCCCTTAGGGTGCTCACGCAGGCGATCGACACCACCAGCCCCGGCGGGCGGCTCGTGTTCCACGTCTTCGCCGCCGTCGCCGAATTCGAGCGAAAGCTGACCTTGGAGCGCACTCGTGCCGGGCTCGCCCAGGCGCGAGCTTTGGGGCGACGCGGCGGGCGCAAGCCAGCGATGGGGCCGGCCGAGATGAAGCGCGCCAAAGCCATGCTCGCCGATCCGACCATCACCGTTGAGGAGGTGGCGCAGCAGATCGGGGTGCAGCCATCGACGCTCTACCGGCACATTCCGGGCGGGCGCAGCTCGTTGCTCGCGCAGGCGTAGCGGAGGCCGTCGTTCGACGTTGGCGTCTTTGTCCCACCCACCCTACCCTTGGGCCGGGCCTATGGCCCGGCTGGGGCGGGGTGCGCCATTCAGGCGAGCAGGTCGCCAATCGTTTACGCTTGAAAATGTCCACACGTTCACGTGTTCACAGGTGCGCATGTCATCCCATCGTCAAGGCGCACGCGCAGTAACTTGACCGTGTTGTGATAAATAACTACATTAGCGCTAATGCATCGAAAAGCCTTGCGCAACATCTCGTGGATCAAGGGCGCGCTCAAAGAGTTCGGCCGCTTTCCCGAGGACGCGCAGGACCAAGCGATCGACGCCCTCACGGCGATTGCTGAGGGCGACACGCCGGAAATCGCCAAGCCCATGACCGGGTTAGGTTCGGGCATATGGGAACTGGCGATCAAGGAACGGGGAGACGCCTTTCGGGTGATCTACGCCCTCCAGCTCGATAACGACATTTGGGTGGTTCACGCTTTCCAGAAGAAGTCCAAGAGTGGGATCGCCACCCCGAAGCAGGAAATCGATTTGGTGCGCGAGCGCATCAAGCGTTTGAAGGAGGCGTTGCAATGACTGATGATGACGACTTCGAGCTGATCCGAGGCAGCGGCAACGTCTATGCCGACCTTGGCATGAAAGAACCCGAACAGCGCCAGCTCCGCGCGATCTTAGCGGCCGAGATCAGCAAGACGCTGGCGACCGACAATCTGACGGTGCGGGCGGCTGAGAAGATCACTGGCGTCGCCGCCGCCGACTTTTCGCGCATCCGCCAAGCCAAGCTCAAGGGCTTCACCATTGACCGGCTAATGACGATTCTCGATCGGCTCAATCGCGACGTGCAGGTCTCAGTGTCCGTGCTGCCGCGCAAGGCGGACGGGCAAGCAGGGTTTCACCTTCATCCGGCTTGAAATGCTCGACCAAGCCATCGAGGCGGTGCGTTCCAGGTTCGATGAACTGCCGTCGGCCGAGCTGGAAGCTCTTATTGACGACGCTGTTTCGGCGACGCGGCGAGCGGCGAAGCCAGCAAACAGCAAATAGGGTTTGGCGCCTGCCGCTACCAGAACTCAACCAACCCTAAGCGACGTTAACCAAGATTCAATGCTTGCCGCGGTATTCCAGCCTACCGGCAAACCCTGCACGGAGGCGGTCGTGAGTAGCATGTCGATCAGCGATATCATGGCCATGCGCAGTGCAGTCCTCGATAGGAACGCGACGCTTCGCAATGCGGCGAGCACCCCGGTTTCCGTGGCGGGTTCCGGAGCCGTGGGGCGGTCGGCCTTCGAAGCGGCGATGAACAGCGCGCTCCAGAAAGTTGATGGCCCGAACTCTGTTGGAGGTTCGAGTGGACCGGGTGGTGTCTCGCCGATCGGGGCCGCGCGGGAGGGCGGCTTCGCGTCTACGTTTCAGGCGCAATTGCAGAAGATCAATGCGGTCAATGCTCGCGCCGGTGCCTTAACGGTAGCCTATGAACGCGGCGAGGAGACCGATATCGCAAAGGTGATGCTTGCCCGTCAGGAATCCTCCATCGGGTTCGAAGCGACGCTACAGTTCCGCAACAAGATACTCTCGGCCTACAAAGACATCATGAGCATGCCGGTCTAGCTGTAGGATTAACGCGAGCTGTCCTTACACATCGCTTGGCTGGCTGAGGCCGATCAAAAATGCTGCCGCTGCGGCCAGAATGGCCGCCGAATGAACGCCGAATACTCACCGTCAAAATAGGATGAAAAACCGGGTAACCCTCAAAAAGTCACTTTATTAACCCAATACCGCTTATCCAGCGTGAACTCATGTCGATCGAGATGGACGGTACCATCCGGCAAAACCTACGCATGCGAGAGCCGATGTCAGCCACTGCCTTCGCGAGCGGGATCGACAGCCCACCGCCAACCGCTTCGCAAGCATTGCTGTCGCCGGCGTTTGGGCGGAGGTTCGTGATCTTTGCCGATACCGAAGAAGAATTCGATTGGGACCGGCCGCTGCGTCGCGAGGCGGTGTCGACCACCGCCATCGCCAGCCTTCCGAAGGCAACCCGGCGTCTGAACAATCGCGGTGTCGTGCCCACCTACCTCCTCGATTACCCGGTCGTCGATCAGGAGCGCAGCGCCGCGACGGTGCGACAAATGGTCGAGGACGGAAGCTGCACGTTCGGCGCGCATCTCCATCCATGGGTCAACCCGCCCTACGACGAGATCGTCTCAGGTCTCAACAGCTTTGCCGGGAACCTGCCAATCGCCCTGGAGCGCGAGAAGCTCTGCATCCTGACGGAGCGGATTGCCGAGACGATGGGCGGTCGCGCGCTCGTCTATCGTGCCGGTCGCTACGGCGTCGGGCCTAATACGGCCGCGCTCCTGCTCGAACTGGGCTACCACATGGATGTTTCGGTGCGCGCACTGTTCGACTATTCCAAGCAAGGCGGTCCTGATTTCGCGCAGCACCCGATCACGCCCTACTGGCTGACGGCGGCCTTGCTGGAGGTGCCGCTGACCGCCGGCTTCATCGGCAGGTTGCGACGCTGGCCCGGCCTATCCGGAATGCGGCTGCTGCGGGGGCCGATGGCTGCGTGCGGGATGCTCGGGCGGGTGCCGCTGACGCCCGAAGGCACGCCGCTGTGCGAGGCGCTGACGTTGATCCGCCATCTGCTGGACGCCGACGTCCGACTGTTCAGCCTGTCGTTCCACACGCCCTCGGTGGAACCAGGACATACGCCCTATGTCCGGGATCAAGCTGATCTCAAGCTGTTCTGGGCCTGGTGGGACGGCGTCCTCGACCTGTTCGCGCGGGAGAACGTGCTGCCTGCGGGTCCTGCCGACATCCTCGCCGCCGCTCGCTAGGCAACGCGGCGCTCAGGCGACGGCGCGCCGCACGAATAGGCGTAAAATTTCCAGCACGGTCGATCGAGCGACGACCATGACCATCCCCGCATAGACCAGACCTCCCAAACCAATTAGCGCAATCAGCCGCAGCGGTGTGCCGATCTCACTGAGCCAACGGTCCGCCCCTAGCACAAAGAGCATCATGCCCGCCGCGCAGAACAGCGCCGGCGCAATGGCTCGCGCGAGGGCAGCGACGCTGATCCCGATCACCGGCATCGCTAGCGAGGCCGTCACGATTGTGAGGATTGGAAAAGCGACCAACCACGCGGTTGCGAGGCCCAGCGCACCATCGGCAACGCCGAGAAAAAAGGCGATGGGCATGATGACCGCGCCGGCAGCGGCGGACAGGACCTGGACCCTGGGTTGGCCGAGCGCGCTGGTGGCGGGCGTAAACATAATCTGGAGAACGACGAACGGCATCGCCAGCGCCAGCCTGGCCACGACTGGGGGGATCTCGACCCATTTCGGACCCAGCATCGTCGCCACGAGAGGCTCCGCGGTCACGGCCAGGCCGAAAAATAGGGGCATCGTTGCGAGCATCACGATCCTGACCGACTTCCCGAACGCCCACGCCGCCTCGGCGCGGTCGCCCTGTAGGCGGGCGTAGGCGGTAAAGGCGACCTCGTTGAGCGGCGGCACGAACTTGGACGAGACGATCTGCGCAAGGAACAGCGCGGTGGTGTAGAGGCCCAGCGTATGCACGTCGAGGCTGCGCGCGGCGATGATCACGTCCGACTGGGTCTGCACCAGCCACAGCGCGGTGCTGAGCAGCATCGCGCCCCCGAATCGGATGGTGGCTCCCATGCCGACAAAGTCGAATACCGGTCGTAATCGGACCGGCGAGGCCAGCGTCATCCCAATCGCGCGCGTGTAGGCCATGGCAAGCGGCGCGAGGACTAGCGTCCAAACGGCCAGCCCTGCGACTGCGCATGCGACCGACGCGAGCGCACCGGCGAGCGCGGACAAGAGGTTCACCTGGGCCTGCCGCCGAAAATCGAGTGTCCGCCCGAGCAGCGCGACCGGCACCAGGATGAAGGGGTTTGCCAGGTAGAGCAGCGCCTGGACGGCGAGCAGCTTCGCGATTAGCGGCTGATCGTAATAGTCGGCGATCGAGGGCGCGAGCAGCACCTGCGTCAGCGCGATCCCGCCGTTCAGCAACAACAGGATCGCGAACACCTGCCCGACCTCGCGCTCGCCGACGTGCTTCGCGCGCACGAGCGCATCGGAAAAGCCGCTGCCGTTCAACAAGGTGAGCAGGATCAGGACGACCTGCGACATCGAGAAGAGACCGTAATCGGCCGGATTGAGCAGCCGAATCACAACGAATGTCGCGCTCCAGACCACCATCTGCGCGATGATCTGACTGCCCGACCGCCACAGCACGGCGCTGACGACGCGCGTGCCGAGAGTGGTGATGGCGGGAGCTTCGCTGGCCATAGGTGTTAGATGTTTTCCGCAAGAAGGACGCAAGATCGCGAGCGGACGGGCTGCCTCGCAGTGCCTTCCGTAGTCGACGACCGTGCAGGAAACGTAAAGCCGGCAGCAGTGTCGGCATTTCTTAACCGCTCCCGAGCTACCGATCGGGTAACGGAACACAGATTTTGGAACAAACATGCAGCCGACCGGCACGGCTTACACGCTGGCGGATATGCCTTCCCCGACGATCGCCGAACGGCGGACGACCGTCCGTGCGGCGGCACACCAGAGTGGCATCAGTTTCGACGTCGTGCCCTTGTCGACCGATGACGCCTTGTTCGCGCGGGCCTGGGATGACCTGGCCGCTTCCGCGAGCGAGCCGAACGTCTTCGCCGAACGCTGGTTCGTCAAGGCGGGGGCGCATCTGCCGCAAGCCGAGGGCGCGCGGGTGGTCCGCGTATGGAGCGACGGGCCGAGCGGACGCGAGCTCGTCGGGCTGTTCGCGGTCGCGGTGCTGCCGCGGTACGGACGGCTGCCGCTTCGTCATGTCCAAAACTGCCTGCATCATCACAGCTTCCTGGGTACGCCGCTGCTGCGTGCTGGCCGCGAGCGCGAAGCCTGGTCGGCCATTCTTCAGACGCTCGACGCGACACGCTGGGCGGTCGGGCTGCTCCACGTCAATGGACTGGTCGAGAATGGGCCCGTCCACTGCGCACTGATGCAGGCCGCCGCCACCCTGGGACGCCCTTGCGATGTCGTGCATCGCATCGAGCGAGCGCTGCTCCAGAGCGAACTATCGCCGACCGCCTATTACGAAGCGACCGTGCGCAAGAAGAAGCGCAAGGAGCTGAAGCGTCTCGAAATGCGGCTGTCTGAGCAGGGACAGGTCGCCCTGCGCCGGCTGCAACCTGAGGACGACGTCGGCGCATGGTGTGACGACTTCCTGCGGCTGGAAGAGGCGGGCTGGAAGGGACGGGCGGGTTCGGCGCTCGCAGCCACGCCGGCCACGGAAAGGTTCTTCCGCGAGGTGATCGGCGGCGGACGGGCGGCAGGGCAATTGGAGCTGCTGCGGCTCGATTTGGATGGTGTCGCCATTGCCATGCTCGTCAACCTGTACGCGCCGCCCGGCGCGTTCTCGTTCAAGACTGCCTTCGACGAGCGGTTCGCGCGCTTCTCTCCCGGTGTGCTTCTGCAACTCGACAATCTGGCGGTGCTCGAGCGTGTGGATGTTGCATGGATGGACAGCTGCGCGGTCGAAGAGCACCCGATGATCAACAGCCTGTGGGCGCAGCGCCGAGCGGTCGTGAGAGTCACCGTGCCGCTGTCGGGATGGCGCCGCCATGCCGCCTTTCGATTGGCGAGAACGGCCGAGCGCGCCGCCAAACTCGTCAACGGCTGCCGACGCCCGCCTCCCTCTTCGTCCGTTGCGGAAGAGCACCATGCCTGATCAGTATTTCACGCCCGCCGCACGGCATTCGCTCGCGGAGCTGTATCCGGAGATTGCCGGGACGTTCGCGCACGGCCTGGCCGGTCACCCCTTGTTCGAGACCGAGGCGCTCGCCCAGCTCGCGAGCCGCATGCGACCGTGCGACGTCGAACAGAACCTCGCCGCATTGCCGATCGGCGTCGATCCGGCGGCGCTGTGCGACAACGGGCTGTCTATCGTCGAGACTATTCGCTCCATTGAGCGAAACGGCTCATGGCTGGTGCTCAAGTTCGTGGAGCAGGATCCAGTCTATCGCCAGCTGCTCGACGCATTGCTCGACGAACTGCTCCCGACGGTCCAGAGCCGCACCGGGCCGATGCTAAAACGCGAGGCCTTCATCTTCGTGTCCTCTCCCAATGCCGTCACCCCCTTCCACTTCGATCCTGAGCACAACATCCTGCTCCAGCTTCGCGGTGAAAAGGTGATGACGGTATTCTCGGCCGACGATCCACAGATCGCCCGCCCCGTGGAGCATGAACGGTTCCACCTCGGCGGGCATCGCAACCTGCCCTACGACGAGGCTTTCGCGGCCAAGGGTACCGAGCATCGGCTCGCCGCGGGAAACGCGATCTACGTACCCGTCAAGGCACCGCACTGGGTCCGCAACGGTTCGGTTCCGTCGGTGTCCTTCTCCGTCACCTGGCGCTCCGAATGGAGCTATCGCGAAGCGGGCGCTCACGGGCTGAACAGCATCCTGCGCCGAGCCGGCATCGAGCCGAGCCCGCCCGCGCGGTTCCCGCACCAGAACCACGTCAAGTCGCTGGCCTACCGGGCCGTCGAAAAGGCACGGCGCGCGTTCGCCCGGCCGCGACCATGACCCTGAGCGCGGCGCGCATGCCGGCTGGCTTTGGCGGGCCGGCGATCGAGACCAGGCTGCTGGACGGCATCGACGTCATCGAGGCTGACGCGGCGGGGGTCCTCGGCCGCGACAGCCAGCCGTCAATGTACAACCGTCTCGACTGGCTGCGCGGCACGGCGCGACATGTCCTTCCCGACGCGAAGCTGGTGGGCATGCGCGCCCAGGCAGGCGGCGATGCTGCGTGGTTGTTCCTTGCTCGGGAGGAGCGGCGTTCGGCGCGCGCGTTCGCGGGGTGGTACACGCTCGATGTGTCACCGGCGTTCACGCCGGGCATGTCCGCAGCCACGCGAAAAGAGCTGTTGAAGGCCGCCGCTCGCGCGCTGCGTTGCGATTTCGACCGCATCGATCTTCAACCGGTGACATCTGCGACCGCCGATTTGGTCCGTTCGGCATTCGCGGACGCAGGCTGGTGGGTGGCCGAGACGGATGCGACGGTCAATTGGGTCGCCGAGGTCGCGGGCCTCAGCTTCGAGGATTACTGGTGCGCGCGTCCTTCCCGGCTGCAGAACACGGTGCGCCGCAAGCTCAAAGGCAGCGGGCTAGAACCGCGCATCTTGCGGCATTTCGAAGCCGCGGCATGGAACGATTACGAGCGCGTCTACGCCCAGAGCTGGAAGCCGGAGGAGGGATCGCCTGCATTCCTGCGCGCCATCGCCGAGGCCGAGGGCCAGGCGGGATGCCTGCGCCTGGGGCTGGCCTATCGACAGGGCGTTCCTGTGGCGTGCCAGCTCTGGACGGTCGAGCGCGGGATCGCGACGATCCACAAGCTAGCCTATGTTGAAGCCGAGAAGGCGGCGTCGCCCGGGACGATATTGAGCCATGCCATGTTCCGCCACGTCATGGTCGAGGACCGGCCGACCCTGATCGACTACGGCAATGGCGACGAGCCCTACAAGGCGGAATGGATGACGCGGCGCCAGCTGACGCGGCGCTTGAGCCTGTTCAACCAGCGCAGCCCCGGCGGCTTGGCCGCTGCCGCCCGCTCCGCAGCCGCTACGCTTATCCGGAGGTCGCGACGTGCCTGACGCGCCCGCCTTCGAATACCAGCAGTTTCGAACCCGGTCCGGGCCTGAATGGATGACGCTACGCGGGCCGCTCGACGGTCCGCGGGTGCTCATCCTCCAACCGCTCCTGAACGAGGCCAACCAATGCCGAGCGATGGTCGTGGACCTCGCCAGGCGTCTGGCGTTCGTCGGCATACGGACCGGCATTCCCGATCTCCCCGGCACGGGCGAAAGCCTGCGGCCGCTGGCGGAGGTGCGGTGGCCGGACTGGCAGGCGGCGGCGGCGGCGGCGGCCGAGGCACTGCGGCTTGACGGTGTGCCGCCAGCTGTCGCGTCGCTGCGGGGCGGGTCGCTGCTGGATGACGCCCGTCGTCTTGCCGCATTCTGCGTCGACGTTCTGAAAGACTGTGACCGGGCATGACCCTTCCAACGACCCCCGCCGTTGCCGTGCTGATGAGCGTCTACAACGCCGAGCGCCATGTCGCCGACGCGGTCCGCAGCATCCTTGCCCAGACTTTTTGCGACTTCGAGTTCCTGATCGTCGACGACGGATCGAGCGACCGCTCGGCCGAGATCGTCAGTGCGTTCGCCGCAAGCGATCCGCGCATCCGCATGCTCCGCCAAGCCAATCGGGGGCTGATCGCCAGCCTCAACCGGCTGCTGGGGGAGGCGCGAGCACCGCTGGTGGCGCGCATGGACGCAGACGACATCTCGTTGCCTACGCGCCTTGAGCGCCAGGTCGCCTTCTTGCATGGGCATCCCGACCACGGGGTCGTTGGCACCAATACGCATGAACTTGATGAGCAGGGCACGGTCTTCGAGTGCGTCACCCTTCATCCCCTTGATCATCACGGCATCGTCGAGGCGATGGAGCGGCGTTCGCCGATCTGCCATCCTTCGGTGATGATGCGGCGCGAGGCGATTCTCGACGTCGGCGGCTATCGGCTTCCTTACCGACACTGCGAGGATTACGACCTTTGGCTGCGGCTGCTGGACCGGACGCGGCTGGCGAACCTGCCCGATCGCCTGCTCCTGTATCGACGCTCGGCCGGACAGATCGGCGTGCAACACGAACTGGACCAGAAGGTCGGCGCCGCGTTGGCCTGGGTCGCGCATCTGGAGCGCGGCGCCGGTCGACCCGATCCGACGGTCGGACTACCTGCTGTGCCGCCGATTGAGGAGCTCGACGCCGTATTCCAGCGCGCAGGCGTCAGCAGGGCTGTTCGGGCCAAGGTAGCATTGGGCCTCATCTATTCGGCGCCGGCGATGGGCGGCCCAGGTTTCGATCTGCTGCTCCAGCACGTAAGCGACGGCGGCGATCGGACGGGCCTCTGGCGAACGGTCGTGAGGCTGCTCACGTTTCAGCGGCCGCTTCGCGCCCTTCGTCTGGCATCAGGCCTCCTTCAGCAATCGAGCACTCCAGAACGACGTACTGCATCTAGCTCCTGTCCATGAGCGAGCGCCGCCATTTGTGGTGCAATCCGAAGGCGCGCCAAGAATTTTAGATTTTCAAGTCATCACAGGCTGATGCACATGCGTTGCATGCTGCGACGACGTTCATGTTGTTATCGAACTTTTCCGACATGGACGCCAATTCGCGACATATGACAGCCGCTTCATAGCAGATGCGCACATAGTTATCAGAGTCCCGCACCAAAAAGTTCGCTGCGACCTGACATATCTCGGCACAATCTAGCATTGACCGGATGTGATTGGCGGGAACCGGCAACCCCGAGATCATCAAGCGATCCACCGTGGCGGCACGGAGGCAGATGTCGTGACAAGCTCTTAAAGCTCTCACGCAGATTTCGGCGTATGGATCATCCTCAAGCATCACTTCGTTACCCTGCGTTCGGTCATCAGCGGGCCATGGTCATCAATCGCGACCGTTGATCAGGGCGATCACAAAAGGCCGCAACGGGTTCAGCCCACTCAATCGTCCATGTCAGAAGGAGCGACCGCCGGTCAAGCCGCGGTAGGGCCGCAAATGCGACCCGGTCCAGCCGCCGCTCGCCCCAATTGAGATGACCCCGCAGCGACAATTCGTAATCGCGCGCCAGAGCATGCCGGGCAACCGATTATTGCCGACGCCCCGTCATAAGTCTTTGCTCGTTGTCTGCACTACAGGCGGACGTGGTGCGTATGCGTCCACGCTGAAGTGTCCTGCATCTCTCCGAAACGGTCGTTCGCGCGATACCCCCGCCGATCACGGCCGAGGTCGCTTGTAAACGCTCGCGCTAAATGGCGGCGTTCTGATCGCGCTATTTGTCAGTTGCCGGGTCCGATGACGAGGCAATCGCGCGCGGCCTGAACGATGTCAGCGGTGACCTCCTCGACGCGG
>JAHFRU010000016.1 GCA_023266115.1 Gammaproteobacteria bacterium
ATGACCGATGAATGCTTGAAAAATGAGGCTCATCCGGGCAAGGTGCGTGAATCGTCAATTTTAAAAAAGAGAGCTGTAGAATTCCGCTGGTATGAGCGGGTTTTTCTACAGCCTCGTTAGATTGCTTGAGAACCGGCTCGTTTTGTTCCGACTCAGCGATAAATTCGTTCGCGTTAGTCAATTGATGGCTCACTGACGCAATTGCGGTTTCGACGTCCCCGTCGGTTTTTTGGTTGGCCGTTCGTTCCTGGTTTAGCGCTTCAATAATTGCCTGCTGTCTAGCCACGATAGTTCCGGCACTCGCCAAACGTTCAGTCATTAGATCCAGCTCCCGCGCCAGTCGCCGCTGTTGTTTTGTCAACTGCGCGATCTGTATTTCCTTGGCTGCCAGTTGTTCAACCAGCTCGTTTGCTTCCTGTTGTGTCCGTTGTTGATCCGTCTCTGCCTGGCCACACTGATCTTTTAACGATTCGTTTTCGCCTAGCATCTGGCGATTACTGTTTTCCAGCTCCTGCACTTTCGCCGACAACATCTGTACCTGGCCGTTGGCCTGGTCGCCTTGCAGACGGTAGTGTTCGGCAGCGCGCTTTGCCTGACTGGTTGTTTCCCGTAATGCGGTGAGTTGATTTTGCATGTCCTGGGCGATTGTTAGTTGCGCGTGCAGGCCTTGTATCGCCTCTGCCAGGTCGGCGGCCATACGCGCATGGTCTTCCACCGAAACAGCATTGTTCTCAAGAGACGACTGTTTCTCAGCCGCGATATTTTCCGCACTGGCCAGGCGTTCACTCATTAAATCCAGTTCCTCTACCAATCGCCCGCGTTCGGTGACCAGGGCGGCCTGTTCCCGTGTCAGCTGTGCAAGCTGCGTTTCCTTTGCCGCCACCTGCTCGACAAGCCGACTAACCGCTTCCTGTGTGCTTTGTTGATCCGTTTCGAACTGGCGACGCTGGTCTCTTAATGCCTCGTTATCGTCTAACACCTGTCGACTAATATTTTCCAGCTCCATGACTTTCGCCGAGTACATCTGTACGTTTTCATTGGCGCGGTCTCGTTGCATACGGTACTCCCGGGCGGCGTTCTCGTTCTGATTGGCTGTTTCCTGTAAAGCAGTCAGGCGATTCTCCAAATCCCGGGTAACGGTTTCCTTTGCGTCGAGCGCCTGTCGTGCCTGTTCCTCTGCCGAAATTGAGTGTTCCTCAAGTTCGCGTATCCGCGCCTGCATTTCCGCGATGTTTTCCTCAAAGATCCGCCGGTCTTCTGCGACCTTGTTCGCTCGGAGCTCAGCGAGTTGCTGCGCATCACGTGCCTCGTCGGCAAACTCTGCAGCACGGGCCGTCTCGATTGTTTCTATGGACTTCTTGAAGCTTTCAAATCGGGCATTGGCGACGGCCAATTGTTGCTGCAACGCAAAGGACTCCTGTTCAGCGCGCACCCTGGCTGCCTCGGCGTCATGCAGCCGCACCGCAAAGGCGTTGTCGGTTGTCACGTCGATAGTGTTATGTTCGCTTCGGGATGTTTCCAGAAGCGCGTTTACGCTGGCGATCTCCGCAAGTGCCTTCTTATGTTCCGCCTCGGCCGCTTTCGCGCGCGCCATGGATTTGGACGCCAGTGTTTCCGCGGAGGCGATTCTCGCTCTCAGTCGTTTATTGTCGCTTTCCTGATCGACTCGTTGTTGCTTTTCCAGCGCAAGTTCCAGCGCCAGTGCGTTAAGTCGAGGCCCACGGGTGTCAGGTTCCGAACTATCCGCGCGTGGATCGTTGGGGTTTTGGGGTGACCGTTGTGCCGTCGTCACCTGTTTTAGATCACGCAGCGCCTCATCCCGGTCAATTTCCGCTTGCTTGAGCTTCGCCTGGTAGTCCGCCAGGATGTACTCGGCGGCTTCGATACGTGAACGCAGCTCGGTTAATTCTTCCGCGTCAGGGGCCGGTGCCGCATCTGCTCGAACGGCATTTGGTTGATCTCTTAAGCCGCCGTTGATACCCGCGTTGACCTGCGCCAACTCGGCGGTGAGCTGGGCAACCTGTTTTGCGGAGGCGGCATATCTCTCTTCAAGCTGCGTTAATTTATTCCTGGATTCTTTCGCCGAATTTTGAGCGGAAATGACGAGTTGTTGCAGGCCCCGGTAATTACTGTCCAAGCCGATTGATGAGCCGTCCGATTGATTATCGGCGCCATCGGCTGGCGACGTGTCCCGCGCAGTTGTTAAATGCGCTATTTGCAGACTCAGCCGCTGAACGTCTTCCCTGGCGCTGGTGCATTCTTGCTCGGTCTGATGCAGCGCCGAAACATACTGGGTTGCGACGCGCTCCGAGGCCTCCAGGCCGGCCTCAAGTTCCACTACGCGTTCCTCGGCGCGACAACGTTCCTCGTTGGCCTTTTTCAGTCCGATGGTAAGAGCACGGAGCTGGTTTTCGACCTGCGCGGCGTAATCCGGCACATCGTTGGCCGCCCCCGCAAGATGCGCTTTTTCGGAGGTGAGCTGGGCACTGAGATGGTAGGCGGAATCGAGTTCGCGCTTGAGTTGCGTAAAATCGCGCTCGAACTTCGCGACCGTCTCGGCGTGAGTATCGTAGGCCTTGCGCAGCTTGGCACTCAGGCGCTCTATTTCGCCTTCAAGGCCTTTGATCACTGTGTCAGTGTTTCGACCCCACACTTTTCGAGCCCCTCCCTGGTTTTAAAGTAAATTGCGTCACAAATACTTGATACCGGCCCGCTCACTGTCCGGCCACATTTCAACGCTTGTTTGCACGGGTATCGACCGGGAACAAAAAAAATCGAGGGAAAAATGTTATTTCAAGCCGACCCATTTTAATCACGGCCGCGGTGTCCCGCATTTGGCGGAATGCGATTACGTCAATGAGAGAAAAACAGGCTCGACGTCACGGCCGTCCCGCCGAGACGTCAGTCCCGTCGAAACGGGAATCCATGAGTTTTAGCGCGCGCGGCGGTTTTCAAGATAGTTGTCACCGTTTCGATCATGGGGCCTGAGCCTGTGGGTCAGCCGATTTTCCCGGGTTGAGGCAGACACTCTGTGGCAGTGACCAGTTCCGGCTGTCACCACTCCATCGGCGCGGGTTGCGCGCACGTGCTGTCTCATAAACATCCATGCGCTGTTTCATAATCTCCTCTGCCTGCGCGGTATGGCGCTGTTCCGGTGTCACGAAGTTCAGCCCGCTGTGCCGGTGCCCGGTGTTGTACCACGCCTCGAAGCGCAGCATCCAGGCACGGGCCTTGTCCAGTGTGGCAAAGCCCTCACTCGGATATTCCGGCCGGTACTTGCACGTCCGGAACACGCTCTCCGCCAATTGTACAGGGTCGTTTCCGTGATGCCTGTCTCCTTCGATAACTCCGCCACCGATCGACTCTCCGGCGGCATCATTCGCTTCAACACAGTCTGCTTCAACTCCTCTGCGAATACCTCGACATCTCTCGTCATCTTCCGCCTCCCGCTCGCTCCAGAGATTACAGAAATCAGTGACAACTATTCTGACGCGGGGGGCGTATGCGAATCAGCAAGTTACTGGATACCTTGGGGCCGTTTCCGACACGCTCCCGGCAGGACTCGACCTCGCGCATTCCTGGCTCGTACCGTTGCCGTCCACGGGCTTGCGCCTGCGCGGGAATGACACCATTTCTGCTTTGCAGTGGGGAAATGGAATCAGAGTGGACTTCCCCGGTACCATAGACAGGCGTCTGCTTTATTCGGGAGAGATCAGCGCCGATTTTCCGCCGGATGTAGCCGCTACAGCTGGATTCCGGCTCGCGCTCGCTGTGCTTGCCTGGCCGGAAAGACAGAAAGGCGGGGCAGGTTTACTCCGGCGCCATTCATATTGATATGATGGAGCCCATGTTGAAAACGAATTATTGGCTATTGTCTTTGGTGTTGATCCTCGGCACGGGGTGTTCGACGGTACAGGTCAGTCAGGACTATGAACCCGGCATAGACTTCACGGGCATGAGCACCTTTGCCTGGCAGCATGATAGTCAGCCCAAAACCGATGACATCCGCGTCGATGATCCGCTGATCAATAAGCGTATACGAGCCGCGATCGATAATAATCTTGAGAGCCGCTATACCAAGGCGGAGCGCGCATCCGCCGACTTTCTGATTGCCTACGAGCTGGCCATTCGGCAAAAGATCAAATCCGAAGGCACCCAAAGCGGGATCATGATCGGCACCGGGACCAGGGGTTCGTTCGGCGGCATTGGCATCGGCACGGGCAGTCCGGTGGAGACCTATGATCAGGGCATGTTGTTCATCGATGTGCTGGATTCGAAAAGCGGCAAACTGTTGTGGCGGGGCAAGGGCACGGATGTCATCTCCGAACACGCTGATCCGGACGAAACAACTCGACAGATCAATGAACTGGTGCAAAAAATTCTGGCGAAATTTCCGCCGTAATCCGCACCGAAAGGCGTTCGGAGTGAGCTAACCCGTGCTTCTCGGATCAAGCCAGGACGTTGATGGAAAAATATATCGCGATAGAGTCTGAGGTGTTAACGCGTCTTACGAGCCGCTTTCCACGCCCGGAATAATAACGCTAATGTGTTGGTACCTTAGGCAGGTGAGACCTGGTAGCACCGCGTCCCTCCAGGCAATCACGGCGATGTTCGACGGAATTATCTGCTAATTGTCGCTAAACGTCGTTGCCTTGGACAGCATCTGGTCTTGACGTGTACGGCATTCATTTCTAGTTTTATGTCCAGTTCCACGCTACTCTGCGTGACACAAGGTGCCATGAACATAACTGCTATCTCATCTGTTGCCCCATGAACCCTGAACCGCACGGCGGCACCGAAAATCACGCTGAAGTATCGCCGGGCGGCAAGGGAGCGGTCATGCCGGATGTTGCTCCGCAGCCCGTCGCTCGTGCTGCTCGCGGTCGTCTTTACCGTTGGCACGGCGCTGCTGGTTTCCGCAAGCGCGCTGGCCATCACCTCTATCGAAGGTTTCTGGCTGACGCCGTGGCTTACCAGCCGGGCAAGCCAGATGAACGCCGTGGTGATTTTCGCAGGCGTGTTGTTTTGGGGTTGGTTGTGGGGCGTGTGGGGGTTATTGCTGGGCATCCCCATTATTATGGCCATCAAGGCCGTATGCGACCATGTGGAAGATTTAAAACCAGTCGGTGAACTGCTGGGAAAGTAACCTGAGTGTCTGCGCAACCCGGACGATATGAGAAATATCGCGCTTTCTTGATACCGATCAATCCTCTTTCAAAATCGGTCCGGCGATAATGCAAGCGAGATGTAACGCCTGCATGCTACAGTGCATAGCGAATCCTCTCAAAAGTTGCTACCTGTGTTGTGGCCGCCGGTGAGTTCGCTTTCGGAGCGGCCTGGCGCTACCGCGGCTGGTTCTGGCAAACCTGTCAACAAGACATGAATTCATCAAGGAGTAGGCTATGGTTACGGAAACGTCCTCTGCACGAGACAGACTGGTCGATGATTTCAAGGCGGTTGTGCGCGACGCCGAAGAACTGCTGAAGGCCACTGTCGGCCAGACCGGAGACACCATCAGCGCGGCGCGCGCGCGGACCGAGGAAAGCCTGCGTGAGGCGCGGCGCAAGCTCAACGAAGTAGAGGGCGACGTGGTTGACCGAACGGTGGCGGCGGCAAAGGCGACCGATCAGCTCGTCCGTGAAAATCCCTGGCAGGCGATTGCCGCCGGTACCGCAGCGGGCTTTCTGCTCGGCATGTTGATCAGCCGGCGCTAACGTCGTGGCGTACGAAGACACAGGTGCGGAACCGGCACCGGGTCAGGTGACCGGGGTGCTGGCCGCGTTGCAGCGGTTGCTGGCGACATTCGCCGAGATCCTGCACACCCGGATAGAGATTCTTTCCACTGAACTGGAAGAGAGCGGCGGAAGGGTTCGACAATTGTTCGTGTACGGACTGGTGTCGCTGTTCTGTCTAGGCGTGGGTGTGGTGCTCGCTACCGTGTTCATTGTGGCGGCCTTCTGGGAAACTCACCGGTTGTATGTGCTGGGCGGCTTCGCCGTCTTTTACCTGGGTATCGGCGTCATTGCCGCTTTGGTGATGCGTCACAAGATCAGGACCCGGCCACGGCTGTTTTCCGCCACCATGGCGGAACTCGGCAAGGACCGTGAACGGATGATATCCCGGCGATGAATGCGCGCATGAAATTTCTGCGACGGCAGCGTGAATTCCTGGTGTCGCAGGCGGCGGCCCAGCGTAGTGAGGTGGCCTATGTGGCGTCCCACCTGCAAAAAAATCTGCGGCTGCTGGACATGGGCTTTGCCATCGTACACGCGGTGCGCGTCCATCCGGTGCTGGCGGTGACGAGTGCCACACTGCTGTTGCGCGCGGGCCGGGGCAAGTTGTTGTTCTGGGCCAGCCAGCTGTTCACCGCCTGGGAGCTATACGAAACCGCGCGCAAGCAGTGGCCTCGACGCCAGGCCTAGCGCGACTTATGTCAATGCCGACTGGGCCATCCCGGATAAAGACGTCTGGCTTAATTTTTAGTGTGCGTCTTTTAACCGGGACACGGGAAAAGCAATGAGCAACCTGCCCGATTGCCCCAAGTGCAGCTCGGCATACACCTACAGCGATGGCAGCATGTTCATCTGCCCGGAATGCGCGCACGAATGGTCGTTGGATGCGACCGCCATTGGCGCCGACGAAGCGCGTGTGATCAAGGATGCCCACGGTACCGTGTTGCAGGACGGTGATTCCGTCACCGTCATCAAGGACCTTAAGGTGAAAGGTTCATCGCTCGTGGTGAAGGTCGGTACCAAGGTGAAGAATATCCGGCTGGTCGATGGCGATCATGATATCGATTGCAGGATAGACGGGGTTGGCGCGATGAAGCTGAAATCGGAGTTCGTGAAGAAAGCTTGATGAGGGCAGGGCCGATGGCTACCGACACGGACTCTACCTCGCTCGTCCACGGGCTCGTACCCCCTGCATCCATGTCGCGCGTGCGCGGCTGGCGAGCGATGATCCCGTCGTGCTTCAAGACCTGTTGCAACCAAAGGAGAAATCCGGCCGGACTTGTTATCCGGTCAATAAGCGAGCAAGCAATGCGCGGAACCGCGAAGCGGCATGTATTGCGCCGATGGAATAGCGAAAAACCGGATGGGCGGAGTAGTAACCTGTCGGGAATTACCAAATGACGTGACAACACATCGCGACCGTCATTCCGGGCGGAGCGCAGCGGAGACCCGGAATCCAGCGGTTGTGAATGGCAATGGATTCCCCGCGAAGTATACACCCGGAGGTGGCGGGAATGACGTCCGTTGGACGTGTCATGCTTATAGGTAATTGTCGATAGATACAGGCGGTTTCTGCAAATTAACTTCACTCTGCCTTCGTTAAAACTGCTGCGTTTTCACTGTGCAACAAGTTGTTGCCCCATACATCCCTGATGGATGTCCGGGGCAACGATGTTTCAGGTCCTATTGAAGGTCGGGGTAAACGAATGCAGGCAGACTATTGAGCTGCTCTTTCCCCGCTGGATAAATCAACGTATCCACACCCATTTCTTTTTGTATCTTGAGCTTATCAAATGGTACTGCTATGTGTTTTTCGCGAAGACCAAGGAATCCGCCTACGGAGATGACGGCGCGGTATTCAGTGGCCTTCTGTGAAGCACCGGCCTTCTCAAAAAAGGGGTTATAACTCTCTATTACCACGTCGTCGATTGTGCCAATTTTTTTGCCGTCGCTATTCTTTACCGTGGCCCCAATAAAATCGCTCACGCGCATGAAATAGATGCCCTCGTCCGGGAGAGAGTAAATTATCTGTTTCGCCAGACCGGGTACTCTAGCCATGGGTTCGTCACCCGCCGGGTGTTCCACAGGGGTGCCGCGCGTCGCCGCCGTATCCGCGTAAACAGACTGGCCCGGTATGATTAGAAGAGCCAAGGATACAAAACCGAGTGATATAAATGCGTTTTTCATAACATTACTCCTTCCTTGTGGTGGATTAGTTTTTCAATTAAAAAACTTTCCGAATCGCCTCTCGCTGCATACTTACAAAGGTTAACTAACTTTGTTTCTTGCGTAGATTGTGATGGGTAGGCTACTTCCAGTGGGGGAATTTTAGCGTACAGAGAGGGTCTTGAGAAGAGGGGTATATCGGCGTGAGGGATTATACGCTCGGGATCGGATATTTTGCATCGGGGTTGCCCAGGGGCGCAGGCAGGAAAGTCCCCCCCCGCGTCAGAATAGTTGTCACTGATTTCTGTAATCTCTGGAGCGAGCGGGAGGCGGAAGGTGACGAGAGATGTCGAGGTATTCGCAGGAGTTGAAGCAGACTGTGTTGAAGCGAATGATGCCGCCGGAGAGTCGATCGGTGGCGGAGTTATCGAGGGAGGGACTGGACTTGACCGGCTTCGGTGGACACTTCATCTTCACAGAAAGGAGGAGTGTACCCCATGGCAAAGGAGCAGCGGATATACACGCCGGAGTTCCGGCAGCAGATGGTCGAACTGGTCCGGCTCGGGCGCAAGTATGAGGATCTGGCCGAAGAATTCGGCTGCACCTCATGGTCGATCCGGCAATGGGTCAAGCGGGCGGAGCGGGACGCCGGCCGGGGTGATGGCGGCCTGACCAGTGCCGAGCGCGAGGAGCTGACCCGGCTGCGGCGCGAAAACCGGACACTGCGGCAAGAGCGGGAGATCCTGTCAAAAGCCGCGGCCTGGTTTGCGACGATGAGCACCGCGACACCGAAGCGCTCTTCGGATTCGTGAAGGCAAACCAGGCCCATTATCCGGTACGTGTGATGTGCCGGTTGCTCGGGATCTCGACAAGCGGGTTTTATGCGTGGTGCGACCGGCCGCTGTCGACGCGGGCGCGGGAAGACCCCCGGCTGACCGCGTTGATCCACGGCATCCATCGTCGCTCGCGAGACGCCTACGGAGCGCCGTCGATTCATGCCGAGCTCAAGGACGATCACGACATTCATGTCGGCTGCAAGCGGGTGGCGCGGCTGATGCGGGCGGCAGGCATGACGGGCGTGACGCCGGCGGCCTTCGTCAAGACGACCACCGCCGACCCGGTGGCGGATCGCGCGCTCGATCGTGTAGACCGGCAGTTTCAGGCCACGGGACCGGACCGGCTGTGGGTCGCGGACATCACCGATATCCCGACCTGGGCCGGCTTGTCTTCATCTCGCCGTGGTGCTCGACGTCTGGTCGCGCCGCATCGTCGGCTGGGCGATGGCGACCCATCTGCGGGCCGAACTCGTGGTCAGCGCACTCGACATGGCGCTGGCCCAACGGCGACCCCGGTCGGTGATTCATCATTCCGACAGGGGCTGTCAATATACGAGCTACGCCTTCGGCAAACGCTGCCAGCAGATGGGCGTGATGCCGTCGATGGGCTCGGTCGGTGATGCCTACGACAATGCAATGGCCGAGAGCTTCTTCGCGACGCTCGAGCGCGAAGTGCTGAACCGGCGCCGTTTCAAGACCCAGGCCGAGGCCCGCATGGCGGTCTTCGAATGGATCGAGGGATGGTATAACCCGCATCGTCGGGCTACTTGTCACCCGTCAACTACGAGAGGAAACTATTGACCACTGAAAACGAGGCGGCTTAGGTCGCAAACCGTCCACTAAAGCGGGTCAAGTCCAAAGTAATGTTCTTCTGCCTGTCACGAGATTCGAGGAAGGGTCGGAAATTGAGGCAAGTATCGTTGAAGTCCAGAGAGTGGCGCAAGACCGGGCGACCGGCGCACGCGATAGATCCGGAGAAACGTCAAGAGTACCCGGGCAACGTTCCCGCTGTACTCGTCGTCGGCAATGGATTGACAGGCGGAGGTGCTGAAGCCAGATTGTCGAGGCTTGTGCCGCGGCTTTTCGGAGGCCGGGTTGATCTGGCTTTGTTGACAGGCGGTCATCAACCGGATGCGCCATGTGGCGGGGAAGTTTTCTACCTGGGATGGAAGAGCAGGCTGAGTTATCCACGATTGGTGCTCAAATTGTGGCGTATCGTAAAAAATCGCCAGTACGACGTCGTAATGTCTTTTGGCTTGTTTCCTGTTGCAATTACTTCCCTTGTGCTTATGGGAACAGCGTCGAAGCCCAAGTTCATCGTGAGTGAAATAACCCGGCCGGATGCCGCGGGACCGACGGAAAATAGTCTCCGGCAATGGATTTATTACTGGTTGCGCAGAAAGCTTTACCGAAGAGGTGATCTAATAACGGCAAACTCGATTGACGGAGTAATCGAGACATGCCGATTGGCTGATGCCAAATTGGCGGTTCGGCTGCCGAACATTGTTGATGTCGATCGACTTGGAGCGGACGCCGCCCGGGAGATCATCGATTCGATATCTTTCCGTCGCTACATAATTTGTATCGGGCGACTTGTCACTATGAAACGTATTAATACGGTGCTGGAGGCCTTGGCGAGAATCGTCCGTCGAGTTGACTGTGGCCTTGTCATTGTCGGCGATGGTGTGGCACGGCAAGCGCTGGAGGCACAGGTGCAGGGAATGGGTTTACAGGAGTCGGTTATGTTTACGGGAAGATTGGAAAACCCGCTGCCGGTGCTGAAACGTGCATCGGCGCTGGTGCTGGCTTCGGAGTATGAGGGCTTCTCCAATTCGGTTCTGGAAGCGATGTTCTGTGATGTTCCGGTGATTACCAGTTACTGCAGTTCCGATGCGCGCGAAATGTGTGAACAGGGGGCGGCATTGGGCTTCGAGGTCGGGGATGCGGAGCAGCTTGGCGAGCATATCGTCTCAATCGTTACTGACGAAGCGCTCGGTCAGGGGCTGGTGCAGCGCGCCCGGGAGTATCGCGCTCCGCATGCGATGGACCGGGCGATCCCGGTTTACGAGGATCTGATTCTCCGGGTGGCAGGGTACGAAGGATCCTGGCGATGATCCGGGTTGTGCACTGCGTGGGTAGTCTCGCACCACGCTACGGCGGCCCGGCACGTACTGTCACTGCTCTTACCGATAATTTGGCGGCTGAGGATGATTGTGCGGTGGTCTTGCTAAGTCAGCGTCGCCAGAACGATGGTGTGGTCACAGCGGCGACAGACTCACGGGTCGATCGACGAATGGCGGACTCCGCCCTTGATATCGGGTTGGTGGCGAGCTGGCCACTCAAGCGCATGCTCTACTCGCTGGTTCGTGAACGCGCGCCGTCGCTGTTGCACGATCACGGTATCTGGAGGCCCTGCAATCATTACGTCGCGGCTGCGGCACGCAGATTCGGAATTCCTCTGATGATTCACCCACGAGGGATGCTGGAGTCCTGGTCCCTGCAGCATCACGGCCGGAGAAAGCGCCTGGCACTACGGCTTTATCAGTACCGGGATCTGGAAACGGCGGCAGTGCTTTTTGCCACTGCGGACCAGGAGGCTGAGAGTATTCGCCGGCTGGGTTTGCGACAGCCGATTGCCATCATCCCGAACGGGGTGAAAATTGCTTCGCCTCGACTGGATCAAGCGTTACGCAAGGGGGTGCCGCAAGGCCCGCGTACCGCTTTGTTTCTCAGTCGTATCCATCCAAAGAAAGGTTTATTGAATCTGATTGACGCGTGGAACCGGTTGCGACCGGTGGATTGGCGTTTGCGGCTGGCCGGTCCGGATGAAGGCGGACATCGGGCCGAAGTCATGCGGCGGGCCCGGACGCTTGGCCTCGATGCTTCGGTGGATTACGTCGGAGAAGTCGACGGCGATGCCAAGGCCACATTGTACGAGCATGCCGATTTGTTCGTTCTGCCAAGTTTCAGCGAAAATTTCGGGGTGGTGGTTGCCGAGGCCCTCGCCTATGGCGTGCCGGTGATTACGACGAAAGGGACTCCGTGGCAGGGGTTGCAGCAGCACGAGTGCGGCTGGTGGATTGATCCGGATGTGGATGCGTTGCTTGAGGCCTTGCGCGCCGCAACGACTATGAGTCCGGCGATGCTGCGGGCAATGGGCAACAACGGACCGGCGTACGCGCGCGAGTTCGACTGGGCCAGCATCGCGCGGCAGACGGCCGATGTTTATCGCTGGGTATTGGGCCAGGGGCCCATGCCGGGCTGCGTGGTCGTTGATTAAACAGCAGGCTCGGTCGGGTATCTGCGGCAATCAATATAATTAGGAGAGAGGGGAGTGCAAGGGAGCAGCGAAATTGAAGCGAGATGGTTTCCCGAGGTCGGCGCCGGCGGGTTCACGTCGCTGGATGGGACCATCGAGTTTTATACCCGGATTAATGCGCTGCTGGAGCCGGGTATGACCGTTCTCGATTTCGGCGGAGGGCGCGGCGTAACCTTCATCGAAAGCGCCAGCAGCTACAAACAACAGCTCATGATGTTGCGCGGCAAGGTCGCGAAAGTTATCGCCTGCGATGTCGACGAGGCGGTGTTGATCAATCCTGCGGCGGACGAGACCGTGGTGATTCGCGCGGACGCGCCACTGCCGTTTGCCGACGGAACCTTTGACTTGATTGTGAGCGATTTCGTGTTTGAGCACATTGCGGATCCATTGTTTGTGTCGGGGGAGTTGCGGCGGGTATTGAAGCCCGGCGGCTGGATCTGCGCGCGGACACCGAACAAGTACTGCGTGATTTCTTTGCTGACCCGGTTGATTCATAACTCCCGACATTCGCACGTCCTGCGCTGGGTGCAGCCGGAGAGGAAATCTATTGATGTGTTTCCGACGGTGTATAAGATGAATAGTAAACGGGATATTTGCACGTGGTTCGGGCCGGATAAGTTTGATAACTTTACCTACCGCTACGAAGCGGAGCCTTCGTATTTTTTTAACAATCATGTCGTGTTTGCGTTAATGTTGTTGTTCAACAGATTGTCGCCACCGGTGATAAAATCCGGGCTCTTCGTGTTCTTGAGGAAAAGGAAGTAAGTGATCAGTTTTTTGTCGCAGGGCTACTGCTATTACACCGCTTAACAAAGCTCGCCGTCTCACTGCTGCCCCGCCCCTCTCGCTGGGCAATAAGGTAGGACGAGGCATCTGGAACCTCGTTTGGCTGGTGCTGTATCGGCCTACGCCGCGGCTATTTCATCCGTGGCGGCGTTTTGTTCTGCGCCTGTTCGGTGCGAAGATCGGCAAGGCGGTGCGTGCTTATCCATCGGCGCGGGTCTGGGCGCCGTGGAATCTGGAGATGGGCGACTACAGTTGCCTGGGTGACCACGTCGACTGCTATTGCGTCGACAAGATCCGGATCGGCGCTCATGCGACGGTTAGCCAGTACAGCTATTTGTGTGCCGCCAGTCATGATTATACCGATCCCGCGATGCCGCTGATGACGGCCCCGATCTCTATCGGTGAGCGTGCCTGGGTGACGGCGGACGTGTTTGTGGCGCCGGGTATCAGTATTGGTGAAGGCGCGGTAGTCCTGGCGCGATCCAGTGTATTTAGAGACATCGAGCCGTGGGTCGTCGCGGCAGGTAGTCCGGCTACAGCGATCAAGCCGCGCGTCTGGCGGCAAGGCACGGAGACTGACCATGATGCCATGTAACAGCGCTGGATATGGCGGTGTAAGTTCGGTCCTGAAGGGCCAGAAGAGTTATCCAGGGTGTGCGGTACTGCCGTCGCGTGTTGAATTCATGACGACGACTTTGCGCATACTATGAAACTCGTCGCCGTCGTTCTGACATTGAATGAGGCGCAGCACCTGCCGCGTTGCCTGGCGAGTCTCGAGGGTGTGGCGAATCAGGTGCTGGTCGCCGACTCCTACTCGACCGATGACACCCTGACAATCGCACAGGCTCACGGCGCGCGGGTCGTGCAGCATCCGTTTGTGACATGCGCCGCGCAATTCAACTGGGCGCTGACCCAGCTGGACAAGGACTGTGACTGGGTACTGCGCATTGATGCCGATGAATATCTGACCCCGGAGCTGGCGGCGGAAATTTGGCAACGGCTGCCGCAGCTCGGTCCCGACGTCGATGGCGTCTACTGCGGCCGGCGTATGACCTTCCAGCGCCAGCTCATCCGCTTCGGCGGTGTATTTCCGGTGCAGGTGCTGCGGTTGTTTCGTTATGGTCGGGGGCAATGCGAGAATCGCTGGATGGACGAGCATATCAATGTGGCCGGTCGGACCGTTCATTTCAAAGGCGAGCTGATTGACGACAATCTCAATGCACTCACCTGGTGGACCGAAAAACACAACCGTTACGCCAGCCGCGAGGCGGTGGAACTGCTCAATCTGAAATATGGTTTCAAGCTGGAAGATTCGGCCGCCTGTCTCGGCGGCGGGGTTCGGGAGCGGGGACGGAGACGCTGGCTGAAAGAGTCGGTTTACGCGCGGTTGCCCGGCGGCCTGCGGGCCTTCGCTTATTTCTTTTATCGCTATGTACTCCGGCTCGGCTTCCTCGATGGCCGGGCTGGCGCGTCTTTTCATTTTCTGCAGGGTTTCTGGTACCGCTATCTGGTGGATGCAAAGGTGGCGGAGGTGAGGCGCTATATGCGTACCCATTCCTGCGATGTCACTACGGCAATCGAACAAGTGTTGGAAATTCGGGTTTAGCGAGCGGCCGCGACAGTTTTTGGTGTTGTAGCGACGGGCCTGTGAAAGGCGGGCCAATATCGGCATGATGGCGATCCGGAAATTCGCGCGCGTTGGTCTTGGTGGTATGCGTTGTAAGGAGTGCAACGATGAGTGTCATTAACAGCCTGGGGTTTATCACCCGGCATCCACTGACGCGGCACGCCCGGCTTGCCGCCCTTACCCGTTGGTTGAGGTGGCAGGTAGGGAGCAGGTTGTTGCCCGGGCCGGTGATTGTTCCCTTTGTGAACGACGCAAGGCTCATCGTCCAACCGGGAATGACCGGTGCTACCGGTAACATTTACTGTGGCTTGCACGAATTTGAAGATATGGCGTTGGTCTTGCACGCGCTGCGTCCGGACGATGTGTTTGTAGACGTCGGGGCGAATGTAGGGTCCTACACTGTTCTTGCGGGAGGTGCGGCGGGCGCGCGCTGTATCAGCATTGAGCCGATCCCTGGCACGTTCGCGTGGCTACGGCAGAACATTGCTATCAATGGCCTGAGCGACCGGGTGCAGGCTTTGAATATTGGTGTGGGACGAGCGGCGGGGACGCTGCGTTTTACGGGTGGACTCGACACGACGAATCATGTGCTAGATGACGATGAGCGCGTGGCTGACACGCTTGCGATGCCGGTACAAACACTCGACGCGGTGCTGAACGAGGTCGGCCCGACGCTGATCAAGATCGACGTCGAGGGATTCGAGACGGAGGTCGTCGCCGGCGCCGAACGTACTTTGGGTTCCCCGGATCTGCTGGCAGTCATCATGGAGCTCAATGGGAGCGGCGATCGTTATGGCTTTGATGAGGATGCCCTGCATCAGCGAATGATGGAATTCGGCTTTGAAAGCTGTCATTACCGGCCGTTTGAGCGCGAGCTGGAAATACTGCACGGAGCTCGGGCCGGCAGCGGCAACACGCTGTACGTGCGCGATGTGGCAAAGCTGGCCGGCCGGGTCAAAACGGCGCCGCGATTCCATTTGGGGATCGGTGTAGGGATATAAATTGCCGAGCGTATAAATGCGCACGCAATAGTTTATTTGCCCTTTGCCGCATCGAAGCCCTATCTGAATTTTTACTGAGCATTATTATTGATAATATAAGGATGCCTTGATATCCGGATGACCGGGTTCGCAGGGTAAACGAATTGAAGATCATTTTTCTCAACCGGTTTTTCTACCCAGACCATTCCGCCACCAGTCAGCTTTTGACGGATCTTGCCTGTTACCTGGCCGGGCAGGGCATGGAAATCCACGTGGTGACCAGTCGTCAGCGCTACGATGATGCGGCGGCACAGTTGCCTGCGTCTGACCTGGTTCAGGGCGTCCATGTTCATCGCGTCTGGACATCGCGATTTGGCCGAGACTGGTTGCCGGGGCGCGCCGTTGATTATCTAAGTTATTACCTTAGTGTTGCGTGGTGTCTACTTCGGCTACTTGAAAAGAATAATGTCGTTGTGGCGAAGACGGACCCTCCGTTGATTTCCATCGTGGCGGCGGTGGTGTCAAAACTGCGAGGCGCAAGGCAGGTCAACTGGATTCAGGATCTGTTCCCCGAGGTGGCCATGGCCCTGAATGTGCGCGGCATGGACGGCTGGTTTGGCGGGTTTTTGAAGAAGTGGCGTAATAGCTCCTTGCGTTTTGCCAAAGCAAATGTGGTGCTTGGCGAGCGAATGGGGGAGTGTTTGCGCAGCGAGGGCGTGCGCGACAATATCGTCGTTATTCCTAACTGGGCGGATGGTGACGCGATCCGGCCGCTTGCCCATGAGGAGAACGCGTTACGCAAGGCTTGGGGTCTCACTGACAGGTTTGTGGTGTGTTATTCGGGGAACATGGGCCGAGTGCATGAATTCGGCACGATACTCGATGCGGCCGAGTTGCTTAAGAATGAGCAGGGGCCTGTTTTTCTGTTTATTGGTGGTGGGCCGCGGCGCGGACAGGTTGCGGAAGAGGTTACAGCGCGCGGATTAAGTAATGTGATGTTTCAGTCGTATCAGGCGCGCGAGCGTTTGCGCGAAAGCCTGGGCGTGGCGGATGTCCATGTAGTATCGCTGCTACCCTCAATGGAAGGCTTGATTGTGCCGAGCAAGTTTTATGGCATTGCGGCGGCAGGCAGGCCGACACTATTTATTGGCGATGTGAATGGCGAAGTGCCCGCAGTTCTCGGTGCAGAGCATTGCGGAGTGGCGTTACAGATCGGTAACAGTGCTGGGTTGCGTGATGCTATCAAGACCTTGATTGATGATGAGGCCGGCCGTATCGCTATGGGAGAACGGGCCCGGTGCGTGTTCGAGCGGCAGTTTGATAAGCCGGTGGCATTGATAAAGTGGCGCGATTTGTTAGAGAAGGTAATGAACGAAGGGCGGTGAGAAAAAGAAACGGTGCTCTATCAGGTCCGTGGGTGGATTCCTGTCCCGCCAATAGCTAGTAGCCTCATGTCTGACGCAGCGGAAACCACCATAGTGCACGTTTTGCGGGCAACGGAGCCCCGGATGAAGACGCCGGCGACGGGTATTGTCGGGGTCGGGCGTTCGTTCGGATGACCGCGGGACCATAATTCCCGGGTCGCCCAGTATCTGGAACGAGGCCTTGAAAACAGCGGTGCCGGTCGGGCGGTTCGGTTGGCAACGCATTATCGTCGTGACCGATCCACCGCCTATGCACCGATCGAAGTGGGCCTTCGAGACGGCGCCTGAGCCGCTCGGCACAATGGCGGTTATGGTGGCGCCGCGGCTGCCGGCATGTGATGCCGAACAGTGGTGGAAGAGTGCATCGTCACGGACATATGTGTTTCCACGTGCTCGAAAATGGCGCATTACCGGGCGTTCTATGGCCGGGGCCGGGTAATGGCGAGAGCATGTGTTCGGGTGGTTGCGACTCGACGCAACAATGATGTCCGGCTGTTGAGGTGGGTTGATCGCTCACCATAGTTCGTGTGACAGCAGTTGTTCTTCGTGGTCGTGATAGAAGTAGTATTTACGATATGCAAAAAAAGTCGCATAGACGTTTTTGTCAGAATAAATCATAATTTTATCCTGCTGTCAGGGGCGAGTATTTTTCAGTCGTAACGCCGCCGGTTACCGATGTGTTTGCCGGAACAGGTATGTCGGGCTGCGTTCGCGTGACCATTATCCCGGTCCCTGTGTCTGGTCGGCGCACGAAAAGTTGTTGATTGGCTCATCAGTGTCAGTAATGGCAGTGGCCGTGGTTTTCTGTGGCTGGCGAGAAGGGATCTATCGTTGGATATATGCGGCAAGCCTGGCGCATGCCGCACCGGTGGGTGTCAGAGCGCCCACGCCTAATAACCTGAACGGGAACGCATAACGAGCATGGAAGCCAACCCATTTTTGCTGATTAATTCCATCCTTCTTACCTTTGGCACTACCGCTGTACTGGTAGTGCTCCTCACTCCCCTGGCGGTGCGTGTCGGGTTGGTGGACGCACCTGATGCACGGAAGCATCATGCGGGGCATGTTCCGCTGGTCGGCGGGCTCGCTATTTTTGCGGGCTTCGGCTTGAGTTGTGCATTGCTGGGTTCGCAATTATTGCTGGCCGGATACTTTTTTGTTGCCAGTGCGATTTTGGTTATTGTCGGTGTCGTGGATGATTTTGTAGCTCTGTCCGCCCGCGCGCGCTTTGGCGCGCAGATTGCTGCGTCGCTGGTGATGGTGCTGGGGGGGCATATCATGTTGTATGATTTTGGCGCCTTGTCCTGGGATGGTAGTCTGTTTACGCTGGGGATATTTGTTATTCCGTTAACGGTGTTCGCGACAGTCGGCGTGATTAACGCGGTGAACATGTCCGACGGCATTGATGGACTGGCCGGCAGTTATGCGCTGGTTGCACTGATCGGGCTTTCGATCGTCAGTTTTATCGCCAATCATGATGCGCAGGGCATGGCATTGGTATTGCTGGCGTCCGGTTTGTTGGCATTTCTTGCGTTTAATTATCGTTTTCCGGGTCGCAAGCGGGCGACGGTGTTTCTAGGGGATTCGGGGTCGACCTTTCTCGGGTTCGCGCTCACTTGGTTTATCCTCGCGTCAAGTCAGGGTGAAGGCCGTATTATGGCCCCGGTGACGGCCCTGTGGTTTTTGATGCTGCCGCTGTTTGATACCGTGAGCATTATGTTGCGGCGGATGGTGAGGGGTCGTTCACCGTTCGCGGCGGATCGCGAGCATTTTCATCATGTGTTGCAGCGGGCCGGTTTTTCGGTTAACCAGTCGTTGCTGATTCTGGTTACGCTGGCACTGGCGGGGATGGCGGCAGGGTTGGCGGGCCCGTATTACCAGGTGCCCGAGATGTGCCTGTTCGTGACGTTTCTGCTACTGTTTGCGCTTTATTTTCTGGGCATGATGCGCGCATGGAAAGTAATGCGCTTTTTGCGCTGGTCGATCTGTCTGCGGGAAACAGCACAGGGCAGGCGTAGTAGTGATCGCATATCTTTGTTCGGCACGCGGGAAGATACCCAGGCAGCTGCAGTGGCGACAGATGGTGCCGGTCGCACCACTGCGACGGCGCACGGCAACTCATTCGACCGGCGTTCTCACCGTGACCGCCGCGTTCGCCCCACTCGCGCGCAATAGATTTTCCCTTGGTCAGGCGGCTTGCAACGGTGAACCGCTCCGCCCAAGCATCTCTCGCCGCGTTCTGACGCGCGCTACAGATCGTGGCAGTGATAGCTTGCCGTTGCTGATCTTGGTCTACTACCGTTTTCAGGAGCTTCCCTGGTTGTTGCGGCAACTCCTCGATGTGGACGACGAGAACAATCTTCCGACCCGGTATTCCGGCTTTTTGTTACCGATCGCCCGCGTGTCGCCGTGGTTATGTGCGGGCGCGCGGCGGGCCGACGGTTATCGCTGGTATCGGCCGCGTGCCGGGCGGTAGCGTGGCATCGATTTCAGTTCAATGATGTCTATGGCCGTAGTCGCGAGTTGCTTCAATAGTGAATTCGATACAGAGGTTGCCAATGCGTCGTCGGCGATCACGAAAGTCAGCACGCTGGTCGGGGAATTCCACATCAAGACAGCCGGATATCGCTTGAACAACGCGTCGATTGGCTCTATCTTATGTACACTGCGGATGCGCGCGTTATCTCAGGCCAAGAGATGCCGGAATAAAGCTGTGGAACAGCAGCTTATCGCTGATAATTGCGCTACACTCCCGCTTCGCCGCCGGTTTAATGGTGGCCCGTACAAGTCCTCTCGCAACGATAGAGTGTGAACCCCGTCAGGCCCGGAAGGGAGCAGCGGCAGCAGTCGATTCGTGTGCCGGGATGTGGCGGGTACGGGTCGCCGCCTTTATCGTATTTCGCATGGCGTTCACGTGTCCGGTCGCCGGCCGTTTGATCAGTGGAATATGCGTTATACTCCGTCGACCTGTTGGCGTTGTCGCACCCGGGGTGAAGTATCCGGCTGGGCCGCGCGTTAGTTTCATCTACATTTGATTTGAGCGATGACATATCAGGTTCTGGCGCGCAAATGGCGCCCGCGTACATTTTCCGAACTCGTCGGCCAGGAGCACGTGTTGCGCGCGCTGGTCAACGCGCTCGACAACCAGCGGCTGCACCACGCGTTTCTGTTTACCGGGACGCGCGGCGTCGGCAAAACCACCATCGCGCGCGTTCTGGCGAAAGCGCTGAACTGTGAAACCGGCGTCACGTCGGCGCCGTGCGGCACCTGTTCCGCCTGCCGCGAGATCGACGAGGGTCGCTTTATCGATCTGATCGAGGTCGACGCCGCGTCGCGCACCAAGGTCGAGGATACCCGCGAGCTGCTCGAAAACGTTCAGTACTCACCGACGCGCGGCCGTTACAAGATCTATCTCATTGACGAAGTACACATGCTGTCCAATCACAGCTTTAATGCGCTGCTCAAAACGCTGGAGGAGCCACCGCCGCATGTCAAATTCCTGCTGGCGACGACCGATCCGCAGCGGCTGCCGGTCACTATCCTGTCGCGTTGCCTGCAATTCAATCTGAAACAACTGCCGAAGGAGCTGATCCGCGGTCACGTGACGAACGTGCTTAAGGCAGAGAACGTTGCCGCTGACGCAGCGGCTGTCGCGCTGATTGCACGCGCCGCCGATGGCAGTATGCGCGACGCGCTCAGCCTGCTCGATCAGGCGATCGCCTATGGTGGCGGTGAGTTGCGCGAGGCCGACGTCCGAACCATGCTGGGGACCATTGACCGGTCGCAAGTGTTTGCGTTACTCGACCGCCTGGCCGCCGGCGATGCCGCCGGTACGCTGGACTGCGCAGCGCGGCTGGCGGAACAGGCGCCGGATTTTTCCGATGCGCTCGCCGAACTGGTATCGACGCTGCATCGTATCGCGGTAGTGCAGGCCGTGCCCGGTGCCGCCGGCGACGACTGGGATGATCGCGAAGAGATTGTCCGGCTGGCCGCCGCGATGTCGCCGGAGGACGTGCAGCTGTATTACCAGATTGGCCTGATCGGACGCCGGGATCTGCCCATGGTGCCCGATGCGCGCAGCGGATTCGAGATGGTATTGCTGCGCATGCTGGCGTTCCGTCCGTCCGGCGGCGACGTGGCGGCACAGGAAGTGCCCGCGCGTAGCGCAGGCACGTCGCCTGTGGCGCCAAAGCCGGCAACGCGCCCGGCCGGCGCATCCGCGGTGAAAAATCCGGTGGTGCGTGAGGCGGCGGCGGACGAATGGGCGGTGATCGTCGGTCGTCTGGGTATCGATGGTCTGGTGCGCGAGCTGGCCGCAAACTGTGTACTGAAGGAACGCCGCGATGACGCCTTGCATCTGGTGCTTGGCGCGTCGCACGTGCATTTGCATAACAATAAATTTGAGAAGCGACTGGAGCAGGCCTTGCAGCAGTATTACAAGACGCCGCTTGCATTGCGTGTCGAGATCGGCGAGCAGCAGAGCCACACGCCGGTACAGCTGGCGGCGCAGCACGATCGCGAGCGCCAGCGTCATGCCGTCGAGGCGATCGAAGGCGACAGCAATGTGCAGGCGTTGCGTGAAGTGTTCGGTGCGAAAATCGTGCCGGATTCGATCTATCCGGTGGAATGACCGGTTCGCCGCCGGGCCGGTTATCGCGGGCGTCCTGACACGTCCCGCCGCCGGTCAGGCTTCGGAACAAAAGGAGGGGTGGTTACTTTTTTCGTCCGTTTCCCTTCACCTGCGTGGTTGGAGACCGGGCGAAGCTTTCCGGCACCATGCGGAGCCCTGAAAAAATCCGAAGTTCCTTTAGATAGAGGCAAGGAGACACTATGAAAGGCGGCATTGGTAATCTGATGAAGCAGGCGCAGAAGATGCAGGAAAACCTGCAGCGGGCCCAGGAAGAGCTGGGCAATATGGAAGTCACCGGTCAGGCCGGCGGCGGACTCGTCAGTGTTGTCATGAACGGGCGCCATGACGTCAAGCGCGTCAAGATCGATGACAGCCTGTTCGGCGACGACAAGGAGATGCTCGAGGATCTCGTCGCGGCGGCGGTCAACGATGCAGTGCGACAGATAGAAAAGACCACCAAGGAAAAGATGTCGGCCATGACCGGTGGTATGGGGCTGCCGGGCGATTTCAAGTTGCCGTTCTGAAGCCGCAATGTCGAACGTCACCCTGCTCGAACGGCTGATTGAGTCCTTGCGCTGCCTGCCCGGCGTCGGGCCCAAGACCGCGCAGCGCATGAGTTTTCATTTGCTGGAGCGGGATCGCAACGGGGCGCGCCGCCTTGCCGAGGCGCTGGTCAATGCGGTGGACCGGATCGGGCATTGCAGCCAGTGCCGCACCTTGAGTGAAGATAACATCTGCCGTACCTGTGCCAACGAGCGCCGCGACCGGACCGCGTTATGTATCGTTGAAATGCCTGTCGACGTGCTGGCGATCGAGCAATCGACGGCCTACCGCGGCCTGTATTTCGTGTTGATGGGACATCTGTCGCCGCTGGATGGCATTGGCCCGGACGACATTGGCTTGGACCACTTGTCTGCGCGCCTCGATACGGGCGAGATCAGCGAGGTCATTCTGGCGACTAACCCGACCGTCGAAGGGGAGGCCACCGCGCATTACATCAGCGAGATGTTGCATCAACGCCGTATCCGCGCGACGCGCATCGCCCACGGCGTACCGCTGGGTGGTGAACTGGAGTACGTCGACGGCGGTACGCTGGCCCACGCCTTCGCCGGTCGTCGCGAAGTGTGAGTCTCGTCCTGCCGACCCTCGCCAGCGGCGGGGCGTGACGCGCGGCGCGCGGCAGGTTTCGCGATCCTGCTCACACGCTGATGGCTGACGCCAGTGACCGGCCATGCGCAGTGTTGCACGGAACCGCCGCCGGATCAGCCCCTGCCGGATATTGCGCTGCAAGCGGTTGCCGAGGGCTTTGCGCCGCCGGTGCATATGGCCAGTGCGCCGGACGGTGGTACGCGCCTGTTTGTCGTGGAACAGGACGGCTATTGTCGAAAACGGCGAGGTGTTACCCGTGCCGTGTCTCGACATTCGTGACAAGGTGGCGAGGGCGCTGACGGCGAGCTTTACCTGATGTCGCATCAGGCCGGTCGCATCATGAAGACCGTGTCGGTGAAGTAACCGGTAGATGACGGGAAATGGCCATGATATCCGGAGCCTTTATTTTTGTGGCCGCCACCTATCTGGTGATGCTGGTTGCGTTCCGCCTGTCGCATTGGCGTGTCTTCCATGTCACGGTGATGGCGACAATAATGCTGATTGACATGCTGATCCCGGTGTATCTCGTTTTCACGCGCGACTGGTATCTTCGCCTGATCAAGCAGGAGGAAATCTTCTCGTTCATGATCTGGATGCACGTGATCCTCGTGCTGGCGCTGTACGCACTTTACCTGTTACAGATTCCGGCGGGGCGCAGGTTGCTGCGCGGTGAGGAGGGCATACGCCCGGACCATCGGGCCCAGGGGATTGGCATTCTGATCGTCCGCGGTCTGGTGATACTTTCCGCCGCGCTGTTGATCGAGCCCGCTACACCTCCACCTGTCTGAAATATTAGCGCCGGCGTTGTTGTCCGGCCGGATCCGATTCCCGCAGAAAAATAGCGGCCCTCTGAAGGGCGCTCCAGCCGGATTTTACTTTGGTTAATAGTTCGCCGGACACAAAGCGCGTTTACCTCGCGGACCGGTCGGGGAGATAGATAACAAAGACGGTAGTTTCGGCGATGATGGAAGTGGGAAGGCCGCCGGAGACGGGTGAGTTTCCGGCGGTGTACTGGCGCGTCAACCGATCGACCAGGCGTTGGTCGCGGTCATTCAGCGCGCCCTCGCATCCCGTCCCGACGTCAAGCCGCGCGTTCTCTGTGTCGACGGCAATGCAGAAGTCAGGCAGATCGTCACCGTGGTATGCCATGATATCGCCGGGATTGATTTTTCGGAGCGTCGGGCAGCGGCGCGGAGGAAGCCGGCCGACGAGGCGTATTCACTGGTGATTCCGGAACTGCAATTGCCGGACGGGAGCGGCCAGGAACTGCTGCTGATGTTGTCGGCGACCGAAGTCAGCGCGGACGAATTGCGCGGCGCCCAGGCGGCACTGGTTACAGACAGGTATCTGACCACGAGCCGGCCAGCACGCTGAAAGCGATGTTAAAAATTGCTGATCGCCAGTCAGACGGCGACGGTAACGGTAACAATACAAGGGGTGCCTGATGGCGGAATTGCGCCGCATTCTGTATGTTGAGGATGAGCCGGATATCCAGGCCGTCGCGCGCTTGTCGCTTGAGATGGTTGGTGGCTTCGAGGTTCGCATCTGCAGCTCGGGGCACGAAGCGCTGTCCGCGGTCGGGGAGTACCTTCCGGACATTATCCTGCTGGACGTCATGATGCCCGAACTGGATGGTCCCGCAACACTGGCGGAACTGAAGAAGCGGCCTGACGCTGCGGCGATACCGGTAGTATTCATGACCGCGAAGGTGCAGCCCCATGAAATTGCCGGTTACAAGGCGCTCGGTGTGGCCGCTGTCATTCCAAAGCCGTTTGATCCGATGACGTTGCCGCAGCAAATCCAATCGATATGGCAGAGTGCCCGTGCAGATTGACGCGGCAAAAATAGAAACCCAGTTGCGCGAATTGCAGCGTAACTATATCGCCGGACTCCCGGGCAGGCTCGATGAGATCGAGAGTCAGTGGCGCCTTCTGAATGCCGGGAAATGGGACAGCGACCTGCTGTCCGAACTGCACCGCCGCGTGCATAGCTTGACCGGCTCGGGCAAAACGTTTGGCCTGGGCAGGCTGAGCGACAACGCCCGTGTCATAGAGCATGAAATCCAGCGGCTGATGCAAGGCGCTGCACGACCGGACAAAGGGCTCGCTGAGCGCCTGTCGCGGTTGCTCGCCGGGTTACGCGAAACCTTGGGCGAAGCAGAAACCGTCCAGGAGTTGATGCCCCTTGCGATGCCCTCCTCACACAAGAAAGACACGAATGACAATAATCCGGTTTATGTTTTCGAGGACGACGGCGTGCTGGCGAGCGAGCTGTCGGTGCACTTGCATCACTTCGGCTACCGGACACAGACGTTCGACCGCCTTGAGGATATCGAGCGGGCGGTCGCGTGCAAGACGCCGGTGGTGGTGATTGTCGATATCATGACTGACGAGGGCCCGCAACACGGGATCCAGGTGGCATCCCGTATCAAGAGTCTTGGCGCCGGCAACGTGCCGGTTGTATTTATGTCGGCACGGGATGACTTTGAGGCGCGCCTTGGGGCCGTCCGGGCCGGCGGGGATGCCTATATCGTCAAACCGGCGGACATTCCGTCATTGGTGGATCGACTCGATGGCCTGACACGACGCGGCGACGATGCGCCATACCGCATTCTCATCGCGGATGATGATGAGGCGCTCGCCGGACATTATGCGCTGGTGCTCAAGCGCGCCGGTATGGACGTGACGACGGTGGCCCGGCCGGAAGATGTCGTCAATGAGCTGGTGGAGTCGAGCGCCGAGTTGATCGTCATGGATCTGTATATGCCGCGGTGCTCCGGTTACGATCTTGCCAAGGTCATCAGACAGCAGGAAGCGTTCGTCGGCATCCCGATCATCTTTTTGTCAACGGAAACCGACGCCGATAGCCAGCTGCTGGCGATGCGCATGGGTGGTGATGACTTTCTTACTAAACCGATTGGAGAGAAAGAGTTGATCGCAGGCATCTCGGTGCGTGCCCGGCGCGCACGCGTGCTGGGCGAGCTGATGATGTATGACAGCCTGACCGGCCTGTTAAAGCATGCCAGGATCCGCGAAGCGCTGGACATCGAGGTGACCCGTGCCAGGCGCCGTGACGCGTTCGTTACCTATGCAATGATCGATATCGATAACTTCAAGAATATTAACGATACCTATGGGCACATGATGGGCGACTCGGTCATCAAGAGCCTGGCCAGGCTCTTGAAGAAACGACTCCGTCAGGGCGATAGCATTGGCCGGTATGGTGGCGAGGAGTTTGCAGTAGTCATGACCGATTGCAATCAATCTACGGCCTTGCAGATTCTTGACGCAATTCGCGAAAGTTTTTCCAGGATTTCGTTTGTTCAGGGCGAGAATAAATTCTCCGTGACGTTCAGCGCCGGCATCGCCGGTTTCCCGGGTCGCAACGACGCGAATGCAGTCTGTTACGCAGCGGACAGGGCGTTATATCGGGCGAAAGAGCAGGGGCGCAACCGCCTCGTGCCGGACGACGATACCGCAGCGTAGCCCTGCCGCGGGACCCGAGTAACCCGCAACCGCGGGTTACTCGGGCGCCAGCTCGTTCACTAATTCCAGATAGCTCTGGTAACGGGGCCGGTGGATGGCGCCCGACTCGACCGCGTCCTTTACCGCGCAATGGTGTTCGGTACGATGCAGGCAATCGTTGAACTTGCATCTGCCGTGCAGCGAGCGAAACTCGATAAAGCCCCGTTCAACAAGCGCCGGGTCGATATTGCCCAGGCTGAAATCGCGTATTCCAGGTGAATCGATGATGTTCCCGCCGCCAGGCAGTTCATAGAGCATGGTCGCTGTCGTCGTATGCCGGCCAAGACCGGTGGCTTCCGATAACGCCGCGATGCGGATATCGAGGTCCGGCAGCAGCGTGTTGATCAACGATGATTTTCCGGCGCCGGACTTGCCGACCAGTACACTGGATTTCCCGCTCACGCGGTTCGCAAATTCCTGTAGATGCGCGCCGTCGATAGTGCTGGTAAACAGCACTTCGTAGCCTATCTCGCGATAAAGCGATAATCGGCCCGTGATTTCATTGCGCTGGCGGTGATCGAGCAGATCAATCTTGTTGACGACAATAAGCGGTTTGATGGCGCTGATCTCGGCGCCAACGATGTAACGATCAATCAGTCGTTCGTTGAAAGGCGGTATGACAGCGGCGACAATAATCATCCGGTCGATATTCGCCGCAATCGGTTTCGCGGCGCCGGAGTGATCAGGGCGCGATAACAACGACGTGCGCGGCAAGCGCTCGATGATAACGCCCGTGACGTCCGGCAACGCCTGCCAGATCACCCTGTCGCCGGCGACCACTGTCGCGACGCTGCGCCGTCGCGTGCAATGCCACAAAGCCCGGCTGTTATCCTGGAGCGCGACATGCAGGCCGTGGTTGGCGACCACCAGGCCTGGTTGCGGTGGCCCGGGTTCTGCCGCGCGCTGCCCGGAATCCGCTATGGTGGCGCTGGTACGGTCGCTGCGGGTATGGCGCTTTACCGCTGGCGGTTTGATGGACGTGCGGTGTTTTTTCGGCATGATGCCCGGCGAAGCGCGTCAGGCGCGCGCGGCGAGATTGGCGATGCGCAACGCCGCCGGCGGATGGGAATCATGGAAGGCCGAATATAGCGGGTCCGGCGTGACTGTCGCGGCATTCTCGGTATAGAGTTTTATCAGCGCCCCGATCAGATCCGCAGCGCTGGCCTGTCCGGCAGCGAAATTATCCGCCTCGTATTCGTGCGCCCGGGACCACCACGCCGCCAACGGCTGCAGGAACACACTGAACACCGGGACTACCAGAATAAATAACAACAACGCGATATGCGGCGCCGGCGTCTGGATGCCGAGCCCGGCATAAAACCACTGTTGCTGCGCCAGCCAGCCGAGCAGCGCCAGGCCGGCAAAGCTGGTTAGCGCTGTCACCAGCAGGCGTTTGCGCACGTGGCCATGGCGGAAGTGTCCGAGTTCGTGGGCGAGTACCGCTTCCAGTTCGCCCGGTTCCAGCTGGTTCGCCAGCGTGTCGAAAAAGACAATGCGTTTGTTGGCGCCGACACCGGTGAAATAGGCGTTGCCGTGCCCGGATCGGCGCGAGCCGTCCATGACATAAATGCCGCGGCTGCGAAAGCCGGTACGCTTCAGCAGATTTTGTATGCGCTGTTGCAGCGCATCGTTCTCCAGCGGCGTGAAACGGTTGAACAACGGCGCGATCACGGCCGGGTATAGCCAGATCAAGAAGATCATGAAACCCGTCCACACCAGCCACGTGTAGAACCACCAAAGGTCTTGCCAGGTCGTCATCAACCAGACGATAACGGCAGCGAGCGGCGCGCCGAAGACCACCAGCAGGGCACCTTTCTTGATGGTGTCGCTGACGAACAGCGGCACGGTCATACGGTTAAAGCCGAAGCGCTGCTCGACGACGAAGGCGCGATAGATGCCGAGCGGCAGATCCAGCATCGCCACAATGACAAACGCGCCGACCAGCACGGCGGTGCCGGTGCCGACCGGCCCGAAACCGGTTTCACGCAGCGCTGTGTCCAGCCATTGCAGACCGCCACCCAGGGTCCAGCCGAGCAGAACGACGCCGCCGATCACCAGATCGACGTTGTCGAGGTGGCCGCGTGCGACCGTGTAGTCGGCGGCTTTCTGATGGGCGGCGAGGGAAATCCTGCCGGCGAACGCGTCGGGCACCCGGTGGCGATGTTGCATGACGTGTGCCTGATGACGCCCGGTCAGCCAGTACTGCAGCGCGGTCGCCAGCCCGAGCGCCGCAAGAAAAATCATCGTGAAACCATTCAAACTCGAGTCTCCGTGTCAACGCAATCGCAGGCTAGCGTCTGGTAGAATGCATAACAAGTCAACTATCCGGGAAAACAACGTGCCGCCACAAGCCGACAACCTGATCTGGATCGATCTGGAGATGACCGGTCTCGATACCGCCCGTGACCTGATTCTCGAGATTGCGACCATCGTGACCGACGGTGCGCTCAATACACTCGCCGAAGGACCGGTGCTGGCGGTACATCAGCCCGCCACCGTGCTGGACGCGATGGACGACTGGAACCGGAACCAGCATGGTAATTCCGGTTTGATCGCACGTGTCAGGCACAGCGCAGTCACGGCCGCTGAAGCGGAACGTCAGACAATAGAATTTCTGGAGCAGCATGTTCCGGCCGGCAAATCGCCGATGTGCGGCAACAGTATCTGTCAGGACCGTCGCTTTCTGGCCCGTTTGATGCCGGATCTGGAGCGTTTTTTTCATTACCGCAATCTTGATGTCAGCACGGTCAAGGAACTGGCCATGCGCTGGGCGCCGGCGGTGGCGGCCAGGGTCGAGAAGAAATCGACGCACCTGGCGCTGGACGATATCCGCGATTCGATCCGCGAGCTGCAATACTACCGCGAGCACTTTATCCGCTTGCCATAGCATCTTGCTGTCGTTGCAGCGCCCATTCCACGTGCTCGCGCACCAGCGCTGACGGGAAGGCCAGCCGCGCCCGTAGCGCCGCGATGACCCGGCCATCCGGCGCGCCGTTGCCGAGTGCCACGGCGATGTTGCGCATCCAGCCTTCGTAACCGATGCGCCGGATCGCCGAGCCGGCGGTATGCTCGAGAAACATCGATTCCGTCCAGTCGAACAGATCGAGCAGCGCTGGCGCGTCCAGCCCGTGGCGCGGCAGGAAATCGGTTTCGGTCGTCATGGTGGCGTAGCGGTTCCACGGGCACACCAGCTGACAATCGTCGCAGCCGTAGATGCGATTGCCGATCAGCGGACGCAGTTCCAGCGGAACACTGCCGCGCAGTTCAATCGTGAGATAGGAGATACAGCGCCGCGCATCGAGTTGGTACGGCGCGACGATGGCCTGCGTCGGACAGATATCGATGCACGCACCACAGGTGCCGCAGTGGTTTTCCACCGGGCGGTCGACCGGCAGCGGTAGGTCGGTATACAGCTCGCCGAGGAAGAACCACGAGCCGTGGTCGCGGTTGATCAGATTGGTATGCTTGCCTATCCAGCCGAGCCCGGCTTTTTCCGCCAGCGCCTTTTCCAGCACCGGCGCGCTGTCGACGAACGCGCGGTAACCGAACGCCCCGGCGCTGGCTACGATACTATCGGCCAGGCGCTGTAACCGCGCCCGCAGCACCTTGTGATAATCACGGCCGAGCGCATAACGCGATACAAACCCGAGCGTATCGTCGTCCAGCACCCGCTCCGCTGCCTCGGGCGGTTCCGGGTAATAGTCCATGCTCACCGATATCACGCGTAGCGTGCCGGGGATCAGCTCACCCGGGCGGCTGCGTGTCGTGCCATGACGCTGCATATAGGCCATATCGCCGTGCCGGTCGGCGGCCAGCCAGTTCGCGAGCCATGCCTCGTGCGTGGCAAGTTCGGTATCGGCAATGCCGATCTGCTGGAAGCCAAGCGCTGCACCGTGACGTTTGATGTCGGCAGCGAGTTGCTGCATATCGCCGGCGTCGCGCAGCAGCGCCGGGTTCTTTGCGTTCTGCATAACCGTTATGATAGCCCCCATGCCAGAACTCCCGCATCTGTTATACCGTGCCGAAGACGTGCGCGTGCTCGATCGTATCGCGATCGAGCAGCACGCCATCCCGGGCCTGACGCTGATGACACGCGCCGGTACCGCGGTATTCGCCGCGTTGCGCCGGCGCTGGCCGCGGGCGCGCCGGCTGGCCGTGGTCTGCGGCGTCGGCAACAACGCGGGTGACGGATATGTGGTGGCGCGCCTGGCACGCGAGGCCGGCTGGCAGGTCGCTGTGTGCCTGATCGGCGACAAGACACGGTTGGCAGGCGATGCGCTGGCTGCCTGTCATGCATTGGGCAGTGCCGGCGTAGCGCCGCAGCCGTTCGAGGCGGACGCGATTGATCAGGCCGACGTCGTTGTCGATGCACTGTTCGGCACCGGGCTCGATCGGGAGGCGACTGGTGAATGGCGCGCCGCGATCGAGGCGATAAACGGCAGCGGCCGCCCGGTTGTCGCTATCGATATTCCGTCGGGGCTGAACGCCGACACCGGCGCCGTCATGGGGGTTGCCGTGCGTGCGGCGGCGACCGTCACCTTCATTGGTCTGAAACGCGGCATGTTCACAGGCTCTGGCCCGGCGCGTTGCGGCGAGATCGTGTTCGATGATCTGCAGGTGCCGCGCGATACCTATCAGCATGTCGAGTGTGGCACGCTCCGCTTCGATGCGCGGCAGATACCAGGCTTATTGCCACCGCGATCACGTGATGCGCACAAGGGGCATTTCGGGCACGTGCTGATTATTGGCGGGGATTCCGGCATGCCGGGAGCGGTGTGTATGGCCGGCGAGGCCGCGGCGCGCGTCGGCGCCGGACTCGTCACGCTGGCGACACGCACCGCACACGCTGCGGCGATCGTGCAGGCGCGACCGGAACTGATGTGTCACGGTGTCGACGCGGCGGCGGATCTGCGACGTTTGTTCGCACGCGCGACAGTAATTGCGATCGGCCCGGGCCTCGGGCAATCGGAGTGGTCGCGGCGGATGTTTGCGCAAGTGCTGGATAGCGGTCTGCCGCTGGTAGTCGATGCCGATGCACTCAATATACTGGCCGCCGAGCCGGTCAGGCGGGACAACTGGGTGCTGACGCCGCACCCGGGCGAGGCGGCGCGGCTGTTATCCATATCGACCGCAACCGTACAGGCGGATCGCTTTGCCGCCGTGCGCGTGTTGCAGGAGCGTTATGGCGGGGTGTCGGTATTGAAAGGCGCCGGGACGCTGATCGGCGGCGGCGATGGGCCGCTGATTCTGTGCGATGCCGGCAATCCGGGCATGGCGAGCGGTGGCATGGGCGACGTGCTGACCGGCGTGATCGCGGGGCTGGTCGCCCAGCAGCTTGCGCTGTCGCTCGCGGCGTCAACGGGTGTCTGGCTGCATGCCAGTGCGGCCGACGCAGCAGCGCGGCACGACGGCGAACGCGGCGTGTTGGCCAGTGATTTGATGCCGCATCTGCGCCGGCTGGTCAATCCCGGTCCGGCCTGAGTGTGCTTGCCATGCAGCTGACGATAGCCAGCGAAGCGGACATGATGGCGCTGGGCCAGCGGTTGGCGCAGGCGTGCGCCGATGGCGGCTGCACGGTGTTTCTGCGTGGCGAGCTTGGTGCGGGCAAGACGACGCTGGCACGCGGTTTTCTGCGTGGCATGGGGCATCCGGGTTCCGTCAGAAGCCCGACATTCACGCTGGTGGAGCCTTACGAGATTCTTGGGCGGCAGATCTTTCACTTTGATCTCTACCGGCTGGCGGACCCCGAAGAGCTCGAGTATCTCGGCGTGCGTGACTACTTCGGCGGCGACGCGATCTGCCTGATCGAGTGGCCGGAGCGCGGCGCCGGGAAGCTGCCTGACGCGGACCTGTCGATCACCCTCCGGTTTGCAAACGGCGGTCGTCGCGCGGACCTGGCGGGGCAAACGGCGTCGGGTGTGTGGATACTCGAGAATCTGCGCTAATTCGCCGCACCCGGCATTACGTTTGCATTCCAATTGATTGCGACGATTTGTTGGTGGTTTGGCGGGTTCGACCGGAGGAATAGCGGGAGTTATGGCCGTTACGTGACTTAGTCTCGCAAGTAAGCGGGATATCTTGTTAGATTAATGGAAGAATTTCTTGACACCCTGCGGGAATCGGGCTTTCATAGGCTACCCAGGGATAGAGGTAACAGGGCGCACGCATGAGAAGAAGACTAACAGCCTTGTTGGTCGGGTTTTGGATCCCGCTTGTCGGATGGGCGGGCGACACCGAGATCAACGGCGTCCGCGTATGGCCGGCGCCCGATCACACGCGTGTCGTATTCGATATCAGCTCGCCGGCAGAGTACCGCCTGTTTTCGCTCGCCAATCCTGATCGTGTCGTCATCGATATCGACGCCGCGCGCTTGATCAAGCCGCTGGATCAGAGTGCCTCCCCGGGCGACAGCATGCTCAAGCACATACGCAGCGCGACGCGCAACGGCAATAATTTGCGTATCGTGCTGGACGTGACTGACAAAACTCACCCGAAGACTTTCCTGCTTCCGCCTAACCAGACATACGGACATCGACTCGTGGTCGATTTGCTGCCGCAGGGCGCAGGTTCCGCAAAACCCGCCGCCGCGCCCCCGGCGACAACGGTCAAAACCACGCCGGCAAACAGTTTGCGCGAAGTGGTGATCGCTATCGATGCCGGCCACGGTGGCGACGATCCCGGCGCGCTCGGCCGGCACGGGACGGCGGAAAAAGACGTGGTTCTCGCGATTGCGCGCGAGCTTGAACAGTTGATCCGCGCGGAACGCGGCATGCGGCCCGTGATGATACGCGACGGTGATTATTACAGCAGCCTGAGAAAACGCACCGACAAGGCGCGCGGCAACAAGGCGGATTTGATGGTCTCCATTCACGCCGACGCGTTCAAGGACGTGCGGGTGGACGGAGCGTCGGTCTTCATTCTGTCCGAGCGTGGCGCGACCAGCGAGGCGGCGCGCATGCTGGCGGCCAAGGAGAACGCGGCTGACTTGCTGGGTGGGGTCAGTCTGGAAGACAAGGATGATCTGCTTGCGTCCGTACTGGTAGACCTGTCCCAGGTGGCGACGATCGAGGCGAGCTATACCGCCGCCAACGAAGTGTTGCGCTCGATGAGATCGGTCGGGAAGCTGCACAAGCCCCAGGTCGAACGCGCCGGGTTTGTCGTGCTCAAGTCGCCGGATGTGCCGTCGATTCTCGTTGAGACGGCGTTCATATCCAATCCCAATGAAGAACGCAGACTGAAAGACAGGGATTACCAGCGCAAAATGGCGCAGGCGATACATCAGGGCGTGCGCTCCTATTTCAACAAGAATCCGCCTCCAGGCACGCTACTCGCCAGCACCCGTCAGCATATCATCGCCCAGGGCGAGAGCCTCGCGGCGATCGCGCAGCGCTATCGTGTCAGTGTCGACCAGTTACGCCTGGCGAATAACCTCACTTCCGACCACGTGCGGGTCGGGCAGCGTCTGTTGATACCCTCCGACAGCTGATTCTTTTGGCGAATTTCCGGATGAAGCGCGGCGGCAGAACGATCGCGCTCTACTGGTATACTGCGCCTCGGTACCAGTCATGCGCATTCATCGTTTATCGACAGAGCTTGCCAATCAAATCGCTGCCGGCGAGGTGGTCGAGCGCCCGGCGTCCGTGCTTAAAGAGCTGCTGGAGAACAGCATCGATGCCAACGCCCGTCAGATCGATATCGACATCGAGGACGGCGGCACGCGTCTGATCCGCGTGCGTGACGACGGGGAGGGTATCCACCGCGATGACCTGTCGCTGGCGCTGAGTCGTCACGCCACCAGCAAGATCACCAGTTTTGCCGACCTTGAGAAGGTCGTCAGCCTCGGCTTTCGCGGCGAGGCGCTGCCGAGCATCGCGTCGGTTTCGCGCCTGACGTCGATCTCGCGAGTGGAGGGCGGCGATACCGGCTGGAGCATCCGGGCTGACGGTACACCGGCATCGTGGGAATTGCAGCCGGCCGCCCATCCGCGCGGCACGACCATCGAAGTGCGCGACCTGTTTTTCAACACGCCCGCGCGCCGCAAGTTCCTGCGCACCGCAAAGACCGAATTCAGCCACCTTGAGAACATGTTCAACCGGATCGCGCTGGGGCGTCTCGACGTAGGCTTTCACCTGCGCCACAACCAGCGCGATGTTCAGATGCTGCGGCCGGCATTGCAGCGTGAGGAGCAGGAGCGCCGTCTCGCCGCCGTGCTGGGTAACTCGTTTCTCGAAAACGCAATCGGCATCGAGGCGGAAGGCGCGGGGCTGACCTTGTCCGGCTGGATCACGCTACCGACGTTTTCGCGCTCCCAGGCCGACATGCAGTATTTCTACGTCAACGGACGGTTTGTCCGCGACAAGCTGGTGACCCACGCGATTCGTCAGGCGTATCGCGACGTTCTGTATCAGGACCGCCATCCCGCCTATGTGCTGTATCTCGATATCGCCCCGGAAATGATCGACGTCAACGTCCACCCGACCAAGCACGAAGTGCGTTTCCGCGAAAGCCGGTTGGCGCACGACTTTCTGTATCGCACTATCCGCGATGCGCTCGCTGAACTGCGGCCGGGAGGCGTGGCGGGGTTGGGTCAAGATGCGGTGCCGGCCACGGCGCGGCCGTCGTACGATAGTCCTGCACAGGCACCGGTGGTTGTTGGCCGCAGTCATACCGGTCCGGTGCCGCGGCAGGGCGCGATCGCATTGAATGTCGCGGAGCACGTATCCGCTTACCGCGCGTTGCACGGCGCACCGGGCACCGCGATGCCGGACACGGTAGTGTCCGTCGAGAGTATGCCGCTCGGGGCTGCGCTCGCGCAGCTGCACGGCGTGTATATCCTTGCGCAGAACAGCGCCGGTCTGGTACTCGTCGACATACACGCGGCGCACGAGCGCGTGACCTACGAGCGGCTCAAGTCGTCATTCGACAGCGGTCAGGTGACTGTTCAACCGTTGTTGCTGCCGGTCACGGTCCATGTCAGCAGGCAAGATGCAGTCGCGGTAACCGCACATCGCGAGATGCTCGCGCGCAGTGGTTTCGAGATCGAATGCCTCGGTGCGGATACCGTCGCGGTGCGCGGTGTTCCCGCCATGCTCGCCAGCGGTGACATGGCGGCGTTGGCGCGCGATATCCTGGCCGACCTTGCCGAGCACGACCGGACGACGCGCGTCGAGGATCTTACCTGCGACATACTGGCAGCCGCCGCTTGTCACGGATCCATCCGCGCGAACCGTCGCATGACGTTAGACGAAATGAATGCACTGTTGCGAGCTATGGAACACACCGAACGTAGCGGTCAGTGCAACCACGGCCGACCGACCTGGGTGCAGGTCGACGTGCGTGAGCTGGACAGGTTGTTTCTCCGCGGACGATAGCCGTTGTCGTCGTTGACCGGCGGTACATCGCCGCTGCTGCGGGGGTATGAGATACATCTCGAGACGGCGCCTTTCACACGTTTTCAGATACCAGTTCTCCCTCGAAATGTTTCGGCGGAAGCGCGGCTTCACAAAATACGTCCAGGCGGCCACAGCCGTTGCGCCCGTGGCGGTCACGGTGCCCCGCTTACGTTGGTATAACGTTCCCTCGTATTGATCCAGACGTACCAGATGGCGCGTTGTGATGCCGTTGTATATCACGACTGTGCCGGCGCCGGGATGATGCCCGGAAAATGCTCGCCGGCGATGCAAAAACAGGCGTATCCCGCCAGGGTCGCCTGCGTAGCAGCGCGTATGGCCAACGATGGCGCGCATCACGTCTGTCGATTGCAGGGTGCCGTCGCAGAAAACGCGGTCAGCGACCATTATTTCCGGCCAATGCTAATCGCGGTTACGAATCACGAGTATCAACACCGTTACCAGCGATGCCATCGATACCCCGAGATTTGTGTAGGCGTAGACGTTGAGGTCATGGAGTGCGCTGTCGGTGATACCCGGATAGCTGGTGGTGCCGGCCGACTTGATGAATTGAAAAAAACAGTAGACCGTGACCACGGATAACGCGGCGGTAGCGACCGCAAGAATAACTTTCTTCATTTTTGATAGATGCATTTTTCGAAGTGACTTGGCATCTTACAAAAAAAGCGCCCGGCGTGTCTTTAAAATATCTAAAAAAATCGCGGGATATCATCGAGCCGTTATTTGATCGATCGCTTCGCGCCGATCGTCACCGGTGGTATGGTAAAATCAGCCGCAGGGTCCTGCCCATGGTGTGAGCAGGGTGTTTAATCCGGGAGCTCGTCGACCTTGATCAGCGTGACGCCCTGCATGGTGTCCGACCGTTTGGTCGAGAACACGTAACCCTGCGTGTCGTGCGCCTCGGTTCGGGAGATACCGCCAACTTCCAGCCATTCCCCGAGACTGCCCGAAATGGCGGTATGCATCTGCCGCACCGTGACCGCGCCGGACGTGCCGGAATCCATGCTGGCCCGGTGTGGCCGGATTTCCAGCGTCACCTGGTTGCCATTGGTGCGTGCCAGCACATCAAATCCCGCGGTAACGTCCCGGTACGCGAACTCGGCATGCTTGCCGGCGACCTTTCCCTCGAGGCTGCCGGCCCGGGTTACCACCGGAACCGACTGTCCGACGCGTATCGACGCGCTGTGGCCCTCGAGAACCTGTATCTGTTGCGTGTCTGCTTCATCGGCATGGGAGCGTGTTCGCGTGATGTGGGCGGTGACACCTCGTCCGTTACCCGGGCGGGCGTTTTCCCCGCCGCCGATCGTGGCGTCTATGTCACCGCCTGTCGAGATCGAGCCGCTGACGCTGCCGGCCTGATGTTCGGCGTCACCCACATCGCTTTGCCGTACACTAATCACTAACCGCCGCGGCGCCTGGTCGATGGATGCAAGGATCTTGCGGATTTCCTTCATGTTGGCGGGTGTCGTACGTATTATGAGTCGAAACCCCGTGCCTGATATCACGTCCTCGTCGGCAAGAAATGGCTTGATCATCGGGATGATCTCGCTTGCCGGCCGATTTTTCAGTTCGAGAATTTCGGTAGCGCCGTCCGCCGCAAATCCGGTCGTCGCGACGACGGTGAAGGAGGCGATCCACAACGCCGCGTGTAAATGTCGGAGTAATGCTGCCATGGATTTCAGAGAAGCAGGCGGCGCAGCTCAGCGTGTGGTTCGCTGCGCCCCCACACTTCGTTAAAGAATTTGACCAGCTCCCGGGCTTGGCGGCGTGCATTAAAATTGACGATACCGGTATAACGATCCGCGACGCGACGATGTAACACCCCGCTCTCGTCCGCAACGAGAAACGACTCGTTAAAATCCTTGTACTGATAAGCCGGTTTACGCAGCTTGACCTTGCTGTCGAGGCGGTAACACAGATCCAGCAGTCGATGACCGTGTTTGGCGATTTTTTGGGTATCCTGTAGCAGGATATGGACGAACGAGTATCGGCTGCGCGTCGCCAGGGAGGTGACCGCATCGACAAAAGGCACAGTGTCATAAATCGGGGCGTCGAGATCTGCGCTGAACAGGTGCAAGGTTCGTTGCGCCTGGGAGGCCAGTGAAACGGCCGCCAGACGACTCTCGTCACTCGTGGCGATGTCAATGTTTCCGGTGGACTCACCGATGATCAGGTTTTCAGTAGGTGCCATGATCGATACGCGTGCGTCTGTTCAAGATTGCGGAGGTGCCATCTGCTGCGTGATTATATTGGACTGTCGCGGCCGTCAGCACAACCCAAAAAAAACCCCGAACTGTATGGGAGGGGACACAGTTCGGGGCGAATTTCGATAGTGATAACGACACAGTGGGGAGGCATGAAGGTAGGATAGTACCTACGTGTCGGTGTTTCACTATCTGGTAATGATATTGGCACCGGGCAGCCAATAATTCGTGAACAGCATCACAGTTTCCGAAGCAGGTCGGAAAAATACCCGAGCTATGCGGGGGTGGCGCAGCTCGGGTTACCCGGAGGGGTAGTGGCGGTGGAGCGCAGGTGCCGCTTTCGGGGGAGGGAGTCACGGCGCCACCGTTTGCTACCAGCAGTTTCTATTATGCGGATCGACGCGGACTTTACTGTGACGTGGCTAGCAAGCCAAAAAAACCCGAACTGCACGGAGGGGAGATGTACAGTTCGGGGTAAATTAAGGCAATCTGCATGACACGTTTGGGGAGGCTTGAAGGAAGGAGCCGTGCCCGCTGATTGCCTAAATATCAATTATCCATACACCAAGTCAAAAAACTGTGAACCAGTTCACAGTTCCGGTGTGAAATCAGTCTCGGTGGCCTGATTGGCGGCATTCCCGACGTAGGTGGATGGGGTAAGGGCAAGCAGCTGCTTTTTTGCATTTTCCGGTATCTCGAGCTGGCCGATAAAGGCGCTGATAGCGGTGGCGTCAATGCGGCGGCCGCGTGTCAGTTCCTTAAGCTTCTCGTACGGCTGATCGACCCCATAGCGCCTCATGACGGTTTGGATAGGCTCCGCCAAGACCTCCCAGCTGTTATCGAGGTCCTGTTTCATGCATGCGGTATCACTTTCGAGTCTGGACAGGCCTTTCAGGCAGGACTGGTAGGCGATAATGCTGTGAGCAACACCGACCCCGATATTGCGTAGCACGGTGGAATCGGTCAGATCGCGTTGCCAGCGCGATATCGGCAGTTTCTCGCCGAGATGTCTCAGTAACGCGTTCGCGATTCCGAGATTGCCCTCCGCGTTTTCGAAATCGATGGGATTGACCTTGTGCGGCATGGTCGACGAGCCGACCTCGCCGGCGATCGCCTTCTGCCGGAAATATCCGAGCGAAATATATCCCCAAGTGTCACGACAAAAGTCGATCAATACAGTATTGAAACGCGCCAGTGCGTCAAACAGCTCGGCGATGTAGTCATGCGGCTCGATCTGAGTGGTATGGCTGTTCCAGTCCAAACCGAGTCCCTCGACAAAGCGATGCGAAAACGTCTGCCAATCGATGTCCGGATACGCGGCGAGATGGGCGTTGTAATTGCCGACCGCGCCGTTGATCTTGCCGAGCAGGCGCACGCCGGCGATCTGGCAGCGCTGCCGTTTCAGGCGCACGACAACGTTGGCGATTTCCTTGCCCAGCGTCGTTGGCGAGGCGGTCTGTCCGTGCGTCCGCGATACCATCGGTTGCGCGGCGTACCGCGCGGCCATATCGACGAGGGTGTCGACGAGCTGGTCGATCAGCGGTAGCAGCACCTGTGCGCGGGCCTCCCTCAGCATCAGTCCGTAGGCGAGATTGTTGATATCCTCGGAGGTGCAGGCAAAGTGGACGAATTCGCCGACCTTCTCAAGCTCCTTGTTGCCGGCGATTTTTTCCTTAAGAAAGTATTCGACGGATTTAACGTCGTGGTTGGTTGTTCTCTCGATGTTCTTGATGCGTTGCGCGTCTTCGATGCCAAACGAATCGACGATTTTCCGCAGCGCGTTTTTCGCGTGTTCGCTCAGCGGTGGGACTTCGGCGATGTTTTTGTGATCTGCCAGCGCTTCCAGCCAGCGGACTTCGACCAGTACGCGATGCCGGATCAGGCCGTACTCACTGAAGATGTCGCGCAGATCGGCGGTCTTGTTCCCATAGCGGCCGTCAATGGGCGAGATGGCGGTAAGTGTCGACAGTTCCATGCGAAAATCCGGTGTGGTTGCCAGCGAATTGTACCGTATCGGCTGCCTGAACGCAGTCTCCGGCGTTACTGCCCGCGCAATAATTGCTCGATCATCTGATGGATTTTTCCGCGCGAAAGAAGAATTTGCAGGCGTGAGCCACCACATTGGCGCCACAGGACGGTCGAGCGAATTGCAGCCAGTAACAGCGCACGCACCTGTTCGGCAACCTCTTTCTTCGACAAATGGCCTTGCTCGCCCTGGACGATGATCCGCGGCGTCAACACGCTGATGGTCTCTGCGTACAGCGCCGCAATGGCCGACACGACGATCGGATGGGTGAATGAATAGTGCTCTGCCTGGCGCCGGATTCTTTCGATGCCGGCGGCGATTTCCGTGAGCACCTGCGGGCGCTTGGCCAGTTGCCGCTCCAGTGTCATCACGCCGATCATGTATTTTGCGATCTCAATGTCGCGGGCCTGATTTTCCGTGCCGAGCTGTTTTGCCAGCAGCCGGAGTCCGGGCGCGAGGCGATCGACGCCGGCGTAGACCGCTGCCGTAGCGTCAGGTTGCGTCTGGAATATGCTGTAGAGACTAGTCGCGAACGCGGCCTCGTCTGCAGCGCCAGTGCGCGCAACCTGTTTTACCAGCGCCGCAGCCTGAGCGATACCAGCCAGGGCGAGCGTGCGATCGCGCAGCGTGCTAGACACGGTGGTCCGGAAACGGGTGGCATTTCGGCGGTGACATGGTAACGCCGCCGGAAGTACAGTCGATAACGTTAAACATGATTGGTGGTTTCGTCGATGATGCCACCGCCGAGGCATTCATCCCCCTGGTAGAACACGATCGACTGGCCGGGTGTTGCCGCGCGTTGCGGGGCATCAAAAACAACCCGGCACTGATCCATCCCTGTCAGGGTGATCTCGCCGCTCTGATCGGCCTGTCGATAGCGTATTTTCGCGCCGCAACGCAGCGGGCTTGCAGGCGTCTGCCGCGCCACCCAGTGCAGGTGCGTCGCCGTCAGCGAGGTACTGTAGAGCAGCGGATGCTCATGCCCCTGCGCGACAATTAGTACATTCTGCTTGAGATTCTTGCCGACCACGAACCACGGCTCGCCGCTGCAGCCGCTGCGGCCGCCGAGTCCGAGGCCCTGACGCTGGCCGATGGTATGGAACATCAGGCCCTGGTGGGCGCCGACGTATTCGCCTTCTGGCGTGCGCATCTCACCGGGCAGGGCGGGAAAATAGTGACGCAGGAAGCCGGCGAAATCCCGTTCGCCGATAAAGCAGATGCCGGTGCTGTCGCGCTTTGCGTGATTTTCCAGCCCGGTCTCCCGCGCGAGGCGCCGCACCTCGGTTTTGGTCAGCTCGCCAAGCGGGAATATCGTCGCAGCGAGTTCGCGCTGTCCCAGCGTATACAGAAAATAGCTCTGGTCCTTGCTCAAATCCCGCGCCTTCAGCAGGCGATAGCGGCCGTCGACGCAATCAGTTCGCGCATAATGGCCAGTGGCAATCCGGTCCGCGCCACGGGTCAACGCATGCTCGAGAAACACCTTGAACTTGATTTCCTTGTTGCAGAGGATATCCGGATTCGGCGTGCGCCCACGGATGTGTTCTGCCAGGAAATATCCGAACACACGGTCACGATACGCGCCCGAGAAATCCTCGCCGTCCAGTGCGATCCCGAGCCGCTCACAAACGTGCAACGCATCCTTCATGTCGTCTGCTGCGGTGCACGGGCTGTTTTCCGGGAGGCCGGCGCCATTCTCATCCCAGTTCTTCATGAACAGCCCGCTCACCTCACACCCGGCGCGCGCCAGCAGCATCGCCGCGACGGACGAGTCGACGCCGCCGGACATGCCGACAACAACGCGCATGGCCGGGTCGGCGTTGTCGCCCGCCGCGTCCGGTACAGATGTAAGATTCAATTGGTGTGCCCCCATGGCGCTAGAGGTCACATAGCAGGGTGAGCGGGAAACGATGCCCGGCGCGGTAGTCGTCGACGCAGCGCATCACCATTGGGCTGCGCATCTGTCCGGCGCGCCCCTTTAATTCGTCATATGACAGCCAGATCGCGCGTTCGATACCCGTATCGAGTTCGCGCGTTCTGTCGAAATCCACGCAACGCGCCGAAAAACACGCGCGCAAATAGGTGGTAGCGCTTTCCGGCATCTGCCAGCGATATATGCCGACCAGCGATTCCGGCACGACGTGCCATGCCGTCTCCTCAAGGGCCTCGCGGGTCGCGGCGTGTTGCAGGCCTTCGCCCTCGTCGAGATGGCCGGCCGGTTGGTTCAACACCAGCCGGCCGCTGACATTCTCTTCCACCATCAGAAATTTTCCGTCACGTTCGGCCACGACCGCGACAGTGACGTTGGGTCTCCAAATCATCCGCGAATATTAACATGGCGGGCGGGGTTTCTGCCCGCTGGCGGTGGCGCTATCGACCGGCGGGCCAGTGCTCCGCCGACGCGCGCTGCCTGGCGCTAAACCTCCAGGCGACGCCATGCGCCCGGCGCCAGCCCGTCGATGCGCCACGGTCCGACTGCGCACCGAATGAGGCGCAGTGTTGGATAGCCGGTGGCGGCCGTCATGCGTCGTACCTGTCGGTTGCGGCCCTCGGTGATGGTAAGTTCAAGCCACGCGGTCGCGATAGCGGCGCGATAACGTATCGGTGGATCGCGGTCCCAGATCGCCGGCTCCTCGATGCGGCTGGCAACGGCGGGCAATGTCGTCCCGTCTTTCAGTCGGACCCCGCGCCGCAACGTATCAAGCGCGGCATCCGTCGGTTCGCCTTCGACCTGAACCCAGTAGGTCTTCGCCAGTTTGTGTCGCGGATTCGAAATGCGCTGCTGCAGCGCGCCGTCGCCGGTCAGTATCACCAGGCCTTCGCTGTCCTGGTCGAGGCGCCCGGCCGCATAAACACCCTGCACCGGAATGTAATCGGCCAGCGTCGGGCGGTGTTCGCTGTCGGTAAACTGGGTGAGGACGCCGTACGGTTTGTTAAACAGGATGACAGTAGACATGGGTCCCCGAATTGCGCCGGATTAGGCCCGCCCCGCGACTGCACGCTGGTACAGGATGACGATTATCTGTCATTGTATATCGCGCCAATATGCAGGATGAAGTTCGCCGAGGCTTCGGGCAGCTGCTAATATGAATCGTTTATTCTTGTGCCGACCGTATACGGGGAGATTATATGTCGTTTGATAAAGTCACAGTTCCCAAAGATGGGGAACAGATCCGCGTCAACAAGAACGGCTCGCTGGATGTGCCGGCGCGGCCGATCATCCCGTTTATCGAAGGTGACGGCATCGGCGTGGACATCACGCCGGTGATGCGCAAGGTCATCGATGCCGCGGTCCGCAAGGCCTACGGCGGTAAAAAATCCATCGCATGGATGGAGGTCTACGCTGGTGAAAAGGCGACGCAGGTATACGGAAAGGACACCTGGTTGCCGGATGAAACCCTGACTGCAGTACGCGATTATGTCGTATCCATCAAGGGGCCGTTGACTACGCCGGTCGGTGGCGGCATCCGTTCGCTGAACGTCGCGTTGCGCCAGAAGCTTGATCTATACCTGTGTCTGCGGCCAATACGTTATTTCCCCGGCACGCCCAGCCCGCTGAAGGCCCCGGAAAAAACCGACATGGTGATCTTTCGTGAAAATTCCGAGGATATCTATGCCGGCATTGAATGGAAGGCCGGCACGCCGGAAGCGAAAAAAATCATCGACTTTCTGCAGAATGAAATGGGCGTCACCAAGATACGCTTTCCGAAGACTTCCGGAATCGGTATCAAGCCGGTGTCCCAGGAAGGTACCTACCGGCTGGTGCGCAAGGCGATTCAGTATGCCATCGACAACCATCGCGAGTCGGTGACACTGGTGCACAAGGGCAACATCATGAAATTCACCGAGGGCAGCTTCAAGGACTGGGGCTACGAGCTTGCGAAGCAGGAATTCGGCGCCAGGGAAATCGATGGCGGGCCGTGGTGCGCCTTCAAGCATCCGAAAACCGGCAACGAGATCGTTATCAAAGACGTGATCGCCGACGCGTTTCTCCAGCAGATACTGTTGCGGCCCGTTGAATACAGCGTCATCGCGACGCTCAACCTCAATGGCGATTACATCTCGGATGCGCTGGCGGCGCAGGTGGGTGGTATCGGCATCGCGCCCGGTGCCAACCTGTCGGATACGGTGGCAATGTTCGAGGCGACGCACGGAACCGCGCCGAAGTACGCGGGGCAGGACGTGGTTAATCCCGGGTCGTTGATTCTTTCTGGCGAAATGATGCTGCGGCATCTTGGCTGGATCGAGGCCGCCGATCTCGTGATTCAAGGCATTTCAGGAGCGATTGCGGCGCGCACCGTTACGTACGACTTTGAAAGGCTGATGAGCGACGCCAAGCTGCTTAGCTGTTCGGGGTTCGGCGCAGCGGTCATTGCGCATATGTAAGCGGAAAAACGGTCGCGTGGACAAACCTGGCGCCATTGTTCAAGCGCTTTAGCCGCTTGAACAATGGTGGCCTGCGGAGATATTGGTGGCCGCGTTGGTTAATAGCCGCCGTAACGGCCTTTATTGCACGCGGTCAGTTATCGCGACCGGTTGCGCCGGCAAGCGCCGCCTGAGGCGCGGCGCCAGTGACGGCGTTGTTGTCGATGGGTTCGATGTTGCTGGCAAAGCTTCCCTTGGGTCCGGTGACGAGTTCGAAGCGTACCTGCTGTCCTTTCTTCAGAGTCTTGTAGCCCTCCGCCGATATTGCGGAAAAGTGCGCAAAGATATCGCCGCTACAGTGCTCGGTACAGACAAAGCCGTAACCTTTGGCATTGCTGAACCACTTGACAACACCGTGAACGATCGGGCCACGTTCATGATTGCTTAACGCTGTATCGTCACCGTCTGCGTGACGCTGTACTTCCATATCTTTATTTGGGGCATCCATAGCTCGACTCTTTTTAACGTTGTTGTCCGGGAACTGCTCGGATCCAATTGTTAACCGTTCTCATTTGGAGAGTCAACAGGAAATTAATCCGTGGTTTGCTCATGGATTAGTGGTCGTGGTGGTATCTGCGATTTACATCGGGAGTTGCTTTGTACCAATGTAGCGGTCATGGGTGCAGATACACGGCGGTCTCGTCAGAACCGCCAGTCGCCCTGCCCGGTATGGCGCAAATATTGCTTTCTTTCTAAGGAGCCCGCCGTCATTGCAGCTAAGTATATGAAGGACCGGTGGGTATAGAGTAGAATCAATTCCATTATGAGCGACCAGCGCAAGCACATTTCGCAATTGGGTAAAGATGACGGCGTCGCCCTGAAGGAGGCGGCACCGAAGCTTAAGCAACCACCGTTGTACAAGGTATTGCTGTTGAACGACGACTACACACCGATGGATTTTGTGGTCAAGGTGCTGGAGACCCTGTTCCACCTGAGCCGCGAGAAGTCGACCCAGGTGATGTTGCATGTGCACACCCGTGGCATGGGCGTTTGTGGCGTTTACAGCAAGGACGTCGCCGAGACGAAGGTCGAGCAGACCAATCAATACGCGCGCGATAACAACCATCCGCTGAAATGCGTCATGGAGGAAGCCTGATTCCCGATCCAGGTCAATGAGAGACGACTGTCATGCTTAGCAAAGAGCTCGAGTTCACGCTTAATTTAGCCTTCCGGGAAGCGCGCGAAAAGAATCATGAGTTTATGACCGTCGAGCATTTGCTGCTCGCGTTGACCGATAACCCGATTGCCGCCGGTGTGTTACGCGCCTGTGGTGTCGATATCCCGGTTCTCAAGTCCGATCTGGCAAAGTTTCTTGACGAAACGACGCCGCGGTTATCCGAACATAGCGCCTCCGAGACCCAGCCGACGCTTGGGTTCCAGCGGGTATTGCAGCGTGCGGTATTTCACGTCCAGTCATCCGGCAAGCACGAAGTGACCGGCGGCAATGTGCTGGTCGCAATATTCAGCGAACAGGACTCGCAGGCGGTTTACTTCCTGAACAAGCAGGATCTCACGCGGCTGGATATCGTGAACTACATCGCCCATGGCATCAGCAAGGTACATGGCGAGGAACCGGAAAGCCTCGTTTCCCCCGCGGACGAGGAAGCGGGGCGTGAGGCGCCTGGTAAGAAGCCGCTCGACAGTTTTGCGACCAATCTGAATGAACTGGCGCGTCAGGGCAAGATAGATCCGCTGGTTGGCCGCAAGGAAGAGCTGGCGCGTGCGACCCAGGTACTGTGCCGGCGGCGCAAAAACAACCCGCTGCTGGTCGGTGAGGCCGGCGTCGGCAAAACGGCGATTGCCGAAGGTCTCGCAAAGAAAATTGTCGAAGGTGACGTGCCGGAGATACTGAAGAACAGCACGATCTACATGCTCGATATGGGCGCACTGCTGGCCGGTACCAAGTATCGCGGCGACTTTGAAAAGCGTTTCAAGGCCGTGATGGGGCAGTTGAAGAGCGAGCCCGGCGCAATTTTGTTCATCGACGAAATTCATACCGTGATCGGCGCGGGAGCGGCTTCCGGCGGCGTGATGGACGCGTCCAACATGATCAAGCCGGCGCTCACGTCCGGCGATATGAAATGCATCGGTGCGACCACGTACCAGGAGTATCGCGGTATTTTCGAAAAGGATCGTGCGCTGGCGCGCCGTTTCCAGAAAATCGATATTGTCGAGCCGACTGTCGAGGAGACCGTGCAGATCCTGCGCGGCCTGAAGGACAGGTTCACCGAGCATCATCACGTCAAGTACTCAAACGAATCGTTGCGCGCGGCCGCGGAGTTGTCGGACCGCTATATTACAGATCGCAACCTGCCGGACAAGGCAATCGACGTTATCGATGAGGCCGGCGCCAGCCAGCAACTGTTGTCGGTGTCGAAGCGCAAGAAGACCATCGGCGTCCGCGATATCGAGGAGATTGTGGCGCGCATCGCCCGGATTCCGTCGCGTAGCGTGTCGGCCTCCGACAAGGACCGGCTGCGCACGCTGGAGCGTGACCTGAAGCTCGTCGTGTTCGGTCAGGACGAGGCGATCAATACGCTCGCCAGTGCGATCAAGATGGCGCGTTCGGGTCTGGGGGAATCCCAGAAACCGATCGGCGCGTTCCTGTTCGCCGGTCCGACCGGCGTGGGCAAAACGGAACTCACGCGTCAGCTGGCGAAAATCATGGGTATCGAGCTGATCCGGTTCGACATGTCGGAGTACATGGAGCGTCATACCGTATCGCGATTAATTGGTGCGCCACCCGGTTACGTCGGTTTCGATCAGGGAGGGCTGCTGACCGAAGAGGTGACCAAGCACCCGCACTCGGTGATTCTGTTCGACGAAATCGAGAAGGCGCATCCCGACGTGTTTAACCTGTTATTACAGGTAATGGATCACGGTACGCTAACGGACAACAATGGACGCAAGGCGGATTTCCGCAATGTTGCACTGGTGATGACCACCAACGCCGGCGCCGATCAGGTGAGCCGGGCGTCAATTGGCTTTACGCAGCAGGATCATTCCAGTGACGGCATGGAAGCCATCAAACGCATCTTCAGTCCGGAATTTCGCAACCGGCTGACGGCGACGATCCAGTTCAAACCGCTCGACGCGCAGACGATCTCATTTGTGGTCGACAAATTTATCGTCGAGCTGGAGGCGCAGCTCGAGCAGCAGCATGTCACACTGGATGTTGATGACGCGGCGCGCCGCTGGCTTGCCGAACGCGGCTATGATCCGAAAATGGGTGCACGTCCGATGGCACGTTTGATCCAGGAGCACATCAAGAAACCGCTGGCCGAGGAGCTGCTGTTTGGCAGGCTCGCCAAGGGCGGGAACATTCGCATCGGCGAACAGCGTGGTTCGCTGGTGATCGATTTCGAGGGGAGTGAGGCGACTCTGCCGGCAGGCTAGCGCCGCTACTGCCGCACACTAGCGGGTACTGCCGCACACTAGCGGGCACGATAGGTGATGCGCCCTTTGGTCAGATCGTAGGGGGTCATTTGCACGGTGACCTTGTCGCCGGTCAGTATCCGAATATAGTTCTTGCGCATTTTTCCGGAAATATGTGCAGTCACGGTATGTCCGTTGTCGAGTTGTACCCGGAACATCGTGTTCGGCAATGTTTCAAGAACCGTGCCTTCCATTTCAATATTTTCTTCTTTTGCCATAACAACCTTTAGTATGAACGTCGCGAAAATCCGCCGGCGGCGGATGCCGCTGCCGGTAGCTCGGCATTATAACCGGATTCAGGCGGTTTGTGCGGTATCCACCCAGACCCACCGGCCATCGCGGTACAACTGGTGCGGCCGGTACAGCGTTTTGTAACGCATCTTCCTGCATTCACTGATCCAGTACCCTAGAAACAGCCACGGCAGGTCACGGCGGCGGGCCTCGCTCAGCTGCCACAGCACGGTGTACACGCCGAGACCACGGTCCTTGCAGTCCGGATCAAAGAACGTGTAAATCGCCGACAAGCCCTGTTCGAGGTAATCCGTAGTCGCGACGGCCACCAGCCGATCGCAGTCGCGGAATTCCACAAAGGCGGACTCGATATCGGGGTTCGCCAGGAAGGCGAGATATTCCGCCGCCGTGTGTCCCGCCATCTCGCCATCGCCGTGGCGCGCCGCGAGATAACGTTTGTAGAGCTGAAAATGTTCGTCGTCCAGACCGGGCGGCCGTGCGGTTACGGTCAGGTCCTGGTTACGTTTCCAGATGCGCCGCTGGCTGCGGTTGGGCAGGAAACGCTCAACGGATACACGCACCGGGACGCAGGCGCTGCACCGGGCACAGCTCGGGCGGTAGAAGTACCGGCCGCTGCGCCGAAAGCCGTGTTCGGCCAGGTAGCTGTAATGCCTGGTATCGATCAGCAGATCAGGGTCCGCGACCAGGGTGCGCGCTTCCCGCTCCGGCAGGTAGCTGCAACGATGCGGCGGTGTCGATACGAATGTCAGTGCATCGGTAGTTAACGGTGGGCGTGGCTGAAAGTGCATGGCGCTGTCAGTCCGGGCTCAAGCCGTGTAACGACCGGTAATCGTCCATGCGCCAGCGCACTGGCGAGCGCAGCGTTGCGCACAGTTTTCGCAGATGGTTAAGAAACAGCACGCGTGGAATCGGGCGCGCACCGAACCGGGCCAGATGCGACGACGCGATCTGGCAATCAACCAGTGCGAAGCCCCAGCGGACTAATTGTTGAACCAGCGTGACGAACGCGATTTTTGACGCGTCGGGGGCGAGGTAGAACATCGATTCGCCGAAGAAAACCCGTCCGAGCGCCACCCCGTACAGCCCGCCGACCAGGCGGCCGTTGTGCCATGCCTCGGCGCTGTGCGCGACGCCCAGCTCGTGCAGCCGGATGTAGGCGCGCATCATGTCGTCGGTAATCCACGTTCCGGCGCCATCCTGGCGCGGTGCGGCGCACGCGCGGATGACGTCTTCGAACGCCGTGTCCAGGCGGATCTCGTAGGGTTGCGATTTGATGGTTTTATGCAGGCTGCGCGCGATGCGTATTTCGTCCGGGTACAGTACGGTACGCTGATCCGGCGACCACCACAGGATCGGCTGGTCGGCGCTGAACCACGGGAAGATGCCGTTGCGATACGCGTTGATCAGCGACGCCGGTTCCAGGTTGCCGCCGACGGCGAGTAATCCGTTCGGCTCAGGCAGCGCCAGCGCCGCGTCCGGAAACATGCAGCCGGATTGCTCGTCACAGTGGCTGATCCACACCGGCCCGTTCATCCCGCCAGGCTCCGGCGCCCGGCGCTGGCGACAGAGGTTGATGCGCATGACGATCGATCCCGCTTGTACGGCGTCAGTGCTGACGCACGCTCAATATAATTGGCGATAACATGGCGCTCGTGATCGACAAAATCCTCGATCATTGAGCGACCTGCAGGGTCGGCGATCCAGTGCGCCGACCGGGTTTCCACCGGAACGAATCCGCGATCGATCTTGTGTTCACCCTGCGCGCCGGCTTCAAAGCGTTGCAGACCCCGTTCGATACAAAACTCGATGGGACGATAATAGCAGACTTCGAAATGCAGCCCCGGAATCGCGCGATTGCAGCCCCAGTAGCGGCCGTAGAGGCTGCCCGCATCGTGCATGAAAAAGGCCCCGCCGACGTACTCCCGGTTTTGCCTGGCCATCACCAGCATGATGTTTTCCGGCAGCTTTTCGCCGATTTCATGAAAAAATTCCGCCGACAACGCATTGATGTTTTCCTTGCGCCGCATAGTCGACGCATAGAATCCGTAGTAGGTATTCCACAGCGACCCGGTAATTTGCGCGCCGGTCAGCACGTCGATCTCCACGCCCGCCTCGCGGATCAGACGCCGGTCGCGCAGCACGTTCTTGCGTTTCTTTGACGTGAACGCGTTCAAAAAATCGTTGAAGTCGCGGTAACCGGGGTTGTGCCAGTGATACTGATATCCAGTGCGCTCGACCAGGTCGCCGCGCAGCGACAGCAGGCGGGAGTCATCGGTGTTGGTGAACAGGAAATGCAGCGAAGACAGACCGGCCCGGCTCGCCAGTTCGCGCGCTGCATCGACCAGCATTGATGCGACGTGGTCGCGCTGCGCGGACGTTTCGTTGACCAGCAGGCGGCGGCCCGTGACCGGTGTAAACGGCACGGCGACCACCAGTTTCGGATAGTAATGGCGTCCCGAGGATTCGTAGGCCTGCGCCCACGACCAGTCGAAGACAAACTCGCCGAATGAATCGTGCTTGATAAACATCGGCAGCACGCCGGCCAGCACGTCGCCTTCATAGGCCGCAAGGTAATGTGGTTGCCACGTCGTTCCCGTGCCGACGCAGTGCTGATGCTCGAGCGCCGCAAAAAACGCATGGCGCAGAAACGGATTGGTGGTGCCGGCGACGGCATTCCAGGCGGGCGCTGCAATACTGTCGATGTGCTCATGCGTAACGACGCGCATGCGCTTATTGTAAAGCGAAACCCGGCGCGCGCGGGAAAAGCAGACACTGCCAGGGCTGACCGGGCGGCCTATACGCGGGCCGGCTAGGCGGGTACCTCGCGGATTTTCCCGGCGACCTGGAATTGGTCGCGACCGGTCGCCGGGGTGATGCGCACCACCTCGACAATTGCCTTTAGGGATGGAATGCGGCCGGGACCGGAGCGCATGTGCAGATTCAGCCGACAGCCGAGAATGGGGCGGTGAGGAGTAGTGAAAAGAATGCCGCTGCCGCTGAGATTGCGGGCGCGGCCATGATATATCCCGCCCGAACCGAACTGGCTGTAAACGACCGCGCTGTCGACCGGTATTCTCGGAAGATCCCGCTTGTCGGGGGGTGCCGACATGGTGCTTCCTCGCTGTCAGTGCACGTTGACAGCCAGTCTAGCACAGCGCAGCGCATGGGCACGCATGGGCCGGGTAACGCGTCTGATGGACCCGTCATTCCGGACGGCGCACGAGCGCCGCGCCGGAATCCAGTCCCTGCCGAAGCCGCTGCCTTCCCGCCTGTATGAGCCTTTCGTAACCGGACGGGCTGGATTCCTCGGTCGCTGTTCCAGGCGCGACCCTACCTCCCGCATATCCATGCAGTCGTGCTTTCGCAGGAATGACAACGAAGAAGCGTTAGCCCGAGCTTTCCTATCCCTGCTCGGCGAGATCGTCGAGATAGCTTTCCGCGTCCAGCGCCGCCATACAGCCGGACCCCGCCGAGGTGACCGCCTGGCGGTAGGTCGGGTCGGAGACGTCGCCCGCAGCAAATACGCCCGGGATGCTGGTGGCGGTCGCCATGCCCGTGGTGGCGGCACTGACCTTGATGTAGCCGTGATCCATCTCGATCTGTCCAGTGAAGATATCGGTGTTCGGCTTGTGACCGATCGCGATGAAGACCCCCGCGACGTCGAGTTGCTTGGTGGCGCCGTCCAGCGCGCTTTTCAGCCGGACGCCGGTGACGCCGCTGGCGTCTCCCAGCACCTCGTCGAGTTCATGATGCCACTCGATTGCCGCATTGCCCTGTGTGGTTTTCCTGATAAACCGGTCGGCGAGTATCTTCTCCGAGCGCAGCTTGTCACGCCGGTGTACCAGTGTCACGTGCGACGCGATGTTCGACAGATACAGCGCCTCCTCGACCGCGGTGCTGCCGCCGCCGATCACGGCCACTTTCTGGCCCTTGTAGAAGAAGCCGTCGCAGGTCGCGCAGGCGGAGACGCCGCGGCCCCTGAAGGTCTCTTCGGACGGCAGGCCGAGATACTTCGCCGACGCACCGGTCGCAATGATCAGCGCGTCGCAGGTGTAGACGCCGTTGTCACCGGTCAGGCGGAAAGGCTTTTTATCCAGTTCCGCCTTGTTGATATGATCGAAAATGATTTCGGTGTCGAACCGTTCGGCATGCTTGAGCATGCGCTGCATCAGTTCCGGTCCCTGCACGCCGTCGGGATCGCCGGGCCAGTTGTCGACATCGGTCGTGGTCATCAGCTGCCCGCCCTGTTCCACGCCCGTGACCATGACCGGATGCAGGTTTGCGCGCGCGGCATAGACAGCGGCGGTGTAGCCGGCAGGGCCGGACCCGAGTATCAGTAATCGGCAATGTTTCGTGTTGCTCATCGATGCTGTCCAGTCGTGAAGAGGTAACCACAATCCGCGCAGGCTGAAACGGTGCTTGCCCCGCCTGGGCAAGCGCGTCATTCTGGTCAACGCGCGACCGAGTTGCTTATACTCCGGATGGCGGCAGCAGCAGGGCCTTTTTTCAAGCCGGGTATCAAACTAGACTCGCGCTAAACGGAATGCAAAACGCCGGGGCATGGTACGTGATGCCCCCGCGCTAGTAAAGAATAAAGGGAGTGCAAATGCGAATTGGAGTGCCGCGTGAAATCAAGGTGCTGGAAGGCCGTGTCGGACTGATACCGGCGGCGGTGGCGGATCTCGTCGTACGCGGGCACACCGTGCTGCTGGAAACCGGTGCCGGTATCCTCAGCGGTTACCGTGACGACGATTACCGCGCCGTTGGCGCCGACATCCTGCCGGATGCGGCGGCGGTGTATGGCGATGCCGAATTGATCCTCAAGGTCAAGGAGCCGCTGGCCAGCGAGCTCGCGCTGCTACGTCCCGAGCATCTGTTGTTCTGCTATCTGCATCTCGCCGCCAATCCACATCTACTCATCGCACTGCGCGACATCGGTCTCACCGCGGTGGCGTTTGAAACGGTGGAGGAGTCCGGCGGGCGATTGCCGCTGCTCGCGCCGATGAGCGATATCGCCGGCCGGTTGGCGACGCAGATCGGCATGAACCTGCTGTATCACCCGAACGGCGGCAAGGGCATCCTGCTCGGCGGTCTGCCGGCGGCGGAACGCGGCAGCGTCGTGATTCTCGGCGCCGGCGTGGTGGGGCATAGCGCGGCGATTGTCGCGGCGGCGCTCGGCGCGCAGGTTACCGTGTTCGATTTGCGCCGGGAAAGACTCGAGCAGGTGCGCGCACTGGGCAACAACGTAACGGGGCTGCATCCGTTCGCCGCGACGCTGGAGGAGGCCGTGGTGAACGCCGATTTGTTGATAGGCGCGGTGCTGGTCACCGGCGAGCGAGCGCCGCATCTGGTGTCGGCGGACACCGTCAGGAAGATGGGCAACGGCAGTGTCATTGTCGATGTTTCTGTCGATCAGGGTGGCTGCATCGAGACCACCCGCCCGACGGACTACTCGAAGCCGACATTTGTCTGGGAGGGCATCGTGCATTGCGCGGTCACCAATATGCCCGGCGCCGTCCCGCGCAGCGCGTCGCAGGCCTTATCCGCGGCGCTGTTGCCGTATGTATTCAAGCTCACGCAGGACAAGTGGTGGGAGCATCCCGCGTTGTATGCCGGCATCAACCTCAGTCACGGCGAGGTTGTGAATCCCCATATTAAAACTTTGCTTTAGTAGATATTTCTTTTAGTATTCGATGAGTAAGGGGTTTTCTTGGCGTAAAGGGTAAGGTCTTGGCACGGATGGTATTAAAAAAAGACGGCGCCCAGCCACTGGGCAGCCACAGCCTGCGCGAAGGCGCGTTGCTGGTGTTCAGCGCCATCGCAATCTATCTGCTCGTCGCGCTGTTTACCTACCACTCCACCGATCCCGGCTGGTCTCACAGCGGCGCCGGTGGCGATATCGCCAATGGCGGTGGCGTGGTGGGCGCATGGTTTGCCGACGTGTTTCTGTATCTGTTCGGATATTTCGCCTACCTGTTTCCGGTCATGGCCGGTTACGCCGGCTGGCTGTTGTATCACGGCAGCAATGGCAACGCACCGGCGGACGGCCGGCTGTTCGTCTTGCGTGGCGCCGGATTTGTCCTGACCATGGTCGGTGGCGCGGCGCTGGCCGCGTTGCATTTTGCCGATCCGGCATCGTCGTTACCGCTGAACTCCGGCGGCATACTGGGCGATTCCGTCGGCAAGGGCCTCGTCCACCTGTTCAGTTTTGTCGGCGCGACGCTGCTGTTGCTGGCGCTGTTTCTTTCCGGGGTGACACTGTTTACCGGCCTGTCGTGGATCAAGGTGACGGACACCACCGGGCGCTACACGTTGATCGTTCTCGCGTCGGTCCAGCAGTTCGCGATGCGATTGTGGGAAACCTGGCAGGAGCGTCGCCGCGCCAGGGCCGCGCGTCCGGCACCGGCGCCTGTGCCGGTCGAGAAGACCCGCGTTATTAACCGGCCAACACCGCGTATCGAGCCGGTCATCCAGAAGATCGAAATCAGCGAACGGGCGGAAAAGGACCGGCAGGTGCCGATGTTCAATCCGTCGGCGAACAGCGAGCTGCCGTCACTGGCGCTGCTCGACGACGCCGAGCCGTCCGGCCGGCAGATGTCGGACGCGGCGCTGGAGGCGATGTCACGTCTGGTCGAAATCAAGCTGCGCGATTTCGATGTCGAGGTCGAGGTCGAGTCCGTCCATCCCGGCCCGGTCATCACCCGTTTCGAGCTGCGGCCGGCGCCGGGCGTCAAGGTCAGCCAGATCACCAATCTCTCCAAGGATCTGGCGCGCGCACTGTCAGTGATCAGCGTGCGCGTTGTCGAGGTCATCCCGGGCAAGTCGACGATAGGGCTGGAGATTCCCAACGAACACCGTGAGACCGTGCGGCTCAGCGAGATTCTGAAGTCGCGCGAGTACGACGAGGCCGCCTCGCCGCTGGCGCTGGCGCTCGGCAAGGAGATCGACGGTCGTCCGGTGGTGGTCGATCTGGCGCGCATGCCGCACCTGCTGGTCGCCGGCACGACGGGTTCCGGCAAGTCGGTCGGCATCAACGCAATGATACTGAGCCTGTTGTACAACGCGACACCGAACGACGTGCGCCTGATCATGATCGATCCGAAGATGCTGGAGCTGTCCATCTATGAAGGCGTGCCGCATCTGCTGACGCCGGTCGTCACCGACATGAAGCAGGCGGCCAGCGCGCTGCGCTGGTGTGTCGCCGAGATGGAGAAGCGCTACAAGCTGATGGCCTCGCTCGGCGTGCGCAACATCGGCGGCTATAATCGCAAGGTTACCGACGCGATGGAGAAAGGCAAGCCGCTGCCCGATCCGCTGGCCAAGACAATTTTTGAGGGCCAGGAACAACCGACCCTGCAGCCGCTGCCGTATATCGTCGTTGTCATCGACGAGTTTGCCGACATGATGATGGTGGTCGGCAAGAAGGTCGAGCAGTTGATCGCGCGGCTCGCGCAGAAGGCGCGCGCGTCGGGCATCCATCTGATACTCGCCACGCAGCGGCCGTCGGTCGACGTGATTACCGGCCTGATCAAGGCCAATATTCCCACGCGCATCGCGTTCCAGGTGTCATCGAAGATCGACTCGCGCACGATCATCGACCAGATGGGCGCCGAGCAACTGCTGGGCAATGGCGACATGCTCTATCTGCCGCCCGGTACTGCGTTGCCGGTGCGCGTGCACGGCGCGTTTGTCGCCGACCATGAGGTGCATAAGGTCGTCGCTGAACTGAAGAAGACCGGCGAGCCGGATTATCTGGAATCGATCCTGCACGAATCCGAAAACGGTGGCGACGCCTCCGGCAACGGCGACGCATTTGGCGATTCCGAGCAGGACGACCTTTACGATCAGGCGCTGCGCATTGTTACGGAAAGCCGCCGCGCGTCGATTTCGGGCCTGCAGCGGCGCCTGAAGGTCGGCTATAATCGCGCGGCGCGCATGATCGAGGCGATGGAAGCGGCCGGCGTGGTCGGACCGCTCGAATCAAACGGCTCGCGCGACGTTTTGGCACCCCCACCACCTGAAGGCTGAGGCTCATGAACACATCCATCCAGTCCACGCGCGGCCGCGTCAGCGCGTGCCTGTTATTCCTGCTGCTACCGTGCGCCACTGTACCGGCCGCCGATACCGCCATGCCGCCGCGGCTCGAGCGTTACTTTGCCGATCTCGTGACGATCGAGGCCAACTTTGAACAGGAACAGATCGACGCGCAGACCGGCGAGCGGCGTCAGGCCAGCGGCACGTTTCTGCTGTCGCGACCGGGAAAGTTTCGCTGGGATTATCTCGACCCGTATAAGCAGCTGATACTGGCCGACGGCGACAAGATATGGATCTACGATCCGGACCTCGAGCAGGTGATCGTCAAGCAGGCGAAGCAGGCGCTGGGCGACATGCCCGCACAGCTGCTGAGCAGCACGCAACCGCTCAACGAATCGTTCGACATCTTTCAGCTCGAGGACGCGGACGGGCTGACCTGGTTCAAACTGGAGCCGATAGCCAAAGACAGCACGGTCGAAGCAATCAGGCTCGGCTTCGATCGCGACCACCTGCGCGCGATGGAACTGACCGACGCCTTCGGCCAGGAAACGCGCATCCGGTTCCTGAATGTGAAGCGCAATCCCGTTATCAATCCGTCCCGGCTGAAGTTCGTACCGCCGCCGGGTGTTGACCTGGTCGGTGAGTAACGCAGCGGCCAAACTCGGTAACCCCGCCCAGGCGGTGGCCGCAACGCAGCCGCTCGCCGACCGCATGCGGCCGCAACGCCTCGAGGACTTTGCCGGCCAGACGCATCTGCTCGGTCCCGGCAAGCCGCTGCGGCTCGCGATTGAGTCCGACCGCCTCCACTCGATGATCTTCTGGGGTCCGCCCGGCACCGGCAAGACCACGCTCGCGCGCATGATTGCGCGCCGCGCCAACGCGCAGTTCATCAACATCTCCGCGGTGCTCGCCGGCGTCAAGGACGTACGTGCCGCGGTCGACAGCGCGAAACAGCTGTTGCGGGAACAGGGCCAGGGGACCGTACTGTTCGTCGACGAGGTGCACCGGTTCAACAAGGCGCAGCAGGACGCGTTCCTGCCATTCGTCGAGGACGGCACGTTCGTGCTCATCGGCGCAACGACCGAGAATCCGTCGTTCGAGCTCAACAGCGCGCTGTTATCCCGAGCGCGTGTCTATGTGCTGAAACGCCTCGAAGCGACGGACATCCGTGCGGTGATCGATCGCGCGCTGGCCGATGCCAAACACGGGCTCGGCGCGCGACCATTGGAAATCGCCAGTGAACTGCGTGACCGCCTCGCCGAGGCCGCCGACGGCGCCGCGCGCCGCGCGCTGAATTTTCTCGAAATCGCCGCCGACCTTACCGAGCCGCACGACGGCCGCGAGGTGATCGGCGAGGCGCTGGTGAACGATATCCTGTCGAACGGGCTGCGGCGCTTTGACAAGCGCGGCGAGATGTTCTACGACCAGATCTCCGCGCTGCACAAGGCCGTGCGCGGCTCCGATCCGGATGCCACGCTGTACTGGTACGCGCGCATGCTCGATGGCGGTTGCGATCCGCTGTACATCGCGCGGCGCGTCGTGCGCATGGCGAGCGAGGACATCGGCAACGCTGATCCGCGCGCGCTCGATATTGCGTTGAACGCATGGGACGTGCAGGAACGGCTCGGCAGTCCGGAAGGCGAACTCGCCATTGCGCAGGCGGTCGTCTACATGGCCTGCGCCGCGAAAAGCAACGCGGTCTACACGGCGTTCGGCGCGGCGCAGGCGGACGCGCAGCAATACGGCTCGCTCGACGTGCCGCTGCACCTGCGCAATGCGCCGACAAAGCTGATGAAGGAGCTGGACTACGGCAAGGGCTACCGCTACGCGCACGACGAGGCCGACGGTTACGCGGCCGGCGAACGCTATTTTCCGGACGACATGCCGGTCCGGCAGTATTATCATCCGGTGCCGCGCGGGCTGGAGATCAAGATCGGCGAGAAACTCGCGCAGCTGCGTCAGTTGGATCGGCAGAAGAAGAAAGAGTGATTCACCACGAAGGGCACGAAGTAAAGATAATAACTTGAACCGCCGAGGAGCGGAGACGCTGAGGCTGTTCTTGCCGTCATTCCTGCGGAAGCAGGAATCCAGTCCAACTAACGACCACTGGATTCCGGGTCTTCGCTTCGCTACGCCCGGAATGACGAGCAAATTTCTTCGTGTCCTTCGTCGTAAACAATTAGAATACTGGCGAAGGGAAACATGTGAACCAGACACTGATGATCGCCGCTGGCGGTGCGCTGGGCGCGCTGTTGCGCTACTGGATGTCCAGTGGCATATACGCGTTGCTCGGGCGTGGCTTTCCGTGGGGCACTCTGGTCGTCAACGTGTTGGGTTCGCTGGCGGCGGGGTTTTTGTATGTCTGGCTGTTCGAGCGCTCGAGTCTCGGGCCCGAGTGGCGGGCGCTGTTGCTGGTCGGCCTGCTCGGCGCGTTCACGACGTTCTCAACGTTTTCCGTCGAGACGCTGAACCTCGTCGAGCAGGGCGCGCTGGCCAAGGCAATGTTGAATATCGCTGGCAGCGTCCTGCTGTGCCTGGGCGCGGCATGGGCCGGAATGCTGGCCGGGAGACAGCTATGAACGAGATCGACGTGACCATGGTGCGGATCTACCTGACTGAGGCAGAAGGGCAGCTCGATCCGCTGGTGAAGCGGCTGCATGACTGGGAAAAGGTTAAAGGCGTGACGGTGTTTCGCGGTATTTCGGGCTTCGGAAAATCCGGCAAGATGCATTCGTCGGCCCTGTTCGATACCGGACTGAATATGCCGGTGATCGTCGAATTCTTTGATGAGCCGGACAAGGTGCAAACCATTATCGAGCATCTCAGCACGACCATCGAGCCCGGCCACATTGTCCGCTGGCCAGCGCGGCTGATGGTGGGGTAGAACGCGGTGCTTGACGTCAAACTGTTAAGACAGGATATCGATAGCATCGCCCGGCAACTGGCGCGGCGCGGCTTTAAGCTCGACACGGCGCGCCTTACCGCGCTCGAGGCGGAGCGCAAGGAGGTGCAGGTGCGCACGCAGCAATTGCAGAACGAGCGCAACACCAAATCCAAAGAGATCGGCAAGGCCAAGGCGCAGGGTCAGGATGCTGCGCCATTGCTGGCCGAGGTCGCGCATCTTGGCGATGCGTTGAAGCAGGCTGAGGAACGACTCGCCGCCCTGCAATCCGAGCTCGACACGATATTGCTGGCCATCCCGAATACGCCGCACGCCAGCGTGCCGGACGGCAAGGACGAAAACGACAATGCCGAGGTGCGCCGCCGGGGTGAGCCGCGCACGTTTGACTTCGAGCCGAAGGACCATGTCGATATTGGCGCCGCGCTCGGGCTGATGGATTTCGATGCCGCCGCGAAGATCGCCGGCAGTCGCTTCGTGACGCTGTCCGGCCCGCTCGCCGCGCTGCACCGCGCGCTGATCCAGTTCATGCTGAATCTGCATACCCGCGAGCATGGCTATACCGAAGTCTACGTGCCGTATCTCGCGAACCGCGACAGCTTCCGCGGCACCGGCCAGTTGCCGAAGTTCGAGGAAGACCTGTTCGCTGTCCGTGGCGAGCAGGGCTACTACCTGATTCCCACCGCCGAGGTGCCGGTGACCAACCTGCTGCGCGACGAGATCGTCGAGGCCGACCGGTTGCCGCTGTGCTACACCGCGCACACGCCCTGTTTCCGCAGCGAGGCCGGGTCCTACGGCAAGGACACGCGCGGCATGATCCGCCAGCACCAGTTCGAAAAGGTGGAGCTGGTCCGCATCGTCCGGCCGGAAGATTCGTATAACGAGCTGGAGAAACTGACGGCCCATGCCGAAAAGGTACTGCAACTGCTGGAGCTGCCGTACCGCGTGATGGCGCTGTGTGCCGGCGACATCGGCTTCTCGGCGGCGAAGACCTACGACATCGAGGTCTGGCTGCCGGGCCAGCAGAAGTATCGCGAGATTTCATCGTGCAGCAACTTCGAGGACTTCCAGGCGCGTCGTCTGCAGGCACGCTGGCGTAATCCGGCAACGAAGAAGCCGGAGCTGGTGCACACGCTGAACGGCTCGGGCCTGGCGGTCGGCCGCACGCTGGTCGCGATCATGGAAAATTATCAGCAGCAGGACGGCAGCGTCCGCGTACCGCGTGTGTTGCAGCCGTATTTGAACGGGCTGGATACGATTGCGGCAGAGGGCTGAAGGAACATACGACATGTCCAAAGAACGTCATTCCTGCGAAAGCAGGAATCCAGTCCATCCGGTTACGAATGGCGGTGCGATTGGCAGGCGCAGCAGCTTCGTTATGGGCTGGATTCCGGGTCTTCGCTGCGCTACGCCCGGAATGACGGGTACTATACATTTTCGGTAATCCGGACAATCACGAAACTTACACACATCGACCATGCAAAATCTCTGGAATGAATTCGAGGCCGCCGGATTTCAGGGCGATCTGCAACAGCGTGTTTACACGTCGCGCTTGCTGGGCCGCGACAAGACGCTGGTGATGCACGGCGGCGGCAATACCTCTGTCAAGATCACCGAACAGAACATTCTCGGCGAAGCAGAAGACCTGCTTTATGTGAAGGGCAGCGGCTGGGACCTGGAGTTCATCGAGGCGGCGGGTTTCGCGCCGGTGCGGCTCGCGCATCTGGTGAAACTGGCGAAGCTGAAAGAATTGTCCGACCCCGAGATGGTCAACGAGCTGAAGACGCAGATGACCAACGCGTCCGCGCCGACGCCGTCAGTCGAGGCGATCCTGCACGCGGTGCTGCCGTTCAAGTACGTTGACCACACGCACTCGGACGCAGTGATCGCGGTGACCAACACCGCCAGCGGCGAACAGCGCGTGCGTGAAATCTACGGCGACACGGTGCTGATCGTGCCGTATGTGATGCCCGGCTTTGATCTGGCGCGCATGTGCGCCGATCTGGTCGAGCGCTACCTGACCGACAAGATGATCGGCATGGTGTTGCTGAATCACGGCATCTTCTCGTTCGGCGCGACGGCGCGTGAATCCTACGAGCGCATGATCGAGCTGGTGGGTCATGCCGAAGACTATCTGCGCTCGCATCAGGCGTGGGACGTGGTGATGCCCGAGCCGCCCGGCGACGTGCCGGTGCATATGCACGATATCGTCCGGTTGCGCGATGGCCTGTCCAAAGCCGCCGGTGCGCCGCTGATCGTTTCGACGCAGCGTGATACCAAGAGCCGCGCGTTCGCCCGCCATCCCGACGTTGCGCGCCTGTCGCAGCAGGGCCCGGCGACACCGGATCATGTGATCCGCACCAAGCGCGTGCCGATGCTGGGGCTTGATGTCGCCGGCTATAGCAGCGAATACAAAAAATACTTTGACGTCAACGACAAGCTGTCGCGCGTCAAAAAGACCATGCTTGATGCTGCACCGCGCGTGGTGCTTGATCCGGCGCTCGGTATGCTGACCGTCGGTCGTACCGCGAAGGACGCGGCCATCGTGCGTGATATCTATGATCACACTATTGACGTCATGCTGCGCGCTGCGGCGCTTGGTGGCTATCGCGCGCTTCCCGAAAAAGACATCTTCGACGTCGAGTACTGGGACCTCGAACAGGCCAAGCTGCGCAAGAGCGGCAAACCGCCGGTCTATACCGGCGAGATCGTGATGATTACCGGCGCGGCCTCCGGCATCGGCCGTGCCTGCGTTGACAGCTTTCTGGTGCGCGGCGCGGCGGTGGTCGGCCTGGATATCAATAACAAGGTTGAGACCCTGCTCGATCGCCCCGAGTATTACGGCGTTACCTGCGATGTCACCGACGAATCGTCGCTGCAACGCGCGCTGGAACAGGCCGTGCTGCACTTCGGCGGGCTGGACATGCTGGTGCTGAACGCCGGCGTGTTTCCCGAGAGCTGCAACATCGCCGATCTGCACTACGAGGATTGGTGGCGCGTGATGAACGTCAACGTCGACGCTAGTCTGTCCCTCATGCGTCTCGGTCATCCGTTGCTGAAGCTCGCGCAACATGGTGGCCGGGTCGTTGTCATCGGCTCCAAGAATGTCTCGGCGCCTGGCCCCGGAGCTGCCGCGTATTCGGCATCCAAGGCGGCACTGAACCAGCTCGCGCGCGTCGCGGCGCTGGAGTGGGGCAAGGACCGCATCCGCATCAATACCCTGCATCCCAACGCGGTGTTCGATACCGCCATCTGGACCGCCGAGGTGCTGGAAACGCGCGCGCAGTCCTACGGCCTGACCGTGGAGCAGTACAAGGCAAAAAATGTGCTCAAGGTCGAGGTTACCAGCCACGACGTCGCGGAGCTGGCCGCCGAGATGTGCGGCCCGTTGTTTGCCAAAACCACCGGTGCGCAATTACCGGTGGACGGCGGCAACGAGCGCGTGATCTAATCCTTGCCTTGCGGGATAATCGGGCATGGAATTCTTCCCGGTATTTCTGAGAATTAGTGAACAGCCGTGTTTACTGATCGGGGGCGGCGACGTTGCCGCGCGCAAAGCTGCGCTGTTACAGCGCGCTGGCGGTCGCGTAACGATCGTCGCCCCTGACCTGGGCCAGCAATGCCGCGCACTGGTAGAAAGTGGCGGTGCGCACCACCGTCACAAATCCTTCTCCGCAGACGACCTCGATGGCATGCGGCTCGTCATCGCCGCGACCGACGACCGTGCGCTGAACGAACGCATCGCCAGCGCGTGCCGCGCGCGTCACATCCCCGTCAACGTCGTCGACAACCCCGATCTGTGCACGTTCGTGCTGCCATCGATCATCGACCGCAGTCCGGTGATCGTCGCCGTCTCGACCGGCGGCGCATCGCCGGTGCTCGCGCGCCTGCTGCGCGCTCGGCTCGAAACCCTGATCCCGGCCGGCTACGGCAAGCTCGCCGAGCTCGTCGGCCGTTATCGCACACAGGTCAAACAGCATTTCACCCGCCCGCAGGAACGGCGCAAGTTCTGGGAAAAGGTCTTGCAGGGTCCAATCGCCGAGATGGTGTTCGCCGGTCGTGACCAACAGGCCGAGGCGGCGCTCGAAAAATCACTAAAGGAAACCGCGACCGATACCGCGCTCGGCGAGGTCTATCTCGTCGGCGCCGGCCCGGGCGATCCCGATCTGCTGACGTTTCGCGCGCTGCGCCTGATGCAGCAGTGCGACGTCGTGCTGTACGACCGCCTCGTCGCGCCGCCGATACTCGATCTGGTACGCCGCGAGGCCGAGCGCATGTACGTCGGCAAAAAGGCCGCGTTTCACAGCGTGCGCCAGGACGAGATCAACGAGACGCTGGTGAAACTCGCGAAGCAGGGCAAGCGCGTGTTGCGCCTCAAGGGCGGCGACCCGTTCATCTTCGGCCGCGGCGGCGAAGAGATTGCGACGCTTGCGGAAGAAGGCATCCCGTTCCAGGTCGTGCCCGGCATCACCGCCGCCTCCGGCTGCGCGACCTATGCCGGTATTCCGTTAACGCATCGCGACTACGCGCAGTCCGTCGTGTTCGTCACCGGCCACAGAAAAGACGACACCGTGCATCTCAACTGGACCGAACTCGTCCAGCCGCAACAGACCGTCGTCATCTACATGGGCCTGCTCGGCCTTGATGACATCTGCGCCGGGCTGATCAAGAATGGCATGTCACCGGCGATGCCCGCCGCACTGATCGAGCAGGGCACGACACCGCAACAACGCGTGGTTGTCGGCACGGTACAAGACCTGCCGCAACGCGCCGAAGAAAACGAACTGCACGGCCCGACGCTGGTGATTATCGGCGAGGTGGTGAAGCTGCATGACAGTTTGAAGTGGTTTGGGGCGGGGTAAGGGTGAGCGGCGGAGGGCAGATTGATGAGGTCATTATGAATTCGTCACGCCACGGGTGGCGGCGCGGCGCGTGGTGTACTTGCCGATTTCATTAGGGTGTATTTCCCGGTAATATCCGGTTTAAGTAATTGATTTATTTAAGACGAGAAAGTGTTACACACCATGTTGGTGTAAAACAAGACACCAATTAGGGTGTCGAAAACATGTTGGGCGTCACGTCTGCACCCACGTGGTAAGCCGCGGCCAAAGAACGTAAAATAAGCCTGAAATCGTACTGGAGGGAGAAATGGCACTTACATCAATAGAAATCTGTGCTGGCGCGGGCGGCCAGGCTCTAGGCTTAGAGCAAGCGGGTTTTGATCATGTCAGCCTTGTAGAGCTTGAAGCGGCAGCTTGCCAAACCCTTCGAATCAACCGGAAGCATTGGCACATCACTGAAGGCGATCTACATCACTATTCAGCCGAGAAGTGGAAGGGCGTTGAGCTCCTTGCAGGCGGAGTACCTTGCCCGCCTTTTTCAAAAGCGGGCAAGCAATTGGGCAGTGAGGATGATCGCGACCTGTTTCCAGAAGCAATCAGGCTAGTATCTGAGTGCAAGCCACAAGCCGTAATGCTCGAAAATGTTCGCGGCTTACTCGATTCGGTTTTCGATGAGTATCGCGCAAAAATTATTTCCGACCTGAAGAAACTGGGATACATCGCCGAGTGGCGGCTATTGAATGCCAGTGATTTTGGCGTGCCGCAATTGCGCCCTCGCGTTGTTTTCGTTGCATTAAAGAAAAGCGCAGCAGAATATTTCAATTGGCCGTCGGCGCTGGCTTCGCCACCGCCGACAGTTGGCGAAGCCCTTTTTGATCTGATGGCAGCAAACGGCTGGCGTGGGGCCGGACAGTGGCGAGAGCGTGCGTGTGATATTGCGCCAACGCTAGTAGGAGGAAGCAAAAAACACGGAGGCCCCGACCTTGGGCCAACCCGGGCAAAAAAAGCATGGGCCTCTATTGGCGTTGATGGGATGGGAATCGCTAGTGCGCCGCCCGAAAAAGATTTCGTTGGCATGCCTAGACTCACAGTTCGAATGACTGCGCGCATTCAAGGCTTTCCAGATCACTGGCAATTCAGTGGAAAGAAGACAGCTGCCTATCGTCAAGTCGGTAACGCCTTCCCTCCACCGGTTGCTCGTATGGTTGGCATGCAAATAAATGCAGCGTTGCAGGCTGCGTCTAAATCCCGTTTGAAGAGGGCTTAGTGTGACTGCGCTTGTCCAATTCTATGAAGCCCGTAAAGCATTCCACGCAAGCCTTCTCGAGGCAACCCTTACGATCAATAGCAACGGCGTTGTCAGCAACGCCGATAGTAGCAATACAACAAGCAAAGCAATCGCAAAAGGGATAGCTGAATTACTAAAAGCCGAAACCATCGGGGAGCGTATCGCCGGGCAGACTTCTGGAAATCAGTTCGAAGATGTATGCGCTAGCTTTGTGAAAGAAACGTTTTCACAGCTTGGACACCTTCGCCCTGGCGCTTGGGATATTCACCAAGTATCTGGGCGTAACAGGCTGGAAATCGCCCGCTATGCGCAATACGCGCACCTCGTCGCACTCGATAGAGCGGCAAAAAATGATGCTGAATTGGCGGCAGCACTTGGAAGCGATTACACAATTACGCCTGATATTGTCGTTGTCCGAGATACCGAAACCGACGAGGCGATAAACGCGCCAGCTCTGCTTATTAATGACAGCGTTTCGAAACTGGCTAATCTTCGGAAGAAAAATGGTGGCTTACCGCTTCTTCACGCCAGCATTTCGTGTAAGTGGACAATTCGCAGTGATCGCGCGCAAAACGCCAGATCAGAAGCACTGAATTTGATTAGGAATCGCAAGGGTCGGCTACCTCACGTTGTCGTAGTGACGGCGGAACCAACGCCCAGCCGCCTTGCATCTATTGCACTTGGCACGGGAGACATTGATTGTGTGTATCACTTTGCCTTGTATGAGTTACAAGAAACATTGGCTAATCTCGGCCTGTCGGATGCTACCGATCTTCTAGCCGTCATGGTAAACGGGAACCGCCTAAAAGACATTTCTGACCTACCTCTAGATCTGGCCGTCTAAAATGTTATGGGGATGACACGAAGTGAAAACATGCGTCGAATCCGCGGCAAGGATACAGCACCAGAATTAGCGGTACGCAAACTTTGCCGAAATATTGGATTTTCTGGCTATCGTCTCCATCGGAAAGAGTTACCCGGAAAACCTGACATCGTATGGATTGGTCGAAAACATGCCATTTTTGTTCATGGTTGTTTTTGGCATGGGCACGACTGTTCCGAAGGTATTCGCAGGCCAAAATCAAACAGGGATTATTGGATTCCGAAGATCAAACGAAACAAGCAACGTGACGTAAATAATATTGCTGCACTGCGCTCAATTGGCTGGAAAGTCCTTGTCGTCTGGGAGTGCGAAATAAAAAAACAAGAACATCTCTCAATAAAAATAAAGCGGTTCTTGTCAGCCAAGACGCCCAACAAGGCGCTCAACCGGACGCGCCTAAAGCGGCACTCCGGTTAGTTTAGTCGTTGAGGCTGTAGAAAAACCTAATAGCTGTCATAGCGCTCTGATAAAATGGCGTAACATTCCGGCAGGAGTGATGACAAATGCCAAAGTTCATTCCGTATGATCCGAAGCAAAGCAAGAT
>JAHFRU010000039.1 GCA_023266115.1 Gammaproteobacteria bacterium
TGATTCCGGCGAAGGCTGCGGCACGAGGGGTCTTCAGATAGGCATCAGTCACGCTTGGTTGCACTTGAGCGGTCATCTCGAAGCTCCCCGTTCGATGCTAGGCAAACCGCGTCCAGCTTTTACGGTAATCCGTATTGGCCTAGGTCAAGGCGTCTGCCAACGATATTCTTGCGCAGCGACAAAGTCACCGAGTGCGCAAATGTCTGCGTCTGTGCAGGTTTTCGGATGCCGGGATGCCGAGACCATCCTCACGCTCGGAGAGCCGGCGTCCGAAAAGCGCCAAGGCAGGAAATCGCGGGATGTGGGGCACCGACGGTGCAGCGGGCGCTATGGGGATTTGACGCCGGCGTGAGTGTTGGGGAAGTTGAGCCGACGCTGGCGATCGGATCGCTTTAGCTGGAATCCTGGGCGGGCGTGCTGGCGCGAACAAGCGGATCGCACGTTGCTCGACAGGATTTTCGGTGCGATCACGGGCCAGTCTTGCTGATCGGCGCAAGCCGGTGTGCTGCCGGGCGAGAGCCGGCCAGAATGGCGCGCTTCGGTGCGGTGCTGGATCAGCGATGACGGCATCATGAGGTGTCGATTCTGATCGCGGCCGGCGCGGGCGTGGGTCGGTGCTTTGGCTCGCTGCCGCGCGCGAAGATCTCGATGATGAGCATGCGCCCGCCGCAGCAGGGGCATGGTCGCGTCAACATGCAGGGTTCGTCGGCCGCTTGGGCCTCTGAGGTATCCTGCTGTTCGGAGCGGACCGGCACGGCGAGCAGCTCGCGCGCCCGCGCGATGTTGGCGGCGCGGCTGCCACTGGCCAGCAGTCCGTAGTGCCGGATGCGGTGGAAGCCCCCGGGCAGCACGTGCATCAGGAAGCGTCGGATGAACTCGTGGGTCGACAGCGTCATGGTCTGATAGCGGCCAGGCCCCTCGATCCGGTAATTCTTCCACCGGAAGGTGACGCCGGTGTGGTCGGCCGCGATCAGGCGGCGATTGGAGATGGCGACCCGGTGGGTGTAGCGCGATAGATAGGCGAGCACGGCCTTGGGGCCGCCGAACGGCCGCTTGGCATAGACCACCCAATCGATCTTGCGCAGCGGTGCCAGATACGCCTTGAAGGCTCTGATGTTATCGAGGCGGGCGTGGACGCCGAAAAACTTCAGACGTCCGGCCCGGTGGGCGGCGACGAGCTTGGCCAGGAACAATCCCCGGAACAGGCACGAGAGAACCTTCACGGGCAGGATAAAGTCTGTCCTGCACGGTACCCACCGCGTGCCATCAATGGAGATGCCGCCGCCCGGCACGATCATGTGGATATGGGGATGATGCGTCAGCGCCGAGCCCCAGGTGTGAAGCACCGAGGTGATGCCGATGCGGGCGCCGAGGTGCTCGGGATCGGCGGCGATGGTAGTTATGGTCTCGGCCGAGGTCGTGAACAGGATGTCGTAGATCACGGCCTTGTTCTGATAGGCGATGTCCGCGATGGCGGCCGGCAGCGTGAACACCACATGAAAGTACGGCACCGGCAGCAGATCGGCCTCGCGCGCGGCGAGCCATTCCTTGGCGGCCGTGCCCTGACACTTCGGACAATGGCGACTACGACAGCTGTTGTAGGCGATGACGGTGTGCGGGCAATCTTCGCAGCGCGCCACATGGCCGCCGAGCGCCGCCGTGCGGCAGCGCTCGATGGCCGACATCACCTTCATCTGGTCGAGGCTGACGTGACCGACATTGGCACGACGCCACGCCGCTCCGTGGTCGCGGAAGATATCCGCGACCTCCAGCACCGGGCGAGACATGACCGCGGGCCGTTACGTCGGCGGCTGGTCTTTCCTGTTCTTCTTGGGCTTCTTGCAAGGCTGCGACAGCAGGTCGAGCGGGCTCTTGATGCCAGCGATCATGCCGGTGGCGACGCGGGCGTAGCGCGCCGTCGTGTCCAATTTGTCGTGCCCCAGCAGCGCCTGGATAACGCGAATATCGGTGCCACGTTCAAGTAGGTGGGTGGCAAAGGAGTGTCGAAGCGCATGGAGCGTTACGCCCTTGCGGATTCCGGCAGCATCGGCCGCCTCATGGAACAGGCGGTTGAGTTGGCGGGTTGTCATCGGCTTACCGGGCCTTTGGCCTGGAAACAGCCAGCGCTCCTCCACGGGAGTTGTGGAATCGAAACCCCGCCGGCGCGTCTTCCACCATTGCCGCAGCAGCTCGAGCGTCTCGGGCGACAGCATGACATTGCGGTCCTTGCGGCTCTTGGACTGCTCGACCCGAATGATCTTCTGCGCGCTGTCGATGTGCTTGACCTTTAGCCTGACCACCTCGCCGGCGCGCAGGCCGCAGCCATAGCCGAGACCAAGCAGCACGCGCACCTTGAGGCTGCTCGCGACCGCCAGCAGGCGCCGGGTCTCGTCCGGGCTCATCACCAGCGGAATCTTCTGCGGCTCACGGAGGTGATAAATCTCGGCCGCAAGATCCAGTCGCCGCAACGTCACGCGAAACAAGAACCGCAGCCCGGTCATGATGCGGTTGCGATTGCAGATGCTCGCGCCCGTCTCGGAAAGATGCAGTTGAAACCGGCGGATATCCTCCGCCGTGGCCGTGTCCGGGGACCGCTTGAGAAATGCAGCGAACCGCTTGCAGCTGTGAATATGGCCCCTCTGCGTCCCCGCACAGAGCTTGCGTGCATTCATGTCCTCGATCATGCGCTGGCGCAACGGGCTGACCGTAACCGTACTCATGGGCAACTCCTGTCTTGGATGAGGTTGACGACACCTCGATCCTCAAGACAGGCCGACATGCCCGCTATCGACGATCTCTCATTTGGTTACCGCGCCCTCGGGTAGGCCCCCGCTTCAGCGGGCTATCGCGCAGCGATTTAGTGGTGTGCTGGGCATGTTCAGTAGCTTGGAGGTGAAAGTCCTCTACCCAACCTGATGGAGGTGAAGGGTTAGCGACAACGCAAGGGCTGTCGCCGCGAGGCGAGGTCTGAAGGAAGCGTAGAGCAAACGTGCGAGTCGATGGACAAGAACCGGGTACAAGGCGCGAGCGTCGGACGAGCGGGCCACTTACCGCGAAGTCCATATCCATCAAGGATGCGAAGCGTAGATCCGGCGACTGTGCACGGAAAGCGACTGAACTTACCCCAGGAGATCTGCGCTGTGTCGCTTCGGCGACTGAGGGCGCCGTAAGGCGGTCTGACCGCAGGGCAGAAGTCAGCAGAGGGCATAGTGGGCCATGTCGTCGGCAAGGCTAGTGAGGCACTCCGTCGCCGAAAGGTGGAGTCAACAGATAGGCCGAACCGGAAACGATGGCTGAAGGCCCGAACGAGAGGAGAGGCAAGTAGGACATGAATCTCGAAAGCGACAAGCGGCTGAATATCCAGTTGAGACTGGACTTCTCATCGGCGCCGACGGGTGAAGCCCGGCAGGCGGGGCGGGAAGACATCGAATCGCTCTCGGTGGTGAGTGAGCCCGAACGCCCAGCCAACACGAGTCGAATCTTGGAGGAGGTATGTGAACGAGCAAACCTGAAGGAAGCATTGCGGCAGGTGAAGGGCAACAAAGGTAGCGCGGGCGTCGACCGGATGACGGTCGATCAACTCGGCAGCTATCTGAAGCAGCACTGGCCGGCCATTCGGGAGCAATTGCTGAACGGGACCTACGAACCGAAACCGGTGAGGCGGGTGGAAATCCCGAAGCCGGATGGAGGGATGCGAAAGCTTGGCATCCCCACGGTGCTGGATCGCTTCATCCAGCAAGCGGTGATGCAGGTTCTGCAAAAGCGATGGGACCCGACGTTTTCCCAATACAGCTACGGGTTTCGACCGCGTCGATCGGCGCATCACGCCGTGGCCCAGGCGCAGCAGTACATCGCGCAAGGCTACGGATGGGTGATCGATCTCGATTTGGAAAAGTTCTTTGATCGAGTCAATCACGACAAACTGATGGGCG
>JAHFRU010000029.1 GCA_023266115.1 Gammaproteobacteria bacterium
CGCCGACGGGCAATCTCGCACCGCTCCTCCACCCCCAATTGCGTATACTTTTGTCCCATCGCCACACCCCCTTAACCAGAGTAGAGTGTTGCACTTGGTTTGTGAATTTAGGGAATCCAGTCCATCCGGTTACGAATGGCCAACGTCAACGGGAAAGCCCTTGCCGCATCGATCGCGACCGATGCGGTTCGCGGCGTTCGACGGTGACACGGGACATATTTATGACTATGAAGGGCGCGAATGGATGACTATTAACAGCTCTTCATGTTCTTCGTGATCGTCGTGGTTGAAACCTTCAGGAGAACATCGCCATGCCTGTGAACATTGCAACGAAAACGGATATCACCCGCCCGGCCCTGCGCGTCGGCGTCGGCGGCCCGGTCGGTTCCGGCAAGACCGCGCTGGTCGCCGCATTATGCCGTTTACTTCGCGACAGATACCGGATCGCGGTGGTTACCAATGACATCTATACCAGGGAAGACGCGCAGTTTCTGGTGCGTAACGAGGCTCTGTCGGCGGAGCGCATCATCGGTGTCGAGACCGGCGGCTGTCCGCATACGGCGATACGCGAGGACGCGTCGATGAATCTCGCGGCGGTCGACGAGCTGTGCGCGCGCTTTCCGGATCTCGATATGGTCATGATCGAAAGCGGCGGCGACAACCTCAGCGCGACCTTCAGCCCAGAACTCTCCGATCTGACGATCTACGTCATCGACGTCGGGGCCGGCGACAAGATTCCGCGCAAGGGCGGGCCGGGTATAACCAAATCCGATCTGCTGGTGATCAACAAGACCGATCTCGCGCCTCACGTTGGTGCGTCACTCGACGTGATGGATCACGATGCGAAGCGGATGCGCGGCGAGCGGCCGTTCGTGTTCTCGAACCTGAAGACCGGCGCGGGTCTTGAAGATATTGCCGCGTTTGTTATCAGCGCGGGGATGCTGGCGACACGGGAAGCCGTGTGATTACCGTTCATTATCCGATGATGTCCAGAAACGCGATGAGGTTTTTTGTTGTCATTCCCGCGTAGGCGGGAATGAGGTAGGTCAGAAATTTTCATGGGAGATGCGCTGTTGTGGGGCATGGGAACACGTGGTGCACCAAGCGTGGGCCAATGTTTGCTGTGGATAAGCAGTCGATCATGCACGAAACATCTTGCAAACAGTCAGTTAGCAATACCTGACTGCGGTGGCATGCAATCTGCTCTGCCGTGGTATCCAGCCAGTGGGTTGGTGTCAACCGTAGTTCAGCAGGGGGAGATATCAATAATGAACAACAACAAGATCAATCTCGCGGTAGCGGCTGCATTAGGTACGGCGGTGCTGTTGCCGTTGCCCGCCAATGCGGGCGGTACGATCGAATTTGGCGGCGGCAAGTCGGTCAGCGTCGGTGCCGGTTTGCGCACCAGCATGGACAGCGTCGAGAACGGCGCGCTCAACGGTACGGACAACTCGTCGGACTTTGTGGTCGACAGCATGCGCCTCTACGTCAACGGCAAGATCCACGAGAACATCAAGTTTACGTTCAACACCGAGCGTGACGGCTCATCCGGCACCGACGGCGACATGCGGGTGCTCGATGCGATCGCGCAGTTCGAGTTCTCCGACATCTTCAACGTCTGGACCGGCCGCTTTTTACCGCCGAGCGACCGCTCGAATCTTTCCGGACCTTACTACCTGAACGCGTGGAATTTCCCGTCCGCGCAGGCCTATCCGGCAATCTTCGCCGGCCGTGACAACGGCATCGCGGTGTGGGGCCAGACCGGCGGCGGCCAGTTTAAATATCAGGCCGGTCTTTTTAATGGCACCGGCGAGACTGGTGGGACACCGCCTAACCAGAAGGACGAAACGGAACTGGCATTGCGCCTGACCTACAATGCATGGGACCCGGAGCCAGGTTACTACAACAGCAGCACCTATTACGGCGAGAAAGACATTCTTGCCATCGGTGTCGCGATGATGACCCAGTCCGACGCGCTCGGCACGACCGCCGCGCCGCGTGACTTCACCGGCGTCAGCGTCGACGGCCTGTTCGAGAAGAAACTCGGCAACAGTGGTGTTGCGACGGTGGAAGCGGCCTACTACGACTACGACCGCGGCGCCACCGGTTCCGATTCCAGCGCCTACTTCGTGCTCGGCAGCTATCTGTTTCCGCAGAAGGTCGGCATCGGCCAGTTGCAGCCGATGGTGCGGGTGCAGAACATCGACGTCAGCGGCGCCGGTGTGGATACCGATATCACCGAGGTCGGCCTGAACTACATCATCGACGGCCACAACGCGCGTATCTCGTTCGTTATCGGCAACACCGAAACGACACCGGGAACCGACGCGAACTCGTTCCAGATCGGCGCGCAGTTGCAGATCTAACCGACCCATACAAAGGAGAGACGAAATCATGAGCGTTCAAACCAAACACACCAGCCGTGCCGGCATGTTCGCGCGCGCGACCGGTGTTGTCACTGCCGGAGTCCTGGGCCTTGCGTCCATGGTGCTGCCGGCGCAGGCCGCCGACACCATCAAGGTCGGCGTGTTGCACTCGCTGTCCGGCACCATGGCGATCAGCGAAACCACACTGAAAGACACGGTGCTGATGCTGATCGACGAGCAGAACAAGAAGGGCGGTGTGCTCGGCAAGAAACTCGAGGCCGTCGTCGTTGACCCGGCGTCCAACTGGCCGCTGTTCGCCGAGAAAGCGCGCGAGCTGATCCAGAAGGACAAGGTCGCCGTTACGTTCGGTTGCTGGACGTCGGTATCGCGCAAGTCGGTGCTGCCGGTGTTCGAGGAGCTGAACGGGCTGTTGTTCTACCCGGTGCAGTACGAAGGCGAGGAGTCGTCGAAGAACGTGTTCTACACCGGCGCCGCGCCCAACCAGCAGGCGATACCGGCCGTGGATTATCTGATGAAAGACCTGGGGGTGAAGCGCTGGGTGCTGGCTGGCACGGATTATGTTTATCCGCGCACGACCAACAAGATCCTCGAGGCGTATTTAAAGGCCAAGGGCGTCGCCGATGCGGACATCATGATCAACTACACGCCGTTCGGCCATTCCGACTGGCAGAGCATCGTCGCCGATATCAAGAAGTTCGGCTCGACCGGCAAGAAGACCGCGGTCGTCTCGACGATCAACGGCGATGCCAACGTGCCGTTCTATAAAGAGCTCGGCAACCAGGGCGTGTCCGCGGAAAACATCCCGGTCGTCGCGTTCTCGGTCGGCGAGGAAGAACTGTCCGGCATCGACACCAGGCCGCTGGTCGGGCATCTCGCCGCATGGAACTACTTCATGAGCGTCGATAGCAAGGCCAACGAAAAGTTCATCAAGGACTGGCACGCCTACATCAAGAACCCGAAGCGCGTTACCAACGATCCGATGGAGGCGCATTACATCGGCTTCAACATGTGGGTGAAGGCGGTCGAGAAGGCCGGCAGCACTGATACCGACAAGGTCGAGCAGGCAATGATCGGGTTGACCTTCCCGAACCTCACCGGTGGCATGGCCGTGATGAACAAGAACCATCACCTGTCCAAGCCGGTGCTGATCGGTGAAATCCAGGACAACGGCCAGTTCGCCGTGGTCTGGGAGACCAAGGGCCTGGTTGAAGGCGATGCGTGGTCGGACTTCCTGCCTGGCAGCAAGGACATCATCGCCGACTGGACCGCGCCGATCAAATGCGGCAACTACAACACCAAGACCAAGAAGTGCTCGGGTCAGAATTTCTGATCGTAGTCTGAGCAGCAAAACCGGACGGGCGCCGCGCGGCGCCCGTCATTTTTTAGGTGCAGAGGTTTTTATTGATTTAGCATGCTGTCATTCCCGCACAGGCGGGAATCCAGTGCTTTCGATATAAAGTGTTGCCGGATTCCGGGTCTCCGCTGCGCTGCGCCCGGAATGACGATTCGTTGGAAGGTCGGCGCACAGAACGGAGAGGGGGCAGTATCTTGGGTTTCACGACGACCGGGCAACGGCGCTTTGCGTTAAACCACCCGTTCCCGCATTTCCGTCCCACCCTGATTGTATGCACGCTGCTGGCGTTGCTGAGCGGCCATAACGCGCTGGCCGACGACGCGCCGCCGGTTGCGCCCATGCCGTACGCCGACGCGATCGCGGCTCTGAAAGACCGCAGCTTCGACCTCAAGGCGCAGGCGGTGGACGCGCTAGTACAAAGCGGTAATCCACTGGCGCTGGCGGCGCTGAAGGCGCTGGTCGACGGCGACCTGTATTACGCCCAAGACGACGGGCGTGTTGTTATAGCGAAGGACGCTGCCGGCGGCGTGCTGACGACCGACGCCGGGAGCGGCGCGGCGCTCGGCGAGGCCGTCAAACGCGATCTCAAAAAAATCATCATCAACAACACCATGCGCAACCAGCTGCGCGCGGCCATCGCGCGCCTGAGCCTGGCTAGCGACAACCCCGACGCGCGCCTGAGCGCCGTGCTGGAGATACTGAAAGACCTGACGCCCGAGGCCGTTGCGCTGCTGCGCACCGCGCGAGAAGACGAACAAAGCCGCCGCGTGCGCGAGGCGCTGGACACCGCGCTGGCCATTGCCGACGTCAATGCCGACAACAAACGCGCGCGGCTCGCGGCGATCGATGAACTCAGCGCGAGCCTTTACCCGGAGGCGCGTAACGTGCTGGTGCCGCTGGCTGCCAAAGGCGCGGACGGCGAGTTCGTTGAGCCGGATGCCGAAATACGCGAGGCCGCCGCCGGTGCGATCAGGATCATCGACGGCAAGCGCGAGTTTTACAGTACGGTCGAGACCGCGTTCTTCGGCCTGAGCCTGGGCTCGGTGCTGTTGCTGGCGGCCATAGGCCTGGCCATCACCTTCGGCGTGATGGGCGTGATCAACATGGCGCACGGCGAGCTGATCATGCTCGGCGCCTACACCACCTATGTGGTCCAGCTGCTGATGCCACATCATATCGAGTGGTCGCTGCTGGTCGCCGTACCGGCGGCGTTTCTCGTCGCCGGTCTGGTCGGCATCGCGATCGAGCGCGGCGTGATCCGGTTTCTGTATGGCCGCCCGCTTGAAACCCTGCTCGCGACCTTCGGCATCAGCCTGATCCTGCAACAGACGGTGCGCACGATCTTCTCGCCGCTCAACCGCTCGGTCGAGACACCGCAGTGGATGAGCGGCTCGCTGGAGATCAACAGCGTGCTGAGCCTGACCTATAACCGGCTGTACATTGTGCTGTTCAGCCTGATGGTGTTCTTCGCACTGCTCGCCATACTTAAAAAGACCCGGCTCGGCCTGCACGTGCGCGCCGTGTCGCAGAACCGCGCGATGGCGCGCGCGATGGGCATACGCACCGGCTGGGTCGACGCACTGACCTTCGGTCTCGGCTCCGGCATCGCCGGTGTCGCCGGTGTTGCGCTTAGCCAGCTGACCAATGTCGGGCCGAATCTGGGCCAGTCGTACATCATCGACTCGTTCATGGTCGTTGTCTTTGGTGGCGTCGGCAACCTGTGGGGCACGCTGGTCGGCGCGCTGTCGCTGGGCGTGGTCAACAAGTTTCTGGAGCCGTGGGCCGGCGCCGTGCTGGCCAAGATCCTGGTGCTGGTGTTCATCATCCTGTTCATCCAGAAAAAACCCCGCGGCCTGTTCCCGCAAAAGGGCCGGGCGGTGGAGCATTGATGATGCGCCTCGAAGGACCCGCTGATACCTATTTAATCCATTCCCTCTCTCTTTGGGAGAGGGTTAGAGTGAGGGAATCTCATTTTATCCCCTCATCCTGCCCTTCTCACGGAGGGAGAAGGGACGCGTCAAGGAGCGCCCCAGTATCCAGCTCGCTCGTAAGCATGCCCCCTCTCCCTCCGGGAGAGGGGGTCGAATCGTACAACGTCATGCCCGATCAAAAGGCGTCGCTGGTCCAACCATGAGCCGCACCAGCCTCGTCACCCAAATGCTCACTAACGACCGCGGCGGCCGCGTGTTCCTCGCTGTGCTTGCCACCGTCATGGTCGCCGTGCCGGTGCTGAATCTGCTGGTGCCGGAATCCTCGGCGTTGCACGTCTCGACGTACACCGTCACGCTGCTCGGCAAGTATCTGTGCTACGCGCTGCTTGCGGTGGCGCTCGATCTGGTGTGGGGGTATTGCGGGATATTGAGCCTCGGCCATGCGGCGTTCTTTGCGCTGGGCGGTTATGCGATGGGCATGTATCTGATGCGGCGAATCGGCGACCGCGGTGTCTACGGCAATCCCGACCTGCCGGACTTCATGGTGTTTCTGAACTGGCATGAGCTGCCGTGGTACTGGCACGGCTTCGACAGCTTTTTGTTCGCGATGATCATGGTCGTGCTGGTGCCAGGGCTGCTCGCGTTTGTGTTCGGCTGGCTGGCGTTCCGTTCGCGCGTCACCGGCGTCTACCTGTCGATTATCACGCAGGCGCTGACCTTCGCGCTGATGCTGGCGTTCTTCCGCAACGAGATGGGCTTCGGCGGTAACAACGGCCTGACCGACTTCAAGGACATCCTCGGCTTCGATCTGCAATCCGACGCCACGCGCGTCACGCTGTTTGCCATCACGGGTGCACTGCTGGCGCTGGGCTATGTGCTGTCGCGCTACATCGTCAGCTCGAAGCTCGGCCGCGTCGTTATTGCCATCCGCGACGCCGAAGACCGCGCGCGCTTCATTGGCTATCGCGTCGAGCTGTACAAGCTGTGGGTGTTCGTGTTCTCGGCGGTACTGGCCGGCATCGCCGGCGCGCTGTATGTGCCGCAGGTCGGCATCATCAATCCTGGCGAGTTCTCGCCGCTGAATTCCATTGAACTGGTGGTGTGGGTCGCGGTCGGCGGGCGCGGCACGCTTTACGGTGCGGTGATCGGCGCGGTGCTGGTGAATTACGCCAAGACCTTTTTCACCGGCGCGCTGCCCGAGGTGTGGCTGTTCGCGCTGGGAGGGTTGTTTGTTGTGGTTACCGTGTTGCTGCCGCGCGGCATCATCGGGCTGGCCGGGCAGATCAAGACACACCGCCAGGCAAAGGCCAGCAAACAATCCGAAGCGCTGACATGAAGCCGCTCCATCGCCTGCGCGGCATGATGAACCGCCGCCGCGCGCTCGACGTGCCGCCGGTTACCGCCGAGCGCCTCGATGTGTCGCACGGGCCGATTCTCTACATAGAAGGCGTCTCGGTCAGTTTCGATGGCTTCAAGGCGCTCAACAAGCTGACCTTGTATATAGACGACGGCGAGCTGCGCTGCATCATCGGCCCGAACGGCGCCGGCAAGACGACGATGATGGACGTGATCACCGGCAAGACGCGGCCTGACAAGGGCACGGTGTTCTTCGGCCAGACGCTCGACCTGACGCAGATGAGCGAGACCGAAATCGCCGCCGCCGGCATCGGCCGCAAGTTCCAGAAGCCGACGGTGTTTCCGCAGCATTCGGTATTCGAAAACCTGGAGCTGGCGATGCAGGCCGACAAGCGCGTCTGGTCGACGCTGTTTGCCGAGCTGAGCGGCGAGCAGCGCGACCGTATAGAAGAGGTGATGACGATTGTCGGACTGCAAGAGCTAAGCAAGGGCCGCGCGGCGCTGCTATCGCACGGCCAGAAACAATGGTTGGAGATCGGCATGCTGTTGATGCAAAACCCGCGGCTGCTGCTCGTCGACGAACCGGTCGCCGGCATGACGCATCAGGAGATGGACCGCACCGCCGAGCTGCTGGTATCGCTGGCCGGCAAACATTCCGTCGTCGTCGTCGAGCATGACATGGAGTTCGTGCGCTCCATCGCGCGCAAGGTCACCGTGCTGCACGAAGGCGCTGTGCTCGCCGAAGGCAGCATGGACGACGTGCAAAACAATCCGCGCGTCATCGACGTTTACCTCGGGGCGTGACCATGCTGGAGATCAAACAGCTGAATCAGTACTACGGCGAGAGCCATACGCTGTGGGAAGTGGACCTGAACGTGCCGCAGGGTTCGTGCCTGTGCCTGATGGGCCGTAACGGTGTCGGCAAGACGACGCTGCTGAAAAGTATTATGGGATTGCTGCCGGTAAAATCCGGCAGCATAACATTCGACGGCCAGGAACTCGCCAACCGCCCGGCCGACCGGCGCGCGCGCGTTGGCATCGGCTACGTGCCGCAGGGCCGCGACATCTTTCCGCTATTATCCGTCGAGGAAAACCTGCGTGTCGGCCTCGCCGCGCGGCGCGATAAATCCACCGAGCTACCGGGACGCATCTTCGAGCTGTTCCCGGTGCTCAAGCAAATGCTCAAACGCCGCGGCGGTGATTTATCCGGCGGCCAGCAACAACAACTCGCCATCGGCCGCGCGCTAGCCATCGATCCCAAACTATTGATCCTCGACGAACCCGCCGAAGGTATCCAGCCGAACATCGTCCACGAAATCGGCGACATCATCAAACGCCTCAATGAAGACGAAAACATCACCGTCCTGCTCGTCGAACAAAAACTCCCGTTCACCCGTCGCGTCGCCAAACACTTCTGCCTGATGGACCGGGGACGGATTGTAGGCGGAGGCGGGATAGCGGAGTTGAGTGACGGGTTGATTCGGAAGTATTTGACGGTGTAGCCCGACCATCCGTCATTCCTGCGAAAGCAGGAATCCAGTCTATGAACGATCGGGACACGAAAAAACGGGATCGGAGTCGAGTATTCGCAGGCAGTGATTGTCTCGTAAGAGCAAGTTTCCGAAAATCGATGCCGCCCCCGTTTATTTGCATACTCCTCCAGCCAGGTTGATAGGAGAACAAACCCGATGTTTATCGTGCTTCTTAAATTTTCTGGTAACAAAGGCCAGGCCAGCCAATTCATGGCAGGCCACAAGGAGTGGATCAGGCGCGGATTTGATGACGGCGTATTTTTGTTGGCCGGCAGTCTTCAGCCGGGTTTGGGCGGTGGCATTGTGGCACATAATACGTCGCTGTCAGATCTTCAAGGCCGGGTAAACGACGATCCGTTTGTCGCGGAAAATGTGGTAAGCGCGGAAATTGTTGAAATCATGCCATCGAAAGCCGATGACCGTCTGAAGTTCTTGCTCGACTGAGTCGCGTTGAAGCCTGGGACAGGGGGGCATGAGCGCAGCTAATAAATGGGCGCGTAGCACGGTTCTCGTAATCCAGAACGCAAATCCCCATTCTCAATCGTAGTCAGTTCCGTATTTAAATTTTGGCATCGAAATCTGGCGCGACCCCCGTACTTGCTGCACAATCGACTCTGGCGCCAATTAGTCCTGTTTACTAACGTAGGGGAAACTATGCAACTTATACGTGTAGCCAAGGAGTATTTACGGGAACGGCAATCGCCCGGTATCCGGTTTCTGCATATTGCGGTTTTGCTGATGGTGATAAGCCAGATTGTGGTCAGTAACTTCGCGGGGTTTGACGATGATGGCCAGATCAGCAAAAAGATAGTCGAGTATTACGGAACATGGGTGCACATCATCACCGGGCTGTGCCTGGTTCCGATCGCGTTGCTGTTTGTCTTTGTCGAACTAAAGAGTCACGGCGTTAAACATTTTTTCCCGTATTTATCGGGGGATCACGCGCAACTCAAGAATGATCTTATGCAGCTCAGGCAGTTAACACTGCCGGAGCCTGTTTCTCAAGGTATTGCGTCGATAGTGCAGGGTCTTGGTCTGGGCGCCTTGTTATTGGTGCTTTTGTCAGGGCTGACATGGTTTATTTCCTGGCGCTATGGCGCGTCCTGGTCGGAGCTGGTCAAAGACACGCATGAATTACTGACCGGGCTGGTGATCGCCTATATCGTTGGTCACGGCTGTATGGGCGTTCTGCATATATTTTACGCGGGAAAGAAGTAGCGGGGTCGGCGTTGGGCCATCGCGGCGAAGGTATTTTTTCGGCGCCATTGGCGGCTGGCGTATTTGGTCATGATCTCCACCATGTTGGTGGACCTGGGCCATTTATTGGCAAACCCGGTCTATGATCCGGGCCGTTGCAGTATCGGAGTCCATCCTTTACATGGCCTGCTGCCGATAGCACCGTATATTTTACTTTTAGTGCCGCCGAATTCACGCTACTCAGGCGCAGGGTTGGCCGCACACATGGCATGGGATTCAACCGATTGTCGGTACACTAACGGCGTTTGGTTTGTCCCCTATTGAATATTTGTTTCGTGAAATTATCTGCCAATGACTAAAAACGATCGGACAATTCGTTCATTAAGAGCGCGTATTCCATCCTTCGAATGCAAGCCCGGCTGTCACGATTGCTGCGGGCCGGTGACGACCTCCAGTGAAGAGATGGCAAGGCTGCCGGTCAAAAGCGAAGCGCAACATGCGGCAGCGCTTGCCGACCTGAACTGCCCTCACCTTGGCGAGAATGGTTGTGAGGTCTACGATGAGCGCCCGTTGATCTGTCGTTTGTTCGGAACCACGCCGCGACTCGCCTGTCCTAATGGCTGTCGACCCGAGCGGATGATCGACCCAGGCATTGAGCAACGGGTCTACTTCTTTAACGCGAAGACACGCCAGGTATTGGTCTGACCCCGGGCAGGAAGCCGAGTGTTTAACAGGGGGCGGATCACCCTGACCCTGTTTGCTCATGGAATTCTAATGTACAGTGACTGCGGCGCTTTTAGCGCATGGGTGTGCGCAGGCGTTTTGGCGGGATTCGATGCACGTCGTTGAGAAAGTTTTTCAAGTAGCGATCATCCTGCTCTGTGTGGCGCTGCCACCGGCCGTCGCCAGTGCAGCTCCGCCAATGCAGCCGGATCTGCAGATCCCCATCGCGTCAGAGGTGCCCGCCGACGAGGTACTGGAAGCAAACGGTGCCGTGATCGGTGTCATCACCATTCGTGTCGATGACGTGTTCAATCTTGATGACCCCCGGGAAGATAACGCCGTATACCGTCTGACCAACGTTCTTCATGTCAAGACCCACCAAACGGTGGTTGAGCGTCAATTGTTGTTTAAATCCGGTGACCCGTTTGTGGCCCGTTTGCTCCCGGAGAGCGAACGCATCCTGCGCGGCAACGAATATGTTTCGGATGCGCGTATTCGCGCGGTGCGGTATGAAAACAATACGGTCGATATTGTCGTCGCGGTACATGATGTGTGGACGCTCACGCCGACATTGAGTATCAGCCAGAGTGGCGGTACCCAGAGCAGACGGATCGGGGTACGTGATACCAATATAGGCGGTACGGGAAGAGCGCTGTCATTCATTCAGCACAGCACTGTTGACCGCACGACCTCGCAACTGGAATATCTCGATCCACTGCTATTTGCCACGCGGACCCGTTTGGCACTGGATTTCTCCGAAAATACCGATGGTACTACCCATGGGTTTTCACTACTAAGACCGTTTTATGCGCTTGATTCAACCTGGAGCGCCGGTGTAAGCGGCAAGCAGGATGATCGCGTCGATCCGATCTACGACCTTGGCGATATCGTCGAGGAGTTTCAGCACCGTGAGGATCAGTTCGAAGTCAGCGGCGGCTGGTCGCCCGGTCTGGTCGACGCGGCCACGCAACGCTGGAGCGTCGGCTATCGTTACGAAGTCGACGAGTTCGCACCGGCAGAAAACCGGCTTGTACCGACGCTGTTGCCGGATAATCGCCGGCTGTCGTATCTCTGGGTGGGGTTCGAGCGGATTACGGACCGGTACAAGACAACGATTAATCAAAATATCATGGGTCGGACCGAGGACATCGCAATGGGTCAACAGCTGCACCTGAAATTGGGCTATGCGAATCCGGTTATCGGTGCTGATCGTCAGAGCCTTATTGTGAACGGGGACGCCGGCGAGGGATTCGAATTGTCCGACGGGCGTTTACTGTTTCTGGGCGGTGCTCTCAGCGGGCGGCGGGAGGCAAGCGCGTGGCATAATGCCCGCCTTGATACAGGGCTGCAATTCTACCAACCCGACTTCGGTCACCATATGTTCTACGCCAGCGTCGATGCGACCGCTGTCTATCGGCTTGATCTCGAAAATCAGTTGTTACTCGGGGGTGACAGCGGGTTGCGGGGTTATCCGTTGCGGTACCAGAGTGGCGAGGAACGGGCTTTGGTAACCCTGGAGCAACGTTATTACACGAACTGGTATCCGTTGCGCCTGGCGCGCGTCGGCGCGGCGGTTTTTTTTGATGGCGGCCGCGTCTGGGATCGTGATGCCTTTAATAGCCAGAACCTTGGCTGGCTGCGTGACGTGGGATTTGGTCTCCGTCTGAGTCTGACCCGCTCCGGCCTGGGATCGGTGGGACATATTGATTTTGCCTTCCCGCTCGATGGCGATCCGTCGATTGATCCGTTCCAGCTTCTCGTTGGCGTTCAGTCAACGTTCTAGAACGCCCGAATCATTCACAGCTGGCAGCAGGTGCGAAAATCGACTCTGTGCCCGTTCGACAGTCCGGGCCCTTTCCCATGTCGGCTGATTCGGGCGATACTTTGGTAACCTCGGCGGGCCCGGCCGGGTAGCCGTCAGAACCGACAGACGAACTAAAAAGGAGACTTGATCATGCCGACAAACACTATCCGACTACACCGCGTGCTTCGTGCGAAACCGGAGCGCGTCTATCGGGCGTTTCTGGCTGCCGACGCCATGGCCAAGTGGCTGCCGCCGTACGGTTTCACCTGCAAGGTTCACCATATGGATGCCAGGGTGGGTGGCACCTACAAGATGTCGTTCACGAACTTCACGACCGGCCATGGTCACTCCTTTGGCGGCGAATATCGTGAACTCGTGCCATTCAAAACCCTGCGCTATACCGGCAGGTTCGACGATCCGAACCTGCCCGGAGAAATGTTGACGACGGTGACGTTGCGGGAAGTGTCGTGCGGAACGGAGCTGAGCGTGGTGCAGGAAGGCCTGCCCGAGGTCATTCCGCTCGAAATGTGCTATCTCGGCTGGCAGGAGTCGCTGGCGCAACTGGCGAAACTCGTCGAGCCCGAGATTCCGGGGTAATGCTTAAGCATCAATAAGAATAGCGGTGGGCCGACCGCGGTGCTTGCTGCTGTACTGTCTCGTTGCAATGGTGACCGGGTATTCGTCCACCCGTGTCAATCCGTCCTTCACAGGTGAAGTGCTGTTGCCAGGCGGAAGTTACCGGGGTAAGCTGCCGGCGCGTTGCAGGGACGTGTGGCTGCGCGCGCAGCGAGAGGTGTTTTTCTCCGGGTGGGGCAGCGCACGCTAACAGGCATCGACAGTCGCGACGACGATATAAAAAGATCCGCGCGGTACTCGTTCGAAGGGAAAGCAATGACAACTACGCGGCCGACCATTTACGGCATCCAGTATCTTCGGGGCATTGCCGCGCTGATGGTCGTTCTTCACCATGCCCGACATTACTTCGACGAGTCTGCGTGGCCGGTCTGGACCGCCGTGGGTGCACGAGGTGTCGACATTTTTTTCGTCATCAGCGGCTTTGTAATGGCCTATACGACCCAGTCGATGCGGGACATGTCGCGGCCACGGTTTGAGGAAAATATCTATCGCGCAGTGACGTTCTTTGCCAAACGGCTGGTAAGAATTGTTCCGCTCTACTGGATCGCGATTGCCTGGACGGCCCGACATGAATTGCGCCACGGCACGGCGGATCTCAGTGTGTGGCTGGATTTCCTGTTTATTCCGCATTTCAGCTCGGCTCAGCGGGGGCATATTTATCCCGTGCTAATTCCCGGATGGACGATAAATTATGAGATGTTCTTTTACACGGTTTTTGCGTGCTGCATGTTGTTTGGTTCCCGCAACCTGATCGCGACGATGGCGCTGATACTGGGCTTGTGTGTTATGGGGCAACTATTCAGTTTTGAATCGGCGCCGGCGCAGTTCTACACCTCCGTCGTTCTCATGGAATTTGTCCTCGGAATCGTGGTTTTCATGATCGTCAGTGCGTCTACCGAGACCGCGGAATCGACCCGCCAGCTTGTATATGTCCCTGGACTGCTGATTTCAGCAGTCGCAATCGTGCTGGCTCAAAACACGGTGGTGATCGGTCTGTCAGCGGCCGTGATTGTTCTATGCACCGTTTCCATCTTTCGTTTTGCACGAGGGCATTTGGGGCTGTTGAAGTTGTTAGGTGATGCGTCCTATTCGATTTATTTGTTTCATTTAGCCACGTTTCCCTATAGCCGCGGATTGATCGGATACATGGGCCTCGACGTTTTACCGGATCTAGTCCGCGTTCCGGTGATCCTGATGATTCAGATTATTTTTGCGGTGGTAGCAGGCATTGCTATCCACCGCTGGATAGAGCGCCCTCTGCTGAGGATGGGTCATAATTTGATCGATCGATTCGATGTAACAGTGTCTGGTCGAAAATCGACCAGGACGCCGCAATAAGGTGTGCGCGGTTTCCGCTGACGGTGTCCGGCCATGCGTCCATGAATCAAAATAATTCATGTTAGATACGGCAGGCACAGGCTCACGGCGGACGAATAAAATCGAGTCGGAGTTGAGTATCCGGATAGCGGGTGATGAGCATGGTTTCGGCAATCGTATATGTCCCGCAATGCCGCCACCTTTCGGTCGCTAATTTCCGAGGTCAATATCAACCCGGTACCAGCCACGGTCGGCCATGCAGCCGCTGTACAACTGGTCGCGTGAAAAAATGGCCGGATCACTACCGCCATTCCGGCTCGTTGGCCGCGCATGTTCGCTCGTGTTACCGCGGTTTCCAGCAAGTCGTTCTGCAGCGGTCTTCGATTGTTGAGTACGTCGCGGTTGACCGACTGCTGTCGGTTCCTTCCGTCTTATACCGTCGTTCGCGTAAACCAGGCATCTGTTGTCGTCGATGGCATAGAGGTGCTGTTTTTCTGCGCCACGCATATTTGCCAGGAATGGGTTGTCAAAAGGGAACGGCTGCTCCGTGGTAACTGCGCAGCCGGATATAATAGTTGAAGCAAGCAGTATCGGGAGCCAGAGTATATTTATCGCCATCTTCTGCCCCTCCAAACCAGCATCATTCCGTCGCATACTGCTTAACCGCTTGTAGCGAAGGAACGACTGGTCTCACTGATATACCCTGCGCAGTCGGATTTTGAGCGGATCTATCTCGCGCCATCTCCATCGTCCAAGCCATGGATGACCTCGCTATATGGACCGATCCTCTCTTCCAAACGTGCTGGCACTGACGCTGATAATAGATCGATATTACTACAATATACCGGCGCAGGTATTGAGCCAGATCACTATTAGTCTTCTAGAGAGCTGCCGTAATTTTGCCAGGGATCAATGGATACATGAGAGTACGCCTGACGGAATGTGATACCCGAGCTTCATGGTCGGCGGGTGAGCGTGGTCCTTGGGGTTTAATAGTGAATAACTGGGCTTGGAGATGAATATCGTATTGCGGTGCTATGGCCTCAGCGTTTCCACGGGTTCCCCGAGGGCTCCGCGAGCCGTCGTCTGGAATACCGCCGGGGCGGCGATTCACTGTTACCATTGCTTAACCCGCCGTTGAGGCTGTAGAAAAACCTAATAGCTGTCATAGCGCTCTGATAAAATGGCGTAACATTCCGGCAGGAGTGATGACAAATGCCAAAGTTCATTCCGTATGATCCGAAGCAAAGCAAGAT
>JAHFRU010000003.1 GCA_023266115.1 Gammaproteobacteria bacterium
GGGCGTATCTTTTCAAACTGTTCACGACTCACATCACTGGGGTAGGTTCTGCGCATGGTCTCGCTTCGATTAAAACAGAAGCGTAAATCATAGACCAAAGATCGTGAACAGGTTCTTAGGCCCGGTGGCTCTGTCGGGAGTCCCGGGTGGCATCACTATTGGTGTCCGTTAGTCTTCCAGTGAAAAACCAATCTTCAAGGTAACCTGCCAGCTTTCGACCTGGTCTTTTTTGATAGTGCCGCGGTTCTCCAATACTTCAAACCAGCGCATATGGCGGACCGACTTGGACGCTCGGGCAATTGCATTCCGGACGGCTTCATCCGACCCCTTGTCTGAGGTCCCGGTAATTTCAATGATTTTGTAAATGTGGTCACTCATCGTTCGCCCCCTTTTTGGTGTGACAAATAGCGCCGTGGTTTGACGCCAGCATTATTTCCCAGGCGGTTGTTGGCTAGCGTAGCGGAACGCCCGCACCAACTTCAATCAACCGCGAAAGTCCGCAGGACGTTTTGCTGCGCCTGGCCCGCGAGATCACCCGGGGCCGAGTTTTGATCGTCGGACCTCACAACGGGCGCCGCGGATCTGGCATCAGCCCCAGCAATCCCGATAACCGGCCCTTTCACAGCTCGCTATCCCCTGTACCCTCATGACGGGGTTGACGTCGGCAACGGAAAGCCGCTGGATGATTGCGAAAAACGCGCGGCTCGGTCAGGTCGCGTCCGCCATGTCATGTTCTTTCATCCAGCCGCCCGGTCAGGCAGTGCCAGCGCGGGTCGAATTGCCACTCGATCACTTCTTGGCGGCTCGGGCACGCCCAGCGCGTGTGTGTTTCGCCTTTTGGGCCTAAAGCGTGCTCAATGAGCCCGCGCGCCGTGGTCTCGTCCGATTCGTCGCACCAGAGTTCCGGCCAGCATTCGATCGGCGGTAGTTCGCCTGCGCCGCCGGCCAAGGGCTCATGTGCGATCCTGCACCGTACCCCTCCTTGTTCGAGGAGATTTCGTAAATGATTCGCCAGCAGCGGATCGTGACAACGGTAGATCTTTTTCACTAATGCGACTCTGTACGCTGTGTTTGGCGCCGTAGCCCATGTTCCGCCCAGGGAACAGGCCGCTGCGCTTTGCTCCCCGCGGTGATTTTCCGCCTGGTAATCAAAAATTTGGCCAAATCTTGACCATATTTGCCAATTTTTCTTGACTTTCCATGTTTTATTGTCAGACTCGAGCGTTATCGACTCCCTTTGAATTGGGGGCTATATGACGGAAACCGTGCTTAGCAGCCGTCACGTTCGCCGTATTACCGGATTGTCACAACGCCAACTACGTTACTGGCGCCAAACAGAATTAATCGTTCCTTCGCAGCAAACGTCTGGCGGGCACGCGCGCTATTCGTTTCTTGATCTGATCGCTCTAAAAGCCGCCAAACGTCTGCTGGATGCCGCTGTACCGCTTCAGCGCATTCGGAAATGTATCGCGTCACTTGTCGAGCGTCTACCGGCTTTATCAGTCCCGTTGGCGCAGGTGTCGCTGCTGGTGACCGACGATATCGTGCTCGTGTTTCATCAGGGATCTGTTTTCGATGCCCTTTCTGGACAGGAGTGGATATTTCCTGTCGCCGATCTCCTGCGCGATGTTGAGCAGATATCGGCCAAACCTGCTGTCAGGCCGCTTTACCAACAGGAACTTTTTCCGGACATCGAGTGGGGCCCTTGGTCAGTGACGCCGGCTGCTGGCGTTTAGGCGGGAGGCTTGCGTGGGATATCGGCCAGGAAGAAAGGGAAGCGATGCTCCTTTGCGACTGTAACGGGTCATCGAGCGTTAGACGGACGTAAATCTGGAGGGCAGCATTATGGAAATTATTGCTATTGCTAACCAGAAAGGCGGATGCGGAAAGACGACGACAGCGATCAATCTGGCGGCGTGCCTCGGGCACAATGGATTGCGCGTATTGCTGCTCGATATGGATCCACAGGGACACGCTTCGCTAGGCCTGGGACAAAAGACCAGCGATCTCGCCAGCCTGTACGAAGTATTTCTTGGTGAAACCGCGCTGCCCGACATCATCATTCCCGCTGTGGCGACGGGGGTCGATCTGATTCCTGCCAATATCTCATTGGCGGCGGTGGAGCACGTGCTGGCCGACAAACCGGAACGTGAACGCCAGCTCGCCATATTTCTGGAAGATATTACACCTCGCTACGATTACGTGATTATCGATTGCCCGCCGTCGCTCGGATTGTTGTCAATTAATGCGTTACGTGCGTCAAATCAAGTGCTGGTACCGCTTGAGGCGAGCCGGTTTGCGCTGGATGGCATCGACCGGCTACATGAAATCATCGACCTTGTGTGCGAACAGTACGGGCTTAATTTGCCGGTAAGAATTCTTCCGACAATGATCGATTTGCGCACTCGCCTGGCAAAGAAGTTGCTGCAGCTGATCCGCGAGGAGTTCGCGGACGAGGTATCCGAAGTAATGATCCGCTATACGATACGTTTGAAAGAGGCCGCTTGCGTGGGCCAATCGATTATAGAATTTGCGCCCGAGTCAGGCGGCGCACGGGATTATCAGGCGTTGGCACTGGAAATCATCGAGCGCAGTCAACAGGTGCATTCAGCACTGATGGACAAGCTGCGCAAGAACTGGATGGCCGAAAACGCCCAGTCGCTTATCAAGGAGTCCGTGCCCGTCCGGGCAATCGAGCAGTTAGAGCAGCAGAAGGCGAGGTATCCCGCGAAATCTCCACCCCCAGCCCTGCGTATGCATGAGCGCGCCGGCAAACAGGAGGTCATTCTCGATTTCCAGGAGCTAAACGAATGCGATCTGAAGATTGCCGGCGACTTCAATGACTGGATTCCTGATCAGGGCGTAAGAACGATCTCGATCAACGGTTCGGTAAAAAAGGTGCTTAATGTCACACCTGGCTCGCATGAGTACCGACTGATCATCGACGGTATCTGGCAGCCGGATCCGACCAATCCCAACAAGGTGCCGAATCCTTTGGGTGGAATTAATTCCTTGCTTAACGTATAAACAGGTTTTTATGATGCCTGCGTTTGCATATGGTTGAAAAAAACGATCGCCGTACGCCTGGATCAAAAGAAAGGCTGGCCGAGATCAGTCACCATTTTCTCAGTGAACCGGCGGTGGTCGTGGATACCCGGCATCGTCCTTCGTTCATGCCGGTGTTGCTGGATGACGTCGCTGACGTCTGGGCTGCCCATTGTATTGCCAGGGCGTTGACGACGCGTAAACGTCCGTCAACGGTCGTGTATGTCGAGCGCGAGATGCAACAGGCAGCGCTCGATACGCTCGCCAATATCGACCGGCGCGGACTCGTAGTGCCACTGACACGACGCGGCGACTGGAACAATCACAATGCGGCGCAATTGCGCTTGCTAAAAGCGATGGGCACACAGAACTCACTGCACAAGTTTTGCCTGATCCCGATCAGCAACCTGCAAACGCCCGTGCTGGATATATTCGACCGGCTGTTGATGACGGTAGCGCCGGGGCTCGCCGCGCTGCGTAGTGCCTATCTGCGCGTAAAGCGACTGTCGAGTAATGCGAATCCGACGATCGGCGTGACTGTTATCGATTGTAACAATCAGGAAGACGCGCGGCTCTATTTTGACAAGCTCGCCGTCGCCGCGTTGCGCTTTCTCGGCCAGCGACTCATCTATTGCGGTTATATTCCGCGCCATTTCGCGCAAGGAGCCGGCGTTGAGCCCGCCGTCCGCATAGCGGAAGGTATCCCGTCGGAACTGCGTGATGTGACCGATCATATTCTCACCAATAAACTTTATGTGTCATTAACAACATCGGATAGTCAGCCATGAGCATACAGATACGTGCTGTGCCGTTGTCTGCGGCGCATGAGCTTCGGCAACTGGTCATTAATGCGTTAGGACAGATAGTCGAAGCTCCGCAGTTGCTGGATACAGAGTTACCGTGGGAAGGTGGGCCGTTGCTTGTTATCGATGCGAAGCAACAGCCGGTTTTAATAAGCTTTGATGAGCGTGAACCCACCCGGGCCGTGTTTAACGGATTGGCGGCTCTGGACAAGTTCGAAAGCAATTATGCATTGCTGGCGCGTCTGCACCCGAAGCTGGGGGAACCGTCAATCGCGAGCACGCCCCGCCTTGTTATTCTTGTTGGCGAGCAAACGGCATCGATACGGAATCTGGGGCGATCAATGCCGCACGCGGAACTACTGGCCTTCCGGGTGTTCCAGGTGAATGGCCAGACGGGTTTGTTCATCGAACCCTTGGCCACGGGCGCATCACAGACCCGCTATCGCATTCCGACGGAAGAGCGTGAGGCCAATCTGTTCAAGTTCGAACCCGAGCGCTCGCACGAAACGCAGCGGGAAACCGAACTGTCAGCGCAGGAAGAAACGTATTTCCGCTCATTATAGGTTTATGCCACGTGCTGTGGAACGTGATTTGAACCGGCGCCACCCGGGCTCGGCACAATAATCACGGTGCGGCGGGTGGGGTATTGAATTGCCGCTGTTGCAGCGCCTTCTCAAGATCGTCGAGCGAAAATTTTGGCTTCGAGAAGCTCGGCATTTGAACGGTTATCGCGTTGTGCTTGCGTGACATTGATCCGTCCGCGGACGTGATTAACAGGTCGTATGCACCTAACGGTAGTGCCGGCGACACAGGCAAGTGAAGACGGTCGCGTTCCATCGGCATGACCCGTGTTGCGGGAAGCAGCTGAACTGCCGTTACGGCCTCGCTGCCAGCGAAATATGCCACGTCCCGATAAACAAAAACCCGGTCGACCGGATTGGCCAGTGTATATGTAGCGCCGGGTATGGGCGTCGCGTTGGATGAGACATTCCAGGTAAGAAGCTCACCGTCCGCGACAGTGGCGAAAAGCTGACCGCCTTTCGCCACAACCGACCGCGCACCGTTGAGGCGCATGGCAAGCCCGGTCGGCATTATCGACGACTCGCGACGGGAAAAGATCGATAATTGCTGCTGGTCGTAGCTGACCAGATGTTCTTTCGTCGCCGTCAGCCGCGCGGGTTCATAGGCGAGTTGCACTCGCTGTTTGAGAAGAAGATTTTGCGGATCCGCCGCATCAAACATCAGAATTTCCCGGTTCGGCATGGCCGTGAATAACGCAGCGCCATCGGTGAAGAAATCATTTATTCGTCCCGGATATCCGCCGACGCGTACCGGGCGGCGACGCTGCTGAGTATCGAATATTGCTAGGCCGGTTGAACGGTCGAGGACATACAACCAGTGCCCCGCCGCCTGCATGCGTTCGACATCACCTGTGTACTCGAGCGTACCAATCTGGTTAGCCTCAAACGGATTGTGTAAATCGATAATGGCGATCGCACCGTTTCTAAGTGCAACGTAGGCGACGTCATCGAATACGCTCAAGCGCATCGCGTCCGAGGCGAGTTCCACTGTAGTTACCCAGGTCGGATTCAGCGCATTATTAATATCGAATACCTGCAGTCCTCCGGCACCGTGGGCGGTGACAAGAAAATTACCGAGCGCCGAAATCTGGCTGATCCTGCCGCGCAGGCTATATTGCGACGATAGCCGAGGGCTGGCGGGATCGGTAACGTCCAGCATCACTAGGCCGCCCCACCAGTCCAGCACGACCGCATGTTCACCGGCGACCCTGATGCCCCAGGCAGCGCCGTCCGTGTCATAACTGGCGATGATCTCCGGCTTGTCCGGTTGACTGACGTCGACAATGTGTATGCCCGCCAGCCAGTCCGCGACGTATAATTTTTTTCCGTGCAAATCCAGTCCGCGCGCATTGCCGGGAGTCGCAAGGTGTGCGATCTGTTGCGGCTGATCGGGTCTGCTGATATCAAGAATATAGACGCCGTCGTTGAACGAGGTGATATAGGCGTAGTTGCCTCCGACGACGATCTCCTCCACCTGTCCGCCGGGCACAAACGACCCGACGAGTAACGGCTGCGCCGGGTCGTGAACGTCAAAGACGAGCAGCCCGGCATCGTCATCGGCGACGAAGGCGAATCCATCCTTGATATCGAGCGACCAGGCCTTGCCCGGGGTATCGTATTCGCCGACCAGTCGCGGTGCCTGGGGGACCGCGATATCGATCACCTGGAAACCGCCACGGTGGCTCGCCAGATAGAGCAGGTCGCCAGAGATTTTCGGCGTGTATGCGAGACCGTTTACCGGTAGATTACCGACCTGTCGAGGATGGCGCGGATCCTGAACATCGAGCACCTGCAAGCCGTGGTCGTCGTCAGCGACATAGGCGATGTCGTTTCTGACCACGACACCCTTCGGTGAACCAGGTGTGTGAAAGCTGGATAGCAACCGCGGCCTGTCGGGAGCCGAGATATCATATATATGTATGCCGGAGAACCAGTCCGCCACGTAGACGATATCCCCGTCAATAAATGCACGACGCTGACCGCCAAAATTAACGCCTTGTCCGATATCGAGCAGTTCATTCGATAGAGACGGCGGTTCGGCGGAAAAATCGATGTGCACCACGTCGGAAGACATCGCCACCATCGCCTGTCGTCGATCGAGGGTGACAGCTTGCACGTTGCCTTTCGGTTTGTAGCCGGACACTATCGTCGGCATCGCCGGTAGCGCGATATCCAGCAGTAACAGAGCTCCGTTCTCCCGGAGCAACAGTGCGTCGTCGCCCTGAACGACTATTTGCTTTATGACGCCGACACGATGGTGGCTGGCTAACCAGCGCGGTGCCTGCGGGTCCGACACGTCAATCACGGTTAGCCCACTACGACGGCCGGCCACCAGCAATAGATCATCCCGTTTGGCGAGCACACCGGCGCCGTCTATCATCCTGAATATCCCGGCGGCCCCGAACTGCGCCGGGTCACGCAGGTCGTACGTCAGCAGGCCACGGGTGGTCGCGGCAAAAACAAATCCTCTGTGGATGACGATATGATCGATCGTATCTTCCGGACGTATATTAATTGTCTGCCTGATTTTCGCGGGGTTCTCGGTGTTCACAACAACGAGTTCGTTGTCGCGGTACAGCAGGGCGACGAGACCATCGCCGGCGGCGTAATCTTTGACGTCGTCCCGCAGGGGGTAGCGGGAGCGCGGCGCTGACTGGATCGGTCGTGACAGATCGAATATCAACAACTCACGATCGCCGGACAGGACGTATGCCGTGTCGCCGGCGATACGGACCGCGAGGCTGTTAATGTCGGAAAGCGCCCTGCCCTCCCCGGCGCCGTCGTTCTTGTCATCGATGAATCGCGTCAGCAGACCAGCCGCGCCGGCGGCGATAATCAATTGTTCCTTGTAGAACGCGATGTCACGGACGCCATCAGCGAACGAAAACCGTGTGAGCGGTTGAGGACCGCCGGGGCTCAGCGTCGCATATAACGGGCTCTGCGCGGCGGCCGACACGCCGATAGAAATATCCGTCGCCTTGCCAAATACCACGGACTGCGGTTCGACGGATTCGATCACAGGTGACTCGACGGCATATGCCATGAGCGGCAATACGACCGCGCAAACGGTTGTCAGAAGTCTCTGCATAGGGTGGTGCTAGGTGTGGTTAAGCGTGCCCATGCTAACTCCGGGAGTGACGGTAGCATCGCGCGCAATCCTGCCACGGAGCGTGGCGGGATGCCAGCGGTTTGTGTCCCCCGCTGGTTACATCCGGCCGAAAACGTACTCTGCGCTGTCCAGCGTGGCGTCAATTTCCGAATCACCGTGGGCGCTGGAGACAAACCCTGCTTCGAACGCCGACGGTGCGAGATAAACGCCCTGTTCAAGCATGCCGTGGAAAAAAGACTGAAAACGCTCGATCTGGCAGTTGACGACCTGACGGTAGTAATCGACCCGTGCTTCGTCGGTGAAGAACAACCCGAACATCCCGCCGACGCTATTGGCCGTCAGCGGAATCCCCGCGCTTCGTGCGCGTTCCACCATACCGTCGGCGAGGCGTCGGGTGGCGCGGGCCAGCCGGTCATGGAAGCCTGGTACGGCGAGCGCCTTCAAGGTCGCGAGTCCCGCCGCCATGGCGATCGGGTTGCCCGACAAGGTGCCGGCCTGATACACCGGTCCGAGTGGCGCGATCTGTTCCATGATTTCACGCCGACCGCCGAACGCACCAACCGGCAGCCCGCCCCCGATAATCTTACCCAGCGTCGTTAAGTCGGGCATGACGCCATAAAGTTGCTGGGCGCCGCCAGGCGCGACGCGGAATCCGGTCATTACTTCATCGAAAACGAGCACGCTGCCGTATTCGCTGCAAATTTCGCGCAGCCCCTCGAGAAAGCCCGGCAACGGCGGAACGCAATTCATGTTACCCGCGACGGGTTCGACAATGACGCAGGCGATCTGACCGCCGACATGCGCGAACGCTTCGCGCACCTGGTCGATGTCGTTATAGGCGAGTGTGATGGTATGTTCCGCCAGCGCGACCGGGACACCGGGTGATGTCGGTACACCGAGCGTCAGCGCACCGGAACCGGCTTTTACCAGCAGCGAATCGGAATGGCCGTGATAGCAGCCTTCAAATTTTACGATCTTGTCCCGCCCCGTATAGCCACGCGCCAGCCGGATCGCGCTCATCGTCGCTTCCGTTCCGGAACTCACCATGCGCACCAGTTCGATCGACGGTACCAGCTCGCATACTTTGTCGGCCATGGTGGTTTCAATGGCGGTAGGCGCGCCAAAACCCAACCCGCTGGTAACGGCGTCCTGAACTGCCCGAACCACGTCCGGATGAGCGTGCCCGAGAATCATAGGCCCCCACGACGCGACGTAGTCTATATATTTTCTATCGTCTTCATCGAACAGCCAGGCGCCCTCACCGCGTTTGAAAAATATCGGGTCACCGCCGACGCCACGAAATGCACGAACCGGCGAGTTGACGCCGCCGGGAATATGCTGTTGCGCGCTCTGGAATAATTCGTGCGATCGGGTCATGACGGCGTTCCTTGATCGAATAATAATATTACCGCCCAACGGGCGATTCACGATGTGTTTGGAACAGCCGGGCGAACCGTCTCGCTGTTCCCGCAGGATCGGGTTGCGCAAACAGGCCGTGGATCACCGCGACCGCGTCCGCGCCGGCTTCTATTAATTGCGCGGCATTATCTATCGTTATACCGCCGATTGCGACAACCGGAATTTTCAGCCGCGCCTTGACGGCGCGTAATAGATCCAGGGTGGCCTCGGCTGCATCCGGTTTCGTGTACGAAGAAAAGAAGCGGCCTATCGCGACATAATCCGCGCCATCTTGTTCCGCTGCGACCGCTCGCTCGAGGCTGTGATAGCAAGACACGCCGATCAGCGCATGGTCGCCCAGCACCCTTCTTGCCTCGGTGACCAGGCGATCGTGCCGGCCGAGATGCACGCCGTCGGCATGAACCGAATCCGCAACAGCAATATCGTCGTTGACGATCAGAGGGACGTGATAGCCGCGACACAGCTTGACGAGCTCGAGCGCCTGATGCTCACGCACGTGGCGATCATCCGTCTTGTTACGGTACTGAATAACCCGCGCGCCATTTTGTATGACGCCGCGCACGCCGTCGACCAGTACATGAGCATCAATCAGTTCCGGATCCGTTATTGCGTACAGACCCTCGATCCGCGAGGTACTCACTAATCGCTTTCCTCGTCCGGATCGCGCGCCCAGAAAAACCGGTTGGGTACGTATTGTCCCATGCCGATCCGGTACCCGTATTTGAGCGTTTCCCAGGTATATTCCTGCGCCTGCCGGATCGCCGTGAGCGGATCAACTTCCTGGGCTATCAATCCAGCGATACTCGCGGCGAGCGTGCATCCGGATCCGTGATAACTGCCGGGCAGGCGTTCCCACTTGAACGATTCGACCCGTCGGCCATTGTTGTAAAGATTGTTGATAACATAGGGGGTGTTTTCGTGGGTGCCCGTCACCAGGAGATACTCGCATCCCTCTTCGAGTATTGAGTAGCCGCAGGCTTCAAGGCTGTCGGCTTCCGGCGCCAGCAGGCGGGCCTCGATACTGTTGGGTGTGAGAACCGTGGTCAGCGGAAACAGCAGCGGCACCATGGCCTCAATCACGTCGTCGTCAGCGAGTGATCCGCCACCGCCCGCCTTGATGACCGGATCGAGTATTACCGGAATATCCGGGTAATCAACCAGCAGCGTATGAATTATTTCGACGACCTGGACGCTACCCAGCATGCCGATCTTGAACGCGGCGACGGGCATATCCTCAAGTACCGCGCGGGCCTGCTCGATCAATAACACCGGATCTATGATGGAATAGGCTTTGACATCGTGCGTGTCCTGCGCGGTGACCGCCGTAATCACCGGTGCCGCATGACAACCCATGCTTGCCAGCGTCTCGATATCGGCCTGGATCCCGGCGCCACCGGTGGGGTCTGTTCCCGCGAAGGCCATGACGACGGGGATGGGCGGATGCGCGGTCATATAACGATTCCTCGTTGCGACGCCGCACGCGTGGCACAGCGGTGCTTTACGAACATTTCGGAACTATCTGTGAGTTTTCGGGTTAAATTCCAGAGATGCCGTACGATTGATGATGCATTTTATCACCACAATAACTACCGTTAATACGAAGACGTGAAATGAGAAGTATTGATCGACATTAGCATGAATCGTTTCTTATGTTATAAAATTATCGCTCTCACTCAACGGACGATGAGCGTCTTGTAACCGGAAGAAACAGCATGAAGACCTATATGTGTGTAGTTTGTGGCTTTGTATACGAAGAAGCAAAAGGCTTGGCAGATGAAGGTATCGCGCCGGGAACCCGCTGGGAAGATATCCCCGACGGCTGGCGTTGTCCGGAGTGCGGTGTAGGCAAGGAAGATTTCGAGATGGTCGAGATTTAGACTTTTTCCACCCCGGCCCGGGTATCCGGCCGCAAAAAACAAGAAAGCCGGCCGTAAGGCCGGCTTTCTTGTTATCAAACGGCCGTACTAGAGGCCGAGAACGAAATCTACCAGTTTTTCAATGTCAGCATCAGCGACACGTGGCGCATAGGGCGGCATCGGAACGCCACCGGTCACGTCGGTCCAGTTGCCTCTGCCGCCGGCCTTAACCTTGGCAACCAGTGCATCTTTTGCCGTAGGGTCGCCCTTATATTTAGCGGCGACATCTTTCCATGCCGGACCGACAACTTTGGCGTCTACGCTGTGGCAGGCGAGACAACCGCTTTTCTTGGCCAGTTCCAGATCGGCACTAGCCTGACCCGCGCCAAACAGAAACGCGGTTGCGACAGGAATACTCAACCAACGTGCTTTCATAGCATTCTCCTCATTGAATTTTTGACAACAACTATCGTCTTTGCCATTCCCTTAATGGACAGCAAAGTGCAGCGCAAACGGCGAGCCTGGCAGAACAAAGCCACGGACCCTGCCAAACAGGCAAGATTACGGGGCTGTGGAAGTACGCTGTTTCAGAGCGACGCATTTTATGCCATATGGCCGGGGAACCAGTCAAGGCAGGCTTCCCCGAGGGGGCCTGACAGCCAGCACCTAATAACATAGCGTGTTACTCCGGGAATAAGCCGGGCATGCTGTAGAGTATCTGCTGCGCTAGAAATGATTAAGCGGCAATCTGCGGCTTATTTGTTATCGTCACCGCGGTGATTGATCGCATAGCCGCCGGTGGTGGAAATGAATGGCAGGATCAGCAGCCACGGTAGTGACAGGCGCGCCGGATCACGGAACTGCTGCAGACCAATAGTAATGTGATCCTGACCCGATGCCGGTTGGTTGCGATAGGTGCCGAACAGTCGATCCCACCAGGGAAGGTTGAAGCCGAAGTTGCTGTTGGTTTCGTTTTTGACGACAGAATGATGGATGCGATGCATGTCGGGCGTGACGATTATCCGCCTCAGGTAACGGTCAAGCGCGCGCGGCAAGCGGACGTTGCTGTGATTGAACAGCGACGTCGCGTTCAAGGTGATTTCAAAAACCAGCACCGCCAGCACCGGCGGACCGGTTAGCATGATGACCGAGAATTTGATGAGCATGGATAACAGTATCTCCACCGGGTGGAAACGCACCCCTGTAGTGACATCGAAGTCCATATCGGAGTGATGCACCATATGCAGACGCCAGAACAGCGGTACCGCGTGAAACATGACGTGTTGAAGGTATATGGCTAGATCGAGCAGCAGCAGCGCGACGATCACTGCTACGTAATCCGTGAGGACAAATTGATGGAGCAGTCCCCAGCCGCGCTGATCCGCCATGGCGGCGAGGCCGACCGCCGCCAACGGGAAGACAATACGAACCGCCGCCGAATTGATGATGACGATGCCGAGATTGCTGAGCCAGCGTTTCGCCCGCGGCGTCGCCATCGTGCTACGGGGTGCCCACGTTTCCCAGGCCGCAAACATGCAGAAGAATCCGACAAACGCGCCGAGGCGTAGACTGATTTCGTGGTCCATCGACGGAAGCTCCCGATCTACTCTGGTTATCTTAACCGGATCAACGGATGCATGCCGTCTGCTGATCAACGCCGTATGTCAGCCGAAGGCCGCTCGCACTTCGGGTACATGATCGTTAGAGGTACCGTTTCACCGTTCGGACGAGCCTTGTCCGTGCGGCGCTCGCCAGCCCGCTGTTGAAAAACGGTGGCGAGACCTTATCCTATATATATGTATGAATGGTCAAAGCCCCCGGTCTCGTGATTATGTTTGTCCCCAAGGCGGTCCAAATCCCGTATTGCGCATTCCGGGGCGCCTTCAGCGTAGTGGAGCGTTGCCAAACGCGGTATACAGGCCGCGGTCCGGTTATGGGGCTTGCAATCAACTTGGGATTACGATGAAATGGCCTCAGGCAGTAATGACCAGCCAATAGACCGTCGACAGGTCGGCGACCGGTAACGTACAGCCCATTGCGAGACGCTTTTTACCCTGTTACAGAGCAAAGAAACCGGTTATTGGTTCATATTATGGAGGCGACTTGTGAGTGACAATATTTTCCCCGTCACGGATACCGCGTTCGAAAAAGACGTATTGCAGGCAAGTATTCCGGTTCTAGTGGATTTCTGGGCCGATTGGTGCGGCCCATGCAAAGTGATCGCGCCGATTCTTGAGGATATCGCCCGGGATTATTCGGGACGCCTGAAAATCGCCAAGTTTAACATTGACGAAAATCCGGCCACACCACCGCGTTACGGTATTCGCGGTATCCCGACGCTGATGCTGTTTAAAAATGGTAACGTGGAAGCCACCAAGGTTGGTGCCCTATCGAAGTCCCAGCTCACCGCGTTTCTTGACAGCAATCTGTGAATCGATGAACTGGCCGCAAGAAAATGTTGGACGCTGCCTTTTTTTCGTGGTAGCGTCATCAAAAGAATAGCAATATCTACCGCTGTTGTCGGCATCCTTCCAAGCAATTAACCTGGGCTTAGCAAGCGCCCGCAGCTGTATCCGTCCCTCGTCTTAACGATTATCTCTCCAAAACTATGAATGAAATGAATCTTACTGAACTCAAGAAACAGTCCGCGGCCGAACTGATAGAAATTGCGCAGTCTACCGGCATCGAAGGCATGGCCCGGTCGCGCAAGCAGGACGTCATATTCTCGATTCTCAAAGCGCACGCCAAGAAGGGCGAAAGTATTTTCGGCGACGGCGTGTTGGAAATATTACAGGATGGTTTCGGGTTTCTGCGTTCCGCGGACAGCTCGTACCTTGCCGGTCCTGACGACATCTACGTATCACCGAGCCAGATTCGCCGCTTCAATCTGCGTACTGGCGACACGGTGTCGGGCAAGATCCGCCCGCCCAAGGAAGGCGAGCGTTATTTTGCCTTGCTAAAGGTCAACGAGATCAATTTTGAAGCCCCCGAGAACGCGAAAAACAAGGTGTTGTTTGAAAACCTGACCCCATTATTCCCCAACAAGCGATTCAAAATGGAGCAGGGCAACGGCAGTACCGAGGACATTACCTCGCGCATCATTGATCTGGTCTCGCCGATCGGCAAAGGCCAGCGCGGTATGCTCCTCTCGCCGCCCAAGGCTGGCAAAACGATGATGCTGCAAAATATTGCGCAGTCGATCGCGAACCAGCATCCCGAGTGTTATTTGATTGTGTTGTTGATTGACGAGCGCCCCGAAGAGGTGACGGAAATGGCGCGGTCCGTCAAAGGAGAGGTGATTTCCAGCACGTTTGATGAACCCGCGAGTCGGCATGTCCAGGTCGCCGAAATGGTGATCGAGAAGGCCAAGCGTCTGGTCGAGCATAAACTCGACGTCGTGATTCTGCTCGATTCAATTACGCGTCTGGCGCGTGCCTACAACACGGTCATCCCGTCATCCGGCAAGGTATTGACCGGCGGTGTCGACGCCAACGCGTTGCAACGGCCGAAACGGTTCTTCGGTGCGGCACGTAATATTGAGGAAGGCGGTAGTCTGACGATCATTGCGACGGCATTGATCGACACCGGCTCACGTATGGACGACGTCATCTACGAAGAATTCAAGGGCACCGGCAACATGGAATTGCACCTTGACCGAAAGATCGCCGAGAAGCGCATTTATCCGTCGATTAATCTCAATCGCTCCGGCACGCGGCGCGAAGAATTGCTCACCAGCCCAGACGAGCTGCAAAAGATGTGGATACTCCGCAAGATCCTGCACCCGATGGATGAGATATCCTCGATGGAATTCCTGCTCGACAAACTCAAGGCGACAAAAACAAACGCCGAGTTTTTCGAATCTATGAAACGCTAGGCTGTCGTCAGTTATCGCGGACACATGCAACAACTGGCGTCAGCGTTCAGGAACCGCGGTTGCATCCGGCAGATGTACCTTGACCGGGGACACGTGCCAGATATCTTCGGCGTATTCGCGTATCGTGCGGTCGCTGGAAAACTTGCCCATGTGCGCAACGTTTATGATGGCCTTGCGCGTCCACTCTTCCTGGTTGCCATATAACGCTGCCACATCATTATGGCAGTTGATATACGACTCATAATCCGCGAGCAGCATGTGCGCGTCGCCGTGGTGCAGCAGCGCATTTACGACAGGCTCATAAAGCCGGGGCTGCTCGCGGTTAAAGAATCCTGAGCCAATCATATCGATCGCAAGCCTCAGCGCGTTGTCCCGATCATAATAGGTCCGCGGATCGTAACCGCCGGCACGTAACTGCGCTATCCCATCGGTCGTGTGGCCGAATATGAAGATATTCTCGTGTCCGACTTCTTCGCGAATTTCGATGTTGGCACCATCCAGTGTGCCAATGGTCAGCGCCCCATTCAGCGCAAACTTCATGTTGCTGGTCCCGGACGCCTCCATGCCCGCCATCGATATTTGTTGCGACAGGTCGCAGGCCGGAATAATGTCCTCCGCCAGTGACACGTTGTAGTTCGGAATAAACGCTACCTTGAGTATGTCCGATACCGCAGGATCGTGGTTCACGACGCCGGCAACGTCATTGATCAGCTTGATAATGAGCTTTGCCATGGTGTAGCCGGGAGCCGCCTTGCCGGCGAATATCACCGTACGAGGTGTCGTGTCGCCGCCAGAATTGGCGCGAATCCGGTTGTATAGCGTAATTACGTGCAGCAGGTTCAGCAGCTGGCGCTTATATTCGTGAATCCGTTTGACGTGTATATCAAATATTGAACTGCTATCAACGCTGATGCCAAGCTGCGACTTAATCAATGCTGCGAGGCGCTCCTTGTTGGCACGTTTTACTGCGCGAAACTCTTCGCGGAACCTGGCGTCGTTGGCGAGTGGGACCAGTTTGTTTAATTCGTCCAGGTTCTTGAGCCAGGCGTCACCGATGTGTCGGCGGATCAAGGTGGACAACTGAGGATTGGCCTGATTCAGCCAGCGTCTCGGCGTGACTCCGTTGGTCTTGTTGACGAATTTTTCCGGCTGCAGCCGGTAGAAATCCGCAAATATGGTTTTTTTCATCAGATGGGTGTGGAGTTCGGCAACGCCATTCACACGATGACTGCCAATGATCGCAAGATACGCCATGCGCACACGACGCCCGCCCTCTTCGTCGATGATAGACAGGCGGCGCAGCAGATCGGTATCGCCAGGGTGGCGGTGACCGACCTCGGTCAGGAAGCGCTGGTTAATCTCGAAGATAATCTCCAGATGCCTCGGCAGCAGTTTTGAAAATGTCGCCACTGGCCAGGTTTCGAGCGCCTCCGGCATCAACGTATGGTTGGTATAGGAAAACGTTCGGGTTGTGACCGACCACGCCTCGTCCCAAGGCGTACGGTGTACATCGACCAGTAGCCGCATCATTTCCGGTATGGCAATAGACGGATGAGTATCATTGAGCTGAATCGCGATCTGGTCCGGCAGCTCGTCGAAAAACTCATGATGTTTTTTGTACCGGAAAATAATGTCCTGTAACGACGCGCTGACAAACAGGTACTCCTGCTTCAAACGCAACTCCTTACCCATATATGTGGTGTCGTCCGGGTACAGCACCTTGGAGATTGTTTCCGATCCGCTCTTGTGTTCGACAGCCTTGATGTAATTGCCGCGGTTGAAGTCGCGCAGTTCGAAATCGCGCGACGATTTGGCGGCCCACAACCGCATGTTGTTGACCGTATGCGTGCCATAACCCGGAATCGGCGTGTCGTAGGCCATCGCCATGATATCGTCCGTATCGACCCAATGATGACGGACCTTGCCGCTCTCATCGGGATACTGCACGGTGTGGCCGTAGAATTTTATCGGGTACAGCACCTCCGGCCGTGGAAACTCCCATGGGTTGCCGTAGCGTAACCAGTTATCCGGATGCTCCACCTGGTAACCGTTTTCGATGTACTGATAAAACATCCCGTACTCGTAGCGTATGCCGTAGCCATAGCCCGGTATGCCAAGCGTCGCCATCGAATCGAGGAAACACGCCGCCAGTCTGCCAAGACCACCGTTGCCCAGCGCCGCCTCCGGTTCCATATCGTCGATCTGTTCGAGAGTGACGCCAATACTTTCGATCGCGTGCTTGAATACATCAAGGATGCCCATGTTAAGCAGACTGTTGATCAACGTTCTGCCCATCAGGAATTCCAGCGAAAAGTAATAGACGCGCTTGGTTTCTACACGGTAGTAGGTGCGCATCGTCTCCATCCAGCGATCAACGAGGCGGTCGCGAATCACATAGGCCGCTACGTGATACCAGTCGCGCGCTGTGACCGTATTCAGGTCCTTGCCGATGAAATAGTGAAGACGTGACGCGAGCGAGCGTTTAATAGACTCCTCGTCCAGCCCCAGCGGTTTGTTCCCCAGCGTACCGGCATCCTTGTCTTTGGCCGCCATAATCTGCTCTCCCGGCTAAAACGCCGATCACGTCAGGCGTCTTTAGTATTTGATTTCTAAAGCGTCATTTGCGTCCAGCGACGGGCGGCCCCAAGCTCCGCCACGTTGTTGACAGATGGAGTACCATGCAAACAATACACCAAGCTTGCTGTTTTGACGCCGGTTTCCTAAAATGGCGCCCCTTCCGGCCAATTCCGGAAAATCAGGCAGGAATATCATCTACGTTATTTGAGGCTTTACCATGAAACCCGACATTCAGCCGACCTACGAGGAAGTGAAGGTCTCCTGCAGTTGTGGCAACACGTTTACGACGCGTTCGACGACCTGCAAGGATCTCCAGGTAGAAATATGCTCGGTCTGCCATCCGTTTTACACTGGCAAGCAGAAAATTGTCGACACCGCTGGCCGGGTCGATCGTTTCCGTCAGAGATATGGGTTGAGTAAATAATCGGGCAATGAGCCCGGTTGTACGCCACGTCGGGGCGCCCGATACGGGCGCCCTTTTTGTTTCCCGTGTCCCGGTAAGGCATTTTGCGTTGTCAGTAGTGCTGACTGTTGTCTGGTCAGCGGCTGCTTTCGCGTACTCGTGTCCGCCAGATCGTATCGATGAAACGGTGCGGGTTGCCTACGTTCATGATGGCGATACCGTGGCCTTGGCCGATGGACGAAAACTGCGGATTGTCGGTATAAACACACCGGAGCTGGGTTTCAAGGGCGCGTCTCCTGAGGCATTTGCGACAGAGGCCCGCGACGCATTGCGAGCGCAGCTGGCGTCCCGCCGCGAAATCGGTTTACGCTTCGACCAGCAGCAAAAAGACCGCTATGGACGCGTGTTGGCCCATGTATTTCTGGAAAATGGCGTGAGCCTGACGGCGCAGCTGCTCGAGCAGGGTTACGGGTCTGCGCTCGCGGTACCGCCGAACCTGTGGAATGCAGACTGCTACCGGGCGGCGGAACGGGAAGCGCGTACACGGCGGCGCGGCATCTGGGTGCTGCCGGCCTATCAACACACTGACGCCGCCGTGGTGGATCTTGACGCTTCCGGTTACAAGATCCTGCAAGGTCGCGTTAGCCGGTGGGTCGCCAGGGGCGGCGCCACCGCTCTGTATCTCGACGGAAACGTCGTTTTGCGTGTCCACGACGCGGACGCCGGGTACTTTGAGCCTGGATTTTTTCAAAGAGGTCCCGGTTACTGGCAAGGCCGAGAAATAGAGTTCCGTGGCTGGTTGCACCGTTACAAGGACCACCTGTATATGCGAATTCGCCATCCCGCCGCGTTGACGATCCTTGAATGAGTCGTCCTCGCAAGCGACCGGAAGACAGTTAGCCAGCCTTGTTATTCCAGTTGTTGCGGTGCCGGTGGTTATGCCGTGGTATGCCGAACCGTTCTGGACTCACTGCGCGCAGGGGAATAACTACGGCCGCCAAACCATTTTTTTTCCCAGCGGGTGACCAGGAACACAGGGCATTGATCAAGATCGTAGCGTAAAATAGTCTGGCATCAGTACAGCTAGGGGTTATACAACGTTTCCGTGCAAACCATAGTTCCTGCGCCAACTGCTTTCTGGAATTACGAAAAATGAGCGATGAATTGAAACGGGCCGCTCTGGAATATCATGCTTTTCCGCGGCCTGGCAAGATTGGTATTGCGATCACGAAACCGTGTGCTACCCAGTATGATCTGGGGCTGGCGTATACCCCTGGCGTTGCTGCGCCGGTGCGCGAGATTGCGAAAGACCCGGAGGCGGCGTATCGCTACACAGCAAAGGGCAACCTGGTTGCGGTGATCACGGATGGCAGCGCGGTTCTGGGGCTCGGGGCCGCCGGCGCGCTCGCCAGCAAGCCGGTGATGGAGGGCAAGGCGATTCTGTTCAAAAAGTTCGCCGACATAGATGTGTTCGATATCGAGGTTAACGCAGAATCCCCGCAGGCGTTTATTGATACTGTGGTAAGGATATCGCCGACTTTTGGCGGCATTAATCTCGAGGATATCGCGGCGCCGCATTGTTTTGAAATCGAGCGCGCGCTAATTGAGCGTCTGGACATCCCGGTATTTCACGATGACCAGCACGGCACGGCAATTATCATCGGCGCCGCGTTGCTGAATGCGCTCGATCTGCAGGAAAAGAACCTCGCTGAGGTGCGTATAGTCTGTCTCGGTGCCGGCGCGGCCGGGCTTGCGTCGATGAACCTGTTGATTTCCCTTGGTGCGAAGCCCGAAAACATTTTTGTGGTTGACCGCAAGGGTGTTATTCACAGCGGCCGTCTGGATATCAATACCTACAAGCAGCGCTTCGCAACGGAAACGGATCGACACACGTTGGCCGCAGCAGTCGAGGGAGCGGATGTTTTCGTTGGCCTGTCCGGCCCTGATTTGCTGACACGGGAGATGCTGGCATCAATGGCGCCCAGACCGATAGTGTTCGCGCTATCCAACCCGGATCCGGAAATCCAGCCGTCCATAGCTTACGCGGTGCGCAAGGATTTGATCATGGCGACGGGCCGCAGCGACTATCCAAACCAGGTAAATAACGTGCTTGGGTTCCCGTTCATTTTTCGTGGCGCACTGGATGTGCGTGCCAAAACGATCAATGAGGAAATGCAGATCGCCGCCGTTCGAGCCTTGATTAAGCTGGCGCACGAACCCGTACCCGTCGACGTGCTGCGCGCCTACCGGCTTGATTCCTTGTCTTACGGGCCAGACTATATCATCCCTAAACCAGTGGACCGTCGCCTGATCCGCTATATTGCCCCTGCGGTCGCCCGCGCCGCGGTCGATTCCGGTGTTGCGCGGCTTGGTTATCCCGAGAATTACGGGGAGCGCCTAAACGCCGGAAATCACGCGCAGCTGCTTAAGGAAGCTGTAGTGTAGCCCGATACACTGGTTTGCCGCGGAAGCGGATATACAGTGAGACGACGGACAAGGGAGTGACGATGAGGAAAATCACGGTTGTCGGGGCGGGGCGCGTCGGCGAGTCGACCGCCCAGATTCTGGCGAAGGAAGAGTTTTGCCGCGAGATTATGTTGATCGATGTCCGGGAGGGTGCTGCTCAAGGTACAGCGCTGGACGTTCAGGAATGTGCCCCATTATTTCGTTTTGACACGATAGTTCGAGGCAGTGACGATTCTGCCGCAATGCGCGATTCTGACCTGATTATTGTCACCGCCGGTTTGCCGCGCAAACCCGGAATGTCACGATCGGATGTGTTGGACGCCAATGTCGCGGTTATCGATGGCATCGTAGACGATGCATTGAAATATGCTCCGGATGCGATGCTGTTGCTCGTCACCAACCCGGTTGACGTACTGACCTACCATGCGTGGAAGCGTTCCGGCTGGCCGCGCCATCGCGTGTTCGGCCAGGCCGGCGTGCTCGATGCTGCCCGTATGGCCGCTTTCGTCGCGATGGAGACAGGCTTCTCCGCCAAGGATATTACCGCGATGGTACTTGGTGGCCATGGCGATCTGATGGTGCCGATGACCCGCTACACGTGCGTCAACGGCATTCCCATTGCGAATTTCCTCGGCAAGGAGGCTATTCAACGAATTGTCGAGCGTACGCGCCAGGGCGGAGCCGAAATCCTTGCGCTGAAAAAAAACAGCAGCGCCTATGACGCACCGGCGGCGGCTGTCGCCGCAATGGTGGATGCGATCCGCAGTGATCGTAAACGCATTTTGCCGTGCGTATCGATTCTTGATGGCGAGTATGGTGAAAAGAATGTCGCGATGGGGGTGCCGGCAGTACTGGGTGCCGGCGGGCTGGAAAAAGTGGTCGACCTGACGCTGAATGATGAAGAACAAGCGTGGTTTCGTCAGTCGGTCGCGCAGATCCGCGCCGATATCAGCAAGCTGGTATGACTGCATGATGACTACAACGGACTGACAAACAGAGGTGTGAGATGGCGAAGGAAACCGTCACCATCATTGACAACGTGACCGGCAAAAGCATCGAGCTGCCGCTACGCACGGGGACCATTGGCCCACCGGCGATCGACATCACGACCCTTTACAAAAAGCTGGGTTATTTCACGTATGACCCCGGCTTTATGGCCACCGCGAGCTGTCGCAGCAACATAACCTATATCGATGGCGACAAGGGTGTATTGTTGTATCGCGGCTATCCGATAGAACAACTGGCCGGAAAGAGCACGTTCCTAGAGGTAGCCTATCTGCTGCTGTATGGGGACTTGCCGACGAGGCCGCGGCTCGACGAATTTACCAAAGTCATCAGTCGGCACACGATGATTAATGAAAGTTTGAAAAATTTCTATAGCGGCTTCTATCATGACGCGCACCCAATGGCGAGCATGGTGGGTGTCGTCGGTTCGCTGTCAGCGTTCTATCACGATTCGACGGACATACATGATCCTAAACACCGCGATATCGCCGCACACCGCATGATTGCCAAGATGCCGACGATCGCGGGGGCAAGTTATAAGCACTCCATCGGCGAGCCGTTTGTTTATCCGAAGAACAGTCTCAGTTATTGCGCCAATCTGTTGCATATGATGTTTTCGGTGCCCAGCGAGGAATACCAAATCGATGCCGTCGCAGAACAGGCACTTGATCTGATATTTATTTTACATGTTGATCATGAGCAGAACGCCAGCACCTCAACGGTTCGACTGGCCGGGAGTTCCGGCGCGAATCCGTTTGCCTGCATATCGTCCGGCATTACGGCGCTTTGGGGTCCGGCCCACGGTGGCGCCAATGAAGCAGTATTGCTGATGCTCGAGGAGATTGGAGACGCCAAGGAAATTCCGAAATATATCGCCAAGGCGAAAGACAAGGACGACCCCTTCCGGCTGATGGGTTTCGGGCATCGCATTTACAAGAATTATGATCCCCGTGCGCGCATTATCCGTGAGATGTGTCACCGGGTGTTGAAGCGGCTGGGCGATGAAAATGACCCATTCTTCGAGTTGGCGTTGAAGCTCGAAGAATTGGCGTTGCAGGATGACTATTTCATCGAGCGCAAGCTATATCCCAATGTCGATTTTTATTCGGGCATCATCTATAAGGTGCTGGGTATCCCGACCAACATGTTTACGGTGATGTTTGCGATCGCCCGTACTGCTGGATGGGTTGCGCAGTGGACGGAAATGATCGCTGAGCCGGACCAGCGCATTGCCAGGCCGCGTCAGGTGTACGATGGCTCTCCGGAACGAGACTACGTGCCTATAGAACTGCGCAAATAGCAGGCTACAAGCGGCGCGGGTTGGTTGTCAGGTTCCATATGGATGTTTCAAAAAAGCTGCTCGGGCATGCCGCTAAACCCGGTCGCGCCTGAATCCTTTGCCGCGGCCGGCCCTGTCTGAGACTTGGGAGCGTTGTCAGCCGGAAACGTCTCATAAATCGCTTTCTTGTTGTCGGTTCCAGCAAGCAGGCCGGTATCGGCGTCAATACGAACGGTAACCAGCCCCGGGGGCCGTTCGATCGTGCGCTCAGCGGAATCCTGCAGCGCCACCTTCATAAAACCGATCCACATCGGTAGCGCCGCGCGGCCACCGGTTTCAGTACTGCCAAGTGACCTCGCCTGATCGAATCCGACCCAGCAGATAGTCACAATATCCGAGTTGAATCCGGCGAACCAAGCGTCATGCGCTTCATTGGTTGTGCCCGTCTTGCCGGCGAGATCATGACGATTAAGTTGCCGCGCCCGTCGGGCAGTACCTTCCTGAATAACGTCCCGCATCATGCTGGTCATCATGTAGGTATTCTGGGCGGTAATCACGCGCGGCGCTGGCCGTATCAGCGGCTTTGATTCGTCTGCCGGAACTTGCCCGATACTGGCGTCAACATTCGACACATTCTCATCACAGTCAGGGCAGACCTGTAACGGATTTGGCTGCATCACGGTATTTCCGCTGATATCTTCCACGCGGTCGACAAAGTACGGACTGATCAGGTGTCCTCCGTTGGCGAAAGTCGCGTACGCCCTGCCCAGATCGAGCGGTGTTATTGCAGCACTGCCCAGCGCCAGCGATAGATTGCGAGGCAACTCATCTATATTGAACGCGAACCGGGAAAGATAATCTACGGCATATGGAATCCCGATCGCGCGTAACAGGCGCACGGATACCAGATTTCTAGACTCGGTCAACGCGACACGTAAGCGCGTCGGGCCTAAGAATTTTCCGCTGTAGTTTTCCGGGCGCCAGAAGCTTTCCAGTGCCGAGTCTTCAAAAACGACAGGCGCGTCATTGATGAGTGATGCCGGCGTAAAGCCCTTTTCCAGCGCCGCGGAGTAAATAAACGGCTTCAGCGCAGAGCCAGCCTGGCGTTTTGCCTGAATCACGCGATTAAACTTGCTGCGCTGGAAATCGAAACCGCCAGTGAGCGCGACTATCGCACCGTTATTCGGGTTGATGGACACCAAAGCGCCCTCAACCGTCGGTATCTGAGCGAGGCGCCACTGATTGTCGGATAACGCCACCAGGCGGACAATGTCGCCCTTGTGGAGAATATCGCCAGCGTTCTGTGGTGCCTTGCCTACGCGATCGTCGTCGATATACGGGCGAGCCCAGGAAAGTTGATCCCATCCTACCTCGACCGATCGCCCATCCCGTGTGTAGGCAACGATTGATCGTTCGTTAACCCGCGTGACAATGGCTGGTAACAGATTTCCTACCCGGAGATATCCGGCTAGGATGTTCTGCCACGGTTGTTCATCGGTATCCTCGCCAAGCTCCGCGTGACCCTCGGGTCCACGATAGCCGTGGCGGGCGTCATACTCAATCAGGGCGCCACGTAACGTGTTGTTCGCGGCCCGTTGCAGGTTGGCGCTTACCGTCGTAAAGACGTTATAGCCATTAACATACGCGTCCTCGCCATAAATACTCACGAGCTGCGCGCGCACCATTTCCGCGACATACGGTGCGTTGACTTCGATGTCGAGGCCATGATGTTTTGCAGCGACGGGTTCGCCACGCGCCATCTCGTAAACCTCGTTACTTATGTAGTTAAGTTCCCGCATACGTACCAGCACATAGTTTCGGCGAGAAACCGCCCGCACCGGATTTGCCAGCGGGTTATAGGATGACGGGGCTTTCGGCAAGCCGGCTATCATGGCCACTTGCGCAACACTGAGCCGATCGAGCGTCGTACCGTAATAAATCTGGGCGGCGGCGGCAACGCCGTAGGCACGTTTGCCCAAGTATATTTTGTTCAGGTAAAGCTCAAGAATCTCCTCTTTGGATAATTCCTGCTCAATCTTGAGTGCCAGGAAAATTTCGTTAAGCTTACGCAGGTAGGTTTTTTCGTTGCTCAGAAAAAAATTACGGGCCACCTGCATGGTAATCGTACTGCCGCCTTGGCGTTTTTCGCCGGTGCGCACAAGTTCGAACATAGCCCGCAGAATACCTTGATAATCCACGCCGGGGTGTTTAAAGAAACGGTCGTCCTCGGCCGCCAGCACGGCCTTGATCATTAACTCCGGAATTTCTCGATAAGATACGGGGGTGCGCTTCATCTCGCCGAATTCCGCGATGAGCTGGCCTTCCCGGCTGAACACGCGCAACGGTACCTGCAAACGTACATCCCGGAGACCCTCAGCCGAGGGTAACGAAGGTACTATGTACAGATATGCCGCGAGTGTCATGATTGCACCGACCGCAGAAAAAATTACCAGCGTATACAGGCCCGCGCGTGCGATTCTGACTAAGGGGTTCATTTCAGTCGGTAACTGTGATCGGGTTCAAAGGTTTGATTTCTAATGTTTAGTATAAAATTTCCGATAACGAGAAACGAATTCGCGGGTGGCAGAGAAAAATAACATCGGGAAACGCAAACTTATTGTGTTTTAAGGAGTTATTGTTCTATATTTGGCGCTAAAGGCGTCAGGATACCGTGTCGCGAAGCCGGATATTAGCGCCGAATCGGGGACCAAAGGAAGGAAAAACGTGGAAATTTTCAAAGGGAAACTTCCGTCCATCTCTGAAAAGCTTTCGCTGGGCAGTGTGTCTTTTCTCAAGAAAAAGGCATCCGCGCTGATAGGCATCGATATTAGTTCTACCGCCATCAAGCTCCTTGAGCTAAGCCGCAGTGATTCAAGGTACCGCGTGGAAAGCTACGCGGTCGTGCCACTGCCGCCACAAGCCGTCGTTGAAAAAGGCATCGCTGATGTCGAGGCAGTCGGCGCAGCAATTGAGCGAGCCGCCAAGAAGGCCGGAGTGCGTACGAAGAATGCCGCCGTCGCCGTCGCCGGTTCATCGGTGATCACCAAGGTTATCACTATGTCGTCATCGTTATCTGACGATGAGCTGGAGAGCCAGATCGAGCTCGAAGCGGACCAGTATATTCCCTACCCTCGCGAGGAAGTCGCGATGGATTTCGAAGTGCTTGGGCCTAACGAAAAGAAACCCGAGCTGGTCGACGTGTTGCTTGCCGCATCCCGCAGCGAGAACGTCGATATTCGAGTTGCTGCCGTCGAACTGGCCGGGTTAACCGCCAAGATAGTGGATGTCGAGGCGTTTGCCATGGAGACCACAATGACCTTGCTGGGACATCAGTTGCCGGATCGAGGTATCGGTAAGACCATCGCGGTTGTCGATGTTGGCGCGACCATGACGACGCTTAACGTATTGCATGACTTCCGCACGATCTATACACGCGATCAAATTTTCGGCGGCAAGCAGTTGACCGAAGAGATTCAGCGCCGTTACGGTCTTTCGTATGAGGAGGCCGGGCTGGCGAAAAAGCAGGGTGGACTGCCGGACAACTACGTACCGGAAGTGCTGGAGCCCTTCAAGGAAGCCATGGCGCAGCAGGTCAGCCGGTCATTGCAGTTTTTCTTCTCATCAAGCCAATACAACAGTATTGATCACATTGTTCTCGTTGGTGGTTGCGCGTCGATCCCAGGTGTGGACGAGTTGATCGAATCGAAAATCGGTACCGGAACGTCGGTTGCCAACCCGTTTGCAAATATGTCTCTCGCGTCCAAGATACAGCCACATATTCTGGCCAGCGACGCGCCCGCGATGATGATAGCCTGCGGACTCGCCATGAGGAGTTTTGATACCCGATGACCCAGATAAACCTGTTACCTTGGCGCGAGTCGCGCCGCAAGGAGGCCCAGCGCCAATTTGCCTCAGTCGCCGCCGGTGCGGTTGTGCTTATGGGTTTAACAATATTCTATGTCCATTGGCACGTCAGTGGACTAATGGAGCAGCAACAAGCACGTAACGAATTTCTGAAAAAAGAGATTGAAGTCGTAGATAAAAAAATCGGCGAAATAAAAGAGCTCGAAACTGCGAGAAAGAAATTGGTCGCGCGCATGGAAGTTGTGCAGCAACTGCAGAGTCAGCGGCCACGCATCGTCTACCTGTTCAGGGAGCTCGTGAACGTTCTTCCCGACGGCGTGTATCTGACGAGTGTTAAGCAGGTTGATAATGCGCTTACCGTCGAGGGTATTGCGCAATCGAATGCACGTGTATCGACAGTGATGAGAAATGTGGATGCCTCCGAGTGGCTGGACAAGCCCCGGTTGGAGGTAATCGAAACGGCTCCGAAGCTAGGGGATCGGTCAAGTCGATTTCAGTTAAGCGTCAAACAAACCTTGAAAACTGACAGCCAGAATACAGGCACGAACTAAGCGACCATGAAACTTGCGGATTTACAGAATCTGGATTTCAGCGATGTCGGCGGTTGGCCGCTGGCAGCGAAAGCTGCGGCGATACTGGCGATATCTGTAGCGGTGCTTGCGGCAGGCTTCTGGTTCGATACCCGCACACAGCTGGAGGATCTTGACAAGCTTCGCGCCGAAGAGCCGCAGTTCAAGCAGACGTTCGAGTCGCGGCAGAACAAGGCAGCAAATCTTGATCAATACAAGTCTCAAATGGAGGAGATGGAGCGTTCGTTCGGTGCGATGCTGCGGCAGTTGCCGAGTAAAACCGAGGTCGCGGAGTTGCTGGTCGATATATCTCAGGCGGGGCTGGCCAACGGACTACAGTTTGAGTATTTCAAGCCTCAGGAAGAAAAACCTGCGGAGTTTTATGCAGAGTTGCCAATCACGATTCGTGTGACCGGAAATTATCATGAGTTCGGTAAATTCGTCAGCGATATCGCTGCCTTGCCACGTATCGTCACACTGCATGATTTTTCGATTACGCCGTCGGGCGACAAGCTGGTGATGGACGTGACGGCAAAGACCTATCGTTATCTCGAGGTCGATGGCAGTCAATAATAGAGCAAAAACCGGTGCGGGATAATTCCGAGTCATTGTAACGGACAAAATGATTGACGATATGTTGACGGTAACTAAGGGGGTCAAACGTGGCGCATTAACGTTCGCGATGGCGCTCGTTTTGCTGTCCGGGTTAACTGCTTGCAGCAGTGACAACTTGGGTGATTTGCGTTCCTATATAGATGGGGTCAAGGCCAGAAAAGGTGGCAGGATCGACCCGGTTCCCGAGTTCAGGCCTTTTGAAACCGCCGCGTATGGTCTGGAAGGACAGCGCGACCCGTTCACGCCATCGGTGCTGAGAAAGCCGGATCAGGTAGCGGCGAGCACCGGTCAGGGCCTGCAACCTGACTTGACCCGGCGCAAGGAGGCGCTCGAGGATTTTCCGCTCGATTCGCTGAAAATGGCGGGCGTGCTCGAGTCCGGAAATCAGCGGTGGGCGATTATTACAGCTCCTGACGGTGTTATATACCGCGTCAGGAACGGCAACTATATCGGGCAAAACAACGGCAAAATTGTCGAAGTGACCGAACAAAAAATGTCAGTCACCGAAATTGTGCCTGATGGCTTAGGCGGATGGCGCATTCGTGAGTCCACGGTGGCGTTGATCCAATAATCCCAGCGAGGTCAAAGAATAATGTGGACGAGTAACATGCTACCGATCGCTTTAAACTCATCAGCGCAGCGCGATAAAGCGAGGCTTGTGACCAGGCAAATAACCTGGTTGCTGGTATCTTTTGTGTTGCTGGTGACTTCAACCGGGATATTCGCTGCCGATGGGGATGCGACGTCTACCGCCGGACGCTCGCTTAAGAGCATCTCGTATTCATCTTTGGGTGGAGATCGCGTCCAGATCAAGTTGACATTCTCAGGCGCAGCGCCCGAGCCGGTTAGTTTTACCGTCGATAATCCGGCAAGAATCGCCCTTGATTTGCCTGACACCGCGAGCGCGATACCGAAGAAGGCGCAGGATATATCGATTGGCGTTGCCCAAAGCATCAGTGCCGTTGAAGTCAAGGGCCGTACACGAGTGGTGTTGAATCTGGTGGAGCTTGTTCCTTATCGGGCCCATGTCGAAGGCAATGATTTATTTCTGACGCTGGAAAGCGGATCGTCAGGGCAGCAGAAGATCCAGGGTGCGCCGGTGGCCGCTGCCGCCATGGCAAAGCGTGGTGATACGACGCAAAGCATCTCCAAAATTGACTTTCGTCGTGGTAAGGACGGGGCCGGCCAAGTGCTGGTGTCCGTGTCTGACCCTGCGGTTAATATCGATGTCAGACAACAATCGAACCGCGTGATTATTGACCTGCCGGGCGTTACGTTGCCGGACGCCCTGCTGCAGCGTTTTGACGTAGTTGATTTTGCGACCCCCGTGCAAACCATGGACGTGACCCGGCTTCCGGATAAGGTTCGGGTTGTAATCACAGCCACCGGCGATTTCGAATATCTGGCGTATCAGACTGACAAGCTGTTGACCGTTGAATTACGCAAGGTTTCGAAGGAAGCGGCGGCAGCACTTTCTGCCGAAAAAGAATATACGGGTCAGCGTCTGACGTTCAATTTCCAAAGTATCGAGATTCGCGCCGTTCTACAGCTGATCGCCGATTTCACTGACCGGAATCTGGTCGCCAGCGACAGCGTTCAGGGTACGATCACGCTGCGCCTGAAGAACGTACCATGGGACCAGTCGTTGGATATTATTCTGAAAACCAAAGGTTTGGCGATGCGCGAAACCGGTAACGTAATGCTGGTTGCGCCAGCGGCGGAGCTGGCGACCATCCTGCAACAGGAACAGAAGGTGGCTGAGGCGGCGCCCTTGAAGTCGGAGCTGATTCAGATCAATTACGCGAAGGCGTCGGAGATTGCGGGACTGCTGCGGTCGGAAAGCAGCTCTGTCATGTCGGCGCGGGGTAGCATTGCGATCGATGAGCGGACCAACACCCTGATCGTGCAAGACACCACCGACAAGATCGACGAGATGCGCAAACTGGTTGCCAAGCTCGATATTCCGGTACGGCAGGTGCTCATTGAGTCACGTATTGTTATTGCGAATAACGACTTCAATAAGGAGCTGGGAATACGGTTTGGCGGCTCGGCGGTCACCACGACAAGCCGTGGCGCCACTGTCGCGACCGCGGGAAATATTACTGCTTCTGGAAACGCAGCGCTGCTCAATGCACCGCAGAGCGGCATGAACGTGAATCTGCCGGTGGCTTCGCCCTCGGGCTCAATTGCGCTGTCAGTGCTCGATACGAAGTATCTGCTGGATCTTGAGCTTTCGGCACTTCAAGCGGAAGGCAGGGGCGAGATCATCTCCAGCCCGCGTGTCATTACCGCAAATCAAAAAGAAGCGACCATCCAGCAAGGTGTGGAGATTCCGTATCAGGAGGCTTCATCGAGTGGTGCGACGTCGGTCTCGTTCAAATCCGCAGTACTCAGTCTGCAGGTAACGCCGCAAATAACACCGGACGACCGTATTATCCTGGACCTGACGGTGCATAAAGATAGCGTCGGTGAAATATTCACGGTTGCGAATGGGAGCGGTGTTCCCAGCATCGACACGCGCCAGGTGGTGACACAGGTGCTTGTAAACAACGGTGAAACCGTCGTTCTCGGTGGTGTCTACGAGCAGCAGCGGCGGACCGACACGACAAAAGTCCCGTTTTTTGGCGACCTGCCGATTATCGGTGCGCTGTTCAGAAGGACCGGGAACATCGATGACAAGGAAGAATTACTAATCTTTGTGACGCCGAAGATCCTGAAGGAAAATCTGACCACTAAATAGTTGAAAGAAAGATTGCAAAGTCCCGCTTCCGGTGCCCGGTGCCCGGTGCCCGGTGCGAGGGGCGCATTGAGTGCCCGCTTTTATATTGCTTTAAACTGCCGGCACTATAAGATTCGCGGCGATGGCAGGATCTATTAACATTTTTCTTATCGGTCCGATGGGGGTTGGCAAAACTACTATCGGCCGCAAACTCGCCAAGGCGTTGAAGCTGGAGTTTGTTGACAGCGATCACGAGATCGAGCAACGGACCGGTGCCGATATTCCGTGGATTTTCGATATCGAAGGTGAAGCGGGATTCCGCAAACGCGAGCGCGAGGTCATCAATGATCTGACGCGCCGTGACGGCATCGTGCTCGCCACTGGCGGCGGCGCGGTGCTCGACAAGCGCAATCGGCGTCGGCTGGCGGAGCGCGGCATCGTGATTTATCTCCAAGCCGACATCGAGCGCCTGCTTACCCGTACAGCGCGTGATAAAACCCGGCCACTGTTACGCACCGACGACCAACGCAGCCGCCTTGAAGACATCATAAAGTTGCGTGATCCGCTGTATCGCGAGATTGCCGACGAAATCATCAGTACCGACAAATGCACGGTACCGATGGCCGTTCGGACCATCCAGTCCAAACTGGAATCCCTGGCCGAGAAGAAGCGTCTCAACGCGTAGCCGCCGCGGCTGCCTGGTGTATCGGTCTCGCCAAAGTTTGCGTTTTATCTGCCCAGTTCATACCATCACCGGATGTTTGGGAATCCTGTCGATCACGCTCCATGAAGACGTTACAAGTCGATCTCGGGGCGCGTAGTTATCCGATCCATATTGGCCGACGCCTGCTGGGCAGTGAGCCTTTGCTGTCGCCGCATATCGTCGGCCCGCAGGTCATGATCGTCAGCAACGAGACCATCGCGCCGTTGTACCTGGACAAGGTGCTTGCCGGCCTGGGGAAGTATCAATGCCATGCCCATGTGCTTCCCGACGGCGAGCAATATAAGACGCTGGATGTTCTAAAGACGATCTTCGACGAGCTGCTGGGGCGGCGTTTTGACAGGACCGCCACGTTGGTGGCGCTGGGCGGCGGTGTGATCGGCGACATGACCGGTTTTGCGGCAGCGTGCTTCCAGCGTGGTGTGCCGTTCCTGCAAATCCCGACGACATTGCTTGCCCAGGTCGATTCTTCCGTCGGTGGCAAGACAGGCGTCAATCATCCGCTCGGCAAGAACATGATTGGCGCGTTCTATCAGCCACGTTGCGTCGTCATCGACACAGACACATTGAGTACGCTCGACGACCGCCAGTTACGGGCTGGACTCGCGGAGGTGATCAAGTACGGCATTATCCGCGACCCGGCGCTTTTCACCTGGCTGGAGCACAATATCGGTAGTCTGCTGGCCCGCGATGCGTCGGCCCTTGCCCATGCGATTGAGCAATCCTGTCGCAACAAGGCGGAAGTCGTGGTGCTTGATGAACGCGAAGGCGGGTTGCGGGCGATTCTGAACCTCGGTCACACGTTCGGTCATGCGATTGAAACCGCGATGGACTATCAGGGCTGGCTACACGGCGAGGCGGTGGCGGCGGGTATGTACATGGCTGCCGACCTGTCTGTACGTTTGGGTTGGCTGGCCGCGTCCGACCAGAAGCGCATCGCCGCGTTGCTGGAAAAGGCCGGTCTGCCGCTGGTACCGCCGCCGCTCCCGCGCGATCGGATCATCGAATTGATGGCGGTCGACAAAAAGGTCCAGCAGGGCCGGCTCAGGCTGGTGCTGTTGAAGGGGATAGGCGAGGCCGTGGTTACCGCGGATTATGGTGCCGATCACTTGCGCGCAACACTGGCAACGTATTTCGAGGCCTGAACATCGCGTGGGCCAGTACTGACGGCCGGAGTGGCCGGTCCGCCGGATAAAGGCGGTTTTTCAAGGGCCGAAGACATGGGCGACAAACCGACCGTTCAATCACTGACGATGCTGGCGCCCTACGCGGCGGATCCGCTCAGAACACGTGGCCGGCGCTTCAGCGAGCCGCCGCCGGCGTATCGCAACGAATATCAGCGCGACCGCGATCGCGTCGTACACTCGGCCGGGTTCCGCCGTCTCGAGTACAAGACGCAGGTGTTTGTAAATCACGAGGGCGATCTGTTTCGTACGCGGCTGACCCATTCGATCGAGGTCGCCCAGATCGGGCGGGCGATTGCGCGCACGTTGCGGTTGAATGAGGATCTGACGGAAGCGATAGCGCTGGCGCATGACCTTGGCCATACGCCGTTTGGCCATGCGGGCCAGGGCGCGTTAAACGAATGCATGCGTGAATTCGGCGGGTTCGAACACAATCTTCAGTCGCTGCGCGTCGTTGACGTGCTTGAGGAGCGGTATGCCGAATTCGAGGGTCTGAACCTGACGTTCGAGGCGCGCGAGGGCATCCTCAAGCATTGTTCGCTGAAGAGTGCCCGCGAACTCGGCGAGCTCGGTGAGCGCTTTCTTAACCCGCGGCAGCCGGGGCTGGAGGCGCAGCTTGCCAATCTGGCCGACGAAATCGCCTACAATAACCACGACATCGACGACGGGCTGCGTTCGGGTCTGATTACCGTCGATGAGTTGCGTGATGTCGATTTGTTTGCGGAACATTTCCGCGAGGTTCGCAAAAGCTATCCCGCACTGTCCGAGCGGCGCTCGATACACGAGGTCGTGCGGCGCATGATTAATCGCCAGGTGGTGGACCTGACCGAAACCAGCCGGGCACAGCTGCTCACGGCCGCCCTGACCGACAGCGATGCCGCCCGCACCCTCACCGAGCCGCTGATCAGCTTCAGTGCGCCGATGTGGCAGCAGAATCTTGTGTTGAAACAGTTTCTGCGCAAGCATCTTTATCAGCATTACCGGGTTTGCCGGATGACCGCAAAGGCCGAGCAGGTCATTCGCCGGCTGTTTGACGCGTTTTTCGGTCAGCCGCGGCTATTGCCGCCGGAGGCGGCGCAAAAGGCGCGCAAGTACGAAGCCGCCGGCGGCGAGACCGGTCGGGCGCGGGCCATTGCCGATTACATTGCCGGGATGACCGACCGTTACGCGATCGGCGAGTACCAGCGGCTGTTCGATCCGTCGCAGCTGGCCTGACGCCTATGTCAGCGACGACATGAACCAATCTGATAAATTATGGTTAAATCATTGTTTAGCGACTGGCAGTCAACCAGAGCATGCGCATCTACATGCAGATACCGGCGAATGATCAGCACGCCCACCGTTTTTATCATTTGCTGCTGCAACCGGACCTGTTGGGCGGATGGACGCTGGTGCGCGAGTGGGGCGTGCAGGGGGCGGCGGGGCGCATAAAGAAGTCCTATTTCGAAACGCGCGAGCATGCGCAAGCAGCATTGGTCAACGCCCGCGATGCGCAGCTTGGCAAGGGTTACCGGGTCGTGTTTGTTCAGGGGCAGGAGAAATCGCTATGAAAAAACGTGGCGTGCCGGACGAGCCGGACTACATCGTCAACCTCTCCTCTCTCGAGCACGGCCGCGAACCTTTTGCGGAGACCATTGACGACGAACTGTTTTGTTTTGACTCAGGCCGCAATCAGCGCCTGAATCTATTGCTGCATCTGGCGCCGTACAGTGAGCTGCTGCTCGTCACCGGCGAGCCTGGTAGCGGCAAGACCAGCCTGTTACGCCAATTCGCATTGCGTGCCGCCAGCCGCTGGAAAATCGCCCGGGTGGTTGCCGATGCGACGATGAGTGTCGGGATGCTGGTACGGCGCATCTGCGACGAAGCCGGCGTTGTCCTGAACGACGTCGGTGAGGAACCGGTCACGCTGCTGGCCGACCATATACACCTGCTTGGGTTGGGCGACAAGTCACTCATTCTGATTATTGACGATGCGCACGAGCTCACCGGCGAGGCACTGGCAATCATCGATCAACTGCTCACGGTATCGGATTCCTGCGGCCGGCCGTTGACGGTGATACTGTCCGGAGGGCCGCAGACGCAGGATCTGATTAATCATCCTGATCGCAAGACGCTCGCCAGGCGTTGTTCTCATACGCTCGATCTCCCGCCATTGACCGAAGAAGAAACCGGCGCCTACGTCCGGCACCGGCTGACGGTCTGCGGATACGATCCTGCCGTCCTGTCGACGGCGATGATCAGGAAGATACACAAGGCGTCGGGCGGCGTTCCCGCGCGCATCAATCAATTTGCCGGTGCAGAGCTCGCAAAACTGGACAGCATGCCGCTGGGGCTGGTCCGGCGTACCGAGACTTCGCCGCGCCGCGCATTTGGCCGTTTTCATTGGCTGGCGCTCGCGGCCGTGCTGGCGGTGGCGTTCTTTTACTGGCCAAGGGGTGTCGACGGGCCGCCATCGCCGCCGGCCGGCCCCGCGCGTATGCCGGAACAGGCGCGAGTCGAACGGCCGGGTAATGCGCCGGTCGTCGTGGATCGGGATCCACCGGTCGCGGCGCAACCGCCTGACACGTCGACGGTCGCTGGCGACGCCGATAGTGCAGCCGCGACCGCCGGGGAAGATATTCTTGTTGAAGTACCGCCAGCGGTTGAAGTAACGGCTGTGTCTGAGGCAGAGCCGCTTGACGCCGCGGAGATCATGCCGGAACCGGCGTCGCCGCCACCGCTGGAGGTTGCTGCAGCGCCGCTAAAGGCGAGCGGTGAAACGGCGGCGGTGACAGAGCCAGGTGTACTGCCGCCCGTTGTTAGCCAGCCGTCCGTTCCAGCCGCCGCCGAACCCGCGATCGCGCCGGTGCCGCCCGTCGCCGTTACGCCAAACTTGCCAGCCGCGAAAGCACCGGAAATACTTGACGCACCGCCGGGCAAGATGGCCGGGCCGTCCGGGGTAAGCACCGAGAAACCCGCGATTGCCGTCGCATCGTCTGAACCGCCGCGTTCGGCCAGGGCAGGCGCGCCGAACCGTGAGGCCTGGCTGCTACAGCAGCCGCCGGGCCACTTCACACTGCAACTGATGTCATCGGGTAAAGAGGCGTCGATCGTCAGTTTTATCAAAAAACGCCGGCTGGAATCCGATACGGCCTATTTCCGTACACTGCGTAACGGCAAAGACTGGTATGCGGTGGTGTACTCGGTATACCCGTCACGCGACGCAGCGGTCGCGGCGGCGAGCCAGCTGCCCGACAGCCTGTCCGACATCAAACCCTGGATCAGAGGCATGGACAGTATCCACGCTGATATTACGGCGGCGGGCCCGGCAAGATAGAGCGCTCTATTGATTCCGGTGGCGGTGCGTTAGAGGCATGAATTGGCATTAGCAAATATACGGTCGGCAGCGCCGTATCGACCACCCTGTCGATTGAGGCCTGCAGGATGTTTCGGTATACTCCCTTCCCCTTTTGCCACTGATTTATGGAGGCCAAAACGCTTCCAGGCTGTTGCATGGTCATGACATGAACGATACGCGTACCGACAAACACGTTTCCGGGCCGGGCCTGTATAGCGCGGCTTTCGAGAAGGCCAGCTGTGGTTTCGGTTTGATTGCTCAGATGGACGGCGTGCCGAGTCACTGGCTGGTTAAGACGGCGATCGGCTCGCTCGGCTGTTTGACGCACCGCGGCGCGGTGGCGGCCGACGGCAAGACCGGTGACGGTTGCGGCCTGTTGATGAAGAAGCCCGACGCCTTTTTCCGGACAGTTGCACACGATATCGGCATTACGCTGCCAGCTGATTACGCCGTCGGCATGGTCTTCCTGAATCAGGACAGTGCGCTCGTCGAGCGGTCGCGGACGGTACTCGAGACGGAATTACAGGCGCAGGGCCTGACCGTCGCCGGCTGGCGGGATGTGCCGACCGACCCGCAGGGCTGTGGCGAAGAGGCGCTTAAAACCTTACCCGTGATCAAGCAGGTGTTTATCACCGCGCCGCAAGATACCGACACGCCGGCGTTCGAACGGCTGCTTTATGTCGCGCGCCGTCGCACCGAGAAACGTATCGAGCCCGATGACGATACCTTCTATATTCCCAGCCTGTCGGCGCGGCTGGTGTCGTACAAGGGGCTGATCATGCCGGCCAATCTGCCGGTGTTTTACACCGACCTGCAGGATGAGCGGCTGGCCTCGTCGCTGTGCGTGTTTCACCAGCGGTTTTCCACCAACACCTGGCCACAGTGGCGGCTCGCGCAACCGTTTCGCTACCTCGCGCACAACGGCGAGATCAATACCGTTCAGGGTAATCGCTACTGGTCGATCGCGCGCGGTCACAAGTTTTCGACGCCGTTGATACCCGATATGGAGGATGTCCGGCCCGTCGTATCGATGAGCGGATCGGATTCATGCAGTCTGGACAATATGCTTGAGGCCGTGCTTGGCGGTGGCGTCGATATTTTCCGGGCGATGCGCCTGCTGATACCTGCCGCGTGGCAGAACAATGAAACCATCGACCCGGACTTGCGTGCTTTCTATGAGTACCACTCGATGCATATGGAGCCGTGGGATGGTCCGGCAGGTATCGTGCTGACCGACGGACGCTATGCCGCCTGCATCATGGATCGCAACGGTTTGCGTCCGGCGCGCTATGTGATCACGCGCGATCGTCATATCACGCTGGCGTCCGAGATCGGTGTGTACGATTACCGGCCGGAGGACGTCGTCGCGAAGGGCCGCCTGCGGCCCGGTGAAATGATCGCGGCCGACACCGAAACCGGCGAGCTGCTGTTGCCCGCCGATATCGATAACCGGCTCAAAACCCGCCAGCCGTATCGTCGCTGGCTCACCGAGCATGTGCGCCGTATTGGTTCGAATTTCAGTGGTGAAGCCCTAACCAGCAGCCCGCTGGATAACCATGCGCTGCAGGCCTATCAGAAACTTTTCCAGGTCACGTTCGAGGAACGCGACCAGGTGCTGCGTGTGTTGGCCGAGTCCGGCCAGGAGGCCGTCGGCTCGATGGGCGATGACACGCCGATGCCGGTGCTGTCGCGTCATGTGCGTTCGCTTTACGACTATTTCCGGCAGCAGTTCGCGCAGGTCACCAACCCGCCGATCGATCCGCTGCGCGAGCAGATCGTCATGTCGCTCGAGACCTGTTTCGGTCGTGAGCATAACCTGTTCGAGGAAACGCCGCTGCATGCGCGCCGGCTGGTCGTTGAGTCGCCGGTGCTGTCCGAGGGCAAGTTCCGCAAGCTGCTGTCCGAATTTTCGGACGACTATGCGCACACCGTTATCGATATCAATTACGCTCCCGATGAGGGTCTGCAGGCGGCGATCCGGCGTATCTGCGACGCGGCCATCAGCGCGGTTCGCGATGGCAAGGAGATCGTCGTGCTGTCCGATCGCGCGATTGCGCGCGATCGGCTGCCGGTGCACGCGCTGCTGGCGACCGGCGCCGTGCATCACCGGTTGATCGACGAAGGCTTGCGTTGCGACGCGAACATTGTCGTTGAAACGGCAACCGTGCGCGATCCGCACCAGTTTGCCGTGTTGGTCGGTTATGGCGCCACGGCGATCTACCCGTATCTCGCCTATGAGTGCCTGCACAACATGATCACCAGCGGCGAGATCGCCAGTAAGGAGTCTGCGAAACTTGCGGAGAGCTACCGCAAGGGCATCAACAAGGGCCTCTACAAAATTATCTCCAAGATGGGTATTTCGACGATCGCCAGTTATCGTGGCGCCCAGTTGTTCGAAATCATCGGCCTGCACAGCGAGATCACCAACCTGTGCTTTGCCGGCACCACGTCGCGTATTCAGGGTGCCGGTTTCGCGGAGCTCGAGAGCGACCAGCGTCTGCTGGCCAAGGCGGCATGGAATCCACGCAAGACCATCCAGCAGGGTGGACTGCTGAAATATATCCACGGCGGTGAGTACCACGCCTATCACCCCGACGTCATACAGTCGTTGCATGCGGCCGTGCAGAGCGGCGACTACGCTAAATATCAGGAGTATGCGGCGATCGTTAACAATCGCCCGGCAATGACGCTGCGCGATCTGCTCGATATCGATCCCGGCGTAGTGCCGGTGCCGGTAGACGAGGTGGAGCCGATCGAGGCGATCCTGCCGCGCTTCGATAGCGCCGGCATGTCGCTCGGCGCCCTGTCGCCGGAGGCCCACGAGGCGCTGGCAACGGCGATGAACCGGCTCGGTGGACGGTCGAATTCCGGCGAGGGCGGTGAAGACCCGGTACGCTACGGCACCGAGAAGATGTCGAAGATCAAACAGGTTGCCTCCGGGCGCTTTGGTGTCACGCCGGCCTATCTCGTCAACGCCGAGGTGTTGCAGATCAAGATCGCGCAGGGCGCGAAGCCCGGCGAGGGCGGCCAGCTGCCGGGCGACAAGGTCAACGAGATGATCGCGCGGCTGCGCTTCTCGAAACCCGGTGTGTCGCTGATCTCGCCGCCGCCGCACCACGATATCTATTCCATCGAGGATCTGGCGCAGTTGATTTTCGATCTCAAGCAAGTGAATCCAAAGGCGCTGGTGTCGGTCAAGCTGGTGTCGGAGGCCGGCGTCGGCACCGTCGCTGCGGGCGTGGCCAAGGCCTATGCCGATCTGATCACGATCTCCGGTTACGACGGCGGTACCGGTGCCAGCCCGCTGACCTCGGTCAAATACGCAGGCACGCCGTGGGAGCTTGGCTTGTCGGAGACGCACCAGACGCTGCGCGCGAACAATCTGCGCGATCGCGTGCGCCTGCAGACCGACGGCGGTCTGAAGACCGGCCGCGACGTCGTCAAGGCCGCGATCCTCGGCGCCGAGAGTTTCGGTTTCGGCACCGGCCCGATGGTGGCGCTCGGCTGCAAGTATTTACGCATCTGCCATCTGAACAACTGCGCGACCGGTGTGGCGACGCAGCACAAGGTACTGCGCGTCAAGCATTTCATCGGCCTGCCGGAAATGGTGATGAACTACTTCCTGTTCGTCGCGCGCGAGACCCGCGAATGGATGGCCAGGCTCGGCGTGCGGCGCATGAAGGATCTGATCGGGCGCGTAGATCTGTTGACGATACTCGATGGCGAAACCGCCAGGCAGCGCCGGCTGGATCTGACGCCGCTGCTGTCGGACAACGGTGTCCCTGCCGACCAGCCGCACTACTGCGAAGTGCCGCATAACACGCCGTTCGACAAGGGCGAGCTCGCCGAGCAGATGGTGCGCGATGCGCTGCACTCCATCGAACAAAAGCGCGGCGGCGAATTTCTTTACCAGGTGTGTAATCGCAACCGGTCGATCGGCGCGCGGTTGTCCGGCGAGATCGCCCGGCGTCATGGCAACCACGGCATGGCGGATGCGCCGATCACGCTGCGTCTTGCCGGCACGGCCGGCCAGAGTTTCGGTGTCTGGAATGCCGGCGGCCTGAACCTTTATCTGGAAGGCGACGCCAATGACTATGTCGGCAAGGGCATGGCCGGCGGCAAGATTGTCATCGCGCCACCCGCCAGATCGACGTTTGTGTCGCGCGAGACCACGATCATCGGCAACACCTGTCTGTATGGTGCCACCGGCGGCAAGCTGTTTGCCTCAGGGTTAGCCGGCGAGCGCTTCGCCGTGCGCAATTCCGGTGCCTGCGCAGTCGTAGAGGGCGTCGGCGATCACGGCTGCGAGTACATGACCGGCGGTGTCATCGTCGTGCTCGGCGAGACGGGCGTGAACTTCGGTGCCGGCATGACGGGCGGCTTTGCGGTGGTGCTGGACGAGCGCAACGTGTTTGTTGACCGCTATAACCACGAACTGATCGACATACACCGTGTCAGCACGGAAAGCATGCGTGCCTACCAGGCCTATCTGTACGCGTTGATACAGGAATTTGTCGACGAAACCGGCAGCCGTTGGGGGCAGACCCTGCTGGACGACTTCGCTGCCTACATCGGCCGTTTCTGGCTGGTGAAGCCGAAGGCGGTCAATCTCCGGGAACTGCTCGATACCTTACAGGAAGCGGCCTGAGCGGCGGGCCTGCCTGGCTTACCGACGGCTACCAGCACAGCAATGGCAAACGATTTCCAGTTCATAGAAACCTCGCGTCAGGAACCGCCGAAGAAGCCGGTCGAGGTCCGCATCCGCGATTTTCGCGAGATATACGGCGATTTCAATCAGGAGTCAGCGGCGCTGCAGGCGGGCCGCTGTCTGGCCTGCGGTAACCCGTATTGCGAATGGCAATGCCCGGTTCATAACTACATTCCGAACTGGTTGAAGTTGATCGAAGAGGGCAACCTGTTCGAGGCCGCCGAGCTGTCGCACCGTACCAACTCCTTGCCCGAGATCTGCGGTCGTGTATGTCCGCAGGATCGCCTGTGCGAGGGCGCCTGCACGCTGAACGACGGCTTCGGTGCGGTGACGATCGGCAGCATCGAAAAGTACATCACCGACGAGGCGGTAAAGCTCGGCTGGCGGCCGGATATGTCGAAGGTCATCGCTACCGGCAAGCGCGTCGCCATCATCGGCGCCGGCCCGGCGGGCCTGGGTTGCGCCGACGTGCTGACGCGTAACGGCGTCAAGGCCGTGGTATTCGACCGCTACCAGGAAATTGGCGGGCTGCTGACCTTTGGTATTCCGCCGTTCAAGCTCGAGAAAGAGATTGTGTTGACGAGGCGGCGCTTGCTGGAGGAGATGGGCGTCGAGTTCGTGCTGAACACCGAGGTTGGCAAGGACATCGCCTTCCAGCAACTGGTCGATGACTACGACGCGGTGTTTCTTGGCATGGGCACCTACACCGCGTTGAAAGGCGAATTTCCGGGCGAGGATCGGCCGGGTGTTTTTGAGGCGCTCCCGTATCTGATCTCGAACGTGCGCTATACCACCGGCATGGACAAGGACAAGTCGTCCTTCATCGATATGGCTGGCCAGCGCGTCGTGGTGCTCGGCGGCGGCGACACGGCGATGGACTGTAATCGCACGGCGATCCGTCAGGGCGCGCGCAGCGTTACCTGCGCCTATCGACGCGACGAGGGGAATATGCCGGGCTCGCGGCGCGAGGTCGCGAACTCCAAGGAAGAGGGCGTGCGGTTTTTATGGAACCGCCAGCCGATCGAGATCGTCGGCGACGGCCATGTCAAAGGCGTGCGCATGGTGGCGACGCGCCTCGGCGAACCCGATGCCAAAGGACGCCGCCGGCCGGAGCCGGTACCGGGCAGCGAGGAGATTGTGCTGGCTGACCGCGTGATCATCGCGTTCGGCTTTAAACCGAATCCGGCGCCGTGGTTTACGGAATTCGGTATCGATGTCGATGAGCGTGGCCGCGTCAAGGTCGCCAGGCAGGGCGAGTGCCAGTTTCAGACCGGCAACCCGAAAGTGTTTGCCGGCGGTGATATGGTGCGCGGTGCAGATCTTGTCGTTACCGCGGTGTTCGAGGGTCGCGGGGCGGCCAGCGGTATCCTCAATTATCTGGATGTATAAAAGGCGGGCTCCTATGACAACGCTAAAAAACGATCGACTGTTACGGGCCCTGTTGCGTCAGCCGGTCGATGTCACGCCGGTCTGGGTGATGCGTCAGGCCGGCCGCTATCTGCCCGAGTATCGCGCGACGCGTGCCCGGGCCGGCAGCTTCATGCAGCTGTGCACGACGCCGGAACTGGCGTGCGAGGTGACGCTGCAACCGCTGGAGAGGTTTGATCTCGATGCGGCGATCCTGTTCTCCGACATACTGACGATCCCGCACGCGATGGGTCTTGGTCTGCATTTCGTCGAGGGCGAGGGCCCGCAGTTCGAGCGTCCCGTGGCATCGCCACAGGACGTTGCACGCCTGGGGGTGCCCGATCCGGAAGTCGAGCTCCGGTATGTCATGGATGCGGTGCGCGTGATCCGTCGCCAGTTGTCCGGTCGCGTGCCGCTGATCGGCTTTTCCGGCAGCCCGTGGACGTTGGCGACGTATATGGTCGAAGGCCGTGGCACCAAGGAATTCGCCAAGGTCAAAGGCATGATGTTCGAACAGCCGGCGGTAATGCATCGTCTGCTTGAGGTGCTGGCGCGTTCGGTCACCAGCTATCTCAACGCACAGATCGCTGCCGGTGCACAGGTCGTCATGGTGTTCGATACCTGGGGCGGCGTCCTGACGCCACGCGACTACCGCGAGTTTTCGTTGCGTTATATGGAGCAGATCGTCAGCGGCCTGACGCGCGAAAATGACGGCCGACGCGTCCCCGTCGTGCTGTTTACCAAGGGCGGCGGTGCATGGTTGGAGGCGATGGCGGACACGGGTTGTGATGCGCTCGGCATCGACTGGACGCAGGATATCGGGGAGGCGCGCCGGCGCGTCGGCGACCGAGTTGCCCTGCAGGGCAATATGGACCCCTGCGTTCTGTACAGCTCACCGGAACGCATCAAGAGTGAAGTCCGCACGATACTCGACAGCTTCGGCGCCGGGCCCGGTCATGTGTTCAATCTCGGCCATGGCATACATCAGCATGTAAATCCTGATCATATGAAGGTGCTGGTCGATGCTGTGCATGAACAGAGCGCTGCCGGACGGCAGGGGCGCGCGGCGAAAACCCGATGAGTTTCGAGAAACTGCGTGACATGGATACGTTTACCGATGCGATGTTCAATCGCATCGTTGCCTTCCAGGAACGCAAGCATCCAGCCTGGGATCAGTCGTTACCGTTTGACGAGCGGATCCGGGATTTGCCGCTGCATTACCTGATCTTCAGCAATGCCGATCGTGACCCGGCCAGATATCGTCAGACCGTCGCGCCGTACTATCCGCTGAGTGACGAGATCCGCCGGATCGCGGGTTATGTGCGTCTGGTGGCTGACGCAGCAGTCGTTGCGGATATGCACGGCGGCAACGGATTTATCGGCAGTCTGATCGGGCGCGAGGGCGCGAAGGTGATAGGGGTGCGTGATCCGTCCGCCAAACCGAACCAGATAGAAGATTTTTACGATCCGGCTTGTTACGCGGTTCGGCAAACGACGATCGCCGGAATCGATTTTGCGTTCGATGTCGCGTTCTCGTCATGGATGCCGGCCGGGGTGAATCAGACGCCCGACATAGTCAAACACAGGCCGAAGTTGATCGTGTTCGTTTTCACCGATCACGTGGACAACGACGGTAAACCGCAGACCGGTGTGCCGGCGGCCTTTACTCACTTGCCCGAGCAGTACCGGATGATTGAGGAGTGGTCGATTACGCGTCCGCGGAATATCCTGCATGACATCTGGCCCGACCTGACGCCGAGCCTTGAAGAAATACGCCATACGCGCATCTATGCCGACGCGCCTTACCACGCCATTTGTTTGCCGGACGAACAGTCTCCCGGCGGGTCGTACGACTGGGAGAGCGAGCTCGAAATGGCTCTGCTCGCACTGCAAGCGAAACACTCCCTGCGGGCGACCGGCCTCGCAAGCTAGTGTAAGGAGCTTATCGCGAGTCGCCGCGCGTCGGATACAGCGGCGTCGGGAACGGCGTCACCTTGTCGCCGGCAGCGCCTTCGATGATCTTGTTGGCGCCCTCCTTTTCAACCTCGTCGACGCGTATCACCGCATGCATTGGCACGTAGGTGCGCGTAACGCCTGAGAACTCCGCCTTCAGGCGCTCTTCCGAGGGATCGACGACGACGGCGGATCTTTCGCCAAAGATCAAACCTTCGATCTCGACGAATCCAAGCATGGCGCTTTGATGTACGCCGCGCGCATACAGCTCGTAAATCTTGCCCTGATTGTGAAACAGAATTTTGTATACCCGCTTGCTACGTTTGCCTGCCATGACGTTGACCTGTTTTCCTCAGTACAACAGTGTATCCATCATATGTTCGGCCTGGGAAAGGTACCCGCCGCCAAACAGATTCAGATGGTTCAAGACGTGATAAAGATTATAGAGCGTTTTCCGGACGGCGTAGCCACGATTCAGCGGATACTCGTCCTCGTAGGCATCGTAGAATGCCGCCGGGTAGCCGCCGAACAGTTCGGTCATCGCCATATCGGTTTCGCGGTCACCATAATAGACGGCTGGATCGAAAATAACCGGGGTTCCGTCGGGCATGATGCCGTAATTACCCGCCCACAGGTCGCCGTGCGATAGCGACGCCGCGGGTTCATGATTTACAAAGAAACGGTCGATATCTGCCAGCAGGCGTTCACCCTTGCGTTGCAGATTGCCCCCGTAACCGTTGTGTGCAGCCAGTTGCAATTGAAATCCGAGCCGCTGTTCGCGCCAGAACCCAGCCCATTGGTTAGACGGTGTATTCAGTTGGCGCGTCGCTCCGATCGTGTTGTCCATGCGCCAGCCGTAGGTATCGCTGGTTGTTCGGTGCATGCGTGCAAGTTGCCGGCCCAGTTCAGCAACGCCGCCGGTACCACCCTTGCCAAATTCGATGTGTTCGAGAACCAGAAAGGCCGTGTCGCCAGTGGTGCCGTGACAGGCAGGAAACGGCACCCGGATCGTTTTGGATCGTGCGATTTCTTGAAGGCCGGCGGACTCTGCGGCGAACATCGATACCTTGTCCGCCGTATTGGTTTTGACGAAATAGCGGCGCTCGCCTTGCTCAAGACTGTAGGCCGCATTAATACACCCGCCGCCGATGGGCGTAGGATGCTGTGCCGAAAATCGTCGGCCGGTAGCCTCGCTGATGCGATCGCTGATGACATTCCACATGACGTGTCGCTGTTGACTGGCTGGCGGAATTAGTCCGGACCGGGGAGAACCCGGACCGTCATTTTATTTCATTGAGAATATTATGCCACCGGGCGTGAGTCGGGGGCGGTACTGCGGGGCAGGTCGGTCAGGAAGACGTGCCGAACGGCGTCTTCAGTTTTGCCTGCGCGCTGGTATAGGCGGCCTGATTGATCGCGATCGCCTTGCTTTCCATCGCGCTCAGCAAGGACTGGAAAGAATCGGAAAAACTGGCCATGCCCTGGGTGAGCAACTCAGCGGTAACCGTATCCATATCAATGCCCAGTGTCTTAAGCGAGGCGAGCTGGTCGCGGGCCTCCTGAACGTTGCCGGGTAATGAAGGCTGCGGTTCGCCATGATCGCGAAACGCCCGGTAGGTGGCCGGCGGCAGTGTGTTAACCGTGCCGTCGCCGATCAATGACGAGACGTACAGAATGTCGCTGAGTGCGGGATTTTTGGTGCCAGTGCTCGCCCACAACAGTCGTTGTGCCTGCGCATTGGACTCGCGCAAGGTTGCGAACCGGCTGGAGGCGAACTGCTCGCGGTATAAGTCGTAAGCGACCCGGCAATTCGCAATGGCAATCTTGCCTTTAAGTTGCTCCAGCGACTGGCGCTCTGTCGGGGATGTGGACTTGATCTTATGGTCAAGTGATTTATCGACGGCCTGGTCGACGCGGCTGACGAAGAAACTGGCAACCGAGGCAACGTTGTTCAATACCTGCCCGCGTTTCACCCGTGATTCGAGTCCCAGCATGTATGCGTTAATCACCTGTTTATATCGCTCGACGGAGAACAGCAGTGTGACGTTGATATTTATACCGTCCGCAATCAGTGCCTGAATGGCCGGCAAGCCTTCCTGCGTCGCCGGCACCTTGATCATCAGGTTTGGCCGCGCTACACGCCGCCACAACTGCCGTGCTTCCGTGACCGTGCCTTTGGTGTCATGGGCCAGGTCCGGCGATACTTCGAGGCTGACGTAACCATCGACACCCCCGGTATCGATATAGACCGGCTCCAGCAGATCGGCGACGGCTCGTATGTCCTGAATCGCCATCTCGAAGAACAGGTTCCTGCCGTTGAAATCAGGGTGTCGCTTAAGAATATCGTCGAGTATCGCGTCGTAATCGTGAGTGCCGTTTATGGCCTTTTCGAAAATCGTCGGATTCGACGTCACGCCCGTCAGGCCGTCTTCGCTGATCATGCGCCGAAGTTCGCCAGAGACAATCATCGAATGTTCGAGATTGTCGTACCAGATGCTTTGATTGCAGCCCTGAAGTTTCCGAAGAGGATTCATGCCTTAAGCGCCATCGTTGCGTTGTTGTATTGCCGTGGAGTATAGGACGTCCCCGTACAGAAGCCGTTATCGGCCGGAATGTCCGGTAGTTTACTTTCTGATGTCGCGGAGAAAAAACTTATCCAGATTTCGTTCACCCGGCACGAATTGCGTCAGCAAACGGGCGGGAGTAAGATCAAATCAACAGGAATACAACCACCATCCGGCAGGTTATTGACCCCAGGAACTGCCGAATCAACCACCTGCCTGTCTGCAACACAAGGAGGCGATATGTACCTCAAACACATACCCAGCGGCGACCTCGTCGAGATACTCAATGTGGGGATTCTGACCAACCCATCGGAGCCGTCAGTGTCCGGCCGGTTTCATGTTGGCGAGGAAATGCAGGAGCCGGCCAAATTCGCCAAAAGGGAGCTGGCATTTCCGTCGGACGAACGGTTGCCCCAGTGCTGGATTGATCCGGACTACAAGCATTAGGCGGCCGTTGGTGATCCGCTCAGGTGCCGCGTGGCCGCACCGGACGGCGCAGAGTTGGTAGCTGTTCGTTTATAAAAGCACGACCCGCCAGTCTTCCCGCCCCAGTCCTCCCGTTTCGCGACAAGTGGCTGAAACTGTGAGCAAGCTCGCGGGCCGGAGCGTGCCGATTACCGATACCTAGTACAAGTGCACACCCCCTAGCTGCACTTCCTCAAACCGATATAAGCCAGGGACGGCTTAAGGCGCAGCCGCGAAGATAATGCAGAAACGAAGCCCCGATCTGATAGTTATGCTGGCCTTGTTCGTCGGGCTTGGCGTTGTGGTAACGGCGACCGTGCAGGGCGCCGAGTTTGCGCCGGCAGGATTCGGCGATGCGCGCAACGAGTTCACGCACGCACCGCATCACCATCCCATGGCGTCCTATGCTTCGGCGGCTAATCCTTTGAAATGGGTGTTGAGCGCTCTGCCGCTAAGGCCGACGCTAATGCCCGGTGAAATCAGCGTCGACCTGTATGGCGTTGATATTGGATTCCGCGACGACGAAAACTTCACCTAGGCGACGGGCGGGTCATACTGGTTCGTCGGCGTCGAACGCCGCTGGTAATCCTGTTTGATTCTGTGACGGTGTGACGTCTGGAGGAATCGGCAGTATCAGCGCGCTGTCTTCGGTCCCTGCTGTCCGCAGGTAGACGCACCGAGAAGAAAATACGCCGGGCACCATCCGGCAAACGCGGTGAAAAGAAACACCAGTCCGATGGCGCCCCACCAGCTACCGAAATAGATCCCGGCGCCGATAACCGCCAGCCCCGCGACGACTCGTACGACGCGATCTGTTTTTCCGACGTTGCATTTCATGATGGTTCCCTCCTGCCGGTTTGTGCGAGCTCACAATTTCCCACTTGCATCGCCTGCCATATATTTGAGAGTTCGTTTGTGGTTTGATTCGCTTCGTTGATTTTATCCAACGGAGAAAGAATGGGGTAAGATTAGGTTCGAATTAACGGGGAAGCGGGGCAGGCGATCGCCTCCGGATCGATGCTGGAGAGGTTAAGGAGGACGCGGGGCACGAAGGTGCGCAAGAGTATTATCGTTATAGGAAAATCAAAAACTCAAGAAGTACTACGCGCCCTTTTTTGGGTTCTGGGTTAGCTCACTCTGAACCTGATTTCTCGTGCTGAATTAATTTCGGCTAGTCTGCCGGAGCCAAGAAATATATCGGCCGGAGCGGCAATGCATTGCGCTTGTCAGGCGCCACTTTGTCCTGATATTCGATCCAGAGATCAACCAACCTCTGATGATCTATCAAGGTAATACTTCTCCGCTCTTGGTGACGAGCAAGATCTGCTGCGTCCTTTGAGAACCCGCCAGTTGTAACGAAAATACCTACATCATCTTCGTTCACTAAAGAAATAAACGACCGCAATTCTTCAACGCCGATTGTGTCCTTGCGACGTTTCACTTGTACTTTAATTCGCGGTGGTTTCGTCCCGAGCGGATCAACATAAGCAACGATATCTAGCCCCGCATCCTTGCCCCTTGGCGAGATCCAACTAACGTGATACCCCATTGCTTCCAATAATGCCGCAACCAATTCTTGCAGGTTATAAGGGTCTATATTTTCTAGGTAGGTACCAATTTCCTTCCAGGCTTGTTCTTCAGCCTCCTCAAAAGTAATGGCCGCCACACGTTCTTCTGAGGGCTCCGTGGTTACTTCCTCTACGGGATTACTACGCCGCCATTTCCAATAAAGCCGCGACGCCTCGCGGTAAAATTCTTCTGGCTTTGGATAAGTCTTTAGCGCATCCTGCCCGGCTTCGGTAATCGTCCATACACCTTTACTTTTCGTCATCCAGCCTGCTTTCACGGCATCAACCGTGGCGAACCGTAATATCTTATCGAAGCGCCGTCCACCGGTTTCATACTCCCCTGCTTCGTGCTCAGTAAGTTCAATCATACTTGCAACCGTATCAAGGGCTCCCCGCGCCGGAATTCCATCTGGATGAGCTAACAACACCCGAAATAAGGTTTGAAGCAAAAGCCCTGTCCGCTCTCTCGTTATACCTTTGCTCATTGCTATTCACTCCATTAGCCTGCTTGTTAAAGGGAAGCGTCCCAATTAAGGCAAAGCGGTAGCTCTCATCTCAAAACCCTCGGAGGTGTAACGGGTAACGGCCCCATCAACCCTTCTGATAACCGCCTACTTCACCAACGCGGGTAAGGCGCTTTCGGTAGGGCGCCAACAAGCGTAGCGCATTGCGCCGGATGAGAACACTCTCCCGTACGAGTGGCATAGAAAAGCAGGCAATGTTTTTAGTGACACAGCACATACAAAGGCGATCACTGGCGCCGGGCTGGTTTGCAGGTATTCGCCGGTTCACGGCCGGACTGTTCAGCGCGTGCCTGATGCTTACCTCCCGCTATGCTGCAGCGAAGATGTGCACGGCAAACGACGGCGTGTCTGAATTTAGCAAGCTTATGGCGATGGCACCAGCCATGCCGATGATTTGAGTATTGTCGTCGCGCCGTGATGGTCGTGGGTTGTAAGTGCTGCTGAATATCAGGGACGACCCATCTGTTCCTTGCTAACAGTAATCCGGGCAATAGATCGACTGCAGCGCCTTGATGACGCGCTTGAAGCCGGGCTGCGCCAGGCGATAGTAAACCTGTGTTCCGTGCCGTTCCGGCACAACGATGTTCAGCAGCCTCATCTTCGCAAGATGTTGCGAGAGGTTGGACTGCGATGTGCCGGTCGCCTCGACCAGTTCGCTGACATTCATCGGCCGGTCGGCGAGATAGCAGAGAATCGCCAACCTGACTTCATGGGCAATCGCACGCAGACCTTCCGCTGCGTCATCGATGCTGCCTTTCGGAAACTGCTTCATTATCTGTTGTTATCCTCTCAATGCTGGGTTGCCGTGTCTGCGCAACCCGACTTGATACCGAGCCGTAGCAGAATCTGCTCCATCAGACACCAGCGCGTGAAGCCGGACTGAAACAGATTCAATCCAACAAATGCGGTGAACCACAGCCAGGTCGGTTGTGTGAGCACGACATCGTTATAGATAGCTGCGAGCGCCAGTGACAGCAGGATGATGCTGCCGGCAATGATGCGTATCAGGCGTTCTGTATTCATGGGATTTACCTCTTGGTTGACAACAAATTATTTTCAGGTTTTCTGGCGTTGCCATAAGTAGTAGATCAGCGGAATCACGAACAACGTCAGCACGGTTGACGCCAGTGTGCCGAATGCCATCGATACACCGAGCCCGCCGAACACTGGGTCCGTGATCAGGATGGAGCTGCCCGCGATAATGGCCAGCGCGGTCAGCAGGATCGGACGCGCACGCACCGCACCTGCCTCGCGTACGGCGTCTTCCAGGCTCGCGCCTTGCGCGCGATAAGCCAGAATGAAATCGATCAGCAGAAGAGAATTACGCACGACAATCCCGGCCAGTGCGATCATGCCGATCATCGACGTCGCCGTGAACGGCTGTTGTGTAATCCAGTGCCCGGGAAATATGCCGATCATCGTCAACGGAATGGCGCCCATCACGATCAACGGCATGATGAAGCCGCCATAGTATGCAACGAGCAAAAGATAGATCAGTACCAGCGCGACGATGAACGCGGCACCGAGATCGCGGAATACATCCAGCGTCAGGCGCATCTCGCCATCCCATAACAACTGGTAACCGAAGGTGTTGTCGGGAACCGAGCGCGTGAAGCCCATCCCGCCAGTGGTCAGACGTGAACCCGCGGCGATATCCATGCCATCAAGCTGCGCGTCCATCGCGAGCAGCGGGTAGACCTGTGAACGTGTCGCCGGTTCGGCGCTGACGTATGCGACCGGATTCATATCCTTGGTATACATCGGCTTGTCGGCCACCACTTCCTCGATCCGTGCCACGGCTGCCGCAGGAATCTGGTCGCCCTTGTCATTGGTAATGAACAGACGGTCGAAGTCGCGCGGCGCGATGCGAAAATGCCGCGGCATTTGAATGCGGATCGGCACCGGTTCACGTGCGGTGGGTACCTGAAGCTTGCCTATGTCATGACCGGCGACGAAGTTTCGCATGAGTTCGCCGAGCTGCCCGGCGTCCACACCGGCAAGCGCCGCCTTTTCCTTGTCGACCATCACGCGGTATTCAATCTGGTCGTCGCCAATGGAATCATCATGATCGACGACATCCCATGTTGCGGAAAACTGCTGTCTTACGCGCCTGGCGATGTCGCGTATCCTGTCATAATCCGGCCCGTATACTTCAGCGAGAAAGGTCGCCCGTACCGGCGGGCCAGGTGGATCCTCGACGAGTTTTATGTTCGCGCCCGGCCATGCTGCGTAAACTGGCTCAAGCTGCCGACGCAACCCAAGGACAATATCTTCCGACGGCATCCGGCGATCGCGTTTATCAACCAGGTTGACACGTATTTCAGCGACATGCATACCGCGTTTGTTGACAGCACCTCTCAGCATGCCGTTGAAATCGACCGGTCCGGCGATGCCGACGTAGGTTTCATAGTCAGTGATCATCGGTTGGCGGCGCAGCACATTACCGACGTCACGGGCGACGGCGTCGGTAATTTCAAGCGGCGTGCCTTCCGGCATATCAATGGTGATATTGAATGTGTTCTTGTCCGCCTTCGGCAGCATCTTCAATTCCACGGTGCCGGGTGTCGGTGGTCCATTGATACCGGTAGGCCGAACGAACTGCCACACGACCTGCCACATGGCGAGCATCATCAACACGCCGGTCACTGCGAAGAAGATCGTGCGCCGGCGTCGCGAATCAAACAGCGGTGAAGACAACCGCGTATAAAGACGTTGCAACCAATCCTGCCGGGTGGCTTGCGTTGATTCGTGGCGACTAGTCTGGACCGGCAGCCAACGCAACGCGATCCACGGCGTCAGCAGATAGGCGATGATCAACGATGCCAGCATGGCAATCGGTACGTTGAACGGGATCGGCCCCATGTACGGCCCCATCATGCCGGTGACAAACGCCATCGGAATAAACGCGAGTATCACCGTTAACGTTGCCATGATGGTCGGCCGACCGGTTTCGTTGGTCGCCTCGATAATGACACGGGCCTTGTCCGCGGCCGTGTCTGTTATCGCCGTCAGGCCTTTGGCCAGGTGCCGATGGATATTTTCGACGACGACGATCGCATCATCGACAAGCAGGCCAAGAGACAGGATCAGCGCGAACAGCGTGATCCGGTTGATCGTCTGGTCGGCAAGCAGTCCTGCCGCGAGCACGATAAACAGTATCAGGGGGATGTTCAGCGTGACTATGGCGGCTTCGCGCCAGCCAAGAAACACCAGCAGGATGACAATAACGCTGGCGATTGCGATGCCCAAATGCTCGATCAGTATGTTGACGGCGGCGTTGGCCTCGGCGCCGGAGTCGCGTGTGACGGTGACCGTCACATCATCCGGAATGAAGTCGTCCTGCAGCGCAGCAACGCGAGCACGGATACGCGCGGCGATCGCCACGGCGTTTGTGCCGCGTTTCTTCGCCAGCGTCAGCGTAACGGCCGCATGTTCCGGCTCGCTGGCGGTAGCGACACCGGTTTTCGCCCCCGCACCGAAACCGATACGATGCACATGTTCGATCTCCCCGGCACCGTCGCGTATGTCCGCGACATCACTCAGATACACCAACCGGTTATTGCGCGTGGCGACCACAATGTTCTCGATGTCACTGACCGAAGCAAGAGCGCCCTTGAGCCGGATGGTTTTGACGCGATTGGCATCAACTGCGTAACCGGCAGGCAGGTCGCTATTCTCCGCGCCGAGGCGCTTGTGCAGCGTGGTCAGTGATACCTCGTGCGCCTCAAGCCGCGCGGGATCGATCTCGACCGTGATCTGGCGGTTACGCCCGCCGATCACGTCCAGCACCGACACGCCGGGCACCTGGGCCAGCTGTTCCCTGACGCGGACGGCGAGTTCCTTGAGGGCGAGTTCGTTATGCGTATCGCTCGATAATGTGATCGCGACGATTGGCACGTCGTCGACGTCGATCGGTTTTATGAGCGGCTCGGATGCGCCCGATGGAATCCGGTCAAGGTTATGCATCAGGCGATCATAGAGTTTGACGAGGCTGGCTTCCTTGTTCTCGCCAACATTAAATTGCACCGTCACGATGCCGAGTGAATCCAGCGCTATGCCGAACGTGTGATCGACGCCGGGCATCTCGCGCAACACCATCTCCATCGGTCGGACAACAAGATTCAATATTTCCTCTACGGTCGCGCCCGGCATCGATACAGAAACTTTTGCCGTTGGTACATCAATCTGCGGATTTTCCTCGCGCGGCGTCACAAACAACGCGACGAGGCCGAGCAGAAAGATCACAAGGCTCAGCAGCGGTGTGATATGCGAGCTCATCGCCGCGCGCCCCAGCCGGCCCGCGATGTTGAGTTTGTTACTCATTGCTGTCCTGTCCAGGAACTGGCGTTGCGCCCTGAAGTAGTGAGGGGGATATCGCTTCTATGCGATCGCCGGTACGCAATGTCGCCGTGTTGGTGATCGCAATACGATCGTTTGCACTCAGTCCAGAGACGATTTCTGTCTGATCCTGCCAATGGCGTCCCGTGCGCACCATGCGAAAGTGCGCAATGGCGTTTTCGTCGACGATATACACACCCGGGATGTCCGAGCGCTCGATGATCGCGGTGTTCGGTATTGCGATGCCGGCCTTTTCGCCAATCGGGAATTCCACGCGGGCGAACATGCCGGCGCGTAGATCGCTGATATCACTCAGCACCATCTTGACCAGATAGCGGTAAGTCCCCGTCTCGCCGGAGCGCACCACACGGGTTACCGTGCCGGAAACCTGTCTTCGCAGCGCGTCGATGGAAACCTGCACCTTGTCGCCGGGGTTGACCTGATTGACGTAACTCTCCTTGATAAATGTCTCGACCTCGATGTTCGATGGATCTTCAATGGTCAGTATCGGCGCGCCCGGTGTGGCCATGTCGCCATTTTGCTTATGCTTGGTTACCACGACGCCGGTGACGGGTGAGCGGATGTCCGTGTATTCAAGTTGTGCGCGTATCTGGCTCGTGGCGGCGTCGGCAGCACGTACGCTTTCGCGCGTGACGTCATAATGCAGCCGAGCCTGTTCGACGGCGCGTTCGGATATCGCTTTCTGGGAAAGCAGCTTCTGATGGCGCTCAAGGTCGGCACGCGCTTCGTCAGCCTGGGCGCGCGCCTCCGAAAGGCGCGCCTGCACTTCATTCAACCGGTTGGTGATTTCGGTGGCATCGACCGTCAGCAGACGCTGCCCCTTTGTTACAGCCTGACCTTCGCGTACTGCAAGATTGCGTATCTCACCGAGTAAGCGTGACGCAATGTCAACGCGTTCGTTGGCGACGAGCGTCCCGGCTGTCGTATAGGTTTCCGGAATTGCCTGCGCAACAACGTTGATGGCGTCGGCTGTCACGGTTCCTGCCGCCGGCTTACTTTCGCTGTCCGTCCCGGCGCCGCATCCGCTGGTCAACAGCGTGACGACGATAACGCCGGTGAGGCCGGCGATCGCAAATCGCCCCAGTGAGCGTGGACCAGTAGCGCTCGCTGTGTCGGAGGATTCCTGTCGCCTGTCAGATGCTCTCATGGCCGGGTTCCCTGTGGGATATGAAGTGAAAAAACTGTCTCACTGGTTCCAATATATTAGAATTATCTAATATAGTAAAGCGAGGTTTTCACTAGGGAAGCTCTGATGTGTCGTCATTCCGGGCGGAGCGTAGCGGAGACCCGGAATCCAGCGCTTTCGAAACAGGGTGTTACTGGATTCCTCGGCGGCCGTTCCCGACACCGCCCTACCTCGTCCATCCGTGGACTCGCGCTTTCGCTGGAATGACAACAAGATGATTAAGTCAGAGTTTCCTCGGCGTTGCTACTGGGCACGGATTACAGAGCCATCCCGTTCATTTGATGTATACGCCGCAGGTTGGCGACCCTGCACCGTTGCTGTTCCGCCGCGCAGGCGGAATGTTTATAGCGTGGCTGCGGCGTACGCCGAAATTTTGAATAATCGCTTCCGTGCGCTGACTGGTGTTAATGCCGCGCGGAGTCGTCGATAGCGAATGCCGGGAAACCCCTGCCATGGGCAGCATGGCGGCTAATCTGCCGGGCGCCTTCCTCGTAGAAAAGAATATCCAGCCCCTCGGACAACAGTCTGACGCAGTCGTCCAATGACGCATAACCGAATCCCGATGTCGCATTCACATCGATTAGATACCACTGGTCGCCGATGACCCAGTCCAGACCGCCCCAGACCAGGCCGAAATCACCCAGCACTTTTCTGCCAAGCGCGGAAATATAGTCGGGAATGTCGACGCTCTTGCGCGTCAGTTCGTCTGCGCCGATAAACTTGCCGAGCTGTATATGGCCGTAGCATTTCACGACTTGCCCGGCGATGCGTTCCTGCGCCAACAGGTCGGCAGGTGCGAAGGGATTGACGACGCTGTTATTGCTGCCCGCGGTCCGCTTGAAGACAAAATCTTCGAGTAAATCTTCGGCACGTACTGTGTCCGGCGTCGGAATTTCGTGCTCCAGACAGTAGTTGTGCAACATCCACTTGTTCTTGCTGCGCTGCCTGACCTGTTCGCCTGGATAGACGGAGTATTCCTGTTCGATCAGCGCCGTCGGTAATTCCGAATTCCGCACCAGGATCAGTGAGTCCTTCTCCGGCCGGTGTTCGGCACGCAGCGGGTAGGTAAAGCTCTCGACAGCGTACTGCTTCTGCCGGGCGATAACGCCGATCGCCCGATCAAAAACCGAGTCTCTTACCTTTCCGTGATAAAGCAGCGAAATGGGTCGCATCAGGGCCTCGCTGGCACTTGTTTTCATGGTGTCGTCCTTATCACACGGTATTCACACACGCGGCGGACCACTCTGCTGCGAGTATACGTCAGCAGTGGTATTACACGATACGATGGTCCGTGTTAACGTGTTGCCCTTCTGGACACATTACATTATTGGTCGAAATGACACGCATTCTCCATATCGTGCTGGACATCTGCCTGTTGCGCGCCGGCCCGCAGGATTTGCCGGGATCGTCGGCTGTGTTTGGGCCGGCGCTGGCCGCGTACGCCTTCACCAGCTGGCTGGTATCAGCGATTGAACTCGGCGGGACGAACGCATTATGGCTCGCCGTCGCCGATGTCGTCATGCTCATCGTGCTGGTGCATTTCGTACTGTTGGTGCGGAATTTCCCGCATCGGCAGCTTCAGACGCTGACCGCGTTGATGGCCTGTGGCGCGTTGTTCGGCGCCGTCGGCTGGATTTTGCTGCTGTGGCGCGACGGCGTGGGTGACGAGATCGAGGCCATGGTCCTGCCGACGTTGCTGTTGATGACATTGACCTTGTGGAACCTCGTCGTGACAGGCCATATCCTGCGTCACGCATTGTCGAGTTCGCTGTTTAACGGTATCTTGCTGTCCATCCTGTATATGCTGATTTCACTGACGATCTACGAGACGGTGTTTACGCCTCCGGCCTGATATGCACATACATATTCTCGGCATCTGCGGCACATTTATGGGCGGCCTTGCGATACTCGCGCGTCAGCTGGGGTATCGCGTTACCGGCTCGGACGCCAATGTCTATCCGCCGATGAGCACGCAGCTCGAACAGGCAGGCATCGAGTTGATGGAAGGGTATCAGGCCGCTCACCTCGAACCGGCGCCTGATCTGGTGGTAATCGGCAACGCGTTGTCGCGCGGCAATCCGGCGATCGAGCATGTGCTCGCCAACGGTCTGGCCTATATGTCCGGGCCCGAATTCCTGTCGCGTCATGCGCTGCACGGTCGCTGGGTGCTGGCCGTGGCGGGGACGCACGGCAAGACGACCACCTCGACGATGCTGGCGTGGATTCTGGAATATGCCGGGTTGTCGCCGGGTTTCCTGATCGGTGGCGTACCGCTGGATTTCGGCCTGTCGGCACGTCTCGGTGAGGCGCCGTTCTTTGTCGTCGAGGCTGATGAATACGACACCGCTTTTTTCGACAAGCGTTCGAAATTCGTTCATTACCGGCCGCGTACGCTGGTGATGAATAATCTCGAATACGATCACGCGGATATCTTCGCGGATATCGACGCGATCAAGCAGCAGTTCCATCATCTCGTGCGTATCGTCCCCGGTAACGGACTGATTATCACGCCCGCTGCCGATGCCAACCTGAACGATGTACTGGCCAAGGGCTGCTGGACGCCCGTCGAACGATTTCTGGCGCCCGGTAGCGGTATCACGCCAGGCGCATGGCGGGTCGACAACTTCACACCGGATGGCAGTGCGTTCGACGTCTGTCTGGGCAACGACAGTCTGGGCAGGGTGAGCTGGCAACTGACTGGCCATCACAACATGGAGAATGCGCTCGCCGCAATTGCCGCGGCGCGGCATGCGGGTGTCGCGCCAAAGCACGCGATTGACGCATTAAGCCGCTTCCGCGGCGTCAAGCGGCGCATGGAAGAACGCGCCAACGTCGACGGAATCACCATCTATGATGACTTCGCGCACCACCCGACGGCCATCGCGAAGACCCTCGATGGCCTGCGCAAGCGTGTCCACGGCGCGCGCATCATCGCGGTATTGGAGCCGCGCTCCAATACCATGCGTCTCGGTGTGCACAAGCATACCCTCGCACCGTCGCTGAACGCGGCCGATCGCGTGCTGCTGTTCCAGCCCCCCGATCTGGGCTGGCCGCTGGACTCCATCGCGCGCGAACTGGGTGACAAGGGACGGGTATTCGAAACCGTGCCGGCGATCGTCGATCACATCAACACAATCGCCCGTCCGGGTGACCATATACTCATCATGAGCAACGGCGCATTTGGCGGCATTCATGATCTATTGATAACGGCCCTGGAAAAACGATGAATCGCAAACCGATAGCCCTGGCGATGACCGGCGCCTCCGGCGCCGTGTATGGATTGCGGTTGCTCGAGTGTCTGTTGCAGGCGGGCGAACCGGTCTATCTGATGCTGTCTCAACCCGGTCAAATCGTCATCGGCATGGAAACCGATCTGAAACTACCGGCACGGCCGAAGGAAATTGAGGACTTTCTGTCGCAGCATTACAAAGCACCGGCGGGGCAGCTGCGGGTGTTTGGCCGGGACCAGTGGACGGCGCCGGTCGCCAGCGGCTCGCACGCGCCGCGCGCGATGGTTGTCTGCCCGTGCACCAGCGGTACGCTGGCATCGATAGCCAACGGCGCCAGCAAGGATCTGCTGGAGCGCGCCGCCGACGTTGTGCTGAAGGAGCAGCGCAAACTGATTCTGGTGCTGCGCGAAACACCGTTATCGGCGATACATCTGGAAAACGCGTTGAAGCTCGCGCGGCTGGGCGTCACCATCATGCCGGCCTGTCCGGGATTCTATAACCAGCCGCAGTCGGTCAATGACCTGGTCGATTTCATGGTGGCGCGCGTGCTCGATCACCTTGATGTCGAACATCGGCTGATACCGCGCTGGGGCGGCGAGACGGAAACGCATCTTGCCTGACGGGCCGCGACCTATTCGCTGGGCCGGAACGACAACGCCATCTGGTTGAAGCGCTGCCATTTGCCGGCGCGTAGTTCCTGTTCGATACGGTACGATTGCGCCGGGTCTACTCTGGCCATGATGTTTGCAGCGCCTGCGTCGTAATTAATCAGGCAGAATACCAGGTAGTGACGCGTGGAACCGGTCATCGTCAACTCGTTCAGTTCCAGTGAATCCAGCGCATAGACCGCATATATCGCCGCCTTGCCATTGATCCAGGTTTTCTTGAACGTCACTTGCTGTGGCGCTATGTTCTCGCTGCCGGCGATGGTTTGCATCTGGTTGTCGAAGACCCGTTGCGCCCATATCGGCAACAGTTCGCTTTCAAAATTTGCCGGGTGCTCGACGAACGTCGCGCTATACAGGTTGTTATCCGATATCTGTGGCCCGATCACCGGTCCCTGTACCGGGCCGAATTCGACATAGGTCAGCCGTCCGCCGTCTCGCCCTTCGTTGACCTTCATGTACTGCCACTCGGGAGATTTTTCCGCATAGGGCAGCGCGACAGTGAAGCTTTTGTCCGGCGCGGTATAGCGACCGTTGGCTACCATGCCCTTGAGATTCTTGCCGGCGGTTGCCACATGGTTTGCGCCGCCGGAGCTGGCACAACCCGCGACAAACAGAATTCCCAACCACATCAATACCACTGCATAACGATGCATCTGCTCCCTTCCCCTCATCACCAACAAATTCGAATACGCCGGTATCGGCACCGGAAATTTTTATTAAAGCATTCTACGCAATGCGGCTCCCATGCGGCAAAATTTGCCGCATGGGAGCGATAACTATCTGGGTCGGAAGAAAAAATCAGTTCAGATCGGCGGCATAGTCACGCAGAATTTCCAGCGGCACAATACCCAGCGCGCGGATATGGGTGCGCGACAGGAACACCTTTGGCGCCATTCCGTCCCGCTGCGCCTCCAGCCAGCGTGCGGCACACAGGCACCAGCGGTTGCCCGGCTTCAGTCCGGCAAACCCCCATTCCGGCACCGGTGTCGACAGGTCGTTGCCCTTGAAGCGCGAATATTCAAGGAACTCCTGCGTGACCTCGATGCAGACTGTATGGGAGCCGACGTCGTGATCGCTGGTATTGCAGCAACCATCACGAAAAAACCCGGTGACCGGCTTGTTGCTGCAGGTCTGCAGCGCCTCGCCAAAGACGTTGATCGATTCATCCTGTTCGACAATTTTCATAACGCTACTCATTATAACGGTGAACCGGCGTTACGGTAGCCCCAATACGGCATTAGCATGTCCGTATCGGGTAGCCACGCCGAAAACCGCCGTTATTTTCCGGATTGCCCATTGGTGTTCCAGATATCCCGCACAATGCGCCACTGACCGTCGGCCTGTTTCTTCCATATCTCAATATACTTTCCGGTTACCGTTACCGGCCTGGCGCCGGCCTCCGGTGCCATCGTGAAACTGAAAGTGCCGCGGGCAAACGCCAGATCGCCACGTCCGTCGATCTCCAGCTGCACCACTGTCAGGTCGGTCATCTTGGGAGAGGAGTCGAAATCGCCCCGGATTGCGGCGCGCCCTTGCAGCATCGGCGCCTGCTCCGGCAGATACAACGCGTCTTCCGCGTACACCGCGACCATCGTGTTCCAGTCGCCGGCCTGCGCAGCCTTCACCCATGCTGCACTGTGTTTTTTGATGGCCGTTACGTCCGCATCAGTTAATCCGGCGGCAGGCGCTGCCGACACCGGCGCTATGGGTACTAACAGCAGCATGAGCAGTACGTATAACAACGTCTTCATTTTTGTTTTCATGGTGGTGCCCTTTCTCGTCGGGTTAAACGCTGAATACGGGCCACCAGTCATACCGGTGGCCGGCGGGACAACGTAGCAGCTGTGCTATCGCGTTGGCAACCGGTTTTGCCTGGTGGTGCTGCATCCGGCAAAAATCCCGGTTACGGCCGGATCAACAGTACACTCCCATCCCAGGCCGGAGTTTGTGGCGCCGCTTTTACCTCCGCCAATGAACGGGTGACGACACGCGCATCGAGGCCGGTAACATCCTCCCGGACCACGGTCTGTGGCGCGATAAAGTCTTCTCCTGTCGCGGCCATGGCGAAATAAGGCACCAGTTTGACACGCTGATAATACGATACGTTGCCGACCCATAATGGCAGGGTTTCCTCGTCACGTGTATTCAGATCGACGTGCGCCGCCCACAGGCGCAGCACTACACGACGCCCAGGTGATCCGCTGTCGCGCACCAGCACCAGTGACTCGTGCCAGCCGTCGTGTACCTGCGGCAGTACCGGCAGTTGATCGATGGTGGCACTTGCGCTGAGCCAGTAAAGCGCGGTGACGAATGACAACGACGCCGGTTGCTGCCAGCCCTGCTGTTCGAGCCGGGCCCGCAATGCGGGCAGTGGCCCTGCATACTGCACCGTCAAGGGATGATCATGTCGCCCGCGCAGATCGGCACGGTAGGCGGGCAGGGTGATCCAGTCCTTCGCCCACCAATCGGCCGCATCCATCTGTATGGTCTCGATGACCGGCGCATAGCGCTGTATCTCCTCCGCATGATGACGGCCGACATGCCAGCCACCGGCGATCAGGAACACGCTGCCGGCGATGAGCGTCAGCCTGCCGGTCGCCAGCGACGGCGGCCGGTGCCGCCGATAGGCGATGCCCAGCAGCGCGATCCACGCGAGCCCGAGCGTGATGCCGCCGAGTACATCGGTCAGCCAGTGCGCGCCGAGATAGAGCCGCGACAGCGCCACCATTGCGACCCAGCTGCCGGCGGCAACGTATGGCAGCCAGCGCACCGGGCCGGCGCGTTCGCGGGCGATCATCACCGCAAGAAAACCGTAGATGACGACACTCATCGTCGCGTGGCCGCTGGGAAATGCATAGTCGGCGATTTCCGCATAAAGCGTCGGCGGACGTTCAACGTGCAGCAGTGCCTTCATTGCCGATGCCATCAGCGTGCCGAAAATTACGGCACCCATCCAGTGTCCGGCGGCCAGCCAGCGCCGCTGCCACGCCAGCCAGCCGAGCACGGCGACAAATACCGGCACGTTGACGCGCGAACTGCTAAGTTGGGAAACGGCGACCATGATCCTGTCGGCAAACGGCGTGCGCAGGCCTTCGAAGAAATGAAACACTATCGTGTTGACGCGTGTGATCGAGTGGCCGCCCAGACTTTCGACGACAATAAAAAATGCCGTCGCCGCGACAATCAGCACCGTGCCCAGGATCAACAGTCCGCGCAGTTCCGGGTGATTCGGATCGATGACCGACGCGGTCAGCGGACCCAGCACGCGGTGCGAGTGGCTCCATGCCAGTGAGCGTTGCAGCATGTCATTGGCGCGCGGCTGGATGAATATAGCCACCTTGCGTACCATCCATTGCACGAGCCACAGCGCCGTCACCAGTACGATCACCAGGATAGCGAGCCGCGCGGCCACCTCCGAGGCGAGACCGAGTGACGCGCCGAACGCCATGCCGGGCAGGATATTCGCGGGAGCCCATACGAGGGCCGATGACACATTGATGAGCAGAAAATAACCCGGCGACATGCCGGCCATGCCAGCGACCGCCGGGACGATCGGGCGCACCGGTCCGACGAAACGCCCGAACAGAATGCTTTTACCGCCGTGTTTTTCGAAAAACCTCTCGCCGCGCTCCATCAACCGCGGATAGCGGCGAAACGGCCACATTGTGCGCAGCCCCTCCTTGTAGTGATAACCGATCCAGAAACTGATGCCGTCACCGGCGATCGCGCCGGCGATCGCCCAGGCCAGCGTGCTCCACAGATTCATGCTGCCGGTCGCGATCAGCGCGCCAACACCGAAGATCAGCGTCGCGCCCGGAACGAACAACCCGATGATTACCAGCGACTCGGTCAGCGCAATCAAGAACACGAGCAAACTGGCCCAGGTCGGATGATGCGCAACCCAGTCGAGCAGCGCCTGGAGAAAGGAGGTGTCCATCGGGCGGCGATTATACCCGTTCGCTCAGCGAACTATAGCCGCCAGCCCCAGTATTCAAGAAAGTCGGCGAACGGCCACATGTCCGATGCCTCGCGGCGCCAGGGCTTGAGGCTGGTATAAAACACAGTGCCGGTCTCGTTGGCGGGTCCGTACTCCTTGTCGATACCGACGCGCGGGTCCAGCGCCCACCAGCTCATCAACAGAAACTCGAACGGTTTGTGCGCGTTTTTTACATAGCCCTGACTCCGGCCGGACGGTTCGTAGAACGAGGCGGTCCCTTGCGCCAGCGGTAACTGCTTCAGCGCCGCCATCGGCGCAATGGTCGCCGGAATGATGCGGTAGTTCGCGGCGACCTGTGTCGGTGACACGACCTGGATATCCATGACCCGGTGCGTGCCGCTGCGCAGGTAGACGACGATACGCTGGTCAGGCGTGGACGCGTCCGGGTAATCCAGACGTGCCGGCAACTCCTCACCGAACACCTGCTGCGTGTAGGCCGGCCAGTCCGCCGGGTAGGCGCGGCGATCGAGGTAACTGGTCGGGACGAAGGCCAGGTAACAGCCGCAGGTATGCACGGTAGTAATCAGCAACGGCTGTTGTCTTTCATCCAGGGTGACAATGACGAACAGGCCACCGTTACGGCCTGCCGTGAGGTGAAACGGCCACAGGCTGAAGGGCACGCGCTCGAAATGAACGCGGTAGATCAGGTTGATGTAAGTGCTGTTGCCGGCGGTGAACTCGCGCTGCTGCACATAGTAAACCGGCTGCGCCGGATCGACGTACACCTGTTCCGTGCCATCGTCATCGGTGCGCGCGCTGGCGCGGCCGACGCGATTGAACGATTGCCGCTGATCCTGCGGCACGATGAGCGGCGCGTAACGCGTCAACAGATCGCGGTGGTCGGCCGCGTCATAGGCGGCTGCGGGGCCGGGCAGCAACGGCGGCTGCGACGCGCACGCCGACAACAGCACCAGCCAGGCGAGCACCGCGGCGGCAAACGCCGCCCGGCCCGGGTTAGCGCAGCGCACCTGGCTGCCCGGTTGTGACTGTCCGTCGTATGGCGTTGTTTAACATCTTGCCCAAAAATTCCGTGGTGCGGTTGTTGTATATCGTTATGCTAGATTACCTTACCATGTTATCGCGGTGTTGCCGGGCCGTACGCAAGGGCGCGTCTGATCGGTTTTCGGTCCGTCATTCCCGGGCATGCGCGAGCCCATGGATGGACAGATTGCGTCCTGCCGGGAGCAAGGACCGAGAACGGCGTCGGGAACGGCTGCCGAGGAATGCAGTAAACCGTTGAATTTTGTAGTACACGATACGCGCGCCCGCCAGGCGAAACCCGCTCCGCGCAGGTGAGAGGCTGGATTGACAACATCAAGCAGGTTTCCCTGGCTGTAAACCGAAGGAATGACGTCCGTGGAAGATATGGTCTATGCGCTGGTTCAGGTGGCACACAATTTCGGTGCCGCGATGGTCGTCGGCGGCAGCGCGGCGGCGGTCTGGTTTGTCAGTGACGACGCGATATTGCGCCGCCTGGCGCTGCTCATCGCCGTCGGCTGGGCGCTGCAGGCCGCCAGCGGCGCCGCGTTCGGCGCGACCAGTTTCTACTATTACGGTGAATTTCCGGATATCCATGGAACCGCCATTGCTGCGCTGGTGATCAAGGTGCTGTGTGCCATGACCGGTTTTGTTCTCGCGGTGCTCTATATGAAATGGGCCGCCGACTGGGAGGAATATCAGCGCTACGTCGCGCGGCACACGCTGTTCGGTCTGGGTGCGCTGGCATTCACTGCCGCGGCATTTCTGCGCTGGTTTTCGTAATCGTCCAGCGGGCTGTTTTTCAAACAGATCAAATCTGTTTGAAAAATGAAGCAAAGCACCCCAATTAATTTGATAGGGTCACACTTTTTGTTTTGCGTGTTGCAAAAGGCCATGGACGGACTTTTTCAACGTCCTGTTAGCGGCGCAGCACGGCGATCCAGCGCGCCATATTGAGCAGGCCGGCGAGCGAGCTTGCCACATAGGTGAACGCGCAGGCGCGCAGTATCCGGCGGACGTGCCGCTCCTCGTTGGCACTGATATACCGGCCGCCTTTCAGCAGCGGCAGTGCCCGCGTGAAGCTGGCATCCCATTCCGTCGGCAGCGTGAACAGATGCACCAGCGAGCTCATGCCGATCGACACCAGTCCGATCAGAAACATCAACAGACCGGCGGACGGTGCCCGCGCGGCGAGCGCTACCACCGGAATCGCCAGCATCGCGACCGAGCCGATCTTCTCAGCGTGCTGCGCAACTTTAACCAGCCGGGTGCGCGCCCGCAGCGGTGGATAGCCGGCGTGGTCCTGGATCGCGTGGCCGACTTCGTGCGCGGCAGTGGCGATCGCCGTCAGTGACTTGCCGTTGATGTTTTCCGGCTGCAGGCGCACACACCTGGCGACGGGATCGTAATGATCGCCGGCCGTTGTGGATTCCACACCGACGTTTTGCAGGCCGCACTGATTCAGCAGATGGCGCGCAAGCTCGCCGCCTGTTCCCGGGAAATGCGGTTGCGGTTTGCTGTACTGCGCGAGCACGCGGCGCACCCACCACTGAGGCCCGAAGATTAGTGCGATGACGACCAGGAACAGCAGTGCGAAATGCATAGCCGACAGGGTAAACCGGCAGGTTACGGTTTCGCCAGCGCTGCGGGTTATTAAAGGGAGCCTATGGGCCGGGACTGTGCCGCGTTACCGACGGCGCGCATCCGCTTGGTCAGTTTTTTCGCAGCGTCGAGATCGATCGCCGTCGGAACGTAATGTACGCCGCGGAATTCACCGTCGACCATGGCGAGATTGATCAGATAGGTGCGTCCTGCGGCAAAGTTGAAGGTCCGTGTTTTCGTCTTTTTCGTAAGCTTGTTAATGCGCCCGAACGCGGTATCGTTGTGGACCGTGATTTTGGCGCCTGCGGTTTCCTTTAGAAAAACGAGCAGGTACTCGCCCTTGTCGATCTGCAACAGTTCCGTGTCGTTAATGTCGACCGTAATGATGTTGTCCGCCGCGCCCATCGGTTTCTCGGTACGCGGCCGGATGAAGTAGACCGTCGCGCCGCTGCCTTCACCGACAACATATGGATTGCCGCTGACGACCTCGGAGCGCGACAGGCTATCGGTTTTTTCCAGAAATGAACATCCCGCAAGCAGCCCGAGCAAGGCCGCCACGATGACAGACGTTTTTTCTATCGCCTTGAAATTCAAACGTTTACCCCGGTCTGTCCGATAGGCCTGCCGTGACGCAAACCCGATATTGCCCGAATAATCGCATTCCTCTCAAGCGAACTCAAGCAATCCGGCGACTTTTCGTCAATGTCTGATGTCACGCGCGAGGATTTTTCCGCGCTGGTTGCGATGCAGGTGGGGTATACTGCGTTCCCCCGTGATCGCTTGCCTGACTCTGGGAGGAGTTCGCGTGCGTTATGCACGCCGGGCTAGGCCGATCCTTGGCTTGCCAATAAGTTATCGATTCCAGGCTTTCGTGTAGCGTGTAGAAGGAGACAGTTATGTCAACCAGGTACCCCATTATTGCAGTGACCGGTTCCTCGGGGGCGGGAACCTCGACCGTCAAGGCGGCGTTTGAACATATTTTCCGGCGCGAAGGTCTCAAGGCCGAGATCGTCGAAGGCGACAGCTATCATCGCTATGATCGCGTCACAATGAAGAAGAAGATGGAGGAATACGCCAGCCAGGGGAAAACGCTGAGCCATTTCGGACCGGAGGCCAACGTCTTCGACAAGCTCGAAGAGCTGTTTCGGACCTACAGCGAAACCGGTAGCGGCGAGAAACGGTACTACCTGCACAACGACGAGGAGGCCAAGCCGTACAATCAGAAACCTGGCGAGTTCACGCCGTGGCAAAAGTTGGAGGCCGGCGCCGACCTGCTGTTTTACGAGGGGCTGCACGGCGGCGTCGTGACCGACACGGTCGATGTGGCGCGCTGGGTGGACCTGTTGATCGGCGTCGTGCCTATCGTCAATCTGGAGTGGATCCAGAAGATCCATCGCGATACGTCGGCGCGTGGCTATTCTGCAGCGGCCGTGACCGACACGATCCTGCGACGCATGCCGGACTACGTGAAGACGATCACGCCGCAGTTCTCGCGCACCGATATCAATTTCCAGCGCGTGCCGATCGTCGATACGTCGAACCCGTTCATCGCGCGTGATATCCCGACGCCGGACGAAAGCTTTGTCATCATCCGTTTCCGTTATCCGAAGAAGCATGACTTCCCGTATTACCAGCAGATGCTGCACGGCTCATGGATGTCGCGCTATAACACGCTGGTCGTGCCGGGCGGCAAGATGGGCATGGCGATGGAGATCATTATCTACCCGGTCATTCACGACATGATGGAAAAGAAGCGCAAGGCCGCCGCCTGAGCGGCCTTGCCAGCCACAATACGGGGGTCCCGGACTGCCGGCCCCCGTTGCTTGCTCACCGGTCTGCCGCGGCGGTACTTCCCTGCACCGCACGGAACCCCTGAATAAATCTGGATGCTCGTGAACCAGCCGATAGCAGGCCGCTTATGACCGACCATTTTCCCGCCAACCATCTCGCCAACGAAACTAGCCCGTATTTGCTGCAACACGCGCACAACCCGGTGCAATGGCGCCCGTGGGGCGCAGCGGCGCTGGCAACCGCGCGGCAGCAAGACAAACCGATTCTGCTGTCCATTGGCTACTCGGCGTGTCACTGGTGTCACGTGATGGCGCACGAGTCGTTCGAGGATGAGGCCACCGCGGCGTTGATGAACGAGTTGTTCGTCAACATCAAGGTCGACCGCGAAGAGCGCCCCGATCTCGACAAGATCTATCAGCGCAGCCACAGCCTGCTGACGCGCCGCAACGGCGGCTGGCCGCTGACCGTGTTTCTAAACCCCGGCGATCACGTGCCGTTCTTCGCCGGCACCTATTTCCCGCCGGAACCGCGTTACGGCATGCCGTCGTTCCAGGAGCTGCTGCGCCATATCGACCGCGTCTACCGCGAGCATCGTCCGGAGATCGACGAACAGAACACGATGTTTCTGAGCGCGCTGCAACAGGTGAGTACCGCGCCGTCAGACGCTGACGCAGCGATCGGGCCGGCAGCACTCGACATGGCGCGCAACCAGCTTGAGCATAGTTACGACCCCGCGCATGGCGGCTTCGGCGGCGCGCCGAAATTCCCGCACCCGCCGAATCTGGAGCGGCTGTTGCGGCACTGGTCGGCAACGGCAATCGCCGGCAACCCGGACGGCAAGGCGCTCGACATGGTGCTGAACACGCTGATGAAGATGGGCGACGGCGGCATCTTTGATCAGCTCGGCGGCGGCTTCTACCGCTATTCGGTCGATGAACGCTGGATGATCCCGCATTTCGAGAAAATGCTGTATGACAACGCGCTGCTGCTCGCCGTCTGCGCGCAGTCGCTGCAGATCAGCGGCAATCCGTTATTCGAACGCCTCATCACCGAGACGGCGGACTGGGTGATGCGAGAGATGCAATCGCCCGACGGCGGTTACTATGCGACGCTGGACGCCGATTCTGAAGGCGAGGAAGGCAAGTTCTATGCGTGGACGCGCGACGAGATCGCTGCGGTACTGTCCGGCAATGAACGCGCGCTGATCGAGCGCCGTTTCGGTTTCGACGGGCCGCCGAACTTCGAACACCGGTGGCATCTGCATATGCAGGCCGGCCTGAGCCAGCTGGCGGGTGAGTTCTCGCTGAGCCGCGAACAGGTGCTGGCGACGGTCGATGCCGCGCGGCGCAAGCTGTTCGCCAGGCGCGAACAGCGCGTGCGCCCGGGCCGTGACGAAAAAATCCTGCCGGCCTGGAACGGCCTGATGATCAAGGGCATGGCGCTGGCGGGGCGGGTGCTGAACCGTGCGGACATTATCGAGTCCGCGCAGCGCGCTGTCGATTTTATGTACCAAACGATGTGGCGGAACGGTCGCCTGCTGGCGACCTGCAAGGACGGTTACGCACATCTGATGGCCTATCTCGACGACCACGCGTTTCTGCTCGACGGCCTGCTCGAGTTGTTGCAAACGCGCTGGCGGCGCGCCGATCTCGATTTCGCGGTTGCGCTGGCCGAGGTGCTGCTGAGCCATTTTGAAGACAACGCCGACGGTGGTTTCTTTTTCACCGCCCATGATCACGAGCGACTGATCCAGCGGCCCAAACCGTACGCCGACGACGCGTTACCGGCCGGTAATGGCGTTGCGGCGCTGGCACTGCAACGGCTCGGACATCTGCTTGGCGAGACACGCTATCTGGCGGCAGCCGAACGCGCGATTAAGGCGGCGTGGCCGGCGGTCATGCAGGCGCCGTATGCCCACAACGCGATGCTGGCAGCAGTCGAGGAATATTTGTATCCGCCGCAGGTGATCGTGTTGCGCGGCGCATGGCCGGATATGGCGCCATGGCTGACGCGCTGCAATACGCCTTATGCACCGCGGCGCAGCGCGATGGCGGTGCCGGACGATGCGAGCGGATTGCCCGGGTTGCTGCCCGGTGAGCGCCGCGCGGCTGACGGTCACGTCGTTGCCTACGTGTGCAGCGGCACGGTATGCGCGGCGCCGGTCACGTCATTGGCCGGACTCGATGCCGCGCTACGCGACGCCGAGGCCAGGGCGGACTGAGTGGCCGGTTTTATTCTCCGCTGCCTGCTCTTTAGCGCATGGCTGGCCGCGCCCGCTATCGCGGCGCCGGTATGGATACCCGGCTGGTTACCGGATGCACCGCTGACGACGCCGCGTGTCGGCGCGGCAGTGATCGCGGTACGCGGTGTGATCTACGCGATCGGCGGCATCGACGGCAGCGATTTTCTTTCATCGACAGAATACAGCCGGATACAAGCGGATCAATCGCTGGCGCCGTGGCGCGTCACCTCGCCACTGAACGAGCCGCGCGGTTTTTTTGCGGCGGCGAACTTTGGCAATTATCTGTATGTCGCTGGCGGCGGCAACGGACCTGGCGGGCATAATCTGCTGCGCAGCGTCGAGCGTGTCCGTGTGCTCGCCGACGGCAGCCTCGGTGCGTGGGAGACCGAGCAGCACACGCTGAACCTGCCGCGCCGGTGCAGCAAACTGGTCGTCGGCGGGCGTTATGTCTACGCGTTCGGTGGCTTCGGCGGTACCTTGCTGGATTCGATCGAGCGCGCCGAGATCCTGGCCGACGGTCATCTGGGCCCATGGCGGATGCGGGAGGATCGCCTGACGGTGCCGCGTTATGTCAGCGCGATTGCCACCGCCGGCGATCAGGTGTTCATCGTCGGCGGTCATGACGAGCATGGCGGCGCCGGGATTGCCGGTGTCGAGTACGCGACGATCGCGGCCGGCGGCGATATATCAACGTGGCGCGCGGCGCCACCGTTGCTCACCGGGCGTTATGGCTTGTCCGCCACCGCCTGGCGCGGCCACGTCTATGCGCTGGGCGGACTTGCAGGCGCGACCTATGTCGATGCGATAGAGCAGGCGTTAACGAGTGACGCGGGTGCCAGCGCATGGCGCGTGACGACGCCGCTGCCAATGCCGCTCGCCAATCTCGCCGCCGTCGTGTCCGGGGATGCCATTTACGTCATCGGCGGCACCAATCGCGACGGCTATTACAACCGCGTTTATCGCGCGAGTTTCGACGCGCAGGGTGATATCGGTTATTACGGCAGCGCCGCAGACGCCAGACAGTTCGAGGAGCGCCGCCAGGCGCCATCGACGCAGGCGAGATCCGCGCTGCCGTATCACGGCCGGGTGCTGGAGGTGGTACAGACCGGCGCCTACACCTATCTGCGTATTGCCGGCGACGATGGCGAGCTGTGGCTGGCCGGTCCGCAGATCGATCTGGCGGTCGGTGATCGCGTGCAGTTCAGTCGCGGTGTCGAGATGGTAAATTTCTACAGCAGGACCCTGCAACGCGATTTTTCCGCGATCCGATTCGTCGAGCGTTTTGAAAAACTACCGTGACGCCGGTTCGCGCCGCTACAGGCGATGGCCGAAGTTTTCCTCGAAGCGGTCGTCGAATTCGGCGCGCGTAAACCGGTGGTTTTGCGTGCCGGGGTTTTCAATCTTGATTGCGCCCATCATCGAGGCGATCCGGCCGCTGGTCTCCCAGTCCATCTTGTTCATCAGCCCGTACAGCAGCCCGGCGCGATAGGCATCGCCGCAGCCGGTCGGGTCGACCTGGGCGATCGGCGTCGCGGCGGGGATGTCGATACGATGGCCTTCCGCATAGATTTGCGAGCCCCTGGCGCCAAGCGTGACGATCAATGCGTCGACCCGTTCGGCGAGTTCATGTGCGGACAGCCCGGTGCGCTGTTCAAGCACCTGCGCCTCGTAGTCATTGACGGCAACCCAGCTCGCTTTGTCGATGAAGTCCAGCAGATCATCGCCGTTAAACATCGGCAGGCCCTGGCCGGGGTCGAACATGAACGGAATACCGGCGTCGGCGAACTGCCGGGCGTGCTCGATCATGCCGTCGCGGCCGTCCGGCGCGATAACGCCGATGGTCACGCCGCGCGTATCGGTGATGCGGTTTTCGTGCGAGAAACTCATCGCACCCGGGTGAAACGCGGTGATCTGGTTGTCATCCATATCGGTCGTGATATAGGCTTGGGCGGTGTAACTGTTCTTGATCGGCTTGAGGCGCGACATATCGATGCTGTGGGTTTCCATCCATTGCGCATACGGCGCGAAGTCGGTGCCGACCGTGGCCATCGGGATGCCATCGCCGCCGAGCAGCGTCAGGTTATAGGCAATGTTGCCGGCGCAGCCGCCGAACTCGCGGCGCAGCTTCGGCACCAGAAACGATACATTCAGGATGTGGATACGCTCGGGCAGGATATGGCGGCTGAACTGGTCAGGGAACACCATGATGGTGTCGTAGGCAACCGAACCGCAGATAAGCGCTGACATTGTGTGGGTCTCCAGCCGTTTTCGGGCAATCAGATTGTTATACCAGAACCAGCCACCAGATGGCGGCGGCATTGACCAGCGCGATAAATACCGCGGCCGATCCCATGTCCTTCGCGCGCCCCGACAGTTCGTGACGCTCGCTGCCGATCCGGTCGGCAATCGCCTCAATGGCCGAGTTGATCACCTCGACGATCAGCACCAGCAGCAGGCTGCCGATCAGCAGCGCACGCTCGATACCGCCGTCGCCCAGCCAGTAAGCGAGCGGCGCGAGTATCGTGAACAGCACCAGCTCCAGCCGGAACGCCTCTTCATGACGAAACGTGCTGACCAGACCTTGCCACGAATACACCGTCGCGTTGACCAGCCGCTTCAAGCCGCGATCGGGTGAGCCGGCCATCGTTCAACCGGCCGCCGGCCGCCAGACCAGATCTAGCTCGCGGGCGGCGCGCACGTCATCGAGCCGCCGTACCGGTAACTTGTGGGGCGCACCTTTGAGCAGTGTGGCATCGGTCTGTGCCTCGGCGAGTATCTTGAGCATCGCGACGATGAAGGCGTCCAGCTCCTCCTTGGTCTCGGTCTCGGTCGGTTCGATCAGCAGACATTCCGGCACCAGCAACGGGAAATACGTCGTCGGTGCATGGAAACCGTAGTCGAGCAGGCGTTTGGCGAAATCCATGGCGGTGATACCGAGCGCCCTGGCCTGCCTTTTCAGCGTGACGATGAATTCGTGTGTTGCGCGCCGTTGCGGATAGGCGAGGTCAAAACCATTCTTCCGCAGCTGCGCCATCAGGTAGTTGGCGTTGAGCGTCGCGAACTCGGCGACGCGATGCATGCCGTCGCGTCCCAGCAGCCGCGCATAGATATACGCGCGTAACAGAATACCCACGTTACCGTTGGACGCGGCGAGGCGGCCCATGGTCTGCGGGCAGTCCTGTTCGGTCAGCCAGCGATAGCCCCCGTTGTCGCGCGCGACCATCGGCACGGGCAGGAACGGTATCAAACGCTCATTGACACCGACCGGCCCCGCGCCGGGTCCGCCGCCGCCGTGCGGCGTCGAGAAGGTCTTGTGCAGATTCATATGGATCACGTCGAATCCCATGTCGCCGGGTTTGACCTTGCCGAGGATCGCGTTCAGATTGGCGCCGTCGTAATAGAGCAGGCCGCCGGCCTGATGCACGATCCTTGCAATCTCCATGATACGCCGCTCGAATACGCCGAGCGTCGACGGATTGGTCAGCATGATGCCGGCCGTCTGCGGACCGACCGCGCTGCGCAGCGCGTCCAGATCGACGTCGCCCTGATCGTTGGTCGGGATCTCGCGCACCTTGTAGCCGCACATCACCGCGGTCGCCGGGTTGGTGCCGTGCGCCGCATCCGGGACGAGTATTTCCGTGCGGGCGTGATCGTTGCGCGAATTATGATAGGCACGGATCATCGCCACACCGGCGAACTCGCCCTGCGCGCCGGCCATCGGCGCCATCGACACGGCACGCATGCCGGTGACGTCCTTGAGCATTTCCTGCAGTTCATACATACACGCGAGCAGACCCTGGCCGGTGTCGTCGGGGGCCGCCGGATGACGCGCCAGGAACTCCGGCAGCATCGCCAGCGAATTGCAGGCGCGCGGATTGTATTTCATCGTGCAGGAGCCGAGCGGATAGAAGTGCGTGTCGATCGAGAAATTTTTCTGCGAAAGCCGCGTGTAGTGACGCACTGCCTGCATCTCGGAGACCTCCGGCAGTAGCGGTCTGTCGCTGCGCAGGAACTGCGCCGGGATGTCGCTGCAGTCGACCTTGTGATGCGGCGCCTGTCCGGGATTGCGTCGCCCTGTCTGTGACTGTTCGAAAATCAGCATGTCGTGTTACCCGTGTGTGAGCAGCGCGCCGGTGGCGGCGACAAAGGCGTCGATATCCGTGGCGGTCTTGGTTTCCGTGGCGCAGACCAGCAGTGCGTTGCCGAGCTCGGGATAATCCCGGCCGAGGTCGTAGCCGCCAAGAATCCTCTGTTTGCGCAGCCCGTTTAGCAGCCCCGCGACCGGTTGATCGAATTGCAAGACGGTTTCATGAAAACACGGCCGGTCGAACCGTTTCGCGACGCCGTTGAGCGCGGCGAGCTTGTCGGCCAGTGTTACTGTATTCGCGTGGCAGGCGCGCGCGACGCGTTCCAGCCCGTCAGGGCCGAGCAATGCCATGTGTATCGTGGCCGCGGTCACCAGCAGGCCTTGATTGGTGCAGATATTCGATGTCGCCTTGGAGCGGCGGATATGTTGCTCGCGTGCCTGTAGCGTCAGCGTATAGCCCGGCTTGCCGTCGAGATCGACGGTGCGGCCGACGATACGCCCCGGCATTTGCCGTACGTGTTCCTGTTTGCAGGCAATGAAGCCGAACCACGGTCCGCCGGACGACAGCGGTATACCGAGTGGTTGGCCGTCACCGCAGGCGATGTCGGCGCCGTTCGCGCCCCACTGGCCGGGCGGCTTCAGCAGCGCCGCTGCCAGCGGATTGATCAGGCCGATGACCAGGGCGTTGTTGGCATGCGCCCAGTCGGTCAGCACGTCGACGTTCTCGAGCACACCGAAAAAGTTTGGCTGCGGGATCACCACGGCGGCGACATCGTCGCCCTTGAGCCGGTCGAGCGCATCGATCGTGACATGACCGCCTTGCGGGTCAAAATCAACGTCGATGATCTCGATGTTCTGGTTGCGCACGATCGTCGCCACGACCTTGCGGTAGTTCGGATGTACCGTGCGCGGCATCAGGATGCGTTTGGATTTCGATTGGCGATTGGCGCGCACCGCCATCAACACCGCCTCGGCAAGCGCCGAGCCGCCCTCGTAAAGCGATGCGTTCGACACGTCCATGCCGGTCAGGCTGGCCATCATGGTCTGGTATTCGTACAGCAGTTGCAGCGTGCCCTGGCTCGCTTCGGCCTGGTATGGCGTGTAGGCCGAGTAGAATTCGCCGCGCGTCGCGATCTGCCAGACCGCCGCCGGGATGTGATGGTCGTAGGCGCCGGCGCCGATGTAGCACTGGTAACGGCCGTCCTGTGTCGCGCGTTGCGCCATCAGCTGGCTGATTTCCATTTCCGTCGCGCCGGGCGGGATCTTGGCGAGACTGCCCTTGCGCAGCTCGGCCGGGATCTCGTCAAACAGTTCTTCGATGCTGGACGCGCCGATGGCCGCCAGCATGGCGGCGATATCGGCCTGGGTATGGGGGATGAACGGCACGGCTAACCTCGGTCGCGATCAGTGTGATTCGGATTCCGCCACCGCGGCATAGGCGTGCGCGTCCAGCAGCTTGTCGAGCTCGCCCGGATTCGACGGCGCAATTTCAAACAACCAGCCATCGCTGTAGGGCGCCTGATTGACCGTTTCCGGCGCGTCGGCGACGGTACTGTTGGTCCCGGTGACGGTGCCGCTTACCGGGGCGTAGACGTCGGATGCCGCCTTGACGGATTCGACGACCGCGCATTCTTCACCGGCGGCCACTTGACGACCCACCTCCGGCAGTTCGATGAACACCATGTCGCCCAACTGGCCCTGCGCGTGATCGGTGATACCGACGCGCACATTACCGTTATCGAGGCGCTGTGCCCATTCGTGGCTCTTCGCGTATCTGAGATTTCCCGGGGTCTTGGTCATCGTTGTCGCTCCGTACGGCTGGTAAACAAAGTTTAATACTCTATTGCGGATGAATCTGTGCCCGCTACAAACAGGACTGGCCGGCGCGGACAAACGGCGGTTTGATGATGGTTGCGTCCAGCCGTTTGCCACGTATCTCGACCTCGCAGTCGCCTTTGACCTGCCCGGCGATGCGCGCCAAGGCAATCGATTTGCCCAGCGTAGGCGAAAACGTGCCGCTGGTGATCTCGCCGACGACCTCGCCATTGACGAATACCTGCTGGTGGCTGCGTAACACGCCCTTGTCATTCAACACCAGGCCGACGAACGTGCGCTGTGGCCCGCGTTGCCTGCTGATTTCAAGACTGCGGCGGCCGATGAACTCGCGGTCTGTCGGGTCCCAGGCGACGGTCCAGCCCAGCCCCGATTCCAGCGGATGTGTCGTTTCGTCCATATCGGTTCCATACAGGTTCATGCCGGCCTCCAGCCGCAGTGTATCGCGGGCGCCGAGACCGGCGGGCTTCACGCCGGCCTTCAGCAGTTTTCGCCAGAAGGCGCTGGCCTGTGTCGCCGGCAGCATGATTTCGTAACCGTCCTCGCCGGTATAGCCGGTGCGGGCGATGATCATGTCGCGTATGCGCGCGGCACTGAACGGTGTCAGCAACGCGGTCGCGGCGCGCTGCGCCTCGTCGAGAATACCGTGTACGCGTTCACGCGCCGTGGGGCCCTGTACCGCGATCATCGCGGTGTCGGCACGCTCGTTGACGATAACATCGCGATTTTTCGCCTGCCCGATGATCCACGCGAGGTCCTTGTCGCGTGTCGCGGCATTGACGACAAGCCGGTAGTGGCGGTCATCGAAGTAATACGTGATCAGGTCATCGATCACGCCGCCGTGATCGTTCAACATGCAACTGTAGAACGCCTTGCCGGACACTTTCAGCCGGTCGATATTGTTGGCCAGCAATCCGCGCAGGAAACTTTTAACGTCGGCCCCCTCGAGGTCGACGATGGTCATGTGCGATACATCGAACATGCCGGCGTCGCGGCGCACCTGATGGTGTTCGTCGATCTGCGAACCGTAATGCAGCGGCATTTCCCAGCCGCCGAAATCGACGATCCTGGCGCCGGCGTCCAGATGTTCCTGATAGAGCGGTGTGCGTTTTCCCATGGTTCCCGTACCGGTTGGCTCGCCTTTGGTTTCCGTTATTTTTTGCTTTGCTCCGGGGCCGCACATAAAAAAAGCGACAGACCGGATGCCGTGTCTGTCGCTCCTCTGTCCGGATACCTGAGAGCTTGAGCCCCTTCGGTGAGCGTCGTCGTGAACCGCGGTTCCGCGAAACCTCTCTCCAGAGTCAACATACCCGTGCGGTCCTTTTGCCTGAGCGATTCCGAGCGAGGTTGCGCCTTCGGCGCCCCTGAACACTTTAGCGTAAGCCGGATCAGGGGTCTCTCCCACAGGGGGATAACGTTGAGCGGGTCACTATACCGGCGGCATCGGAAAAATCCAAGCTGTACGCGATCACGGCGGGTCGGGCGACGCCGTGGAGCGCAGCGCCTTATCGCGGTCGAATCGGCATAGGTTCCGCTGATTTTCAGACAGATTTCGCCGATAACCTGAATGACAGACACGTACGGTGCCGGGGGTCGTCGGTGACCGACCCGGTGCCCGATCGGAGGTGGCAAATGCGATCGCTGGAAGGCGGTGTTCTGTACCGGACAAGCGGGCCCCTGAAGTCAGGGTCCTGGCTGGAATCGCTGATTCTATCCGGTTGTCTGCTGACGTCGCTGTTCGCGCTGTCGGCGCCGGCATTCGCTGCGGAGCCTGCCGAGATTGATGACGTCCTCGAGCCGCGCAACCGGGAGTGGAAGGATGTGCGGCTGGACGGCAGTTTGCGTGTGCGCGGTGTCGAGTTTGGCGACCGGGCCTACATCGGGCAGACGAAGGTCGGCGGTAAATGGGGCCTCGGCATCGTCGTGGATCGTGGCGACTACGCCTACGGCGCGGCCAATCAAGGCGTTCTTTTTCTGAAACGATTCTGACGATTCGCTGTTTCTCGGCCGGCCTGGTGTTGGTGGCGGCGGTTGGACTTCCCGGGGTGCGTTATATACCATCGGCCGAACACTGTTTCTTGACTGCCGATGACGTTATTCACTGCGATTATCTTCACCACGGGCGCGGTCACGCTGGCACTTGAGTTGCTCGCGTCGCGCATCATGACGCCGTATTTCGGCGTCAGTCTCTTTATCTGGACGGGAATTCTGTCGATTACGCTGCTGTCGCTGGCGCTCGGCTATTACCTGGGCGGCCGGCTTGCCGTGCGTGCGGCGCAGCGCCCGGACTACACGGAGCGGTTACGGTATCTGTTTCTGGGCATGCCGGCGGTGTCCGCCATCAGCATCGGCGCAGCCTGCCTGGTCTATCCGGTGACCTTCCTGCATCTGGCGAGTTTCAGCCTGGTGTGGGGATCATTTGTTGCGTGCCTGATTCTGTTGTTTGTGCCCTTGGTCACGATATCGGCGATGAATCCCCTGTTGATCGCGTTGCGCTCGTCCGGGCAGGGCGACCGTGGCGTGGTTGGGGACAGCGGTTCCGGGCTGGTCTTTTTTATCAGCACGGTCGGATCGGTACTGGGCGTCTGGCTTACGGCGTTTCTGTTTATTCCCAACCTTGCCAACGCGACGTCGGTATTGATGCTCGGCGCTATGTTGTCGAGCATGTCACTGCTGGCCGGTTTGTTCGCGCCGCAGTTTGGCGGCGGGTTGAAAAAGCGCATGGTGATGATTGCCGTGGTCGGGCTGATGATCTGCGGCGGCATACTCGCGGGCCGGTCGTCGCTGTTGAAAAACGACCGGGAAATCGTATTCAACAATGCAACCTGGACCGTGGAGAAGGAATATTTGTCGTTATACGGCAATATCAAGGTGCTGGCGCGAACGCGGTTGATGCCGTCGGGTGCCGGCGCGTCTGGCCCGTATGACCGGCAGATTATTTATTACCAGGACGGCATGGTGCATGGCGTGATCAATCCGCAGGGCGAGTCACAGGTGGTATACAGCTATGCACTGGAAGGCCTGGCGAAGGCGTTTCTGTCGCCGGGTGATCATGCGCTGGTACTCGGGTTGGCGGGCGGCGTGGTGCCGATGCGTCTGGCGCGACAGGGCGTAGTCGTGGAGGCGGTTGATATCAATCCGGACTCGGTGCAGGCCGCCGAGGATTTTTTCGGCTACGACGCCGCCATCGTCAAGACGTACCGGCAGGATGCGCGCAGCTTTATCAATCAATGTACGCAACGCTACGATGCCGTCATCGTCGACCTGTTTACCGGTGATGGTATCCCGGATTACCTGCTCACCCGGAATTTCTTCGCTGACATGCGCCAGTGTCTGCGGCACGACGGCGTTATCGTCATCAACGCCTTCACCGTCCCGGAACATTTTAAGGCGTCGTACCACATGTTCAAAACCTTGCGATCGGTGTTTCGTCACCTGGTGGTGTTTCATGACGACATCCGGGACCGGGATGAGCCGATGCATCTGTTCATGGTCGCAACCGACCGCGAAGCCGTCGGGAATATTTCAATTTCGGTCGGCGGTGTCCCGCCGGGGTTGCTGAAGGATCTACAACGTATTTTTGCCGCGCCCCGGCCGCTAGACCCGGCCATCCTCGCGCAGGCGACGGTGGTGACGGATGAGTTGAATATTTTTCCGATACTTAATCAGGATATCTACATGGCCTACCGGCGCAAGCTCCTTGAGATCATTCCGCCGGCGTATCTGGTGAACTGAGCAGCACCCGAAACGCGACGGACCGCTCCATGGGCGGCCCGTCGAGTCAACCCCGCTGGTGAGCGCTAGTTGGCGATATTTTTGTTCAGACGGTCGGTCCAGTACTGGGCGTACACCATGTTCTGCGGCAACCCGAACCACCCTTCGGTGTAGGCGACGGCCAGGAATTGCTGCGCTTCCGGTACGCCGTTCTCCGCGGCGCGCTGGTACCAGGTCAGGGCCTTTTCCTCGTTCGCTTCGACGAACAGGCCGCCGTGGTACATCAACCCGAGGTTAAACTGCGCGCGAGGATCGCCGCTTTCCGCCAGCGACTGCCAGGTTGTGAATGCGGCGCCGTAGTCTCCCTGGAGTGCCGAGGCGGTGCCTTCTCCATAGGTAGTGCCGGCGACGGAAACCGACGCGGCGGCGAACAGGGAAGCTGCCAATAAGCACTTAATCGAACTGGTGAATTTCATACATCCTCTCCGGATTACAAGCCACAAATTCGGTAATGTGGTTATCGGACGGAGATCACGACGAATGTGTGATACCGATCACAAATCGGTAAGTTTTGCTGGCCAATCAAGAAGTCCGGGGGGCTTTCGCCAGCACAGAACCGGCCATCAGGCGGGAGTATCTCCGGACCGTGATCTGACCCGCCAGCCTAGCGATACCCTGCACGAGAATTGAGAACACTACGGCGGCACCACACAGGAACGTCCGCGGGGTTGACATGCAACGCGCCGGCGAACAGCAAAAAGCTCGGCATGCCCTGCATCAGCGTTTCGCTGAAATCGATTTCACGCAGCAATTGTCGCGTCTGATCTTCACTCGCAAACCCGAATTGGTCAAGGGCGATCAGGCTGAGCGAGAAGACCGGGTGCGATCAGCGTCAGGCCGCTATAGCGGTGATTGACCCAGGTGAACAGCGCCGACAGCGTGATGAGGATGGCAACGATCTCGAACAGATTCATTCGCGGCGGATCACCGCAACGGCTGTTGCGCGAGCCGTGGCAGATCGCCGTGCGTGCCCATGGCGTGCCGCGCGAGGAAATTTTTTACCGGTACGGCCTTGTCCGTGACCGTCAGGCCGACGTTGCGTAGCCATGCCACCGGCGCCAGCGATGTGCCGAACAACCGCTTGAAGCCATCCATCGTTACCATGGTCAGCAGGTTGTCGCCCTTGCGCCAGCGCTCGTAACGGCGCAGCACATGTATCGCGCCGAGCTCCTTGCCGGCCCGGTGCGCGTCGCACAACACCTCGGCCAGTGCTGCGGCGTCGAGCAAACCAAGATTGACGCCCTGACCCGCCAGCGGATGGATGGTGTGCGCCGCATCACCGACCAATGCGATACGCGGACGGACGTATTGCGTGGCGGTCTGCAGATGCAGGCCGAACGCGGCACGCGGCCCGACGCCGCTCACCACCCCGAGGCGCCGGTCGAAGGCACGGGTCAGGGCGTCGCGAAAATCGGCGTCATTCAGCGCGACAAGCTGGTCGGCATGGTCAGGCGATGTCGACCAGACGATGGAGCTCGCGCCGTTGGCGAGCGGGAGAAACGCCAGCGGCCCGGTTGGCAGAAACCGCTGCCAGGCTGTTTCGCGATGCGGCAGCCCGGTCGTTACTGTGGCGACCATGGCCTTCTGCCGGTATTCCCAGCCGCGTGTGCTGATGCCGGCCAGCTCGCGCACGCCCGATCGCGCGCCGTCGGCGCCGACGACCAGGCGCGTCTCGATACGACGGTTGTCATCGAGCGTGAGGACGGCGTGCGACTCGCTGACGGTGAGTGCGGTCAGCCTCGCCGGGTGGATCATGTCGATGTTATCGAACGCGCCGATGCGTTGCGTCAGTGCGCGCACGATCACACGGTTTTCGATGATATGGCCAAGCAACGGTTCGCCGATATCGGCACTGTTGAAATGAATCTCGCCGCTGCCGCCGGCATCCCAGACATGCATGTCTCGAAACGGGCTAATACGCTCATCGGCCATGGCCTGCCATGCGCCCAGCGACTCGAAGATATTCTGCGACGCGCTTGTAATCGCCGACACGCGCAGATCGAATGCGTCGCCTTGCCAGGCGGGCGGCGGATTGGCGTCCACCAGCGCTACGCGCAAGCCGCTGCCGCCCAGTGCGCAACCGAGTGTCGCGCCGACCATGCTGCTGCCGATGATAACGACGTCGTAGCGTGCCTGAGTCATAGCCGCAGGCCTCTGGCGAGCCGGGTCTGGCGGCCGGACAGTCCCATGGTATGGCGCGTCAGCAGATGTTTCGCGGCCGGCAATATGTCAACGGCGAGCAACCCGAGGTTACGTGCCCAGGCGATTGGCGGTAATGGATTGGAGAAAATGCGTACCAGGCTGTCGGTGAACGCGATGACCCGCTGATGATCGCCGCGCCGCCACTGCGCATAGCGTTGCAGCACCGCCTGAGCGCCCGGGTCACCGCCACTGGCTGTCGTCTGCGCGACAATTTCGGCGAGCACCGCGACATCGCGCAGACCGAGATTGAACCCCTGGCCCGCCACGGGGTGCAGTGTATGTGCCGCGTTACCGATCAAGGCAACGCGCGATCTGACGTGCGCGGCGACACGATTCAGCGACAGCGGATAGGCGTGACGGGTGCCGATGCGTTCGAACCGGCCGAGCCGGTAACCAAAGCGCTGTTGCAATGCATCCAGGAACTCTACGTCGCCGAGGCCCATCAGCGTGTCGACGTCTTCATTGCGCGCCGTCCAGACCAGCGAGCAGCGGTTGTCCGTCATCGGCAGTAGTGCGAGCGGGCCGCTATCGGTGAAGCGTTCATAGGCGGTGCCAAGGTGCGGCCGACCGGGGGTGACGTTGCTGATAATCGCTGTCTGACCATAATCCCAGCGACGTGCGGGTATGTCGAGTAAGCGGCGCACTGCCGAGTTGGCGCCGTCGGCGCCGACCAGCAACAACGTGGTGACGGTGCGTTCGGCGCCATTGTCGTTGATAGTCACAGTGGCGGCCTCACGGTCAACCTGCAACCCGGCCAGTGTCGCCGGGCTGAGCAGGTCGATGTCCGGCCGGGCGGCGAGCATAGCGCCGAACAACGCTCCCAGTATGCGGTTTTCGATCACGTAGCCCAATGCATCGACCCGTTCACGTGCCGCGTCGAGACGCGTGATGCCAAAGCGGCCGCGGTCGGAGATATGGATGTTGCGTATCGGTGTCGCGTGGTCCGCAAGCGGCTGCCATAGCCCCATGGTTTCGAAGATACGCCGCGTGCCATAGGCAAGGGCGATCGAGCGGTCATCGTAGCCGGGTTGGGAGGCGGCGCCGAACGGTACCGCCTCGATAACGCCGATCCGTAACTGCCGGTCGCGCAGCGCGCACGCGAGACTGGCACCGACCATGCCGCCGCCGACCACCAGGATGTCGTAGTCCGTCTTGCGCGGCGTCATTCAGCGGCCGCCGGCGGCCATCAGCGCCTCGATATCATCGACTGTTTTCGGCGCCGCCTCGGTCAGTACCCGGTTGCCGGCACCGGTGACCAGTACGTCGTCCTCGATCCTGATGCCGATCTTCCACCACTTCTTCGCGACGCCGCGCGTGCCGGACGGTATATACAATCCGGGTTCCACCGTCAGCACCATGCCGGGTTTGAGCTGGCGCCATTTGTTTTCGGTCTTGTAATCGCCGACATCATGCACATCCAGCCCCAGCCAGTGGCCGGTGCGATGCATATAGAATTTGCGGTAGGCGTCCTGCCTGATCAGCGTCGTCACGTCGCCTTTCAGCAGGCCGAGCTCAACCAGTCCCCGGGTCAGCGTGCGTACCGCTGCGTCGTGCGGGGCGTTCCACGGGCTGCCGGGCCGAACCTGCCGAATGGCGGCATGCTGCGCCGCAAGCACGATTTCATAGATCGCGCGCTGCTCCTTGCTGAAACGACCGCTCACCGGAAAGGTTCGGGTAACGTCGGCCGCATAACCTTCGTGCTCGGCACCCGCGTCGATCAGTAGCAGATCCCCGTCGCGCAGCTCGGCGTCGTTCGCGGTGTAGTGCAGTACGCAGCTGTTGTTGCCGCTGGCGACAATCGGCGGGTACGCCGTCTCGCGGCAGCCACCGTACATGAATTCGTGGCGCAGCTCCGCCTCGATCTGGAATTCGGTCATGCCGGGCCGGCACAGCCGCATCGCGCGCCGGTGCGCCGCCGCCGTCACACGTGCGGCATGACACATCACGCCGATCTCGGCGCGATTCTTGATCAGGCGCATTTCATTCAGCACATGATCGAGCGCGACGAAATCGACCGGCGTATGAGCGCCGGTGCGATAGCGCTTGCGCACCTCGTTCAACCAGTCCGTCAACCGGGTGTCGAGATCGCTCTGGTAGCCCATCGCATGGAACACCCGCTTCGCCTTTTCCAGCAGGCCAGGCATGATCTTGTCCACCTGATCGATGGCGAAGGCCTCGTCGGCGCCGTAGATCTGGCATGCGCCGTCCTGGCCGGCGTAGCGTCCGCACCAGCGCTCCACCTCCGGGTTATGTTTGCGGCAGAACAGAATATATTCGCCTTCGGGGCGACCGGCGACGAGCACAGCGATCGCGTGCGGCTCGGGAAAGCCGGTCAGGTAAAGAAAACTGCTGTCCTGGCGATACGGGTGTTCAACCTCGCGATTGCGCATCTTCACCGGGGCGGCCGCGATGATCGCGACGCCACCCTTGCCCATTTTTTTCAGCAATTTCTGCCGGCGACGGGAGAATTCCTCCACGCCGATGGATGCGCTATCGCCGTGTGAACTTATACCCGGCGAGGCCGAGTGATCTACCGTCACCGCGTCGGGCCGGCGCTTTCTGTCAGTGGATGACCGGTTCATCGGGTGTCTGGTCGCTGTTCAGATGTTGTAACTCCGCATGCAGCAGCAGCACGCCGATGCGCAGGTATTCGACGATTTCCACGTAGGCGTTTTCCTCTTCCTCATCCTCGACTACGGCCGCCGGATCGGTGCGGGTGAGATCGATCAGGTCCTGCATGAATTCGTTGATTTCGTCCGGCAGACGGTCGAAGTCCTCGAAGCCCGCAGTGCCCAGCCCGTAGAGGAATCCCTTGCACCAGTTCATCAGCGCTTCCATGCGGATATTCAGGGGCAGTTCGTCAGCGGGCAGTAACAGCCGGAAGCTTAGTTCCGGATCACGCAGCTGGCGCAAGGTCTCCTGGCGCAGCACATCCAGCAGCGGGTCGTGCCCGGGCGCTACGGTGGGTTCCGGGTCAGGCGGCATGTCTGTGGCGATGATACCGGAAATGTGCGGTGCCAACGCCGCCTCGTACTCGGCGCTGTTATCGACGCACAGCAGGCCGCAGAGCGTACCATGATGTTCGGCGGCATCTTCGTCGCTGCCGATTTGCTGAAGAGCCACTGATATTTCTGCATGATTCGCCATCGCAAACTTGGTCATGATGTTATACAAGGTTGGCGGAGAAAGTGATGGAGGGCGCCCGCTTCTTATTTGAAATCAGTAAATTAAGATCGGCATAACATCGCTTTGCAGGCTGGCCCCGATGCGCCTGTGCCGACCATCCTACCACTTGTCGCCGCCGATACTCAAAGTATCGGCTGACGCGCAGCCGTTGACCAGTATTTGAGCGCCATCTATATTGAACGGATGAAACCAGTAAAAACCAGAGCCCGCGCGCCGAAGCACGCGTCATCCGCAGAACAGGAAATGACCAGGCTTGAGTACTGGGTCGATGAATTGCTCAAGACCTGCGAACGCCTTGGCAAGGAAAATCGTCTTTTGCGTGCACAGGAATCGGAGTTGTTATCCGACCGTGAACGCTTGACTGAAAGGAACGAGCGGGCACGTGATCGCGTTGAAGCGATGATCATGCGGCTTAAAGCATTGGAAAAGAATTGATGAGCAGCAAGCTGGTGCCGGTGTCGGTACAAATACTCGACAAGGAATACAGGGTCGCGTGTCCCGAAGAGGAGCGCGACGAATTGCTGGCGTCCGGACGACATCTAAACCAGAAGATGAAGGAAGTCCGTGATGCCGGCCGGGTTGTCGGGGTCGACCGGATTGCGGTGATGGTCGCACTCAATATGGCACATGATGTGCTGTACCGTGCGACAGATGACGACGCCGATGTGCCGAACAGAAGGGTACAGTTATTGCAGCAGAAAATTGAAAAGGTGCTGCACAAGCTCAATCAAATCGAGCTATGAATGCCGGCGGTTGCCGATATAGAATGGGACACAGGCGTCCCCTGCGACGTTCGAAAGCAGACTGGGTATTATCTTGAGCCTAACTGCGTACCCTGGGAACGAAATGTCGATGTTGTTGTGCATGTCCGCCTTCGGTGGAAAGCCTGATACATCGCAATGAGTGCCCACTTGAACCCTTGGTTCAAGAGCGAAGGTCTGCAGCGGCGTAGGCGGGGGGCGCCTCTTTATATCTGCGTAATCCCGATGCCGTTATCCACACGCCATTCGTTGAAACCCCGACGGTAGCAATCGCCACCCGTGTCGTCCAAGGCCGATCTCCGCAAACAGATGCGCCGCCAGCGGCGTGGTCTGTCGGCTCAGCAGCGCCGGGCGTCCGCCGAACAGATGGCATATCACGTGGCGGGAAGCGCGCTGTTCCGTCGCAGTCGGCATATCGCCGGTTACGTCGCCAACGATGGTGAACTCGATCCGATGCCCCTCGTCGAGATCGCCTGGGCCATGCAAAAGATCTGCTATCTGCCGGTGCTGGACGCGTTGCACCCCAGCCGCCTGTGGTTTACCCCCTATTTCCCCGACAGCGAACTGGTGCCAAACCGGTTCGGTATACCCGAGCCGAAAATGTTGCGACGCCGGCGGGTACCGCCATGGCGACTGGATCTGATGTTAGTGCCGCTGGTAGGTTTTGACAGTGATGGTAACCGGCTCGGCATGGGCGGCGGTTTCTATGATCAAACACTGGCGTTTCTGCAGCGCCGCAGCTGTTGGAAGAAGCCCCGGCTGCTGGGTGTCGCCTACGATTTCCAGCAGGTGAACCGCCTGCCGGTGGAACCGTGGGATATCCCGCTCGATGGCATTGCGACCGCGTCATGCATTCACGTCATCGATCGCGGTCGAACGGGGTACTCGGGAGTCTGATGGATGCGCTATTGGCTGCTGAAATCCGAACCCGCGACATTCAGTATCGACGATCTCAAAGGCCGTTCGGATCGCACCGAACACTGGGACGGTGTGCGGAATTACCAGGCGAGAAACATGCTGCGCGACGGTCTGAAGAAAGGCGATCTTGCGTTCTTTTATCACTCGAATTGTGATCAGCCCGGGATCGCCGGTGTCGTTGAAGTTGTCAGAGAAGGTTATCCCGACTTTACAGCGTTTGACCCGGACTACGACCACTTTGATCCCAAAAGCACACCTGATACGCCGCGTTGGTACATGGTGGATGTCCGGTTCAAGCGCACTTTGAAGCGCGTGATCACCCTGGCGGAACTCAAGCAACATCCGCTGTTGCACGAGATGCCGTTGCTTGCACGTGGTAATCGTCTGTCTGTAATGCCGGTTACCAAGGTGCAATGGAATTACATTCTGTCGCTCGTCTAGCGCTGATCGAAGGTTGTTTCGTATCGCAACCGGTGATTGGTTTTTACGTTCGAGCCGCGGTTAACACAGTCGACGTGTTGACCGATTAATTGCGCAGGTCACCCGAAAATCGTAGCTACACGCATGTTTTTTGCCAAATTTCGTAAAAAAATCGATCATTCACCAAGTTTTTGTTGTGCCCATACAACATTTTTCTGTTTTTCTGATTGGCGCAGTTCATGTCACATGATCATCGCGTGAAAGATTTTTTTGTGATTACGTTGTCATGCGCAAACGTTCGTGCAATCAAAAACTGGTTTGCCGAATACGTTGTCTTGCATGCAGATGCGCAATCGCGAATTAAAAAAAATCCTAAACTCTTTTGTGATGTCGACGATATAGCGAACTAGACAATAAAAATGGAGTGATGTTAAAAAGTAGATTGCTGGAAAAAAATACTAGCAATATATAAAAAGACGTTTATACTAATTTCCGGACCAACACCGTGGAGGAAAGAAGATGGCAAAGAAACGAGCCACCTCTAAAAAGAAGACAGCAACAAAGAAGAAAGCAGTAAAGAGACGCACCGCCAAGAAGAAAGGTGGCGCAAAGAAGAAAACAGTAAAACGTACCGCGAAGAAGAAAGCGGCCAAAAAGAAAACCGCTAAGAAGAAGGCAGCCAAGAAGAGAAAGACTGCCAAGAAAAAAGCCAAGTAGTCGTTTGGCTTACTAACCACAGGCCTCATCGGGGTCTGTGGTTTTTCAAAAAAAGGCGAAAAGGCACGAGCTTTTCGCCTTTTTTTCGCCTCGCGATCCGGGGTCTGGTATCGCTAACTACTGCTTAAAAACAGCTGATAGGCGGGGTTGCCGGTTTCATCGCGACAGGTGTAACCGAGCTTATTGAGGAACGCATCGAACTGCTTGCGATCTGCCGGCGGTACCTGAACACCCATCAATACACGGCCGTAGGCCGCACCATGATTCCGGTAGTGAAACAGGCTGATGTTCCAGCGTTCGCTCATGCAGGTCAGAAATTGCAGCAGCGCGCCCGGTCGTTCGGGAAATTCAAACCGGTAGAGAATTTCGTTCTCTATCCCCGGGGCTGTGCCACCCACCATGTAACGGACGTGCAGCTTGGCCATTTCGTTGTCGGTCATGTCGACCACCTGGTACTTCAGGCGGCGCAGGTGTTTGACCAGTTCTTCCCGCTCGTTTTTGCCAGCGGCCAGCTCGATGCCAGCGAACACGTGCGCCTGACGGTTATCCATGTAACGATAATTGAATTCCGTAAAGGCGCGTTTGCCGATGGCCTTGCAGAACGTGTAGAAGCTGCCGGGCTGCTCCGGAATCGTCACGGCCAGCAGCGCTTCGCGCCGCTCGCCGAGTTCCGCGCGTTCGGCGACGTAGCGCAGCCGGTCGAAGTTGATGTTCGCCCCGCTGTCGATCGCCACCAGGTGCTGGTCCTTGACGCCGCTACGCTCGACGTATTTCTTGAGGCCAGCCACGGCCAGTGCGCCCGCCGGTTCCGCGATCGAGCGGGTATCCTCGAAAATATCCATTATGGCCGCGCAGATCTCGTCGCTGCTGACCAGGATGACTTCATCGACGCACTTGCGGGCAAGCCGGAATGTCTCCTTGCCGACCTGCCGCACCGCGACGCCGTCGGCGAAGATGCCGACCTGATCCAGGACTACGCGTTTGCCGTGGCGCAAGGCCTGTTCCATGCTGGGCGCGTCGTCCGGCTCGACACCGATCACCTTGATATCCGGTCGCAGGTATTTCGCATAGGTGCCGACGCCGGCAATCAGGCCACCACCACCGACGGGCACAAAGATGGCGTGTACGTTGCCGGTGTGCTGGTGGAATATCTCCCGGGCGATGGTGCCCTGGCCGGCAATGACATCCGGATCGTCATAGGGGTGGATAAACGTCAGCTTCTTCTGCTTCGCGAGTTCCTGGGCGTGCTGGTACGCGTCGTCATAATAGTCGCCGAACAACACGATTTTTGCACCGAAATCGCGTACTGCGGACACCTTGATAGGCGGGGTCGTCGTCGGCATCACAATCAAGGCCTTGATGCCGAGCCGTTGTGCCGACATGGCGACGCCCTGGGCATGATTGCCCGCCGACGCGGCGATGACCCCGCGGCCGCGCTCGGCCGGCGTCAGATTGACCAGCTTGTTATAGGCACCGCGCAGCTTGAACGAAAAGACCGGCTGCAGATCCTCGCGCTTCAGCAAAACGTGGTTGCCAAGATTTCGGGACAGCTTGGGCATCGGATCGAGCGGGGTCTCCACGGCAATGTCGTAAACCCGTGCGTCCAGTATTTTCTTGATGTATTGGTCAGTCATGGCGCCAAATCTATCATCAGCATGACGCCGCTGTCAGTGTTTGCGAAGAATAATTGCGTTTTTCCGGCAGCGACATGCCATCGGTATCGGGCCAGGCAAACGATTGCCGGCTCTTTTCACGCGTCAGCGACGAAGGGTATGATTCGTTGAACGGGTACGGTGATTTCGGGGGAGCGAATGACTAAGGACGAAATGAAACAGGCAGTCGCGGAAGCGGCGCTGACCTATGTCGAAGCGGGGACGATCATTGGCGTCGGGACCGGGTCCACGGCCAATTTCTTCATCGACGCGCTGGCGCGCATCAAGAACCGCATCGACGGCACGGTGGCCAGCTCGCTGGCGACGGAAAAGCGGCTCAAGTCGCACGGCATCCCGGTGCTTGAGCTCAACGAGGTCGACGGCCTGTCGGTCTACGTCGACGGCGCCGACGAGTCCAATCACTACCTGCAACTGATCAAGGGTGGCGGCGGGGCGCTGACGCGCGAAAAGATCGTCGCCGCGGCGAGCCGCAAGTTCGTCTGCATCGCCGACGAATCCAAGCTGGTCGACATGCTCGGCGCGTTCCCGCTGCCGATCGAGGTCATCCCGATGGCGCGCAGCTTCGTCGCGCGCGAAATGGTCAAGCTCGGCGGCAAACCGGTGTACCGCGAAGGCTTCACGACCGACAACGGCAACGTGATTATCGACGTCCACAACCTCGAAATCATGGAACCCGCGAAGCTCGAGGCCGAACTCAACAACATTCCCGGCGTCGTCACCAACGGATTATTCGCCCTGCGTCCGGCCGATGTGTTGTTGCTGGGTACGCCGAACGGTGTCCGAACGGTTACCTGACCGGGCACATCCGGCGCAATGCGCTGCGCTTATTGAGCCCTACGCGGGCTTATTGCTCCTACGTGACCAGGTGACTGATTATGCCGTTGGATCGTAATACGTTTATTCCTCGACGGCTCGAAGACGTGGACACCCTGCCAGGAATAACAGTCTTGTCCAGGACATATTTTCGCGTCGCTAACGAGCTATGCGAAAACTTAAATAAAGGAGATGGAAAACATCCTGGCCACTTTTATGTATTCCCAGCCGTCATGTTGTATAGCGCGTCCATCGAAGCGTATTTTCAGGAGCGGCTATCAATAGCTCGGTACCTTACTCATCTCCCGGAAGCTGATGCGAAGCTTGACGCGCTTCGTGACCGAACATCCCTCTATCGAGATTTTAAACCATGGCTTCAAGAGGTATACCGGTTCTTTGATAGGGGAGGCGAAGGATTTGATTTGAATTCGGAAGAGTATCGGAATGTTATTGCACTCCAAGAATTGCGAAATACTATTCTTCACTACAATCCCGCGTTCATAGAGCACGTTCATTGGCCTGTGAATCTCCAGGAAGCGGTACGTAGGAGTAAGATCGAAATACTTAATGCCGGCTGGGTAACCAATTTGTCTTCTCCACCTGTCGCCAAATGGGCACACGACTCCGTGCGTACCGCTCTAGAGTTATTTGCTGGGCTGTCAGGCGTAGAGGATGTCTTTTCTTGTGCTGAACCATTCAAGTGGGAATAGTTGGTAGGGTGCAATAAGCGCAGCGCATTGCACCGGATTTTTTAGAATCATGGCGATGAACATTCAACGCCTGCTAATCACAATCGGAGTTTTACTAATGATCCTCGGCCTGATCTGGCCGTGGCTGCAGAAGTTGGGCTTAGGCAGGTTACCGGGAGATGTCGCGGTCGAGCGGGACAATTTCCAGTTCTATTTTCCGGTCATGACGTCAATCATCGTCAGCCTGGTGCTGACGCTGCTGTTCTGGTTGTTTCGCAAATAGTCCGGCGGGGATCAGGGCGCGCCGATGCGGCGACGCGCCCTGATGACTCAATTGCTGGCGGCCGCCGCTTCCCTGGCCTTTTGCACGGTAATGCGCGGCGAGGTGTCGTTGTCGTCGACCGACAATACGAAATGGCCGTCGGCTTCGAGGCTGCCGGCGAGTTTGCGTGCGGACTCCGGCGAGTCGACGATGAACTCGACGACATTGCCGACATCCAGCGTCTTCAGCGCGTTGCGGGCCTTGACGTAGTGCAGCGGGCAACCATAGGTCGACAGATCGATCTCGCGGACCTGCGAGGCATGCGCCGGCTGTGACGACGGCAGCGAGGCCGACAGGTCGAGTTGCTTGTCGATGTTCTGGCAAAAGGCAGCTGCATCGCGCATCCACTGATCGGTATCGGCCGATAGCTTCAGATAGGCCGCGTTATCGAGTGATGCCTTCAATTTTTCGCTTTCGCCAATAATCGCGGCAAGCCGGCGGCCCATGTCGGCGCCGTTCGGCGCCGCGGTTTGCAGCGACGCGGCGACAGCTGCCGGCGTTTCTTCCTGCTTCAGGCCCGAAACGAATAGCAGCGATTGGCCGACCAGCCGGCCGATCTGCTCAATGCATTCGATGGCCTCGGGAAACTTGCGCTGGGCCGCAAACGAATTGCGGCAGTCGCGCTCATAGCTGGCCTCGGAGAAACGTGACGCCACCAGATCCTGCGCGGCACCGGCGCATTCGCCGCCACCGAGTTGCAACACCTTGAACGCCGCCTGGTCGCCGTGATCGTGCAGTACCGAGGGAACTTCTTCGGCTGCGACGGCGGTCAGGTCCTGCAACAGTTCGGTGAAATACTCCTTACCTTTGCGGCGTGTCCAGTTGAAGAACGTCTCGTCGTTGTTGCGGTCGTCGTCAAACGTATCCTCGACGCGCTGGATCGCGGCCTCCACGCGCGCCGTCGGCAAGGACGGGCCCTTGAAGCCGATGCCGCCGCCGTTACGGCCGTCGCCGCCGAAGTACATCTGATAGTGCGGGATCAGCTTGCCGTGCAGGCGCTTGCCTTCGCCGTAAATGCCGATGTCGCCGGACTCCGGTTGTGCGCAGCCGTTGTGGCAGCCGCTCGCGCGGATGCGCAGGTCGTGTTTGCCGCCGCTAAGCTTGGGGCCGATGATGGTCGACGATGTGATCCCGAGGCGGCAGGTCGATGTGCCGGGGCACGCGACCACGTCGTCACCGGTCCTGGGCTCTCCCAGACCGAGTTTGCCGAGAGCGTCGCGTATCGCTGTGACGCGATCGGTCGGTACGTTGCACAGCGCCAGGTTCTGGTCCTGCGTCGCGCGGATATCGTCCAACCGTTCCTTTTCCATCATGGCGGCAATGCCGCGCAGCTGCGCGATGGTGACATCGCCGATCGGCAGGCTGATCGGGAAGATACTCAGGCCGTTCTGTTTCTGGCCGAGCAGCTGGCGCGGCGCGCCCGCGACCACGCGCACGTTGCCGTCCGCGCCTTTCTTCCAGGCGCTCATCATATGCGGCTGGTTCGCATAGGCGAGCCGCGTGCGTGCGACTTCTTCCTGATACTTTTCAACAAATCCTTCCGGCCCGAAGCGGTCAACCAGGAACTTGATACGCGCCTTGGCGCGGCGTTTGCGATCCGAATAGCGGTGGTGCAGCGATATCACCGCCTCCATGACCGGCAGCAGATCTTTCTCTTCAATAAATTCCTCGACTGTAACCGCTTCGTGCGGCTTGTGGCCGAGGCCGCCGCCGGCCATGACCTTGAAGCCAAAACGGCCGTCTTTATGCCGCGCGACGACGGCGAGGTCATGAATCATGCCCTGCGCGCAATCGGACTCGCAGCCGGAGAAACTGATCTTGAACTTGCGCGGCAGATGCTGCGTCAGCGGATGGCGCAGAAAACGGTTGGCGGCGCCGTGCGCCAGCGGTGTGACGTCGGTATGTTCGTGCGGGCAGACGCCGGCGAGCGCGCAGGCGGATATGTTGCGCACGGTGTTGCCGCAGGCTTCGCGTGTCGTCAGGCCGGCTTCGCCGATGCGGCGCATCACGGCCGGCGTGTCTTTCAGCGGGATGTAATGAACCTGAAAATCCTGACGGGTCGTGACGTGCGCCGTGCCGTGCTGCGAATACGTCTCGACGACATCCGCCACCGCCCGCAGCTGGTCCGGTTTGAGGCCGCCGCCGGGCAGTTTGATGCGCACCATCTGTACGCCGTCCTGTCGCTGGCCGTAAATGCCGTGCTGCAGACGAAATGCCATGAAACGTTCGCCGTCCATGCCACCGTCGAGGAACGAACGGACGTTATCCTCGTAACGATCGATCTCGTCGTAATTCACCAGGCTGACTACTTTTTCATCCATCACTAATCTCCGGGGGACTGACGGGCGCGGAAAAGGCGCCGATTATACGTCAATTGCCGTCTACGCTAGAACAAATTTGAAGCCAATCAACATCAAAACGCTGGCCAGTAACGGTCGGGTCACGCGCTCGGGTATCACTGCTCCCAGATGGCTGCCGAGGTAGATTCCCGGCAGGGAGCCCAGTAACAACGCGCCAAGTAATGAAAAATCCACATTGCCGAGGTGCAGGTGCCCGAGGCCGGCGACCAGCGTCAGCGGCACCGCATGGGCGATGTCCGTGCCTACAATATGGATAACCGGTAGCCGCGGGTACAGGAAAAACAGCATCGCGACCCCCAGCGCCCCGGCGCCTACCGAGGATATCGGCACCAGTACACCTAATAAGACACCGGCGAGGACCGTGATCGCGGCGCGACGGGCGGCAAGCCGGGGGGCGCTCGCCGCGAGCCGAGTGCCGAGCTGTTGAATCCGCTGTTTGAACAGGATCGCGATCGCGGTCAGGATCAGCGCCACCCCCAGTCCGCTGGTGATCAGCGTGTCGACCTTCCAGCCCTTCGCGCCAATAACGCTAAGAAAATAAACGGTTGCCAGCGCGGTGGGCACACTGCCGCTGGCGAGCAGACGTACGATGCGCCAGTTTACGGTCGAACGACGCGCATGCGCCCAGATGCCGCCGGTCTTGGTGATTGCGGCAAACAGCAGGTCTGTGCCGACGGCAAGCGCGGGTTGGATGCCGAAAACGAAGATCAGCAGCGGCGTCATCAGCGAACCTCCGCCGACGCCGGTCAATCCGATGAGCGCGCCGACCAGGAATCCCGACGCGGTATACCCCCAATCCATCATAGGTCCAAGGCATCCATGAGTTTCAGTAATTCAGGAACAATGGGTGGCCGTTCATGTGATCGGACCCGTCAGGCCCGAAATATACCAAAGTGCCTATATCATAGGAACTGCCAATAACTGCTATATTAATCATCTTTACGTATATCGGTCAGGATCCGCGATTATGAAACTGCAACAGCTGAGGTATGTCCGTGAGGTTGCCCGTTGCGGGTTGAGTGTATCTGCCGCTGCGGCCGCGTTGCATACGGCCCAGCCGGGCGTCAGCAACCAGATACGCCTGCTGGAGGAAGAACTCAACGTCCAGATCTTCGAGCGTAACGGCAAACGTTTTGTCGGCGTCACGCAGCCGGGGCGCGCGATACTTGCCAAGGCCGAGCGGATATTGAGCGAGGTCGACAATATCCGCCAGATCGGTTTCGAGTTCACCGACGAGGCACAGGGCAATCTGTCGATCGCGACGACACACACGCAGGCCCGTTATGCATTGCCGCCAGTGATCAAGAGATTCACGGAGCAATATCCCAACGTGCGGTTGAGTCTGCATCAAGGCAGTCCGACGCAGATTTCCGACATGGTGGTATCGGGCGTGGCGGACATCGCGATTGCGACCGAAGCGATCCATTTGTTCGCGGATTTGGTGATGCTGCCATGTTACGAGTGGAACCGCTGTGTGGTCACGACGCCCGGTCACCCGCTGCTCGACGAACAGCCGTTGACGCTGGAAGCGATCGCGAAGTATCCCGTTGTGACCTATGACTTTGCGTTTGCGGGCCGCTCGAAGATCAACCAGGCGTTCGAGGAACGCCATCTGAAACCCAATGTCGTGCTGACAGCGATCGATTCCGATGTGATCAAGACGTATGTGGAACTGGGGTTGGGCGTCGGGCTGCTGGCGTCGATGGCGTTTAATCCGAAGAAGGATACCGATCTGCGCGCGATCGACGCGGGTCATCTGTTTGAACCGAGCACGACGCGCATCGGTATACGCCGGGGCGGATTTTTGCGTGGCTATATGTATGCGTTTATCGAGCTGTTTGCGCCGCACCTGGATCGCAGGACAGTCGACGCCGCCACGCATACCTGACCGAAAACATCGCTTCAGCCGGTTTCGGATTCCTCTTCGGCGTCATGCGGCACGGCGTAGCCGCATTCCTTTTGCGGGCAGACCTTCTCGCCCCCGCGGCGTTTTGTCGTCTTGATGGTCAGCATCGGCCAGCTGCATGACGGACAGACCTCATTGACCGGCTCATTCCATACCGCATATTTGCATTTCGGATAGTTGGCGCACGAATAAAAGATCTTGCCGTTGCGCGATTTGCGTTTCAGCATCGTGCCCTTGTGGCATTCGGGGCATTCGACGCCGGTATCCGCCGGCTTCTCCAGCGGTTCCATGTGATTGCAGTTCGGATAGGCGCTGCAACCGATGAATTTCCCGTAACGGCCATGGCGCACCACCAGTGCCGATGAGCACTTCGGACAGGTGCGTCCCTCTACGACCTCGGCCTCAGGGGTATCGGAGTCATCGCCCAGATTACGTGTGTAGTCGCATTCCGGGAACGCGGAACAGCCGACGAAGCGGCCCCGGCGGCCAAGCCGTATGGTCAGGGTCTTGCCGCACTTGGGACACAGCTCGTCGAGCGCTTCCTGTGTCACGTCCTTGCGTTGGACATTCTCCTCGGTCGTATCGACGAGCTTCTTGAAGGGCGCCCAGAATTTCTTGAGAAGAGGGACCCATTCCTTTTCGCCACGCGATACCGCGTCGAGCTCGTCCTCAAGCCGTGCGGTGAAGTCATAGTCGACATAATCGAAAAAATAGGCCGTCAGAAACCTGTTGACCACATAGCCGACGTCGGTGGGCTTGAAGCGCCGCTTGTCGAGCACCACGTACTCGCGCGCGAGCAGGGTCGAGATGATCGATGCATAGGTGGATGGCCGGCCGATGCCATACTCCTCGAGCGTCTTGACCAGTGTCGCCTCTGAAAAGCGCGGCGGCGGCTCGGTGAAATGCTGCTCCGCACGGATCGCCTGTAACTGCACCTGCTGCCCGGTTTGCAGCGGTGGCAGCAGGTTCTCCTCCTCGCCGCCCTTGCTGTCGTCGACGCCTTCCTGATACACGGCCATGAAACCGGGGTCGGTGATGGTCGAACCGGTGGCGCGGAAAATATTGTCCTTGCCGGCGCCCAGGTTGACGCCGACCGTATCAATCGTTGCGTGGATCATCTGGCACGCTACTGTGCGCTTCCAGATCAGCTCATAAAGTCTGTGCTGATCCTTGGACAGATGGTCCTTGATGTCGTCGGGCTGACGACGCTCTATCGACGTCGGACGGATCGCCTCATGGGCTTCCTGGGCGTTCTTGGATTTTGTCTTATAGAGATTCGCTTCCTTTGGAAGATTGCTGTTGCCGTAGCGTTTCGCGATGTAGCTGCGGATCTCGTCGAGCGCTTCAGTCGCGAGATTCAGCGAATCGGTACGCATATAGGTGATCAGACCTTCGGCGCCATTGCCGGTATCAATCCCTTCGTACAGTTGCTGTGCGGTGCGCATCGTGCGCTGGGCATTGAAGCCGAGTTTGCGCGAGGCCTCTTGTTGCAGCGTGGAGGTCGTGAACGGCGGCGCCGGCTTGCGCTTGCGCTGTTTCTTTTCGATGTCCAGGACCGTCAGCTTGCCGCCGGCCGCCTTCAGCAGCGCATCTCTGGCCTGATGTGCCTCATCGGTTGCGGTGATGCTGAACTGGGCGATCTTCTCGCCACGGTACTGGCTGAGCTTCGCGACGAACGCGCTGTCTTTCTCCTGCGCGTCGGCCTCTATCGTCCAGTATTCACGCGGCAGGAATTTGGTTATTTCCAGCTCGCGCTCGACGATCATCCGCAACGCCGGGCTTTGCACGCGGCCAGCCGACAGCCCCGTGCGGATTTTTTTCCACAGCAGCGGCGACAGGTTGAAACCGACCAGATAATCCAGTGCGCGCCGCGCCTGCTGGGCGTCGATCAAATCCACTGACAGCTCGCGCGGATGCTCGATTGCCTCGCGGATCGCCCGCTCGGTGATCTCGTTGAACACTACGCGGTAGACCGTCTTTTTATTAAGCGCCTTCCGGTTCTTCAAAATCTCGTAAACATGCCACGAGATCGCTTCTCCCTCGCGGTCGGGGTCGGTTGCCAGGTAAAGTACATCGGCGCTCTTCATCGCCTTGATGATCGCATCGACATGTTTCGCGTTTTTTTCGATCAACTGATACTTCATCGCGAAGTCATGTTCGGTATCAATGGCGCCTTCCTTGGGCACCAGATCGCGGACGTGGCCGTACGACGCCAGAACCTGGAAGTCATTGCCAAGATACTTCTTCAGCGTCTTGGTCTTGGCCGGCGATTCGACGATGACGAGATTCTTACTCATAAGAAGTCTACGAGTGGGTTTACCAACGGTTTACGAGCGGCTAGTGAATGCTGACGACGGACTCTTCGAAGAAGAGATCCTCCATCCAGGCGATGGCGGCTTCCTGGCCGGGCTGGTTGAACAGCACCATCAGGACGATCCACTTGAGTTGGTCGAGACTGATCTCCAGCGATTCGAGGGCCATGACGCGATCGATAATAAGTTCACGGGTAGTGGTATCAACGATGCCGTTCTGTTCCAGGTACAACATGAAACCGCGGCATTCCAGATTGAGCTTGCGCATTTCGTGCAGCGTATAGATGCGGGTGGAGTGGGCCGCAGGTTCCGGTTTTTTCAGAATACCGTCGTGCACGATCGACAGGCCTTCGAGCCAGTTGAAGGCCTTGGCGATCTCCGCGTGCGGGAAACCGGCCGCCGTCAACTCGACCTTGAGGGTCTCGCGGTCCGAGCCGATCTCGAGGTCGCCATCGATATAGTTCTGGAACAAATACATCAGTACATCTATGACGGTTTCTTTCATCTCACCTGCTCTTATGCACGCGACAATATCTGCCGCCTGCCGCGGATGATACCTGACCCAGCAATTCCAATGCCACCAGCGAGGCCGAAACGATTTCCGGCGCCATGCCGCTCTTTGCCACCAGTGTATCGATGGATACGGCCTCAAAACCCAAGTGTTTCAACACTATATTTTCCGGACCAGAAAATTCCGGCGTGGGGTCAACCGCATCCGGCGGCTGCGGCAGACTCGCTGCCGCCACGCCCGCAAGCGGCCCCAGTTCCTCGAGGACATCGCCCGCATTTTCAACGAGTTTCGCGCCCTGGCGTATCAGCAGATGGCAGCCCTTGGCGAGCGGATTGTGGATTGAACCTGGAATCGCGAACACTTCGCGCCCCTGTTCGGCGGCCAGACGCGCTGTTACCAGCGAACCGCTGGATATGCCGGCTTCAATGACCAGTGTGCCGAGGCTCAACCCGCTAATTAGACGGTTACGGCGCGGAAAGTTCTCCGGGCGTGGCGCCGTGCCGAGCCTGAATTCGGATACCAGCGCGCCGTTATTGGCAATCTGATGGGCCAAGTCCCGGTGACGAGCAGGGTAGACGCGGTCGAGACCGGTACCCATCACCGCGATCGTCATGCCGCCGCCGGCAAGCGCGCCGCGGTGACTGGCGGCATCCACCCCCAACGCGAGGCCGCTGCAGATGGCGAGACCGGCACCTGCCAGAAAGCGCGCGAAATCGTGCGCGGTGTCGGCGCCGCCCGGTGTCGGGTTGCGGCTGCCGACGATGGCGAGTTGCAGCGCGCTGAGTGCAGCGGGATTGCCGTGCAGATAAAGCAGCGGTGGCGGATCGGCGATCTCGCGCAGCAGCGCCGGGTAGCGTGGATCATGAAACGTAATGACATGGTTGTCTGGTTGCCGGGCCCAGGCGAGTTCCGCGTCGACCGCCTGCCAGTCGGGGGCGGCCAGGTAGTCCAGTGTCTGGCGCCGCCAGCGGCCCTTGGGAAATGCACCGGCGCCGGACTCGAATGCTGCCTGAGGCCTGCCGAATTGCTGCAGCAACTGATGGAATGCCGCCACGCCGACGCCGGGCGCGTGATGCAGCGCGAGCCAGTAGCGTAGATCGCCGGGGGCGGTTGGCGATATCTGGCGTTCGTTTCGGGCTGTCTGTTGACCGGTGGGGTCAGTCAACCTGGGGTTCCTTGCGTGGCCAAGGCTGATCGATGGCTGCGTTCAGGGATTTTTAACCGCGTCGCTCAGCCGGATATCGTACGCGGCCTCCATCACCAACGCATAGCTGATACGCTCAAAGGTACGGAACACCATTAACTCACCGGCACGCCGTTCCGGCAACGTCACCTGTTTGCCGCCGGAAACCACGTCCCGGATAGTATCGCCCTTCTGGAAAATCGCCAGCACATGACCACTTTCGAGGCCATCGTTGGCACCGAGATCGATTACGACAACCTGATACCGTCCGACGCGAGACACGGCGTCACGTACCGCAATGATGTTGCCGTTGACAATGCGGCCCGGCGCGCGCGGCATGAAATAGGCCTCGAACGGCTTGGTATCGACCGGAACCAGACGGTCGCCGATCAGTACCTCGCGCTTCGCATCCACGATCCGCAGGGTCGCCGGATCGCCGAACGCCTCGACCACGGCATCACCCGCGTGGATCGCCTCATAGCCGAGTACTTCCTTTTTGCCCGGTTGACGCAACGCTTCGCCGATGTGCACGATGCTGTAACGGCTGTCGGCCGCCTCATTGAGGCCGCGCACATAGATCTTGTTGGAGGTGCCGCTGATCAACCGGCTTTCTTCGCCGGCGACGACATACGGGGCCTTTTCATATTCCTTTTTGGACAGCACCTGCGGCTGCTCAAGAAACGGCTTGATGAGTCCCGGCGTGATGGTTGGAATCGCCTGGGCGGTATCTTCCGTTCTGATCTGCGGTGACAGCTTGACCGTCGTCGCCTGGCCGCGCTCGACGGATAACACCGGTGTGCCGTCTTCACGGAAACTCAGCGCGATAACGTCACCGGGATAGATCAGATGGGGATTGGCGATTTCGGGGTTGATATGCCAGATTTCCGGCCACAGCCATGGCTCGCGCAAAAAACGCCCCGCAATATCCCACAGCGTGTCGCCCGCGACGACGACATAACGATCCGGATGATCAGGATTGAGTTTCACCGTGTCGGCGAACGCAACACCGGTGAAGATTACGCCGAATAACAGGCTCAATAATGTTCTTTTTGTTAACATGGCCGCTCCCCAAGGTCACGTGTGCGCGAGTTTAGCCAAATTGCCGTCCTGGCTCCATCCGTCTGGTGCAGGACGCCGGTAATCATTAATATCATGCTATCAGTCCATGCGCTATATATTAGGTGAAACGGGTCACATGTCGATACTTCACGTCTTGCATTATCCGGATCCGCAGTTGCGGATAATCGCCGAGCCTGTTCCGGAGGTCTCCCGGGACATCCGTACGCTGATCGACGACATGCTGGAGACGATGTATGACGCGCCTGGCGTCGGGCTTGCCGCCCCGCAGGTCGACGTCGCCAAACGGGTTATCGTGGTCGATATTACGGAAGATAAGAGCAAACCTTTAGCACTGGTCAATCCTGAAATCATGCGGCGCCAGGGCACAGTGCAGATGGAAGAGGGCTGTTTGTCAGTGCCGGGAATCTACGAACCGGTCGAGCGTGCCGAGTGGATCAAGGTGCGGGCGCTGGATCGCGGCGGCCATGTACTGGATATTGAGACCGACGGCGTGCTGGCGGTGTGTATTCAGCACGAAATCGATCATCTGGACGGCAAGTTGTTCGTCGACTATCTGTCGGAACTCAAGCGCGCGCGGATACGCAAGAAGATGGAAAAACTGCGGCGTCAAACGATGTGAGCGGTGCGGGCCGTATTTCCTCGTGGGTCGGCCCGACGGGCTGAGTGGAATGACAGCGGCGCGGACCGCGATGCAGTGGTATGAAACGCCATGAAGGTGATTTTCGCCGGCACCCCGGAATTTGCCGCAACCGCTCTAAAGAGTCTGTTGTCTTCGTCGCATCACGTGTGTGCGGTGCTGACGCAGCCCGACCGGCCGGCCGGCCGGGGCCGCAAGCTGGCGCCGTCGCCGGTCAAGCAACTGGCGACTGTCGGGCGTATCCCGGTATTGCAACCGGACACGCTAAGGAGCCCGCAAATCCAGCAAACCTTGCGCGACCTGAACGCGGACATCATGGTGGTGGTCGCTTACGGGCTGATATTACCGGCGGCTGTGCTGGGCATGCCGCGCCACGGTTGCATCAACGTCCATGCCTCGTTGTTGCCGCGCTGGCGCGGTGCGGCGCCGATCCAGCACGCGATCCTGTCCGGCGATGCGATGACCGGCGTGACGATCATGCAGATGGATAAAGGTCTGGATACCGGCGACGTGCTGGTCGGCGCAGCCTGTCCGGTGCTGCCTGACGATACCGCGCAAACCCTGCATGACCGGTTGGCGCTGCTCGGTGGGAGTGTTTTGTTGCAGGCGCTGACGGACATCGAAAACGGTCGCGCGAGGGCGATTCCTCAGCCTGCGGCAGGTGTTTGCCATGCCCCGAAAATCATCAAATCGGACGCGATGCTGGACTGGACCGCGACTGCCGTCCATCTTGAGCGCCGCGTGCGCGCGTATAACCCGTGGCCGGTCGCGTACACCCGCGCGGGCGACTTAATATTGCGGGTGTGGCAGGCGGTGGCGATAGAATGCGATCTCGCCGCGCCGCCCGGTACCGTGACCGGGCTGACGCGGGAGGGCATCGATATCGCCACCGGCCACGGTATGCTGAGAATAGTGGAGCTACAGCTGCCCGGCGGCAAGCGTATGCCGGCCGCCGATTTCCTGAACGCGAACCGCGATCGCATCCGGCCTGGCATGCGTCTGGCGCCGTCGTCTCCATAGCGGGACGATGCAGTTCTTCCGGCGCATAGAAACCGATGGATGCCCGCACCCTTGCCGCCACTGTACTGACCGATGTTATTGCCGCGCGCCGCAGTCTCGGCGCGACACTGACCGCGCACCTGGAACTGGCGGGGTCGCCGCGCGATCGCGCCCTGGTACAGGAACTCTGTTACGGCGTGATGCGCTGGCACCTGCGGCTCGCCGCCGTGATCGGTCGTTTGCTGGACCGCCCGCTCAAACCGGGCAACGATGACATTCATTGCCTGCTGTTACTCGGTCTCTACCAGTTGATCTATATGCGTGTGCCGCCGCACGCGGCCATTTCGGCAACGGTGGATTCCTGCAAGGTTCTGAAGAAGTCCTGGGCGACCGGTCTGGTCAACGGGTCGCTGCGCGCGTTCCAGCGCACCGCGGCGGTGCTGCTCGCAGAGGTCGACCGCGATATAACCGCGCGCACCGCGCATCCGGCCTGGTTGCTCGATCGTCTGCAACAGGCCTGGCCGGACCACTGGCAGGCGTTGCTCGACGCCAACAACCGGCACGCGCCGATGACGCTGCGCGTCAACCGTTGCCGGATCGGCCGCGACGATTATCTCGCACGTTTGCGGCAGGCCGGATACGAGGCGCGGGTCGCCATTCACGGCAGCACCGGTGTCATTCTTGAGAAACCCGTTGACGTTGTCCGGCTGCCCGGTTTTGCCGATGGCCTGGTCTCGGTGCAGGACGCCGCCGCGCAGCTCGCCGCGCCGCTGCTGGCGGCGCAGGCCGGCCAGCGCGTGCTGGACGCGTGCGCGGCGCCCGGCGGCAAGACCGCGCATCTGCTCGAGACGCAACCGGAGCTGACGGAGCTGGTGGCCGTTGACAACGACGCCGACCGCGCGAAGCGTATCGACGACAACCTGCGGCGGCTCGGTTTACGCGCCAGCATCGTTGTTGCCGATGCCGCGCAGCCTGATGGCTGGTGGGATGGCCGGCCGTTCGACCGGATACTGCTCGATGCGCCGTGTTCGGCGACCGGCGTGATCCGCCGCCATCCGGACATTAAATACCTGCGGCGGCCGGCGGATATCAACGCCGTCCGCGATGAACAGCAACGCCTGCTGGACTCCCTGTGGCCCTTGCTGGGTTCCGGGGGTATGCTGTTGTACGCGACGTGCTCGGTGCTTCCCGAGGAAAACGTTGCCCAGACAGCATGGTTTCTGCGCACTCACGGCGATGCCGTTGAGCGGCCGCTCGATGTTTCCTGGGGGCATGAATGTGACGCAGGGCGTCAGATCCTGCCGGGGGAAGACGATATGGACGGATTCTATTATGCATGCCTGCAGAAGGCCTGATTAAGCGACTACCCGCATGGCGTCCGCGCCTGACACGATATGCAGCGACTGCGTCATAACCTTCGATGGATGTTGCTACTCGGCGGCCTGCTGCCGCTGGCCGTCATGCCCGGTTTCGCCGGCGCGGCCGGTTTCAAGATCAAGCACGCCGAAACCACGCTGGTGGACTCGGTCTACTGGCTCGATACAACGATAGATTACGACCTGAGCGAGCAGGCGCTGGAGGCGCTGGATAACGGTGTGCCACTGACGTTTCTGCTGGAAATCGACGTCCTGCGTATCCGTGACTATGTCTGGGACGAAGATGTCGCCAGCCTGCAGCAGCGTTACCAGCTGCAATACCACGCGCTGACCGACCAATATCTGGTCAAGAACCTCAACAGCGGCGCCCAGCACGCGCTGCCGACGCTGGGTGTCGCCCTGTCGGTGCTGGGGGCCGTCCTCGATCTGCCGATACTCGATCGAAAGCTGCTGGTGCCGGGCGAGCGCTATATGGTGAGCATGGGCGTCTCGCTGGATATCGAGGCACTGCCGGTGCCGATGCGCGTCATCGCCTACTTCAGTGCTGACTGGCGTCTCGCCAGCGCAAGGTATACATGGCCGCTCCCATTTTAAAGCGCTTCGGCAGCGAGGCCGCTCCGGTCATTGTGATCGTCGCGCTGCTGCTCGGGTCGCTATACCTGATGAGCGTCGCGACCGAGAACTCGGAGAAGTTCGGCCGCCTGTATTCGCTGTTGTTCATTTTCAATCTGGCGGGGCTGATCCTTCTCGTCTGGCTGATCGTCGTCAACATGCAGCGCCTGGTGCGCCAGTATCGTCTCAGGGCGATGGGTTCACGCCTGACGGTGCGCCTGGTGGTTATCTTCGTGCTGCTCGCGCTCGCGCCGGTAACGGTCGTGTATTACTTTTCGCTCCAGTTTCTGCATCGCGGCATCGACAGCTGGTTCGACGTGCGCGTTGAGCAGGGTCTGCATGATGCGCTCGAGTTGAGTCGCGCCGCGCTGGATACGCGTATCCGCGAATCGCTGCGGCAGACGCAACAGATGGCTGAATCACTTTCCGGTCTGCCGGAACGCCAGCTGGCGCCGCGGCTCAACGATTTGCGCGATCAGCGCGAGGCGAATGAGTTGACGTTGCTGACGCCGAGCGGCCATATCATCGCGTCCAGCAGTGTCGATGCCACCCGGATCGTGCCTGACCGGCCGAGCAGCGCGATACTGTCGCAGCTGAAGCAGGGCCATCCGTTTGCCGGACTGGATCCGGTCAGCGATACCGGCCTGGCGATCCGTGTCGTCGTGACCGCCGACCAATCCGACCCGCTCGCTGAACAGATCATCCTGCAGGCGCTGTACCCGGTGGCGCAGCGGCTGAATATACTGGCCGAAAGTGCGCAGGCGGCGTTCGCCGACTACGAACGGCTGTCCTATATGCGCGGTCCGTTGAAGGTCAGTTTTACGGTGACCTTGTCGCTGGTGTTGTTGTTGAGCCTGCTCGCGGCGGTCTGGACCGCATTCTACGCGGCGCGGCGTCTGGTGGCGCCGATCCGTGTGCTGGCGGTCGGTACCCGCGCGGTAGCCGCCGGCGACTACGACCGGCGCCTGCCGCTCACCAGCAATGACGAACTCGGGTTTCTTGTCGAATCGTTCAACGACATGACGCGCAAGATCGCGATCGCACGCGATGACGCGGAGCGCAGCCAGGCGCAGGCGGAGCGCCAGCGCGCCTACCTGGAGGCGGTGGTCGGACGACTGTCGTCGGGCGTGCTGACGCTCGGCGCGGACGGGACGTTGCGCACCGCCAATGCGGCGGCCAGCCTGATCCTCGGTGTCGACATGGAAGACTGCGTCGGCGGGCCGTTGCACGGCTTGCTCGACGCCAATCATTATCTCGGTCATTTCGTCGATTCGATCGAGAATCATCTGACAGGCCGGGCGCAGGAGTGGCGCGAGGAGATCACGTTTTTCGGTCCGGGCGGGCGCCAGGTGCTGATGACCCGCGGCGCGCCGCTGCCGAATGTCGGCGACATGACGGCCGGTCACGTGATCGTATTCGATGACGTCACGACGCTGGTGCAGGCGCAGCGCGATGCCGCCTGGGGCGAAGTGGCGCGGCGTCTCGCGCACGAGATCAAGAATCCGTTGACGCCTATCCAGCTGGCCGCCGAACGTCTGCGGCACAAGTATCTGGGTACGATGAGCCCGGCGGATGCCGACGTGCTGGACCGCGCCACGCATACCATTGTCCAGCAGGTCGAGGTGATGAAGGAAATGGTCAAGGCGTTCAGCGACTACGCCCGGGCGCCCCATCTGAAGCTGCAGTCGCTGAATCTGAACCGCGTTATCAATGAAGTGCTGGAGCTGTATCGCGGCGCCGAACCGCATATTACGATTGAGGCGCGCCTCGACGGGCAGCTGGCGGATATCCAGGCCGATCCGGGGCGCATCAATCAGTTACTCCACAATCTGGTCAAGAATGCGATCGAAGCGGTCGGCGAGGTCACCGACGGCAGGATCATCGTCACGACGCGGGCCATCGATGAGGATGGATTCCGCATCGCGGAACTGCGCGTTGAGGATAATGGCCCGGGATTTTCGAGCGGACTCGAGGGCAAGATGTTCGAACCGTACGTCACCACCAAGCCCAAGGGCAGCGGGCTCGGGCTCGCGATCGTGAAAAAGATCGTCGAGGAGCACGGCGGCGTGGTGCTTGCCGAGAGTATCGCCGCCGGCGGCGCGCGTATCACGGTGCAGCTGCCGCATGCCGCCACTGGTGTTGAGGGGGCCGATTCGGATTACAATGACGAATCACAGCCAGGTGATTGGACTCATGATGACCCGCGAAAGAAACAGTCGCATCGTTAGGGAGTGATCGTTATGAGTGCGCCTCATATTCTCGTCGTCGACGATGAACCCGATATCCGGCGCCTGATGCGCGAGATACTCGAGGACGAAGGGTATGTCGTCAGCATTGCCGAGAACGGCGAGACCGCGCGCGAGGCGCGCCGCACCCGCCGTCCCGATCTGGTGCTGCTCGATATCTGGATGCCGGACATCGACGGCATCAGTCTGCTGAAGGAGTGGGCGCCCGAAGGCAAGCCGGAGCCGCCGGTTATCATGATATCCGGTCATGGCACGGTCGAAACCGCGGTCGAGGCTACCCGCTACGGCGCCTATGATTATCTTGAAAAGCCGCTGTCACTGGCGAAGCTGCTGATTACCGTCAAGCACGCGCTGGAGGCCGACAAGCTGCGGCGTGAAAACGTTGGTCTGCGCAAGACCACGCAGCCGCTGATTGAGCCGGTCGGCCGTAGTCTGGTCATGAAAGATCTGCGCGATCAGGTCGAGCGCATTGCGCAGACCGAGGCATGGGTGCTGGTCTCCGGCGAGGCGGGTTCCGGCAAGGAACTGTTCGCGCGCTATCTGCACAGCAGGAGTGCACGTGCCGATGGCCCGTTCGTCGATGTCGTCGTCGCATCGATCGCCAGGGAAAACGCCGCGATCGAACTGTTCGGCAACGAGGATGGCGCAAACGTCCGCTACGGGTTGCTGGAACAGGCCAACGGCGGCATCCTGTTTCTGAGCGAAGTCGGCGACATGGATGCGGCGCTACAGGCCAAGCTGCACGCCGCGCTGCAAAATCGCTCCTTCCTGCGCGTCGGCGGTCGTGAGGCGGTTGCCTTCGACGTGCGCATCGTTTCCGCCAGTCACCGCGACCTCGATCAGGGTATCCAGTCCGGCCGATTCCGCGAAGACCTGTTCTACCAGCTCAACGTTGTACCGGTAAAGATCCCGCCGTTGCGCCATCACGGCGAGGACGTGTCGGACCTGCTCAGCTACTACGTCGACTATTTCGTGATGCACGAGCGCCTGCCATACCGCGAGTTCTCCGTCGCCGCGCAGAACCGGTTACGGAATTACGGCTGGCCGGGCAACGTGCGCGAACTGAAGAATCTGGTGCAGCGGTTGCTGATACTCGGCAGCGGTGACGAGATCGGCGTCGATGAAGTGGATGTCGCGCTGGGCACCGCCACCCAGCACTCGCCGGGCGTGGCATCGGATTTCGATCTGCCGTTGCGCGACGCGCGCGAGCGTTTCGAGCGCGCCTATCTGGAACACCAGTTGCGTGCGACCGGCGGCAGTGTCGGTCAGGTGGCCAAGCTGGCCGGCATGGAGCGCACCCACCTCTATCGGAAAATGCGCGCGCTGGGCATCAACCCGAAGGGTGAATGGCAGGAAAAGTAACCCCGAAAAGACATATAATCGGCACCGCGCTGCAAACGTTGCGGCGCACGCAGGCGGGGAGAGGGTCGTATTATTGGTTTACTCAGTCGTACCAGGCATGGGTGGCTCCGTGGTACCCGGTGATCGCACGGTGTCGCCGGAGTCCCGGCCGCCGTTATGAAAATCATTATTCTCGGCGCCGGCCAGGTGGGTGGTTCAATGGCGGGTCATCTCGCCAGTGAAGCCAACGATATCACCGTGGTCGATCACGACGTCGACCGGCTGCGCGAGTTACAGGACCGGCTGGACCTGCGTGTCGTGCACGGCCAGGCCTCCCACCCCGAGGTGCTGAAGCGCGCCGGCGCCGAGGACGCCGACATGATTCTCGCTGTGACCAGCAGCGATGAAACCAACATGATCGCCTGCCAGGTCGCCTACACGCTGTTTCATACCCCGACCAAAATCGCCCGGGTGCGCGGCAGCGAGTATCTTTCTTTTCCGCAGCTGTTTACGCAGGAGGCGCTGCCGATCGACGTGCTGATCAGTCCGGAGCAGGTCGTCACCGACTACATCACCAAGCTGATCCAGAATCCGGGTGCGCTGCAGGTGCTCGACTTTGCCGGCGGCAAGGCGCAGCTCGTGGCGGTGCGCGCCTATCACGGCGGGCCGCTGGTCGGCAACAAACTGCGCACTTTACGCGAGCACATGCCGCTCGTTGATACGCGCGTCGCCGCCATCTTCCGCCGTGGTGAGCCGATCTACCCGACCGGGGACACCGTCATTGAGGTGGACGACGAGGTGTTCTTTATCGCCGCCGCCGAGCATATCCGCGCCGTGATGAGCGAGTTGCGCCACCTTGATCGCCCGTACAAGCGCGTCATGATCGCCGGCGGCGGACGCATCGGCCTGCGTCTGGCGCGCCGGCTGGAAAACGACTATCAGGTGAAACTGATCGACCGCAACCGCGAGCGGGCGCGCACCATCTGCCAGACACTGGACAAGGCCATCGTGCTGGCCGGCGACGCGGCGGATGGCGAGTTGCTGCGCGAGGAGAACATCGAGAACACCGATGTATTCTGCGCGGTAACCAACGATGACGAGGCGAACATCCTGTCATCGCTGCTGGCCAAGAAACTTGGCGCGCGCAAGGTGATCGCGCTGATCAACCGCGCCGCGTACGTCGATCTGGTCGAAAGCGGCTCCATCGATATCGCGGTGTCGCCGCAGCAGGCGACCATCGGCAGTCTGCTGGCGCACGTACGCCGCGGTGACGTCGCTGTGGTACATTCGCTGCGGCGCGGCGCCGCGGAGGCGATCGAGGCGATTGCGCACGGCGACCGCAATTCCTCCAAGGTCGTCGGGCGCACCGTCGAGGAGATCAAGCTGCCCAAAGGCACCAGCATCGGCGCTGTCGTGCGCAAGGACCAGGTCATCATCGCCCACCACGACACGATGATCGAGGCCGAGGATCACGTGATCCTGTTTCTGACGGACAAGAAGCGCATCGTCGAGGTCGAACAGTTATTCCAGGTCGGCATCACGTTCGTCTGATGCGTTATCGTGTAGCGCCTTTGGCAGACGACAACATCTGACGCACGACCATGCAACTCTTCGTCATCCAGCGCATCGTCGGCATTCTGTTAATGTTATTCAGTGTTACGCTGCTGCCGCCGATGGCCGTTTCGTTGTTATATGACGACGGTGCGATAGCGCCGTTCGTTGTCGCCTTCGGTGTCGTGCTGCTGACCGGCGTCAGTTTCTGGATTCCGGTGCAGGCGCGCCGCGAGGAACTCAAGCTGCGTCATGGGTTTGTCGTCGTTGTGTTGTTCTGGACGGTGCTGGCGCTGTCAGGTGCACTGCCGCTGCTGCTTGGCACACATCCGCACATGTCGTTCACCGACGCCGTGTTCGAATCGATGTCCGCGCTGACGACGACCGGTGCCACTACCATTGTCGGCCTCGACGGGCTGGCGGCGTCGTTGCTGTTCTATCGCCAGGAACTGCAATGGCTGGGCGGCATGGGCATCATCGTGCTGGCCGTCGCCGTGCTGCCGATGCTCGGTATTGGTGGCATGCAACTGTATCGCGCCGAGACACCCGGGCCGATGAAGGACAACAAGCTGACGCCGCGCATCACTGAAACCGCGAAGGCGCTCTGGTATATCTATCTCGGCCTGACAGTCGCCTGCGCGATCGGCTATTTCTTCGCCGGCATGAGCGTGTTCGACGCGATCGCGCACAGTTTCGCAACACTGTCGACCGGGGGGCTGTCGACACATGATCTCAGTTTCGCGTACTTCGACAGCCCGGCGATCGAGGCAGTCGCGGTAGTGTTCATGCTGCTCGGGGGCGTCAACTTCGCGTTGCACTTCATCGCGTTTAGCTCGCTGAGCATACGTCCCTACTTCGGCGATTCGGAATTCAGGGCCTATCTATGGGTACTGGCGGTGACCGCTACGATTACCACTGCCTATCTCTACTATACCGCCACGTTCAGCAGTGTCGGCGGCGCACTGCGTCACGGCATATTCCAGGTGGTGTCTATTATTACATCGACTGGATTCACAACGACCGGATACGCCGACTGGCCAGGTTTTTTGCCCGCGATGCTGTTGCTGGCAAGCTTTATCGGCGGTTGCGCCGGTTCGACAAGCGGTGGCCTGAAAGTAATCCGCGTGATGTTGCTGATCAAGCAGGCGATGCGCGAGATCATGCGCCTGATCCATCCGAATGCCGAGATACCGGTGAAGATCGGCGGCAAGACGCTGCCTTATCGGGTCGTCGACGCTATTTGGGGTTTTTTTTCGCTGTACGTGATCTGTTTCTGCGTGATGTCGCTGATACTGATGGCGACCGGCCTGGATTTGGTGACATCGTTTTCCGCGGTCGCGGCCTGCATGAATAATGTTGGCCCGGGCCTCGGTGATGTCAGTGCGAATTTCACCAGCGTGTCCCCGGTGGGAAAATGGGTGCTCTCTTTCGCGATGCTGCTCGGGCGCCTCGAGGTTTTCACGTTGCTGGTATTGCTGACCCCCGCTTTCTGGCGTCGTTGATCAATTTGTGGAGTCCGGATTATGAATGATATCGCCACGCAGGAGAAATGGGACCGCATCTACGCCGCGGCCGACAAACCGCCGCAGACAGTTTGTCGCGTGCTGGAAGAGAATGCGCATCTGCTGCCGGCGAAAGGCACTGCGCTGGATCTGGCGTGCGGCCTTGGCGCGAACGCTTTTTTCCTCGCGGAGAATGGATTGAAGACCCTGGGCTGGGACATCTCGCCGGTGGCAGTGCGGCGCGTCGAGGAATGGGCGCAACAACGCAAGCTGCCAGTGCAGGCCGAGGTACGCGACGTGCTGGTCGATCCATTGTTGCAAGAGGAATTTGACGTCATCGTCGTGGCGCATTTTCTCGACCGCTCGCTGGTACCGCATCTGATCAACGCGCTTCGGCCCGGCGGCCTGCTGTTCTACCAGACCTTTACCCGGAACAAGCTCACCGCATCCGGACCGAGCAACGCCGAGTTTCTGCTCAGCGAAAACGAACTGCTGCGGCTGTTCGCGCCGCTGAGTGCGCTGGTCTATCGCGACGAAGGGCGTGTCGGCGATATCACGCGCGGCATGCGCAGCGAGGCGATGCTGGTGGCGCAGAAGGCCGTGCGGCGCTGACACACCGGAATTGTTCTGGCCTGAATAAATATTTGTAGGGTGGGTTAGCGAAGCGTAACCCACCAGGCTGTCGCCGCAGGCGACAACAAAAACATTTAAGGAAGCTCTGATCAAGTGGCTTCTTGTCATTTCGACCGCAGGGAGAAATCCTGATGTGATGGAATCGCCTCGTATCGCTTGCCGCGAAGATTTCTCGCCAGCCCCTCGCTGTGCTCGGGGCAAGGCTCGAAATGACATTGAATAGGATCTTGAGTCGCCCGCGGCGACAGATTGGTGGGTTACGACGCAAGCGTCTAACCCACCCTACAAATATTTTTTTAAGAGCAAGAGAAAGGCGAGACGGGAAGCGTGTAGAAAGGGCTAAATCTAATCCCGCGGCTTCCTCAACCGCTTCAAAAACACCTCCATCTCCTTCACTGCCTGACGATCCCCGCGTGTTTCAGCGACGCGTATACCCTCCTCATATACCGTGATCGCCTTGTCGGCTTCACCCAGCTCGGTCAGTACACGACCGTGGAGTTTCCATGCAGCGGAATAGCCGCGATCGAGCTGGATCGCGCGTTCGATATGCGCAAGCGCCTTTTTCGCTTCGCCGTTTTTGAACAGTGCATCCGCCAGGCCATAGCGCAACGGCGCGGTATCGGCGCCGGCGGCGAGCATTTTTTCCAGGTTGGCGATCAGGCTCATGGCTCAGGTCGTGGGCAGATCGCTCTTGTTGTAGTGAAAAAGCTGACCGCCGGGGCGCATGTAGAAACGACGGTAGGACCATTGATATTGCTCCGGCAGTGAACGCACGCACTGTTCGACGCCGCGGTTGAGCGCGGCGACTGCCTTGAGTGGATCAGGATCGCCTATCCCGGTATCGGCCTTGACGAAGTGCAGATGAAAGCCGTGCCCGCGCGGCAGCCGTTCGGCATAGGTGAAGAACACCGCTGCGCGCGTCTTTTGCACCAGCCGTGACAGCAGCACCATCGTATACGCGTCGTTGCCAAAGAACGGCGCGAACAGGCCGTTGCCGGTATTCGGTATCTGGTCGGGCAGTATGCCGATCAGTTCGCCGGCCCCCAGCGCCTTGTACAACGCGCGCACTCCGCTCGCGTCTGTTGGCACCAGCCTGGCGCCGCAACGTTCGCGCGCGTTGCGGATCATCTTGTCGAGTTCGGCCATGCGTGGCGGCCGGTAAAGACTGGTCATGGGATATTGCGCCGAGCAATACAGGCCGACCATTTCCCATGCGCCGAGATGCGGTGCGGCGATAATCGCGCCGTTGCCGTGCGCCAGTGCTTCCTTCAGTGCTTCTTCACCGCTGACTTTTTTAACGAGCGACAGCACCTGCGGCCTGGGCCAAAGCCATAACGCGCCGACCTCAAGCGCAGTTTTTCCGGTCTCGATGAGGCTGCGCCGGACCAGCTGCCGGCGCACGGGTTCATCCAGATCAGGAAAACACCGGCGAATATTGATTGTCGAAATCAGGCGTTGGCGGTTCGGAAACAACGCAAGCAGCCAGCCGGTCATCGCGCCGACCGGATGGGCGACGGGCAGCGGTAACAACGCGGAAATCCGCAGGACTAATCGGGCGATTCGGGCACGCATGGCTCATGCAGCTGTTATGGTTGGTCAACTATAAGGAGTAACGATGGTAGAATACCACGGCCCGCGCGCACCGCGCCGGGTGAACCTTTTCGCCAGGCAGGGTCTATAATCACCCGGCAATGAATTGGCTGAGCTCCGATTAGTTCGTCATTCCGGGCGACGCGAAGCGTACGAGTCCATGGATGGGCGAGGAGACCGTGTCGTGAACCGGTGGTCGAGACCCGGAATCCAGTGCTTTCTACAAAGTTCGTGACTGGATTCCCGCGTTCGCGGGAATGACACAAGGCCGTTGATCATAGACTTTTGCACAGCACGGCGCTTGCGCCGGGAGAAGAGCATTACCGTGAGCACCGATCGCACCGCACAATTCCACGCGCAGCTAAAGAGCCGCATCCTGATCCTCGACGGCGCCATGGGCACGATGATCCAGAGCTACAAGCTCGGCGAGACGGATTATCGCGGGACGCGTTTTGACGGCCACGGCTGTGATCTGAAGGGCAACAACGACCTGCTGGTGCTGACGCAGCCGGACATTATCCGCGATATCCACACCGCCTACCTCGACGCCGGCGCCGACATCATCGAGACCAATACCTTTAACGCGACGTCGATTGCGATGGCCGATTATCAGATGGAGCATCTGGTCTACGAGATCAACGCAACAGCCGCGCGGGTCGCGCGCGAGGCCGCCGACGCGGTGACGAAGCGGACGCCCGACCGGCCGCGCTTCGTCGCCGGCGTACTCGGCCCGACCAATCGTACCGCGAGCATCTCGCCGGACGTGAACAACCCGGGCTTTCGCAACGTTACGTTTGACGCGCTGGTGGTTTCTTATACCGAAGCGATCAATGGTCTCGTCGATGGCGGTGCAGACGTGCTGCTGGTGGAAACCGTGTTCGACACACTGAACGCCAAGGCCGCATTGTTCGCCATCGAGAGCTGGTTCGACGCGAAGAACAGGCGCCTGCCGGTAATGATATCCGGCACGATCACCGACGCTAGCGGCCGCACGCTGTCGGGACAGACAGTCGAGGCGTTCTGGAATTCGCTGCGTCATGTCCGGCCGGCGAGTTTTGGTTTTAACTGCGCGCTCGGTGCGAAGGAATTGCGTCAGCATATCGAGGAGCTGTCCGGTCTTGCGAATACGTTCGTCTCGGCGCATCCGAACGCCGGGCTGCCAAACGAGTTCGGCGAGTACGACGAATCGCCCGAGGCGATGGCCGCCGAGATCGAGGAATGGGCGCGGAGCGGATTTTTAAATATCGTCGGCGGCTGCTGCGGCACGACGCCGGCGCATATCCGGGCGATCGCCGACGCGATGGCCAAGTACCCGCCGCGACAAATCCCGGACATCGCGCCGGCCTGTCGGCTGAGCGGCCTTGAGCCGTTCAATATCACAGCGGATTCCCTGTTCGTCAACGTCGGCGAACGCACCAACGTCACCGGTTCGGCGCGCTTCAAGAAGCTGGTGCTGAACGGCGATTACGATGCCGCGCTCGATGTTGCGCGCAGCCAGGTCGAGAACGGCGCGCAGGTGATCGACATCAATATGGACGAGGCGATGCTCGACGGCGAGGAGGCGATGGTCACGTTCCTGAGCCTGATCGCCAGCGAGCCGGATATCTCCAAGGTGCCGATCATGATCGACTCGTCGAAGTGGACGATCATCGAGGCCGGGCTCAAGTGCATCCAGGGTAAAGGCATCGTTAACTCGATCAGCATGAAGGAAGGCGAGCAGGCGTTCATCGAACACGCGCGCAAGGTGCGCAAGTACGGCGCGGCGGTGGTTGTCATGGCATTCGACGAGAAGGGCCAGGCCGATACGCGGCAACGCAAGGTCGAGATCTGTGCGCGCTCGTACCAGTTGCTGACCGAACAGGTGGGCTTCCCGGCCGAGGACATCATCTTCGACCCGAACATCTTCGCGATCGCGACCGGTATCGAGGAACACAACAACTACGGCGCGGATTTCATCGAAGCGACGCGCAAGATCAAGCAGACGCTGCCGCACGCGCTGATCTCCGGCGGTGTGTCGAATGTGTCGTTCTCGTTCCGCGGCAACGATCCGGTGCGCGAGGCGATCCATTCGGTGTTCCTGTATCGCGCGATTCAAGCGGGCATGGACATGGGTATCGTCAACGCCGGCCAGCTCGCCGTTTACGATGACCTGCCCGAGGAATTGCGCGAACGCGTCGAGGACGTGGTGCTGAACCGCCGCGCCGATGCGACCGAGCGGTTACTGGACATCGCCGACAAGTATAAAGGCGACGGTGCCGCGGTTGAGAAGAAGGAAGACCTGACATGGCGCGAGTGGCCGGTCGGGAAGCGGCTCGAGCATGCCCTGGTCAAGGGCATCGATACCTGGGTAATCGACGACACCGAAGAGGCGCGCCACCACTTCGACCGGCCGATTCAGGTCATCGAAGGACCGCTGATGGACGGCATGAATGTCGTCGGCGACCTGTTCGGCGAGGGCAAGATGTTTCTGCCGCAGGTGGTGAAATCCGCGCGCGTGATGAAAAAGGCTGTTGCGCACCTGATACCTTTCATCGAGGCGGGGACGGACGCTGGCACACGCGCGGTGGCGAAGATCCTGATGGCGACCGTCAAGGGCGACGTGCACGACATTGGCAAGAACATCGTTGGCGTCGTGTTGCAGTGCAATAACTTCGAGGTCATCGATCTCGGTGTCATGGTATCGGCGCAGAAGATCCTCGAGACTGCGAAGCAGGAGAACGTCGACATCATCGGCCTGTCCGGGCTGATCACGCCGTCGCTTGAGGAAATGGCGCACATCGCGAAGGAGATGCAGCGCCTCGGTTTCAGCGTGCCATTGTTGATCGGCGGCGCGACGACCTCGCGCGTGCATACCGCGGTCAAGATCGCGCCGGGCTACAGCGAGCCGACGATCTACGTGAAAGACGCGTCGCGCGCGGTCGGTGTCGCCCAGAACCTGATCAGTCCCGAGTTGAAGGGGCCGTACGTCGAGAAGTTGAAGGCCGAATACGATTCGGTCCGCGAGATGCACAAGGGCAAGCAGGCGAAGATCGTCTGGCTGTCGCTCGCCGACGCTCGCGCAAACAAGACCAAAATCGGCTGGCATGACTACACGCCGCCCGAGCCGAAGTTGCTCGGCGTGAAAAGTTTCGACAATTATTCGCTTGAAGAGCTCAGCCACTATATCGATTGGACGCCGTTTTTCCAGGTCTGGGAACTGGCAGGCAGCTACCCGCGCATACTGGACGACGCCATCGTCGGCGAGCACGCGCGGCAGTTGTTCGAAGACGCGCAAGCCATGCTGAAGCGCATCATCGAGGAAAAGTGGCTGACCGCGCGCGGCGTCATCGGCCTGTTCCCGGCGAATTCGATCAACGATGATGATGTGGAAATATACGATGTACAGGGAGGTACGGGTGCCGCGGGAGACAGGACGTCGGGAGCGGTCGACGATACGCGCAACAGCGTGCGCCTGGTGGCGCACGGGCTGCGTCAGCAGAACGAGAAACCGCCGGGTCGGCCGAACCAGTGCCTGACCGACTTCATCGCGCCGAAACAGACGGGGCTGAAGGACTACATCGGCGCGTTTGCCGTTACGGCCGGTATCGGCATCGACGAGCACGTCAAACGTTTTGAAGCGGATCACGACGACTATAACGCGATCATGGTCAAGGCGCTCGCCGACCGGCTCGCCGAGGCATTTGCCGAGCGCATGCACGAACGCGTGCGCAAGGAATTCTGGGGCTATGTACTGGAAGAACATCTGGACAACACCGCGCTGATCAGGGAACAGTATCAGGGCATCCGTCCCGCGCCGGGCTACCCGGCCTGTCCGGAGCACACCGAGAAGGAGGCGCTGTGGGCACTGCTCGATGCCGAGAAAAATGGTGGCGTGACCTTGACGGACCATTACGCGATGTTGCCCGCCGCGGCCGTGTCGGGCTGGTACTTCTCGCATCCGGAGGCGCGTTACTTCGCGGTCGGCAAGATCAATCGCGACCAGGTCGAGGATTATGCGCGCCGCAAGGGCTGGGATATCAAGATAGCGGAGAAGTGGCTGGCACCAATGCTGGGATACGATCTCTAGCAATTCCTTCTACCCTCCGGGCATAAATCCCAGTGGGAGAGGGAGCAAAAGCCGAAAATACTTTCACAGTTTCGAAGCGTATTGCGCCGAATGTCGATGTAAAATCCCCTTCCACGTTGTTGACTGTTTGTCGACAGGCTTGACGATCGTCAGGTTGTTAATCTGCATGGCGATACTGGTCGATCCGGTTTTGGCCTTCGGTATGCGCAAATCAGCAGCGTGCGGGGTGACTGCGTTTGCCGCTTCGTTTGCGCGTTTTCCGGTCATTCTTGCCGGTCCCGCGTTTTGATATGATGGCTATCTTGCATTTGTCCAGGCGTTCACCCGGTGGGAAAGGCTAGCGGCCGTTGATGATGACCCCGGGTTGCCATGACCGGCGCGTCACATGGCCGGAATTGCAACGCCAATACTGTCCTGTGGTTCGGCGTGTAATTAAATGTCCGCGCCTTCACTGCCGCATTTACGGATAGCGAATGATATGGTCGTTGAAATAATCGTTGTATTACTGCTGACCTCGATAAACGCGGTGTTCGCGATGTCCGAACTCGCGGTGGTTTCGTCGCGCAGGGCCCGTCTGGTTCATATGGCGGATCGGGGGAATCGCGGTGCCCGGGTGGCTCTCAAACTTGTCGACGATCCGGGCAGATTCCTGTCGACAGTCCAGATCGGCATTACGCTGGTCGGAATTATCGCCGGCGCCTACAGCGGCGCCACGCTGGGGGATCGTCTGGGTGATTGGCTGGAAGGTTTTCCTTCGATGTCACACTATGGCGACACCATCGGTGTCACCGTGGTTGTTATCGCGATGACTTATCTCTCGCTCGTTGTCGGCGAGCTGGTCCCGAAACGGATCGCACTGACCAATCCCGAACGCATCGCTGCTTTCATCGCGATTCCCATGCAGCTTGTTTCCCGCGCGGCGGCGCCGGCCGTATGGGTGCTGAAGGTTTCCATAGAAGCCACAATGAATGTGTTACGGATCTCCGGGACACGCGATGCGACCGTCAACGAGGAAGAAATAAAGACTTTGATCGCCGAAGGAACCCTGGCCGGCGTTTTCGCGCCGCAGGAGCGCGTGATGATCGAAGGTGTGCTGCGGATGGCCGACAGGCCGGTGCGGGCGATCATGACGCCGCGCACGGATATTGTGTGGGTTGATGTCAATGCGAGCCGGCAGGAGTTGCTCGCGGCTATCGAAGCAAACTGCTTTTCACGACTGCTCGTCTGCGATGGCGAGGTGGATCGGGCCGTCGGATTCGTCCATACCAAGGACATGCTTCCGATAGCGCTGCGCGGTGAGCAGCCGGATCTAAAGGTATTGATGATCCCGGTGCTTCATGTGCCGGAACATACAACGGTGCTGAAGATGCTCGATGTGTTTAAACGCGAGAGGATGCACATGGCGGTCGTCATTGACGAGTACGGGACAACGGAAGGACTGACGACCGTTACGGACGTACTTGAGTCGATCGCCGGCGAGTTGCCGCGGCGCGGCGAGGAAGCCGAGCCGCTGATCGTGCAACGAGATGATGGATCATGGCTGGTTGACGGGATGTTGCCGATCGATGAGTTCGGGAACCGTACCGGTCTGCGTGGGCTGCGCGAGGGTGGTGATTTTCACACTATTGCGGGATTCATGCTGCAGAAATTTGGTGATTTACCGCATTCTGGCGCAAGCTTCCGCCATGGAAACGCGCGCTTCGAGGTCGTCGACATGGATGGGCGCCGCATCGACAAGGTGCTGGTCGAAATCAAACCGCCATCGGCCGATCAGCAGCCCGTGGACGACAAGGATCAACAGAACCAGCAATAATATCCGCGCGGCCCGCGGCCCGGCCGTTGTTGTCGTATTGTGCGCTTTTATATATGCTTGCGGCTCGTCTGATGTGCCGGGGATTTGTTTGATGCAGCGGTTTCGCGTTACAGCACTCATTATTTGCCTGTTGCTGGCACAGTCGGCGTTGCTTGCGCATCAGCTCGATCTGTCTGCGCACAGCGATGGTCAGACGTGCGAGTACTGCGCGCTGACGGGGTCGCTCGACAAACCTGTCGCCGATATTGCAATTTCCTTTCGTTTGACTTCCGATGCCGTTGAGGCCCAGCCACTGATCAGCCCGGTGGTTCTGGTCCGGACGCTAACGTTCAACGCCCGCGCTCCACCTCTCTTTTCCTGACACGTATTTGATCCCGTAACAGCAGGCGCATCCCGCGGGATTGCCTGCGATGTCTGTTCGGACAATTCGAGGAAACAGCAGAGATGAAGCGCAAATTTCGTTCGTGGTATTTCGGCCGTGCGATTCTTGCGACGGCGGCAACGGTGCTTGGCTCGACGGCGCAGGCCCAGGAGCCCGGGGCGCAGGCGGCGTCCAGCGCATTCAATCCGGCCTTGAGTCTGATTATGGACGCGACGTTCGCGAGTTTCGATCAGAAACCGGCGACGTATGCAATTCCCGGCGTGGCGCTCGCCGACGACACCGGGCCTGGCGAGGAGGGTTTCAGTCTTGGCGAGTCCGAGTTGGTCGTCAGCAGTAACGTCGATGACAAATTCTACGGGTTGTTGACCGCCGCGTTGAAGCCGGAGAATGCCGTCGAGGTCGAGGAGGCATTCATCGAAACCACCGGTCTGGGTTATGGCGCGACCATCAAGGCCGGGCGCTTCTTTTCCGGTATTGGCTATTTGAACGACCAGCATGCCCATGTCCGGGATTTTGTCGACACTGCGTTGCCGTATCGCGCGATGCTCGGGAATCAGTATCGCGACGACGGTGTGCAATTGCGAGTGGTCGCGCCGACCGATCTGTTCATCGAGGTCGGCGCGGAGATGTTCCGCGGCGATGGTTACCCTGCCGGTGGCGCGGCGAACGACGGCAAAGGCACGAAATCGGTATTCGTGCATGCCGGTGACGACGTCGGCGCCAGCCACAGCTGGCGCGCCGGGATTTCACGGCTGAATACCCGGGCGATCGATCGCGAAACCGGGACCACGCCCGATCTGTTCACCGGCGACAGTAACGTGACGATCGTCGATCTCCTGTGGAAATGGGCGCCGAACCGTAATCCGTCGGAACATTACCTCAAGTTGCAGGCCGAGTACCTGCGGCGCGACGAGGACGGCGCGTTCAATACCATCGCCTGCGACACCCGACAGCGCGGCTGGTACACGCAGGCAGTCTACCAGTTCATGCCACGCTGGCGCGTTGGCCTGAGGCACGACGCGGTAGCGGCCGACGATGTGCCGGTGGCGCTCGCTGCAACGGCGCTGGACAACCAGCAACACAAACCGGAACGCAGCTCGTTGATGGTCGATTTCTCGAACAGTGAGTTCAGCCGGTTGCGCCTGCAGTACAACAATGACAACTCCCGGCCAGTGAGCGATACGCAGTGGTATGTGCAGTATCTGATGAGTCTGGGCGCGCACGGCGCGCACAAATACTAGGAGCGTGGATCATGCGATACATAATGAATGGTTGTCTGGTATTGCTGTTGACGTCGGCCATCTCGTGCGCGCAGGCGGCAGTGAAAGTTTTCACCTGTGAGCCGGAATGGGCGGCTTTGGTGATGGAGCTGGGTGGTGCGCAAGTCGATGTGTATGCGGCGACGAATGGTCTGCAGGATCCGCATCGCGTCGAGGCGCGCCCGAGCCTGATTGCAAAACTGCGGAACGCCGATCTGCTGGTGTGTACCGGCGGCGGGCTGGAGGCTGGCTGGCTGCCGGTGTTGTTGCGTCAGTCCGGTAACGCACATGTACAGCCGGGAACCCCCGGATATTTCGAGGCCGCGAGCCACGTGACCATGCTTGAGGTGCCGGCGACGGTGGATCGCGCGATGGGGGATGTGCATCCGGAAGGCAATCCGCATATTCATGTCGATCCACGCCGGATCGCGCGGGTTGCCGAAGCGCTTGCCGGGCAGCTGGCGGAGATCGACCGTGACCACGCGTCGCTGTATCGCCAGCGTTATGCGGATTTCTCGTCGCGCTGGCAGGCGGCCATGGTGCGTTGGGAAAAAATTGCCGCGCCGTTGCGCGGCGCGGCCATCATCGCGCATCACAAGGACTGGGTCTATTTTGCCGACTGGCTTGGGCTGCGCGAGGTGGCGATGCTGGAACCGCTGCCGGGGTTGCCGCCGACCGTTCTGCATCTCGCAGAGCTGAAAGACCGCTACAAGGCGGGTGACGTGCTGGCGATTATTCGTACGCCCTATCAGGACGCGAAGGGCTCCGAATGGCTGAACCGGCAGACCGGTATTCCGGCCGTTGTGCTGCCGTACAGCGTCGGCGGCACGCCGGCCGCCACCGATCTGTTCGCGTTGTTCGATGAATCGTTACGCATGTTGCTCGAGCTGAAACGGTGAACGCCGCAGCGCTGGATATCGGCGTACTCGGTCCGGCATTGCTCGCCGGCTTGCTGGTGACCGCAACGCACGTGCCGCTTGGCCAGCAGGTGCTCAAACGCGGCATTATTTTCATCGACCTTGCAATTGCGCAGATCGCCGGTCTCGGTCTGATGGCAGCGTACACATTCGGCTGGGAGATCGGCGGCTGGCACATGCAGGCCACGGCATTTATCGCGGCGCTCGGCGGTGCATTGTTACTCGCCTGGACCGAGCGGCGCTGGCCACAACTGCAGGAGGCATTGATCGGCACGCTGTTCGTGCTGGCGGCAACCGGTGCCATCCTGTTGCTCAGCGCGAATCCGCACGGCGGCGAGCACTTGCGGGATCTGATGGTCGGTCAGATACTCTGGGTCAGCTATGAGCAACTCTGGCCGGTCGCGATCCTCTATGCGGTGTTGCTGGCGCTGTGGTTCGGCGGGCGCTGTTACCAGCGCACCTTGCCGTTTTACCTGATCTTCGCGCTGGCCATCACCGCGTCCGTGCAGCTGGTCGGCGTGTTTCTGGTGTTTGCCACACTGATTGTTCCGGCGATGTTTACCAGCCGTCTCACGAGCCAACGGTTGCTGGCGGGATACCTGTTGAGTTCGTTCGCCTATGGCGCGGGGTTGGTCGCGTCCGCGTTATCAGACCTGCCGAGCGGCGCGCTCATCGTCTGGAGCCTGGCGGTGTTGGCGGTTGCCGGCGGAATGGTGATCAGACGGACGTAGCTGCGGCGCGGCGAAAACGGGTCATCGGATGAAACACGCGGCGACAGTGCCGGTAGCGCGGTCGGGCGGATTATCGGATCGATGCGCGCCGATGCCCGGGGTGTAACTGTTGCGGTGATCGACGGCTGGCATCTGAACGCGTATTGTCGCTCGTCGGGGTGAACCGCGGCGGTTGACCGGGCATTGTTACCCGATGGCGCCTGTCGTTCGGTTATCCTGCGAATGTATCGGCTCCCCGGAGCCATTGAATTCCCGCCTCTTAATACTCCCTTAATGATGATCCGGTAATCTACACGGTCTCACCCACCGCCGTGGCGTGAGGCGCCGCCGCACGGATGGAACCTTTTCGAACCGGGGATCGTGTAATTGAGTGATGGGGAATATTCTGAAATTTAGTGATCGAGCGACGGAGCGCGTGCGCTTTGAGGCGTTGTTACGTCCGCACATGGCCCGGCTGTTTAAACTGGCCTGCCGGTTCACCGGTAATGTCCCGGATGCCGAGGATCTGGTACAGGATCTGCTGATCAAGCTTTATCCGCGCTGTGTCGAGCTCGAGAAGCTCGAGCAGCCGGCGCCATGGCTGGCGCGGGTGATGTACCGGATGTGGGTCGACCAGCGGCGACGTTACCACCGGTCGCCGGTCATCTTTGCAGAGGACCTGGTTCAATTCGCGCAAGCCGATGCCGCAGTCAACCACGTTGGTGCTGTTTCGGCCGACTGTCCCGCCCAGCGCTATGAGCGCGAATATTCCCGGCGGCGGTTACAGCAGGCCCTGTACGACTTGTCAGACGATCACCGGACGGTGGTATTGATGCACGATGTTGAAGGTTACTCGCTGAACGAAATCGGCGATATTCTGGATTGTGCCGTGGGTACGGTGAAATCGCGGCTGCACCGCGCCCGCGCCTGTCTGCGGCAATGCCTCGACGATGGAACCTTTTGACCGGTCTGCTCGTGTTAACAGGCAGGAGGATGCAACGATGAACTGTGATGCGACAATCCGCGATCTGGACGAATTTCTGGACGGTACGCTGCACCGGGAAAGCAGTGCTTCCATTCAGCTACATGCCAACAGCTGCATGGCCTGTCGCGGTCTTCTGGAGCGCGGGCGGGCGCTGCGCGACGCGCTGCGCGATCTGCCTGTCCCGGCCGTCGATCCGGGATTCATGGAGCGTGCCTTCACGCAGGCCAGGCAGCGGCATCAGCAAAAAAGAACGCTGGCGCGCCGCTGGACCTATGGCGCTGGCGGCGCGCTGGCGGCGGGGTTGGCGCTGTTCGTGGCGACCACCATTATGTTCCCGGGCCCGGCCGACAACAGCCGCGACCTGTCGGTGATCACCGTCGCACTGGCAGACCGGGCGGATGTCCGTGTTGTGGTGCACTCGACGGCCGATCTTCAGGACGCGACGTTTACGGTGAGCCTGCCGGATAACCTCGAGCTGAAGGGCTTTCCCGGGGCACGCGTGATCCGCTGGGATGGACGTCTCAACAAGGGCAAGAACCTGCTGGTATTGCCGGTGATTGCGCACGGACCGGTGGCAGGAGAGTTAACGACACTGGTTGAACATGAGCACAGGAGCAAGGCGTTTCGTATGAACGTGACGACTGATGGCTATATCAAATCCATCAGTACGGAACGTATCAAGGTAATGATGTAGCGAGCAACAGGAGAAAGCGATGAAGATTTCAAGAGCGATGTGTGTGTTGGCGACGTCCCTGGCATTTGTTGTCCCGGCGGCAAACGCCGTCGACCGGGATGATCTCGATGTAACCATGGAGGTCATGGATCACGACATGAATGCGGATGATTTCATGAACACGATCGAGCTGCCGGAGGCAGCATCGGAACGTGCCCGCGACAGCTCGCAGAGCGGCCTGTCGACCGCCAACGAAGCGCGTGATCGCGAACATGGTGGCGATGGTGCACGTGACGGCGACCGCGCTGATAGTCGTGACGACCACGCGTCGGGTGACGTTCGGGACGGCTCCGAAGACCGGTCTGACGATATTCGCAGTGCGTCAGGCGACAGGCGTGATGACTCGGCTGACCATGCCGATGGCGTCCGGGACGAGTCGGCGATCCGGGCGGACGAGATCCGGAGTAATCTCAAGGACAGCTCCGCTGATGCGCACGCTGACGACTGATTCGTGAATGTTGGTTCGTTAGCGACGTATGTCAGAGCACGTCAGCCACGACGCACAAGGCCTTTCCTCAATCGGGAAGGGCCTTGCCTGTGCCGGCCGCGGCAGTACGCCCGTTCGGAGAATGCGATCTCATAATCACCAGGGAGGAGGGCTATGCAATGCAGGCAGTCACGATATGTATTGCCCGGCCATAAAGGATGTTTCAGTACACCAGTCGATTGCCACGTGTTTTCCCGGTTTTGTTGTTAGTCTTCGCGATTCAGCTCCCGCTCTGCGGAGAGGCCGCTCCGAGTAGCCTTGAGCAGGGGGTGTCCGCGCTGCGGGCGGCGGATTATCACGCCGCTGTCCGCTACCTCGAGCAGGCGCGCGCCGCCGGGATCGATACCGCCGGCCTTCATTACAATCTGGGAGTCGCCTATTACCGGCTGGAGCGCTATCGCGACGCGGAAGCGGCCTTTGCCAAAGTGGCGCGGACGCCAGAAATGGCGGCACTGGCACACTATAACCTTGGCCTGGTGGCGGCCGCACAACAGGACACGCGCAAGGCCGAACGGCTGTTTGATCAGGCGCTGAAGGAATCGGATTCTGCAAAGCTCTCCGCGTTGGCAGCGAGTCAGCTGAAACGGATACGTCGGGAAGATCCGGTCCGCCGTAACGGTTTTCTGGAATCGTTGAGCGGTATCGTCAGCGGCGAGGTCGGATACGACGACAACGTTACGCTCGATGCCAACGACTTAAGCCTGGCGACAGGAAAAGACGATACCTATCTGTCGCTGTTCTTGTACGGCGACGGAGTGATCGCGAAGAACCTCGATAGCACGGTGCGCGCCGACGCCAGTCTCTACTCCGTCCGATACAACGACCTCGGCAGCTATAATCAGGATGATCTTGAGGCAGGTATCGGATTCGAGACGGCGAAATCCGGCTGGAATCTGGATGCAGGGGTCCGTCTCGGAGTGACATATCTGGACGGCAACAACTTCACTCGCGCGGAAATAATTCGCCTGCAGGGCAGCCGCAAGCTGTCCGAACAACAGACGCTGCGACTTCGCTACGAGGTCAGAAGAATAGACGATATGGATGCGGCCTACGCCTATCTCGCCGGCTGGCGCCAACAGCTCGGTGCGGACTCCATCTGGAAGGACGGCGGCAAGCGGTTGCGTGTTGGCTATCGGCTGGAATTAAATGACCGCGAAGACCTGTTGTCGCCGCGTTTCACCAGTTACTCGCCCACCCGCCACAACCTGCGGGCGCAGGGCGTGCTTCCGGTTTCAGAGAAGCTTGATGCGGTGCTTGAACTTCAGTATCGATACAGTCGATACAACGATGCCAACGCACTGCCGGACGGAAGTTTTGTTACCCGCGAGGAGCATCGTTATCGCGCCATCGCCAAAGCCGTTTATGCGTTTAACCGCAACACGGATATGGCGTTGGAATATATCTACACGAAGAACGATGCGAATCTTGCTGACAAGAATTACACCGATAACCAGTATTCATTGAACATATCGTATCTTTGGTGATGACTGTCCGGCCAGAAACCGCTATCGAGTTCAAATGGCCCCTTTGTTGATTTTGGCCGTTTCAGCAAGATAATTTTCCGGGCGATCAAATGAAAACAGGAAGGAGAGGCTCCTTCCTGTTTCAAGGGATGGCTTCTTAACGGCTTCGATGACACGTGTCGCGGAAATGCGGTCATCGCGCTATCGATGCCGGCTCGTTATCGGTGGCGGCCGCGACGATTGCGGTCGTTGGTTGTGCCATGATGATCCGGGCCGACATCCGGACCGGTACTCGGGCCTGTGCCCGGACCAACATCCGGGCCGACATCCACACCATTGTTAGCCTTAGGAACGTTCTGACCGTTGGCGAAGCTAAACGCGTGGCCAGTGGCGCGTGCCGGGTTCCGTCGCCTGGCCGGGCGCGCCGGCCTGCGAACCGAACGCATTACCGGCATTCGCCGTACCTACGGCAAACATCGCACAAACGCCCGCTGCAATTAACGACTTCTTCATTATCATCTCCTGATGTTTCAAAACAGTACCGCCCATCATACGGCCCCGACCCACTGACGCGGATATCCCCGTCAGAGGAACGGCGCATGTGAGCACCTGACAAGCATAACGGGGCGATCGAGACAGAATTCTTTCACCCTCCCCGTGGAATCACGGGAACCGACGCGTTAATACACCCGCTAGTGCACCGCGCAAACTCATGATCCGCGCTTGGACAAGCAATAACCACGCCCAATTACAGGTCGGTTGTCCGGTCAGTGGGTTAGTGGCTAATCGTGTCGACGCAGTGGTTGTTGTGCGCCAAAAGTGTCAAGTCTATCGACGTTTTTAGAGATACCGGTCGCGAGTATCGGCGGCGTGATTCGGATCGCAGCCGGCTGCGCCTGCTCATAAACGGCGTAGAGAGCGCAGAAATGCAATGAACACCCGGACAAAACGATTGCGGCCGCTTCAGAACGACAAAAAGGTCGCGATGTTTGCGGCGTTTGGATCGATGGCGATTATCCTGCCGGAGGCATGACGACGTTGTTCGCCATGCCTCCGGCCGATCCGGACGGCAATCTTGCCGGACTTGATTTGATGATGTTTCGGTTCATGCCATAGAGATATCTGATATTCGCCTGTCCGTGCATCGTTGCACGATATTTCACCGACGATTCGCGTAGCGGCGCGACTGGCGTTTTCGAGTTCGCTCCGGAACACCCGCTGTAACCGTTACTCCCCCGAATAAAGCCCTGGTCCAGCGACCCGAAACGTTGCAGAATACACCCAGGTCCGGATCACTATTCGCTGAGCCGATTGAACTCGCCGCGCCATCACGGACGTGCTTTTTTTGAGACGCAACACACAATCCGATCATCGTTCATTTGCGCTGGTGCTGGCCGGCGGCGGCGTGCGCGGCATGGCCCATGCCGGCGTGTTGCGCGCGCTGGAGTATTACGGCTGGCACCCGAGCGCCATTGTCGGCGTATCCATGGGGGCGATCGTCGGTGCCACCTACACGCTGAATCCCCACTGGTACGAGGCGCTGGTAAACATGGACACTGATTTTTTTCCGGAATCGACGAACGCCGGAAACGGCGACCTGCGCGAACGTGTGCGCGCGTTGCTGGCCTCCGAGCGCGCATTGCGCGAGATGATACTTGGCTGGGGCGCTGGCAGCCGCAGTGTTAAACAGGGGCAGGCGCTGCTGTCGGGCCTGACGCTGGGAAAAAATCTCGAAAGCGGCCGTGTTCCGGTTGCTGCGGTCGCGACCGACCTTTACTCCGGCGAGCGCGTGGTTTTCGAACAAGGCAACGCGGCGGAAGCGGTCTATGCGAGTGCGGCTTTGCCCGGCATATTGCCACCGCTGGTGCGCGACGGGCATATGCTGGTGGATGGCAGCTTCGTCGACAATGCGCCGATCGATATCGCGCGCGACTACGATGTCGATTTTGTCATTGCGGTCGATAGCAGCCAGATTAATGTGAACAACGGCGTTCGCAACGGGTTGCAGGCCATGCTCCGCGCGTTCGAGGTCGGTCACCGCGCGTATACCAGGTTACGGTTCAAACAGGCGGACTACGTGCTGGCGCCGGTGTTTCCGGTGACGATGGATATTCTGAGTTTCCAGCACAAACGACTCTGTATCGCGTCCGGCGTGCGTGCGGTCAGGTGTCAACACGAACAATTGCAGACGCTATTAACGTAGCGGTTTGTTCATATTTACCCTGATCCTGTTTCTATGGAGAAGCCGTGTATGGACAGGCGGCGACAACTGGTAGCCGTCGTTCGGCACGTACCGCTGTGGCGGGATTGTCGATTCCGCGGTTGATGAAATCCTGGCGGCCGCTGTGGCGCCGGGAATTGAGGTCACCAGGATATTCCTGCTCGACCCGGGCAGTCACCCCGCCGATCAGAACCGCAGTACCGGCAGCCGGCTTCTGCGGCTGACAGGTGGCAACGCGCAACAGTCCGCGTCAGTGGCTGCTTGCCCGGTGGTGATCCGGGTGGGATTATTTACAGCCGCTGCGCCACGCGCTGACCTTCCCGTTCGTCGACAAAATACAGGATCACCGCGCCGGCGACGAAAAACGCGATCAGGGACAGGATCGAGTAACGCGGGTTACCCGTGACGAGGCTGACGGAACCCATGACCGCCGGACCGAGGAAAGTGGCAAACTTTCCGATCATATTGTAAAAGCCGAAGAACTCCGCAGACTTGTCCGTCGGAATCAGGCGCGAATACAACGAGCGACTCAGCGACTGTACGCCACCCTGTACCAGGCCAATAATTGCTGCGAGTACATAAAATTCCTCTGCGGTGTTCATCTGATAGGCCCAGACGACCACGCCTATGTAGACCGCGATACCGGCGAAGATACCCGATTTCGCGCCATAGCGTTCGCCGATGACGCCGAACGCGATGGCGGCGGGAAAGCCAACCAGCTGCGTGATCAGTAAGGCGACGATCAGCGTGCCGGAATCAAAGCCGATCGACAGCCCGTAATCGACCGCCATGCTGATAATCGTTCCGACGCCGTCGATATACAGCCAGTATCCCGCGAGAAACAACGCGACGACCCGCAACGAACGGATATGCCGGAACGTCGCGGCCATCTGGCGCAACCCGCCGGCGATGGCATCGCGGCCCGGCGCGCCCGTGGCGGCCGGTTCCCGGACAAATACGAACAGCGGTATCGCGAATACCGCCCACCAGACAGCGACCATGAGGAACGACCATCGCACTGCCTCGCCGGCATCGCTCAGGCCGAAAAACTGCGGCGACTGTGTCATCGCAACGTTGAGCGCGAATAATATTCCGCCGCCGAGATAGCCGAGCGCGTAGCCGAACGCGGAGACAAAATCCGCTCGCGACGGTCGCGTTACGCACAGGATCAGGGAATCGTAAAAGGTGTTCGCGCCGGAAAAGCCAATGATAGCGATGACAAACAACGCCGCCGCGAACGGCCAGTCACCCTGCGCAACGAGAGACAGCGCGCCGGTCATCACGATGCCCATCATCGTAAAAAACAGCAGAAACTTCCGGCGGTTTCCGCCGGTATCGGCAATGGCGCCGAGCAGCGGACTGGCCGCCGCGACCACGATGCCGGCAACGGAGTTTGCCAGCCCGAGATAGAACGTACTGGTCGTCACGTCAGTGCCGAGGCTCCAGTACTGTTTGAAAAATATCGGGAAAAACCCGGCCATCACGGTGGTGGCAAACGCCGAGTTCGCGAAGTCGTACATCGACCAGGCGATTACACCACTGTTCAGAACTCTGTCGCGCATTCAGAAGGGCCGCGACGCCCGCTGGCTTAAAAACGTTGCGTTATAATGATCCACAGTGTTTTGTCGGGTGCGTGTGCCGTTACCGTTTCGCCTGCATCGCAAGCCACTTTATCTGGCGGCTATTCTACGCGTAAAACCACAGCGAGGTGATTCTCATGGGTCTGGATCAGAATACATGCGTGCCGTGTCGCGGTGGAGTCCCGCCGCTGACGGCGGACGAAGCCGGGAAATTGCTGCAACAGACTCCCGGCTGGGAATTGCTCGACAACGTCACCAGGATTCGCCGCACGTTCCGGTTCGACAAGTTCATGTCGGCGATGGCGTTCGCACGCAAGGTCGGTGAACTGGCCGAGAAAGAAGGTCACCATCCGGATATTACGTTTGGTTGGGGATATTGCACTGTGCTGTTCTACACGCACAAGATAAAAGGTCTGCATCAAAACGATTTTGTGATGGCAGCCAAGGTCAATGCGCTGGCGGGCTGACAGGTCGTTGCCGTATAGCCTGTCGGCGGTGGAACGCGCCGCCGTTTTTTTACGGGCCGGGTTGCACCGCGGGAAAATTGTGGCAGAACACAGCACCTGCCGGTGTTGTGTGCCGGAGCAGACCAGGGGCGACGCGTTGCAACATCCGGTTAGGGAACCTCTGATGTGTCGTCATTCCGGGCGGAGCGTAGCGGACGAGCCCATGGATGGGCGAGGTAGACCACGTCCGGAACCAGTGGTCGAGACCCGAAATCCAGCGCTTTCGAAACAGTGTGTTGCTGGATTCCTCGGCGGCTGTTCCCGACGCCGCCCTACCTCCTGCATCCATGCAGTCGCGCTTTCGCGGGAATGACGAATAGGTGATTAATCAGAGGTTCCTTAGTAGCTTTGCCGGTGTTGTTATATAATCCCGTTCCGCATCAAACAGACCAGGACAGCAATCATGATACCGCGCAGTTATATCTACCGGTTGTTCGGTGCGTCACCGGTCAGGCCGTTGCAAAAGCATATGGCCAAGGTGTTTGCCTGCGTATCCGAACTGGCGCCGCTTTTTGAAAGCGTGTTTGCCCGTGATTTCGACAAGGTCGCGCAATGTCAGCAAAACATCTTGACGATGGAGCACGAAGCGGATGCCATGAAAAAGGCGTTGCGCCAGAAACTGCCGACAGGATTATTTCTGCCGGTATCCCGGCGTGACCTGCTCGAGGTGCTGACGATGCAGGATCGTATCGCGAATACCGCAAAGGATATCGCCGGGCTGATACTGGGCCGGAAGATGATGATACCGGCCATCATGGAAGAGCGCTTCATGGCATTCGTCAGGCGCAATATTGATGCGACCGCGCAGGCGCAGAAGGCGATCGACGAATTCGATGAGCTGATCGAAACCGGTTTTCGCGGCGGCGAGGTAGCGCTGGTCGAGGGGATGATCCGGACGCTGGATGAGATCGAATCCGAGACCGACGCGCTGCAGGTCGAGGTTCGCCACATCCTGCTGGCGATAGAAAAAGAACTGCCGCCGATCGATGCGATGTTTCTTTACAACATCATCGACTGGGTAGGCGACGTCGGTGACACCGCGCAACGGGTGGGCAGCCGTCTGCAGTTGATGCTCGCCAGCTAGAAGGGGACGTTGCAGTGGAACACGAGCTGATATTTATAGGTCTCGCCTGCCTGTTCGGTTTGTTCATGGCGTGGGGCATAGGCGCAAACGATGTCGCGAACGCGATGGGTACGTCGGTGGGTTCCGGTGCCCTGACCATTCGGCAGGCCATCGTCATCGCCGCGGTTTTCGAGTTCGCCGGCGCGTTCCTGGCCGGTGGCGAGGTTACCGCGACGATCCGCAGTGGCATTGTCGATTCGGCGCTGTTCGTCAACATGCCTGAAGTGTTGATTTACGGCATGCTCGCGTCGTTGCTGGCCGCCGGTATCTGGCTGCTGTTCGCCTCCTGTTTTGGCTGGCCCGTATCGACGACCCATTCCATCGTCGGTGCCGTCGTCGGTTTTGGCGCAGTCGGCGTCGGTATGGACGCCGTCCACTGGGGCAAGATCGGCGAGATCGTGATGAGCTGGGTAGTATCGCCGCTGATCGGCGGCGTGATCGCATACGTGCTGTTCATCAGTGTGCAGCGCATCATTCTTGATACCCCCAATCCGCTGGAGAGCGCCAGGCGTTACGTGCCGGTCTATATTTTCATCGTCGGTTTCGTCGTCGCGCTGGTGACGATGTTCAAGGGTCTGAGTCATATCGGCCTCACGCTGAGCAATGCCGAGAGCTATGGAATCGCGGTAGCCATCGGGCTGGCGGTGATGGTGTGGGGTATCGTCGCGATCCGTCGTATCAAGATTGACGTCAACGCCGACCGCGAGTTTCATTTCGCCAACGTCGAACGGGTATTTGCCGTGCTGATGATGGTGACCGCGTGTACCATGGCGTTTGCGCACGGCTCGAATGACGTCGCCAACGCGGTCGGCCCGGTCGCCGCGATCTTCGGCATTATCGAAAGTGGCGGTGTCGTCGGTCAGCAGGCGCCGACGCCGCCGTGGATACTGCTGCTCGGCGGCGCGGGTATCGTGCTCGGTCTCGCGATGTACGGTCGCCGGGTAATCGAGACGATCGGCAGCGGCATTACCGAGCTGACGCCCAGCCGCGGCTTCGCGGCGACGCTGGCGGCGGCGATTACCGTGGTGTTTGCGTCAGCGACCGGCCTGCCGATTTCAACAACGCACACGCTGGTCGGCGCGATACTCGGCGTCGGTATGGCGCGCGGCATCGCCGCGCTGAACCTGCGCGTCGTGCGCATGATATTTCTTTCGTGGATCGTGACGCTTCCGGCCGGCGCGTTGCTCTCGATCGCGTTCTTTTTCCTGTTCGCCGAGATTTTTGGCGGATAATTTTTCTGGCTCCCACAGGTTAACGATGTCATCGTATCTCGATTTTGATAAACCGGCGGAAAGCTACGCCGTCATGGGCAATCCGGTGTCGCACAGCAAGTCGCCACGGATACACGAGGAGTTCGCTCGGCAAACCGGCAAGCGCCTCGTTTACACGGCGATCCAGGTCGATCCCGGCGGGTTCGCGCAGGCCGTCGGCAATTTTCAGTCGAACGGCGGCAAGGGGCTCAACATCACGGTGCCGTTCAAGCGCGAGGCATGGGAACTGGTCGATGATCGCAGTGCGCGCGCCGAAATCGCCGGCAGCGTCAATACCATCCAGTTCCGTCCCGACGGCCGGCTGTATGGCGACAACACCGACGGCGCCGGACTGGTGCGCGATCTGAAGCACAACCACGGTTACCGGTTGACGGGCAAGCGCATCCTCGTCGTCGGCGGCGGCGGCGCGGTGCGCGGCATTATCGACACGCTGCTCGGCGAGGACCCCGCGGAACTGTATATAGCGAATCGCACCGTCGACAAGGCGATGGCCCTCGCCGACGCATTTGCGCGTCGCGGTCCGGTCAGTGGTGGCGGCTATAACGATCTCGATGGCATGCGCTTCGATCTGGTGATCAACGGCACGTCGCTGTCCATGCAGAACCGGTTACCGTCGCTGCCCGAGACGATACTCGCGGCCGGCGGCTGGTGCTATGACATGATGTATGGTGACAAACCGACAGTGTTCGTGCAGTGGGGGCTGGAGTGCGGCGCGCAACAGTCGCTCGACGGTCTGGGCATGCTCGTCGAACAGGCGGCCGAGTCGTTCCATTTGTGGCACGGCGTCATGCCGGACACGGCGCCGGTCATCCGCATGTTGCGCAAGCCGAACTGACGGCTGGACGCGGTGTCTCAGCGGGCGCGGCAACGGGGACTGCTATTGAACATCGGCGAGTGACCGATATAGGGATTATGCACAGCGGCGACATTATTCAGCGTTTTATCTTCGAGCATCATCCGATACGCGGCCAGATCGTGCGGCTCAATGCCACCTATCAGGCGGTGCTGAAGCGGCATGATTATCCGGAGCCTGTTCAGGTATTGTTGGGCGAGGCGATGGCCTCGGCCGCATTGCTCAGCGCGACCATCAAGTTCGATGGCTCGTTGATCCTCCAGGCGCAGGGTAAGGGACCGATCAACATGCTGGTGGTCGAGAGTACCAGCCAGCGCCATCTGCGCGGTCTGGTGCACTGGTCCGGCGACGTCGATTCCGACCGGCTCGATGCCATGTTTGGCGGCGGTAATCTGGTGATCACGATCAATCCTGCCGGCGGCAAGGAACGTTATCAGGGTATCGTCGAGCTCGGCGATCAGGGTTTCGCCGACGCGGTCGAACGTTATTTTTTGCGTTCGGAGCAGTTACCGACGCAACTATGGCTGGCGGCCGACGGCACCGAGGCCTGCGGTCTGCTGCTGCAACATATGCCGGGACAGGCCGCCGACACGGATAGCTGGAACCGGATCACCACACTCGGCGCGACGGTCACGCCGCAGGAGCTGTTGTCATTACCGGCGCAGGAAATCGTCCACCGGCTGTTTCACGAGGAAGACCTGCGGCTCTTTACGCCGGAACCGACCAGCTTTCGCTGCAGCTGCTCGATCGAAAGCATCGAGTCCGTGTTGCGCATGCTCGGCTACGATGAAGTGAAGGCGATCCTGCGCGAAGAAGGCAAGATCAGCGTCAACTGCGAGTTCTGCAACCAGCACTACGAATTCGACGAGGTCGATACCGAACAGTTGTTCGCCGCGTCATCGACGTTTCACGTCCCGCCGACCCGGCATTAAGCTCTCTGTGACCAATCTGTCATTCTGTGCAAGCACGACTGCATGGAGGCAGGAGGTACGAGCCCATGGACGGGCGAGGTAGCGTCCTGCCGGGAGCAAGGACCGAGAGTTACGTCGGGAACAGCAACCGAGGGATCCAGTCTTTGTAATCTTTGTAGGTTGGGTGGAGCGAAGCGAAACCCAACAAGGATGTCGCCAGCGGCGATGCCTTGATTGAATCGCCGGGCCGCCTCCGGCGGCTGGTGATTTTTTCTTGCGCGGCCAAAGAAATTCTTTGTAGGTTGGGTGGAGCAACGCGTAACCCAACAAGCCGTCGCCGCAGGCGACTCCAAATTTAATGGCGGGCGTCCTGCGCGTCTCGCCGGCATGGGCGCTTACGCCAACTCGCCTCTTTTCGAGAGGCTCAGACACGCGTGAGCTTCTCCTCAAAATGCCCGTGACGCTCGGCGGCGTCTGGACGGGCCGGGGAAGGCAGCATCAGGTGCAGCTATTGTGACGTGGGTGCCCAAGCAGCATCTAGCGTCGGTGGGTAAAATATCCTTGGTTACATGGACAGCTACGCGTTTGCTACTAAAAGTGGTTTTAACGAGAACAACATGGTTGACTGGTTGAGAAAGAGAAGAGAGTACGCCAACTTTTTTGAAGCTCCTGACAAGGAGCTCAAAGAGTTAATGGTTTCGGAAGAATGGGTGAGAGCCTATGGCTCTAAGAATGGATACGAGTCGCTCTCGCTCCGTAAAGTAGATGACCAGTGGCCCGACTGCGAAATATCTACGCTTTCGGGAAAGGTTTGTGGAATCGAAGTTACAGAGCTGGTGGATCGCGAACGTATAGCTGAGAACGAAAAATTAGCCAAAGAAAACAAATGGGACTACCGCTGTTGGAATCACGAAGAGATTGTAGTGGCTCTCGGGGAGCGGCTGAAAAGCAAAAGTATTATGAGCCACGGGGGTAAGTAGGAAAAATTGATCATACTGATTCATACGGATGAATTTGATATTAGTTTTTCTAAAAATCACTGCGCGATAGAAGAACATAATTTTGGAAAATTCGACAACATTGACGAGGCGTATTTAGTGTATTCATATGATGATGGCCGATATCCTGTTTCACGTCTTAATGTCGTGGGAGAGTAGGAACAATGCTGCTTTTTGGTTCCGTCCAGACGCCGCGGAGCATCGGAGCCGGCATTGGGGCAAGCTCACGCGTGTCTGAGCATCACGAAGTGGTGCGAGTTGGCGTGAGCGCCCATGCTGGCGAGACGCGCAGGGCACCCGCCATTAAATTTGGAGTCGCCTGCGGCGACGGCTTGTTGGGTTACGCGTTGCTCCACCCAACCTACAAAGAATTTCTTGATGGTTGGAATGACGTGACAGTGGAAAGCGTTACGCCTTCCCCAGATATTTTCTCCACCACTGCCGAAACGTATTCTCGATCCTCGTCGCCAGATCGTCCGCATCCAGCAGCGAAGACGCCGCCATCCGCTCCCGCTGAATAGCCCGCAACGCCCGCCGCTGTGCCGGATCCCGCGCGAGAGCGAGCACCTTCTCCTTATAGTCTTCAATCGTACTGGCCACCCAGTTCGCATGGCCGACTGCCGTCAACAAACTCGCACTGTGCCGCTCGATAAAACGGCTACCCGCCAGGGTAATGACCGGCACCCCCATCCACAGCGCATCGGCGGTGGTCACGCCCCCCGTCCGTGGAAACGGATCCAAGGCAATATCCACCTCATGATAGGCCGCCAGATACTCCGCCATACTCCCCGCCGGCTCGATCCGCAGCCGCGATGCCTCAATGCCGTGGTGGGCAAACTGACCGACCAGCCAAGCCCGCGTCTTGTCATCCGCATACTGCCGCGCCTTCAGAAACAGCCCCGCCTCAGGCAGTGCTTTCAGGATCTCACTCCACACCGCAATCACCGCTGGCGTCACCTTGGTGCTGTCATTGAAACAGCCGAGGGTCAGGACACTGCCATCGGGTTTCAGCTTCACGTCCGGCACGTCCGCCGGTGGCTGATAACAGACCCAGCAGCGCGGCAACCGGACAATGGTCTCGACGGCCTGCTCGATCGTATCTATCGGATGAATCACCGCATCGGTAATCCAGTAATCCATGGTCTCAAGCCCGGTCGTCGCGCAATAGCCCAGATACGTCACCTGCACCGGTGCCGGCTTATAACAACATGCCCCCAATCGATGCCCGGCCGTATGGCCGGCGAGATCGACCAGGATATCGATACCGTCACTATGAATACGTTTGGCCAGTTGCGCATCGGTCATGCCGACGGTCGCGCACCAGTGATCGGCGCTGTCGCGCAGCCGCGCGGTGACGTCATCGGGATTGGCGACGTTGGCGTAGCAGAACACCTCGACCTGATCGCGGTGGTGCGCAGACAGTAACGGCGCAAAGAAATAACTGACCGGGTGGCGGCAGAAGTCCGGTGACACGTAGCCGATGCGCAGCCGTTTGGCGGGATCGCCCTGGCCGCCGTGCGTATAGCGATGTGCCCGGCCTGCCAGTCCATGCCCCCGGTCCCATTCCCGGTGCGCTTCGACTAGCTCGGATGGGGGAAGCAGGACGTGGTGGCTTAACGTGAACAACAGATTACTGCGTGCCTCGGTGAATTCGGGACGAAGCGTGAGCGCCTGCCGGAAATACTCCACGGCGCGCGCTCCATCGCCGAATTGACGATGGGCGTCGCCAAGATTGTTCAGTGAGTCCGCGTAATCGGGTTTCAGTGCGATGGCACGTTGATAACATGCGAGCGCCTCGCTGATATGCCCGCTATGCCGTCGCGCCATACCCAGGCCGTTCCATGCCTCGGCGATGGTCGGATCGATATGCGTGGCCGAGCGGAACAGGTCGGCGGCCTCCTCGATCCGGTCCACCTCCAGCAGCATGGACCCCAGGTTGCTGCGCGCTTCGGCATTGTTGTCGTCGAGCCGGATGGCCTCGCGAAAGCAACGCATCGCATTGCCCGGGTTGCCGGTACGCCGTTCGGCGATACCCAGATTGTTATGCGCGGCCGAAAAGGCGGGATTCAGCCGGATCGCGGCGCGCAGCTGATGTACCGCCGAATCATACTTGCCAAGATCGATCAGCACGTTGGCGAGATTGTTGCGCGCCGTCGCCAGATCGGGATTGATACGCAGCGCGTGCTGGTAGTGATCGATCGCGTGTTCGACGTTGCCTTGCTCCTTCGCGATCATGCCGAGGCTGTTCCAGGCCTGCGCATAATGCGCGTCGATCACTAGCGCCGCGTTGCATGCGGCGACGGCCTCGTCCCAATGTCGTAACGCGACCAGCGCCTGGGCGAGATTGTTGTAATACGCGGGGGCTTTGGGATTGATGGCGACGGCCTTGCTGATCAGCTCGACCGCATGGGCATTCCTGCCGAGCTGATGCGCGATCAGCCCGAGCCCGTGCCACGCGTCAGCGTTGGCGGCGTTCTGCGCAATCACCGCGCGGTAGCCCTGTTCGGCGTCGTTCAGCTGGCCGGCCTGATGATGTCTGAGTGCTTGCGCGAGCAGGCCGGAAATCTTCGTAACGCTATCTGAGGAGACCGGGTCGCTCACGTTACCTGGACTGATGCCGGTTTTTCAGGTCGACGTAATGCCGCGATGAAAATTCCAGATAGGCGAGTTCGGTGTCGCGCAGCGGCCGGACTTTTTTCGCCGGGCTGCCAAGGTAGAGATAGCCGCTGTCGAGTTCCTTGCCGGGACTGACCAGGCTGCCGGCGCCGACCATGACGCGCGAGCGCACCACGGCGCCATCCAGCACCGTCGAGCCCATGCCGATCAGCGACAGATCCTCGATCGTGCAGGCATGCAGGATCACGCCGTGGCCGACCGTGACATCGGCACCGATGGTCAAGGCGAATCCGCCCGGCGTGAACGGGTTGTCGCTGGTGACGTGCAGCACCGAGCCGTCCTGGATGTTGGTGCGCGCGCCTATCGTGATCGAATGCACGTCGCCGCGCGCGACCACCATCGGCCACAGCGACGCGTCCTCGCCTATCGTCACGTCGCCGATGACCAGCGCCGCCTCGTCGATATACGCGCCGGGCGCGATGCGCGGGTGAATTCTGTTGAAACTGCGTATCGTCACAGGTGATCTCGCCTACGTTTCAGGTTTAAGGCCCCCCTGAATAATCCGTTATTCCGGGCGGAGCGTAGCGGAGACCCGGAATCCAGCGGTTATTAACAAGACTGGATTCCCGCGGAGTTTATGCCCTGCGGGTACGGGAATGACGATAAAGTAGTTAGTCATGGTCCTGTTAACTTCCAGCATTTAAACCGTAAACTATCGGGCGTTCACTATCCGCGCAACGTGACCATTTCCTCGGCGCTGGTCGGGTGGATCGCCACGGTGTTATCGAAATCCGCCTTGGTCGCGCCCATGCGTATCGCCACGGCGAACCCTTGCAGCATCTCGTCGGCGCCGAGCCCGATCACGTGACAGCCGATGACCTTTTCATCATTGCCCAGCGTCACCAGCTTCATCGCGGCCGCGGTCCGCGAGCGCGTGATCGCATGATACATCGGCGTGAAACTTCCCTGGTAGACCCGCACCGCATCGCCGTATTTTTCGCGCGCCTGCTGCTCGGTCAGGCCGACCGTGCCGATCGGCGGATGGCTGAAGACCACCGTCGGAATATTAGTGTAGTCGAGGTGGGCGTCCGGTTTGCCGCCGAACAACCGGTCGGCGAGACTGCGTCCGGCGGCGATCGCGACCGGCGTCAGCGCTGCACGGCCGGTCACGTCACCAACCGCATGGATGCCGTCGACGTTGGTGTTCTGGTAATCATCGGTGATGACGAAACCCTGCCTGTCCACATCGACGCCGGCATTGCCGAGATCGAGATCCAGCGTGTTCGGCGAGCGGCCGATCGCCCAGATCACCGCGTCAAAACCCGTGTGCTGCTGCTGGTTGTCGCAGGTAATGGCGATGGCGCCCTCGTCATCGCGTTCCAGCGCCGTGACCTGCGCGCCGGACAGCAGGCTGATACCGTCTTCGAGCATCTGTTCGATCAGCGTCTCGCGCAGCAGCGCATCGAAACGGCCCAGCAGGTGTTCGCGGCGCATCACCAGGCTGACATCGCTGCCGAGCGCATGCAGCATGCCGGCGAGTTCCACGGCGATATAGCCGGCGCCGATGATCGCGACCCGCCGTGGCTGGTCCTTCAGTTCGAAGAATCCGTCGGAGGTGATGCCAAGCCCGGCGCCGGGCACGTCCGGCACGTTGGGAGAGCCACCGGTGGCGATGACGATATGTCGCGCGGTAACACTGGTTCCGGCGACGTCCAGCGTGTGAGGGTCGAGAAATCTGGCCCGGCCACCGATTTCCGTGACGGCCAGTTTGTCGAGACGCGCCCGGTAATTGCCATTGAGCCGGTGCACATAGGCGTTGCGCGCGGTTGCCAGCGCGGCCCAGTCGAAGCCGTTGACCGTGATATCGAACCCGTAGCTTGGCGCATCGTCGAGGTGATGGGCGATGACCGCGCCATTGAACATGATTTTCTTCGGCACGCAGCCGCGGTTGACACAGGTACCGCCCAGCTTGCCGGGCTCGATAACGGCGCTGCGCGCGCCGTGGCGTGCGGCACGGATCGCCGCCGCCAGCCCGCCGCTGCCGCCGCCAATCGCGATCAGGTCATAATCGGTCTGCATCGGTTTCCGTCCGGGTGTTTGCATATAGCCGCGTCATGTTACATTGTTTCGGCGGCGGTCCGTGCCGCGCGTCGCCCGCGTTCTTTATATTAGGAGCCTAGTGTACAAGAATGGATAATCCCTTACTGCAAACTGGCGGCCTGCCGCAATATTCGCGAATCCGGCCCGAACATGTGGAGCCGGCGATCGACCGCATCCTTGCTGACAATCGCGCACGGCTGGCCGCGTTGCTTGAATCCGGCGGCGACCATACCTGGAGCAATCTGATCGAGCCGCTGGAAGAACTGGAAGACCGGTTGAATCGCGCCTGGTCGCCGGTGGTACATATGAACGCGGTCGTCGATGCACCGGAGCTGCGCGCCGCCTATAACGCCTGCCTGCCCAGGCTCAGCGAATATGCGACCGAACTCGGCCAGAATGAGGCGTTGTACCGGGCGTGCCAGGCCATCGCCGACAGTGCCGGGTATCCGCGCCTGAATATTGCGCAGCGCAAGATCATTGATAACGCGTTACGTGATTTTAAATTGTCCGGTATCGCGCTGGCCCCGGACCAGCGCCAGCGCTACAAGGACATCATGCAGGAGCTGTCGACACTGGCCGCGAAATTCAGCGAGAACCTGCTGGACGCGACCGGCGCGTGGGCCCGGCCCGTCAGCGACGAGAAACAACTGGCCGGCCTGTCGCCATCGCATCTGGCGATGGCGCGGCAGGCCGCGCAACGCGCCGGCCGCGCCGGTTTTCTGCTGACGCTGGAGTTTCCCTGTTACATGGCGGTCGTCATGTTCGCCGATGACCGTGAACTGCGCCGCGAGATCTACGCGGCCTACGTGACGCGCGCCTCCGACGAGGGGCCGTTTGCCAACCAGTGGAACAACACGCCGGTCATGGAGCGCATACTGGCGCTGCGGCATGAACAGGCTCAGCTGCTCGGCTACGCCAATTACGCCGAGCTGTCGCTGGCGACGAAAATGGCGGCTGCGCCGGAGCAGGTAATCGGTTTTCTCGACGATCTTGCCCGCCGTGCGCGGCCGGTCGCGCAGCGGGACTATGACGCTTTGCGAGAATTTTCCCGCTTGGAAAAGGGCATCGAGACGCTCGAGGCGTGGGACGTCGCGTATTTCTCCGAGAAGCTGCGCGAGAAAAATTACGCCGTGTCGCAGGAGGCGCTGCGCGCGTACTTTCCCGAGCAGAGTGTATTGAACGGACTGTTCGCCGTGGTCGCGCGGCTGTACGGCATCACTGTGACCGAGATTACCGGCGTCGATACCTGGCATCCGGACGTGCGTTTTTTTGAGGTGCACGACCGGCACGGCGAGCTGCGCGGGCGGTTTTTCCTCGATCTCTACGCGCGACCGCACAAGCGCGGCGGCGCCTGGATGGACGAATGCGTCAACCGGCGGCGTGTCGGCGGCGGGTTCGAAACGCCGGTGGCCTATCTGACCTGCAACTTCTCGTCACCGACCGGCGACGAACCGGCATTGTTTACGCACAATGAGGTCGTCACGCTGTTTCATGAATTCGGCCACGGCCTGCATCACATGCTGACCCGGGTCGAGCATGCGATGGTGGCCGGTATACGCGGCGTTGCCTGGGACGCGGTCGAGTTGCCGAGCCAGTTCATGGAGAACTGGTGCTGGCAGAAGGAGTCGCTGAATTTGATCGCACAGCATTACAAGAGCGGTGAGCCGTTGCCGGCCGACATGTTCGACAAGATGCTGGCGGCGCGGACCTTTCAGGCCGGCATGCAGATCGTTCGGCAGCTTGAATTCGCGCTGTTCGATTTCAGGCTGCACCAGGAATACGATCCGCGTCAGGGTCCGCGCGTCTATGAGCTGCTCGACGAGGTGCGCAAGCAGGTGGCGGTGTTCCGGCCGCCGTCGTTCAACCGCTTCCCGCACAGCTTCGCGCATATATTTTCCGGCGGTTACGCGGCCGGCTATTACAGTTACAAATGGGCGGAGGTGCTGTCGGCCGATGCGTTCTCGTCGTTCGAGGAGAACGGCATATTCGATGCCGAGACGGGCCGGCGCTTTCTCCAGACCGTCCTGGAGCAGGGCGGGTCACGCGAGCCGATGGAGTTGTTTATCGAGTTCCGCGGTCGCGAGCCGACGCTGGATGCCTTGCTGCGCCATCACGGCATCGCCGCCTGATCCTTCATGAAAATCGCCAGCTGGAACGTCAACTCGCTGCGTGTACGTCTGCCACAGGTGCTCGACTGGCTCGCTACGGCGCGGCCCGATGTGCTGGCGATGCAGGAGACCAAACTGGTCGATGAGGATTTCCCGGAGGTCGATTTCGAGGCGGCCGGTTACAAGGCGGTGTATGCGGGCCAGAAGACCTATAACGGTGTCGCTTTCGCCAGCCGCCTGCCGGCACGCGACGTGACGATTGGTATCCCGGATTTTGACGACCCGCAGCGGCGCGTGCTCGCCGCGACCTATGGCGACGTCCGGGTCATCAACCTGTACGTGCCGAACGGTCAGAGTGTCGATTCGGACAAGTACCGTTACAAGCTCGACTGGCTGGACCGACTGACTGGATACCTGCAACACGCGCTTGAGCATTATCCGCATCTGGTCGTGCTCGGCGATTTCAACATCGCGCCGGAGGATCGTGATGTGCACGATCCGGACGCGTGGCGCGGCCAGGTGTTGTTCAGTGAGCCGGAACATGCCGCCTTCCGGCGGCTGCTGGCCCTCGGCATGTGCGACACCTTTCGCCAGTTCGATCAGGCAGAAAAGAGCTACAGCTGGTGGGATTACCGGATGAATGCGTTCCGGCGTAACATGGGGCTGCGTATCGACCATGTGCTTGCCAGCCACGCGTTGTGCAAGAGCTGTGTGGCGAGCGCCATCGACACGGAACCGCGGCGCAGCGAGCGCCCGTCGGATCACGCGCCGGTGGTCGCGGAGTTTAACGTTCGGGGAGTCAGGGATTAACTTGCGGGCTGTCATTCCCGCACCCTCCGGGTGTAAACGCTGCGGGAATCCGGCAAGGAACTGAATCTCGCTGGACTCCGGGTCTGCGCTTCGCTTCGCCCGGAATGACGAGCTCATCAGGCCTTAGCGGATGTTTTGATGCGTCAAGGAGGTGACCGATGCTGGCCGGGGAAATCTGCAATCGCGATGTCGTCTTCGTGCGGCGCGATGAAACCGTCATCGACGCCGCGAAACGGATGCGCAAGTACCACGTCGGTGCGGTGGTGGCGGTGGATGAGCGGGGCGGCCGGCGCGTGCCGGCGGGCGCGCTCACGGACCGGGACATCGTTGTTGAAGTGATCGCCGGCGACGTCGCTCCCGGTGTCATCCGGGTCGGCGACGTCATGTGTCCGGAGTTGCTGACGGTCAGGGAGAGCGATCACGTGGCCGATGTGCTCGATCTGATGCAACAGAAAGGGGTGCGGCGCGTGCCGGTCATCGCCGACTCCGGCGAGCTCGAAGGCATACTCGCGCTGGACGATCTGCTGGAGCTGTTTGCCGGGCAGTTTGCCGATGTCCGCGCACTGCTCGACCGGGAACTGAAAAGGGAGCAGGCGCGGCACGATCCGTCACCGGGCGGGACCAGCACCATTCAATGACCGGCGAGATCGGCGACCGGTTTCCCGGCGACCCCGCCGCGCTCGCGGCCGGGCATAGCGGACAAATCGTTTTTATCGCGATCGAACTGCTGATCCCCATGTCCGACTCTTTGAAAGCGAAGCGCCGCGTCGTCAAGGGCCTCAAGGACCGGATACGCGCGCGCCTCAACGCATCGGTTGCCGAGATCGGTTATCTGGAGCAGTGGCAGCGGGCGCTGATCGGCGTCGTCATGGTCGGCAACGATCGCGTTTATCTGGAGCAGGGCGCCGGTGCGCTGGAGGCGTTGCTGCGTGAAACCGCCGGCGCCGAACTGCTGGGTTTTCATCTGGAATGGCTGTAGCCCGTCATGCGCGCCGAGGGGTTGGCCGATGCCGGCAGCGGCGGAGAACTACCGCATGTCGATGATCACCCTGACCGGCCTGCGCAAGAGTTATCGTGAAGGCAGCAATCAGCGCGTGGTTTTAAACGACGCCAGTGCCGTGGTTGCTGCGGGCGAGATCGTCGCGCTGGTCGGCAAGAGCGGCTCGGGCAAGTCGACGCTGCTGAATCTGATCAGCGGCATGGACCTGCCGGACGCCGGCGAGATACGCGTTGCGGACGTGGTGGTCACGCGGTTGACCGAACATGAGCGCACCTTGTTCCGGCGCCGTCATGTCGGTCTTGTCTTCCAGTTTTTCAATCTTATCCCGACGCTGACCGTCGGCGAAAACCTGCGGTTACCGCTGGAGCTGAATGACCTGCTGACGCCGGAAAAACAGGCAGAGCTCACGCAGCTGCTGCGCGAGGTCGATCTCGAATCGCGTCGCGACAGTTATCCGGATGTGCTCTCCGGCGGCGAGCAACAGCGCATCGCCATACTGCGCGCGCTGATCCATGAGCCGCGCCTGCTGCTCGCCGACGAGCCTACCGGCAATCTCGACGCCGACACCGGCCGTGTCGTTATGGCGCTGTTGCAACGTCTGGCACGGCGACGCCAGATGACGGTGGTGATCGTCACGCACAGCGACGAGGTCGCCGCTATCGCCGATCGTCGCCTGGAGATGCATGACGGGGTGTTGCGCGAGCCGGCCCCGGGCCATGCGTAGCCTGCGTCTGCCCGCCGTCGCCAGCGGGCGTTATCTGTTGCGTCATCCGTGGCAGCTGGTGCTGGCCGTGCTCGGCATTGCGCTCGGCGTCGCGGTGGTGATCGCCGTCGATGTAGCCAGTGACAGCGCCAAACGGGCGTTCGAGTTGTCGGCGAAGACATTGACCGGTCACGCGACACATGCCATCTACGGCGGACCGCGCGGCGTGCCCGAGGCTTTCTACCGCGCCTTGCGTGTCGAGCATGGGCTGCGCGCGGCGGCACCGGTGGTCGAGGCGACTGTGACGCTGGACGGTACGCCCAATCGCGCGGTGCGCCTGATCGGTCTCGATCTGTTCGCCGACGGCGCGGTGCGCGATCTCACCGGCGAGCGCGCTGCGGCATCGGACATCAACCGGTTTTTGTCGCAACCGGGCACTGGCATGCTGCTGGCCGATACCACCGCCGACATCGGCGATGTCGTCATGCTGCGCATTGCCGGCCATGAAACGCGTTTGACCATCGCCGGGTTACTGCGACCCCGGCAGCAGACCGCGCGTCACGCACTCGCGTCGGTGGTGTTGGTCGATATCGCCACCGCGCAGGAACTGCTGGGCCGCGCCGGCTGGCTGTCGCGCATCGATCTGGTGATTCCGGACGGTGACACGGGTGCGCAGCAGCTGGCGCGGGTACAAGCGGCCTTGCCGCCGGGCCTGACGCTGGTCGAAAGCGCCGCGCGTCTCGAAGGTCTGCAGCAGATGACCCGCGCCTTTTATCTGAATCTGGCGGCGCTCGGCCTGCTCGCGCTGATCGTCGGCGTGTTTCTGATCTATAACACGACGACGTTCTCGGTCGTGCAACGCCGCACGCTGATCGGCATGTATCGCGCCCTCGGTGTGACGCGGCGCGAGATATTCGCGATGGTGCTTATCGAGGCGCTGCTGACCGGTATCGCCGGCACGCTGGCCGGCGTGCTGCTCGGTGTCGCGCTCGGCAACGGGCTGGTGCATTTCGTCACGCGCACCATCAACGATCTCTACTTCGTGGTCACGGTGCGCGAGCTGTCGCTCGGTGCGGCGACGCTGGTCAAGGGACTGCTGCTCGGCGTCGGCGGTTCGCTGCTGGCGGCGCTGGCGCCGGCACACGAGGCGACGACGACCCCGCCGCGCGCGGTGTTGACGCGCTCCGATCTCGAGACGCGGTTGCGGCGATTTCTGCCGCGCGTCACCGTGCCCGGCGTGCTGCTGATGGGTGCGGGTGCATTGCTGGTCGCCGGCGATGATCGTGGTTTGTTGATGACCTATGGCGGGATACTGCTCGGCATCGGCGGTGCGGCGCTGCTGGTGTCGCCGGCAACCGTGGTGCTGTTGTATCTGCTCGCGCCGGTGGTGGCGCGGTTGTCCGGCCTGCCGGGGCGCATGGCGGCGCGCGGTATCGTCGCATCATTGAGCCGGTCCGGTGTCGCGATCGCGGCCCTGGCGGTCGCCGTTGCCGCGACGATCGGCATGGGCGTCATGACCGGCAGTTTCCGCGCCACCGTCGATCAGTGGCTGACCGGTTATCTGCGCGCCGACATCTACGTGACGCCGGCCGGTGACGGCGTGCTGGAGCCGGCTGTGATCGATACCTTGCGTGCAGCGGACGGGGTCGCCGCTGTCAGCACCGGCCGCTACGTGCAGCTGGAATCGGCGCGCGAGCGTATCGCGCTGATGGCGCTCGATCTGCCGCCGCAGGCCCTGCCGGCGTTTACCTTCAAGCAAGGCAGGCCGGAAGACGTATGGCCGATGTTTCAGGCGCATGACGCGGTCATCGTCACCGAACCGTTCGCCTGGCATCGCCACCTCGCGGCGGGTGACCGTATCGTGTTGCCGACGGATCGCGGTGAACACGCCTTCGACATCGCCGGTGTTTTTTACCATTATGGATCGGATCGCGGCCTGGTGATGATGAGTCGTGCCACCTACGACCGCTACTGGAACGACCCCGCGATCGGTACGCTGGGCATCTACGCCGCGCCCGGCGTCGCCCCCGACGCGCTGCGCACCCGCTTGCTGCAACACGATCCGGCAGCGCAGTCGCTGACGCTACAGCTCGGCAGCGAGCTGCATGACATTTCACTGGAGGTCTTTGACCGCACGTTCCTGATTACCAACGTATTGCGGCTGCTTGCGATAGTCGTCGCGTTCGTCGGTATCCTGAGCGCGCTGATGGCGTTGCAGCTCGAGCGCTCGCGCGAGCTCGCGGTGTTGCGGGCGCTCGGCCTGACGCCGGCCCAGCTGTGGCAACTGGTGATGACGCAGACCGGGCTGATGGGCCTCGTCGCCGGCCTGCTGGCGATTCCGTGCGGACTACTGTTGTCGGTAGTGCTGGTGCACGTCGTCAATCTGCGCTCGTTCGGCTGGACCATGCAGCTGACCGTGTCGCCCGCGGTGCTGGCGCAGGCGCTGGTGCTGGCCGTGGTCGCGGCGTTGCTCGCCGGTATCTATCCGGCGCGGCGCATGATGCGTACCTCCCCGGCACTGGCATTGCGCAATGACTAGCCGGGTCGTGCCGGTTGCGGTCAATCCGGCGCGCTGGTCTATAGTCGCGCCTCATGCTCCAGGGAAATATCTGCGCGCAATTCTGATCGCCATAGCGTCGCTGCTATTGCTGGCCGCCTGCTCCGACAACAACGCCGACCGGACGCAGCGCGAGCCAATGCCGGTTGCCGGCGTGCTCGGCGGCGAGCCATCCGCCACAGAAGGCTTCGCGCGCGTGACCGGACCGCGGCCGTTTGCGTTTCCGCAGGATCACGGGCCGCACCCGGACTACCAGCATGAGTGGTGGTACTACACCGGCAACCTGCACGCGCAGGACGGGCGGCGCTTCGGTTTCCAGTTCACGCTGTTCCGTATCGCGCTGACGCCCATGGCCTTGCCGCGCGACTCGGCGTGGGCGACCAGCCAGATATATATGGGCCACTTCGCGCTGACCGACGCACGGAACCGGCGTTTTTACCTGTTTGAACGGTTCGCGCGCGGTGCGCTCGACCTTGCCGGGGCGCAGGCGCGGCCGTTTCGCGTCTGGCTGGAGGACTGGCAGGCGGTAGGCGGTGAGCGCGACATGTTTCCGTTAAGGCTGTCGGCGGCGCAGGACGGCGTCGCGATCGAACTGCAACTTGAACAAACGAGGCCGCTGGTGTTGCAGGGCGAGGATGGCTACAGCCGCAAGAGCGCGCAGCCCGGCAACGCATCGTATTACTACTCGGCGACGCGCCTGCCGACGACCGGCACGATCACCGTCGACGGCCGGGCGGTTGAAGTGAGCGGTAACAGCTGGCTGGATCGCGAGTGGTCGACCTCGGCGCTGGGTCCCGAACAGGCCGGCTGGGACTGGTTCGCGCTGCAACTGGACGATGGCCGCGATGTGATGTTTTACCGGTTACGCAACAAGGACGGTACGGCCAGCGCATTCAGCGGTGGCGTACTGGTCCGGCCGGACGGCTCGACACAAACACTTGCGGCGTGCGACGGCGTTATCGAGGAGCGCGATCACTGGACCAGTGCGCACAGCGGCACGCGCTATCCATCCCGCTGGCGGTTGCAGCTGCCGGCGCTGTCGCTGTCTGTCGATGTCACACCGGTGATCGACGATCAGGAGCTTGATCTGTCGGTCAGGTATTGGGAAGGGGCAGTATCGGTGACCGGCACGAATGCCGGGCGTGATATTCAAGGCAGTGGTTACGTTGAACTGACGGGTTACTAGCGAACGGTTGATATAAAACTCCTGTTGCGTGTCACGCAAGGCAGCGATCTGCGGCAAGCGACAGTAAACAATCAACCAATAAGAAGACGCTTGTAGCGACGGTTTCACTTCCCGAGTCTTCGGTTGCGCATGCGCGTCGTGAGCAATCACGCCAACTGGTCTGGCTGTCGGGAAGCGCGACATGCGTTCGCTCCCTCCCTGGCAACGTGCCTGCGGTACACGGGGTTTCGCGGACGGAATTTAACGCGCGCATAAGATTCGGGGTCGCGCGAAATATTTCGGTCAAGCCGCGAGTACAGGCGGTTCCGTGCGTTTGACGGGCCATGCACGGACCGTATATTGTTTGGCATCATCGCCGATCGCGGGCGGTGGCCAGCGGCGGGGGTTCGTTGGCAGCACGTCGCGGAGAAGGTGAATATGGCGTCAGGGGTGGATAGTTGCGGAATTGTCAGAACTGAACGCACCTGGGCGATGCTGTGTCATGTGGCCGCGTTCGCCGGATTTATCATTCCGTTTGGTGGCCTTGTCGGGCCGCTGGTGCTGTGGTTGATCAAGAAAGACGACATGCCGTTTGTCAATCATCAGGGCCGCGAGGCATTGAACTTCCAGATCACCGTGTTTGTCGGTTTTTTGATCGGCGTGATGCTGTTCTTTCTGTCGGTCGGCTCGTTGTTCTTGCTGATACTGGTGGTCTTCAACGCGATCAGCATCGTGATTGCGACGGTCAAGGCCAACGATGGCGTGTGGTACCGGTATCCGTTGTCGTTCCGATTTATTAAATAAGTGTGATGATCGGCGATTTGTGGCAGCCTGGCGTCGGTCCATGAGCATTTGATTTGACCGGGGCCCGGGCGCAGAATAGCCCTTGTCTCAAGGTGGTCCCGAACGCAGTGTCGGGGTTTCGGTGGTGGTACCCAGACAGGGAGTTGACACATGAACGGTATTATGAAGATTCTGGCGATGGCGGCGATAGCGTTACTGGTCGGTTATGCCTACAAAAGCCACAGCGAACATAACGACGAAGAAGAATAACCAGCATGCCGGCCGCGGGTGGTAGACCGGCCGGCTGCGGATCGGTAGATGCACGACCGTGCGCGGGACGCCTGTCGGGACTGTCTCGTTTGCCGGGTTGTCGATGGATCCGGACCATGGGTTTTCCGGATATTGTTCCGCGGAGATCGTGTGAGATGCTTTGGGTTTGCGCTCTTCCTGCTTTATCCGTACTGAATGACCGTTGTATCCGTATCTAGCGTTGCTGTCGCCATGACGGAACTGGTCACCTCGATCAATGAAGTCGTCTGGGGTCCGGCGATGCTTGTCCTGATTCTCGGTACGGGCATCTATCTGAGTATCGGTCTGCGCTTCATCTCCGTGCGCAAGATTGGCTACGGCTTCAAGCTGCTATGGCAAGGCCGCGCGCCGCACGGCGAGGGCGACATCAGCACGTTCGGCGCATTGATGACGGCGCTATCGGCGACGATCGGTACAGGCAATATCGCCGGCGTCGCGACGGCGATCTATTTCGGCGGTCCCGGCGCGTTGTTCTGGATGTGGTGTACGGCGCTGGTCGGCATGGCAACGAAGTATGCCGAGGCGGTGCTGGCCATCCGCTATCGTGAAGTCGATGAGCGCGGCATGCATGTCGGCGGACCGATGTACTACATCAAGAACGGTCTCGGCAGGAATTGGGCATGGCTCGGCGCGACGTTCGCCGTATTCGGCGCGGTGGCCGGCTTCGGTATCGGCAACACGGTGCAGGCCAACTCCGTGGCGCATGTCATGCAGTCGTCATTCGGCGTGCACGAGTGGCTGACAGGCATCATTCTGATGGTTGGAACGGGTCTGGTGCTTATCGGTGGCATCCAGCGTATCGCCGAAGTGGCGAATGTACTGGTGCCGTTCATGGCAATTTCCTACGTCGCCGCCGGGCTGTTGATTCTGTGGCTTAACGCTTCTGCCGTGCCCGATGCGATCTGGCTCGTCGTCAAGAGCGCGTTTACGCCGGTCGCCGCCCAGGGTGGATTTGCCGGCGCCGCTGTCTGGGCGGCGCTACGCTTCGGCGTGGCGCGAGGTGTTTTTTCCAATGAAGCGGGGCTCGGCAGCGCACCGATCGCGCACGCCGCCGCGACGACCGACAGCCCGGTGCAACAGGGCGTGGTCGCGATGCTCGGCACATTCATCGACACGATCATCGTTTGCAGCATTACCGGATTGGTGATTGTGATTTCGGGCGTATGGACCAACGGCGCCAATGGCGCCGCAATGTCCTCGGCAGCGTTCGAGGCCATGCTGCCGGGGGTCGGTACCACGGTCGTCGCGCTCGGCATGGTGCTGTTTGCCTATACGACGCTGCTTGGCTGGAGTTATTACGGTGAGCGCTGCGCCGAGTACCTGTTCGGTGTCCGGTCGATACTGCCGTTCAGGATTTTATGGATATGCGCCATACCGGTCGGTGCGGTAGTCGATATGGATTTCATCTGGTTGCTGGCGGATACGCTCAATGCGCTGATGGCTGTCCCGAACCTGATCGCGTTGCTGTTGCTGAGCCCCGTCGTTTTTGCATTGACGCGCGAGCACTTTGCCCGCGACCACTGAGCTTTCCGACGGCCGCCGGTTGCCCCGGTACTTTTCTTTCCTGCCCGGGTTTTTTCTTGTTATTCCACTGCTTAGCGTGTGTTCTGGCTAAAGACGTACCGGCGGAATCCGATACACCCCACATGGGGAAGAAAAAAGCCGGTGCGGGGCATGCCGCGCGTTCCGGGGCGAAGACAGGTTACACGGCGTTTGCAGCGATCGACGGTCGGCATCCGTACCGCGACGCCGTACCAGACGGTTATGTCGATTACTTTGTCCGCACGCGTCACCAGGGCGAGGTGTTTTATTTCAATTTTGATCTGGCGCAGGAAATGGGTCTGCTGCCGTCCGACCACCGTCATGCGCTGAGCCGTGAACTGAGTGACGTGCTGCTGCAGACGTTCGGTCTGCAGATCATTAACGAGTACGACATTATCCATAACACGCCGGTTGACGATCAGGACATCCGTCCCCATCGTTACATGGCAACCCGATATTTGCAGCCGCAGCATCCCGGCAGGCTTGGCAAGACTTCCGGCGACGGCCGCAGTATCTGGAACGGATTCTTCCGGCGTCGCGGCGTGACGTGGGATATTTCGAGTTGCGGCACCGGCGCGACCTGCTTGAGTCCGGCAACGGCAAACCAGAAACGCTTTTTCAAGACCGGTGATCCGTCGGTGTCCTACGGTTGCGGACAGGCCGATCTGCTCGAAGGCGTCAGCGCGGCGCTGATGAGCGAGATCATGCATCGCAACGGTATTGCGACGGAACGTACGCTGGCGATCATCGCGTATCCTGACGGTACCGCGGTCAATGTGCGCGCCGCCAGGAGTCTGTTGCGGCCCGCCCACTTCTTCGCCTGCCTGAAACAGGGAAATATCACGGCGCTGAAAAATGCGGTGGATTTTTATATCGAGCGCCGTGTCTGCAATGGCGAGTGGCCGCGCATGAATTCGCCGGTCGCAAAGTACCAGTACTTTCTCGAGGCGGTCTGTCACCGCTTTGCGCAGGCCGCGGCGATGTTCGAGAGCGAGTACATTTTCTGCTGGCTGGACTGGGACGGCGACAACATCCTGTGCGATGCCGGCATTATCGACTACGGATCGCTACGGCAGTTCGGTCTGTATCATCACGAGTACCGTTATGACGATGTCGATCGCTACTCGACGACTATTACCGAGCAGCGCAACAAGGCGCGATACATCGTACAGACGTTCGCCCAGATGGTGGACTTTCTGATCGCCGGCAACAAGAAACGCATCCGCGAGTTCGGCAGGCATCGCATCCTGCAGGAGTTTGACGCCGTTTTCGAGCGAACCAAGAATCTGGCGCTACTCTACAAGACTGGCGCTGACCGGCGCCTGTGCGAGCGGATGATGGCCGATGGAGCCGCCGCGGCCGCGTCGCAGGCGTTTCGCAAGGTCTTCTCGTTTTTCGAACGGGCAAAATCATGTCGCGGGCCGCGCGAGGTGACGGATGGCATCACCTGGGATGCGATCTACTGCATGCGGGATGTCCTGCGTGAACTCCCGGGCATCTATCTGGCCAACGACGTTAAACCGGTTGACGCGGATGTGTTTATGGAAATCATGGCGTCCAATTATACGGACCTGCAGGACCGGCAGATAACCGCCTGGCGCCGGCGCAGGATACGTGAGTTTCAGCGTTGTTATCTGAATCTGGTCGCGCGCATGGCAAACCTGTCACGGGTGTCGGCGCGGGAGATGTTGCAGCGGTTGGCGGTGCGCGTGCAGGTGATCAACCGGTATGACCGCATTACCGGTGACGGCGTGATCGCGGTCGCGGAAGTGTTGCTGGCCCAGCACAAGAATCTGGGCGCGGATGAAATATACCGGATGATCGACGAATTTGTCACTGACCAGGTGCTGCAGCCCGAATTCGTGCCGCCGCTGCCGCGCCCGCGTAGTGTGTCCAGGGTCAGGGTGGCGTCCGCGCTTGCAAGGCTGCGCCGTCTCGTACGAGAATACCGCGAAGGACTTTGATCCGTGACTCCCTCCCGGCTTGGGCCCGAGTCGGCGCGGGAATGACGATATCGGAAGGATCTGATATCACTGTTGTGTTGACTGACTGACGAGGAAATCTTCATGGGGAGCTGCTGCGAAGACAAGGCCTGTGATATCGCAGCCCTGAAAGAAAGCCAGGGGCGCGTGCTCGTGATAGTGCTAGTCATTAATGCGGTGATGTTCGTCGTCGAAATGACCGCCGGCATTATCGCGAATTCGACTGCGCTACTCGCTGATTCGCTGGATATGTTCGGTGATGCGCTGGTATACGGCTTCAGTCTCTACGTGATCAATCGCGACGACAGCTGGCAGGCGTCGGCGGCGCTGCTCAAGGGCGCGATCATGGCGGCTTTCGGGATATTTGTTTTGACGGAGGCGGTATACAAAATCGTCATGCCGATGGTTCCGGTCGCGGAAACCATGGGTATCGTCGGATTGCTGGCATTGGCCGCTAATCTGGCTTGCTTGCGTTTGTTGTGGACTCACCGTGGCGACAATCTGAATATGAGTTCCGTCTGGCTGTGCTCGCGCAACGATATTATTGCCAATACCGGGGTGCTGGTTGCCGCCGTCGGCGTGTGGGCGATCCAGTCGCGCTGGCCGGATATCATCATTGGCGTCGTGATCGCCGGGATATTCTTGCGTTCGGCGGTGCATGTCATTGGTCGCTCCGTCCAGCAGTTACGCGCATCGCGCGCGTAACGAGTTCGCGCCCCCACCCGTCCTGGATGACCGCGCACGAAGGTCGCTGAACCGCGGCGCCGACAAAACACCGCTTCGGCCGGGCTGTCACATTTGAAATGAACAGTTTTTCATGCGGTTATTAATGCTTTTCGCGTGTTGCCGGGATACCGGCGCGCGTCTGAAAATACCCTTGCGATGCAACAATCGGCGTGATAGCGTCTGGCGGTAGGGATTCGCGTTTTCTCTTCGCAAGACTACGAAAGAACGCCAAATGGATGCTATTACGAGCCTGTTAACACTTCTTAAGCTGCAACGCGGTGATACCGGCGTGATCGCACGTATCGACGGCCATGGCCCTGTCAAGCAGCGGCTTGCCGAAATGGGTTTTACCAAAGGCGCAACCGTCGGTCTTGCGCACACGGCGCCATTCGGCAATCCACGAACCTATCTGGTGCGCGGCTACAGAATCAGCCTGCGCAATGAAGACGCGGACAAGGTAATTCTCGAGTCATACGCAGGCGTCCCGGGATCGGGCCGGGACGCCTGACATTATGGACGTCAAGGTTTCCGCCTCATCGATCACCAAGACGGTTACTGTCGCACTGCTTGGCAACCCGAATATCGGCAAGGCGACGCTGTTTCAGCAGTTGAGCGGCGGGCATCATCAGGACGTGCGCTTCCCCGGCGCGGATGTCCGCATGGAAGTCGGCATCGTGCATCATGCCGGGATGCGGATGCGCGTAGTCGATCTGCCTGGTATCTATTCGTTGTCGTCGACGACACCGGACGAAATCATCTGCCGTGACTTCATCATGCTGGACAAGCCGGATGTCGTGATCAACGTGCTCGATGCCGGCAATCTCGAGCGTAACCTGTTTCTGACGACACAGCTGATTGAAATGGGGGTGCCGCGTGTCTATGCGCTGAACATGAGCGACGAGGCGCATATGCGAGGCATGCGTTTCAATATGGAAGCGTTATCGATGAAGCTTGGCGGGCCGATCATCGAAACCGTCGCGCGGTTCCGCCGCGGCGTCGAAGAGATGCTGGACGCCGTCGTCGATACGATAGAGTCCGCTCGGAAATATCACAATGTCGCGATTGCCTATGACGATCATCTGGAAGAGGCGATCGAAGGCGTGCAGCAACTGGTCAAGGAGTTGCATCCTGAGACGATGTCCGCCGGGCACGCGCGCTGGCTGGCGATCAAGGCGCTGGAAGGCGACAAGGTGGTGCTGCGGCGCGAAAGTGAGCATGAATCGCTGGTGACGGCCATCGAAGACAAGTGCCGGGACATCGTGCGCATGCACGGTGACGATGCGGCGGTGTTGCTGGCGGACGGAAGGTATGGATATATAACTGGCCTGATACAGCAAACGGTGGAAATGACCGGCGCGTTGCGGCACGTCAATATCACCGATATGGTGGATAACCTGCTGCTGCACCGTGTGTTTGGGCTACCGCTGTTTCTCGCCGCGTTGTGGTTGATGTTCCAGGCCACGTTTACGGTAGGCCAGTATCCGATGGCCTGGCTCGATACGGGCGTCGTCTGGCTGGGCGATACCTTGACCGCGATATTGCCGGCCGGTCTGACGCGGGATCTGATCGTCGACGGTATTATTGGCGGCGTCGGCGGCATTCTGATTTTCCTGCCGAACATCATGATCCTCTTTTTGTTTATCGCGTTCTTTGAAACCACCGGTTATATGGCGCGCGCCGCCTTTCTGATGGACCAGGTGATGCACAGCATCGGTCTGCATGGCAAGGCGTTCATTCCGTTGATCATGGGATTTGGCTGTAACGTGCCGGCCATCATGGCGACGCGCGCGATCGAAAGCCGCCGTGACAGGCTGCTGTGCATCCTGATTGCACCTTTCATGAGTTGTTCGGCACGCCTGCCCGTATATGTTTTGTTTGCCGGTGTATTTTTCGCCGACTGGGCGGGCACCGTCGTTTTCGGTATGCATGTGGCGGGCGTCGCCGTCGCGCTGGGCGCCGCGTTGATGCTGCGCACGGTATTGTTTCGTGGCGAAGGCGATGCCTTCGTGATGGAGTTGCCCCCTTACCGCCTGCCGACGATCCGTTCGCTGATCATGCACATGTGGGACAAGGCGGTGCATTTTTTGCGCAAGATCGCCGGTGTCGTGTTTGTCGGATCGATCATCATCTGGTTTTTGCAGGCGTTTCCGCGCGACGTTGAGCTCAGCCGTGACTACGTAGCCGAACGTGCCGCAGTGGTCGCGGCGGCCGCAGCGCCGGAGGTGCAGCGGGCGGCGTTAACGCAATTGAAGAACGCCGAAGCGCGTGAATTGCAGAAGGAGCGCTACCTCGGCCAGATCGGTATTGCGGTCCAGCCCGTTTTTGAATCGCTCGGATTCAACTGGCAGACCACGATTTCGCTGATGACGGGCATGGTCGCCAAGGAAATCGTCGTGTCGACCTTTGGCGTGCTCTATAACGTTGGCGGCGATGTCGACGCAGGGAACGATAGTTTGCGTGCGGCCCTTGCCGGCGCGATGCCGCCACTGACGGCACTGGCGTTCATGGTCTTTACGCTGCTCTACATGCCATGTCTCGCGACGATCGCGGCCATCCGCCGCGAAGCAGGCACATGGGGCTGGGCAGCATTCTCGATCGTTCTCAGTCTGGCGCTCGCCTGGCTGATGGCGCTGTTTGTGATCATGGTTGGAGGGTTATTCGCGTGAACTCGATGGGTTTTCTGGAAACAACGTTGCTTGCGGTCGTGTTGCTGGTGTGTCTTGCGCTGGCGACGCGCTGGGTTGTCCGGGAACTCGGCTTCGGCAAGCGCAAGAGCGGCGGTGGCTGCGAGAGTTGCAGTGAATCAAAGTCACCAGCCGGTCAGAGCGACCGTTTGCCCGGCTAGTGTTCCATAGTTAATTCATTTGCGCGGCCGCCAGTGCCGTCTGCGTCCCATTAATCGTCGTTTCGGCCATGTCTGCCGTGCTCGTCAATGTCCGCTTCGGGTTGGCGCTATCCAGCGCAATCAGCATGACGTTGGCGTTGTTCGCGCCGGTGCGCTGCGTCATGCAGCGAGCCGGATTGCGTGGCTTGGAATACCGCCGGTGTCGCCATCGTGACCAGACCATGCCCGCTGTTGCCAAATCTACCGGTGCCCGCCGCCGTGTAGTTTATCGAGAACGCGTCCGGCGTACTGGTTATGTTGCCGGGGGCTGACGATCAGCGAGTTTGCTGTGAGCACGCCGCTCTTGAGCAAGGCGCCGAGATGCGCGTGTTCGGCATATCGCGGGATTGCGGGAATGAAAATATCCGGATATCGACCGTGACGTTCGCGTTGCCGGCTGGCCTGCCTGGCGATTACGCGGACCGGCAGGAGTGCTTCAACGGGCGCGCGCCAGCCGGAAACCGATACGGTTGCTGCGCGTGTCGGCCGTGTAGTGTGACCGTTTGCTCGAGCGCAGGTCGTTGATTGTGGTCATGAACGATCCGCCGCGCGCAGCCCGTTCCTGACATGCCGATGTCGTCCGGGCGCTGCCGTCGGTCGGCGCGCCTTGATAGTTTTCGTAATAGCAGTCCTGCACCCATTCTTCGACGTTGCTTGCGGTGTCGTGCAAGCCGAAGGCATTGGCCTGATACTTCCCGACCGTAAACGCGCCGTCGCGATCCCAGTCGCCGCCACAGTCAAGGCAGTTGGCCGGTACCGGTTTGACGTCACTGTCCCACCAGAAATACGTGATACTGCCCGCGCGTGCAGCATATTCCCATTCGGCCTCCGTCGGCAGGCGGTACGCGTGACCGGTTTGTTGCGACAGCCAGTCTGTGTAGGCCGTGGCATCGTGCCAGTTGATCCTGGTCACCGGACGGTTACCACGGCCCCGTCCTTCGTCGTTCGGCCGTTGCCTGCCGGTAGTGTCGGCGAACTTGTCGTAGTCTGCGAACGTCACCTCGTATTTTGAAATCGCGAAGCGCGATACCGTTACATGGTGCTGTGGACGCTCGCTAAAGTTCTGCGAAACGCCGCTGGCTCCCATTTCAAAGTCGCCAGCCGGGAGTTCGATCATGGTTGGGCCGCTATCGCCATCGACCAGCCGGTCCCGAAATGATCGTATCGGCCCCGGCCCTGGCGTTGCGTCTGCCGTTGGCGACCCTTCGCCGTTTCCGGAATTCTTGTTTGTCTCGTCCTCGCCGGTGGTATGCGGCGCTGTCGATAGCGCCTGCGGTAACGGCTTTCCAAGATAGATCCACGCGCCGCTGACCAGTCCGGCAATCACCAATAGAGCGATACTTGCCTTCGCGACACGGCCGCTGACGCTGGTGGTCACGCCGGTGCTTGCGTGGGACGGAATCTGCTTGGCCTTTTCGATGGCCGCCTCAAGTCTGCCGCGGTGCTTTTCCGACTGCACAAGCTCCTTCTCGTACCTGGCCAGCGTTTTCGTCGTCTCTTTGTCCCGTGCCGCCAATGCCTCTGCCTTATCGGTTTGCGCCTGCAGCCTGGCCTTGAGTTCTTCGCCCTCGCGCATCAACTTGGCGAGCTTGTACTCCGACTCGCGTTCAATTTTCTCGATGATCGCTTCCGCGTCTGACTGATGGTCTGCCAGTTTGGCACGCTTTTCGGATATCTCGGCCGCGGCCTCCGCGGTGCGCTCGGCAAGCTCTCGGCGGGCAGACTCGCGCTCCTCTTGTGCCGACAACAGCTCGCGTTCGAGCCGCTCGCGGGTATCCTGCTCAGCGGCCGCCAGTCGCGCGCCGAGTTCATCGACTTCGCCTTGCAACCGTTCGGCATTACTCGCGAACTCGCCGGCACGGGCATCCGTCGCTGTCGCCTCGTTCTTTAACGATTCGATCTTGGCTTCGGCCTGCGTCAGCTGTTGCCTTGCCGTGTCCCGTTCGCCGCATGTCTGCTCGAGCTGTTGCCGAACCTGATTAATATCGTCTTGTATCTGATCGGCACCGCGCGCTGCTGCGGCCGACCCGGCGCGCGTCTCATCGAGTTCCTGGCGCAGCCTGTCGATCTCATCGGTTTGCGATGTTTGCGCGCGCGAGTCGATGCCCAGCTGCTGTTCGATTTCCTCGATGCGGTCGGCATGGCGTTGGGCCAGGGTCTGTGTGTCGCCAAGTTGCTTACTTAGCTGGTCTCGCTGCGACTCGAGTTGTTGTATTGTGGAGGCGAGGCCGTTCGCCGCCTTCGTCGAACCCTCCGCGAGTTCGTTAACCGTCTGCTGTAACGACACGGTCTTTGCGTCGGCCTGCCGCTTATCCTGTTGCAGCTGATCGATCGCTGTGCGGCTATTCGTCAGTTCCGTCTCCAGCGCCTGATTCTCTGCCGCGTGTTGCCGTGTAGCCTCCTTATGCTCAGTTGACGTTCGCTCCAGCCGATCACGCAGCTCCTCAGCTTCCTTTTGCAGCGAGTTGTGGCCCTGCTCGGCCTCAGTCCGCTTACTGGCAAGCTCGCCCAGTTGCCGTGTCAGGGACGCGACCTCGTCGCGCAGCCCGGTCGAATCCCGTTGAGCGTCATCCAGATCCTGCCGGATCTTGACCAGTTCTGTGCCGCTGGTCTTTGCATCGTGCTGCGCGCCCTCCGCGGATTTCCGCAGGTCCGCGATCTCGCGTTCCAGTGCCGAGCTATGACTGTTGGCGTCGTCAAGGGCCTGCTGTACCCGGACCAGCTCCGTGCCGGCAGCGTCGACATCGCGCCGCGCCGCATCAGTCGTCTGCCGCAATTCAGAAATTTCGTGTTCGAGTTTCTCCGCTCGGGCCTGCGCGTCTGTGGCATGCTGCGAGGTACTTGCCTGTGATTCCACAACCTGTTTCAGCTCACGTTGGCGGTTCGCCAGCTCTTTATCGTGTGCCTCCCGGTCGAGTTGCGACTGCCGCTGCAGTGCGTCGAGCTCGGCACGGAGCCGCTCTGTCGCTTCCACCGCAGTGCGCTTGGCCTGTTCCGCCTGCTGGATCTGTGCCGCCATCGCCTCGCCGCCTTTCGCCGTTGCATCCAGCTGACGTTTCAGATCGCCAAGCTCAGCCTCGATGCGCCGGCTGCTGGTCACGGCAGCTGTCTTTTCGCCGATCGCCGCATCCAGTTTGTCGGTCGCGCCACGCAGTTTCGCGGTAAGTTCGCCGAGTTCGCTACGTAGCCGGGTGGCCGCGTCGTTAGACGATCCTTCGGTTTCGGAGAGCCGTCGCGTCAGCGACGCGATCTCGCGTTCCAGCAGCCCGCGGTTCTGCTCTGATTTGGCGAGCGCCTGGCTGCGGCCGTCGAGGTCAGCGCGCACGGCGGCGAGTTCAGCGGTGAGTTTTTCCGTAGAATTCCGCGCCTGCTGTTCGATTCGCGCGGCAGTGACGGCGGTATTTTCCCGCGCGTCTGCCTGGGCCTGTTTGAGCGCGTCGAATTCCCCGGTCAGACGGGCGACTTCGCGTTCGGCATTACCGCGAGCCTCTGTTTCGCCGTGCAGCATCTGCTGGATGCGTGTTTGGGCGGTTTTGATCTTGAGCAATTCCTTTTCGGCGTTGAGACGCGCCTCGACAGCTTTTTTATAGGTTTTTTTCGGTACCGCGTCCGCGCCGTCGGCAGCTCTTTCTGGCGACTCATTTGGGGGTGTTGGCGATTTTACTATCGGGATCACGTCCGCCGCGCGCGCAGAATTTTCCACGGGAACTGAGTTAAGACCGCCGCTGAGAACTCGCGCATCGATGCCTTTCTGATTCAGAAAAAAGGTCGCGGCGTTGCTCAGATGCCCGTCATTGCAGCAGACAATGTAGGTAATGCCCGGCTCAAGCGAGTTGACGTTGTCGCGCAGCGTCGCATACGTCATGCTTATGCTTCCTGCAATATGCTTGGCCTGATACTCTTCTGCCGTTCGGACGTCCAGCCATTTCGCACCGCCGTTGATGAACGTCACCGCTTCCTCATAGGTGGTGTCCGTCGCCAACGGCTGGTTCAGCAGCTCGAGAAACGCTTTCTTCGGCAGCTTCATCAGCACGCCGTCGGTGAGCATTGTGATCGTGGCGCCGCGTTTGGCATCGGACAACAGTGCGTCCTCGCCGAAGCTGTCGCCGACGCCGAGTTCGGCAAGAACGGCTTCTTTACCGCCCGCGCCGCTGCGGCTGACCTTGCAGCGTCCGGATTTTATCGTGTAGCAGCAGTCACCATTGTCACCTTCGCTGAACACCTTTTCTCCTGCCCGTAGCGATGCCGGTTCCATACCGGTGATCAGGCGGCTGATGTTCACCGGCGGCAGTTTCTGAAATACGCGCGAGCGCAACATCAGCGACATCCAGTCGTCGTCATCACCCTCGTCGATTGCGCCGACCGCGAATCCGGACAGCGAATCGCTGCCGATCAGAACTTCAAGCAGATTGGTGCCAATAGTTGCGATAGTCGCGGTCTTTGTGACACGGGCCGAGCAGGTACGTGGTTGTTTCGGTGCGAGCGCCTCGAGGGCGTCTTTGCTGCCGCCCTTGATCGAGGCGATCTCGACGTCCTCGTGATCCAGAAGCGCGACGATGCCTTTGATGACAAAGTAGGTGTTGTTGTCCCGCTCGCCGTGTTTGAACAGGTAACGCCCGATAGCGACGTCATGGATGTTGATCTTCTCGACTACCTCCGCGAATCGCTCCGGCGCCAGTCCTTTCAGCGGCGTAAAGTCTTTCAGAAGGTCGCTCGTCAGCGACTTTTTTGCAGCGTCCATAGTCCTACCATGCCGGTTTTGGGTCACGCACCCCGCGAGGTATCGGGGCGGCGCAAAACACGTATCGGCTGAGCGGCGCCTTTATTTAGATGAGTCCCATCGCGGTAGTATCGGATAACTGATTGTATGCAATGGCGAATACCGTTCCAGTCGGCGGGCGCGACAGGCCGCCGGAAGAGAACCCCGGCCGCAATGTACGCTTCTTCGCAGCGGCCGGTGGTCTTTGCTCGGGCGCGATAGCCGCGACACCGCTACGCGCGGTTACGGTTTCGTGACGAGGTGGCGCCACACGTTGTAAATTGAGTTCCAGGGAGACATGATCTCGGCCGGCGCCATGGACCATGGAGGAGTTCAATGTTTATTGTGACCAACCGTGCAATTGACGAGTCCGCGAGCGGGCTGAACAAGCTCGGTGCAAAACCGAACAGCGAAGGACCGAATGAACTGCGGCTCGTCGAGGCGCAAAAATCGGCCGGGCGCTGGAATATCGATATATTGCCTGATGCCATCACCGACAAAATGAAGCGCGAGGTCGATATCACGGACACCGGTCCGGTATTCGCCAGCCGCTATGTGGCGCGCAAGCTGTTAAAACAGGTGCGGACTGAAAAGCGAAATTTTCTGTTTTTCGTACACGGCTATAACAACGATTTTGAGGCGATGCTGGACCGGGCCGCAGGTTTTGCGCGCGAGTACGGCGTCGAAGTGGTTGCATTCAGCTGGCCGGCCAACGGCGGCGGCATGCACGGCGTCGCGAGCTACATGAGCGACAAGCGCGACGCGCGGGCGTCCATCGGCGCGCTGGATCGCGCGCTGGCGAAGATGGCCGACTATTTAAACGAGTTCAACGCGGAAAACTATCACATCATCGCGATGGGGGCGGTGAAGAAGTTTCCCGATAATTATGAAGCGCGTAACGAGTACATCACTGCGATAACAGAGCGGGGTTGTCCGTTCACGGTCAACATGGCGTTGCACAGCATGGGTAACTATCTTTACAAACAGTTGTTGCTGTCATCCGTTTATCGCGCGCGCACGCTGTTATTTGACAACGTGATCATGGTTGCCGCCGATACCAACAACGAAGGGCATGAGCAGTGGGTTGATCAGATCAACTGCCGCCGCCGCACCTATGTCACGATCAACGAGGATGATGCCGCATTGCTGGCATCGCGCATGAAGGCCGGCGGGGATCAGAAGGCCCGGCTCGGCCACTATCCTTATAACCTTCAATCGGTGCAGGCCGTATACGTTGATTTCACCAGCGCGCCATGGGTGCGCCAGTCACACGCCTACTTCGAAGGCACATCGTTGCGTAACCGGTCGGTTCAACAGTTTTTTAAAAAGGCCTTCAACGGTGAGCGTGCCGAAGAGGATCTGGCATACGATGCGGCGCGCGGTCTCTATACGTTCCGTCGTTAGCGGCCGGCCCGGACAGCGTTCAGCCGATATGTCAGGTGTTGCTATGATCACCGGTCAACGGGACAAAAGCGACAGGTAACAGAGTTTCGGTAGTAATGTTTCCGTCGGCATCTTTTTTGACCAGCACGAGATCCTGCCCGAACATGGATCCGACCGGTATGACCATGCGTCCGCCCGGTTTGAGCTGCTCGACGAGCGGCGGCGGGATCAGCGGTGCCGCGGCGGTGACAATGATCGAGTCATACGGCGCATATTCCGGCCAGCCGAAATAGGCATCGTCGGTCCGGGTGAGAATGTTGAGGTAGCCAAGCTCGTTCAGTCGCTTTGTTGCTTCGGCGGCGATCGCGGCGATCGTTTCCACGGTATAGACAGTTTTCACCAGCCGTGACAGAACTGCTGCCTGGTACCCGGAACCCGTACCCACTTCAAGAACACGATGATGGTGTTCGGGTTCGAGCAGGTCGGTCATGATTGCGACGATGTACGGTTGCGAAATCGTTTGTTCGTTACCAATTGGTAACGGTTCATTGGCGTACGCAAAAGGTTGCATGTCCGGCGGTACGAATTTATGCCGCGGCACCGCCATCAGTGCGTCAATAACCCGTTGGTTGAGTGCCTGCCTGTGCAGCAGATGCCGGGTATACATCACCTCGGTGCGGATCTCGTCGACCATGCGTTTTCGCTTGTTTTCAAAAGTCATTTCCATACATGATCGGTGATATCTTTCCGTCGTCGCCGGCAAATTAAATTTACTTGCATTCAGGTGCCGGACTGGTATCTTTCGATGATAGAGTCTGTGGCGCGTACCTGTCACTCTCCCGGCGCAGCACCCCAGTTTTCCGGACATTCGGTGATTGCAACACAGGATACCAGATGGCTGAGACCACTCATCGGAACGTCATTGATCTCGTGGCACCGCCTCACGCCTGCCGTCATTGCGGGTTGTTGCAACTGTGCGATCATGGCCAGGTGACGACGCCGGCGATCGAGCAGCTGAGTGCCATTGTTCGTCACCGCGTACCGCTGGCGCGCGGCGCCGCGTTGTTTCATGAAGGTGAGCCCTTCCGGTCCATCTACGTCGTGTTTTCCGGTGCGATGAAGACATTTACCTGTAGCTACGATGGCGACGAGCAGATCGTGGCTTTCTATCTGGCCGGTGAGCTGGTCGGTGTGGATGGTGTGCATACCGGCAGTCACGGTAGCAGTGCCGTGGCGTTGGACCGGGCCAGCGTCTGTGAAATACCGTTTGAAAAACTGGAAACGCTGGCGCAGGACATTCCCGGTCTGTTGCACCAGATGCTGTGCATGATGAGCAAGGAAATCCTGCAGGACGAGGAAACCATGTTGCTGCTTGGGAAAAAAACCGCGGATGAACGTCTGGCGTCATTGTTATTGAGTCTTGCGCGGCGTTTCCGGGAACAGGGGTATTCGGCGCAAGAGTTCCATCTGCCGATGTCGCGCGACGATATCGCCAATTACCTCGGACTGGCGCATGAAACCGTCAGCCGGTTGTTCAGCCGGTTTCAGCGGCAGGGATTACTTACGGTGCGGGGCAAGCACGTCTGCGTCAATAATCTCGCGCAACTGGAGATTCTTGCGGGTGTCCCGGGTGCTGGCGCAAAGACCGGTCGGGCGGGACAGATCATCTGACGACCACGCTTGCCAGCCGAGCCGTTTCGCCGCTGGCCGCCGGTTCCGTCAATATTTCCCGTATGCGGTGGAAAGCCTCTTGACTGATCGTCGAGAAAAGAAATCCCATGCCGTGTGACGAGGAGTGTACGACATAGGCCGGCAGTCGCTCCCGTTTACTGGCATCTTCATGCAGCAACTCGATTTCCACCGGCGAGTGCGGTGGCAGGATGGCCAGCTGTGTCGGCCTGACCGAGATGCCGCCGAGCCCGATATCGCGCGCCGGGCATATACTCACTGGCAGGCCTTGATAGTAGAGGAGCACGTCAAGCGACACCGGTTTGCGCAAACCATAGCGATGTTCCATGCCCGTTTACCTCCATCGTCGACTTGCCAGGATTATGCGTTGATTTCTTTTGCTTTCCTCGTTTGCGGCCCCGGAATGCCGCCCTTACGGGAAGTTGCCTGTATGCTTAAAACATACTATAAGGGTGGTGGGCCAGTGGTGCCTTGACATGGATCAATAAAAACAATTTTTATACCAAAACCATAAAGTAACCAGGGGTCGCCGTGTTCTATGTCTCCACCCGCCAATCGTCCTGATCAACGCGGCGGCGCGCCGAAAATTGCTCCCCGCGCTGTCGTGTTACTCGTTGATGATCAATCAATGGTCGCCGAGGCAATACGCCGCATGCTTGCCGATCAGCCGGACATCGCCTTTCATTACTGCGGAGATCCGCGCGAGGCGGTGCGGAAGGCCGCGGAGATCGATGCGACCGTCATCATTCACGATACCCGCCCCGAGATTGACGGCATGAGCCTTGTGAAGTACTTCCGGTTGCAACCGGCGACGCAGGGCATAAGTATTATCGTGCTATCGTCCAACGACGATGCGGCAAGCAAGGCCGGGGCGTTTCGTGATGGTGCGAACGACTACCTGGTCAAGATGCCGGACAAGATCGAGCTCGTTTCCCGAATTATGGCGCATACCAGAACCTATCTGGCGCGCGCCGATAACGATGACGGCATCGATCAGTTACGCAACAGGCTTAACCAGCAACAACAGATCAATTCGTTGTTGAAGCGACTGTCCGACCGTGACGAAGTGACCGCGGTATCGAATCGTCGCAGCTTCATTGATCTGCTTGAAAGGGAATGGCGTCGCGGCGCGCGCGAGAACCGGGAACTTTCCGTGGTTCTGACCGCGATTAACGGCTTTGACGCCTATCATAAGCATTATGGTGAACAGCGCGCCAACGATTGTCTTGCCAAGGTTGCGCAGGCAATCCGGGGCACGTTGATGAGGCCGGGTGACGTGGTTGGCCGGTATGGCAAGGCAGAATTCGCCACGTTGATGCCGGGAACCGGCCGCGGCGGCGCGCAGGCCGTCGCCGCTCGAATGTGCACCGCCGTCGAGGACCTGGATATAAGACACGCGCATCTTGATAAAGGCGATCAGGTGACGGTGCGGGTCGGCGTCGCGACCTGCATGCCGAATCATGAGGCGTCTTCGCAAGTATTGCTGCAGGCCGCCGAGCAGGCGCTGACCAAGCAGTAATTGCCGTGCCGATCATCGCGACGGCGTGCCTTTCCGGCTGGTCTATAGGCAGTATCGCCGGGAACGTATCAATGGCACGAAAATTTATCCGTCATCCCTCGGATATTCCGATCGAGATTTCCCCCGGGCACGCCGCCGATGCGGAGACGAAGACACTCAGTAACGTCAGTCACGGCGGTTTATCTTTCGTTGCGCGTGAACATCACCGCATCGGCAGCATACTCGACATACGTATTCCGGTCTCGTGCCCGGCATTCGGAACCTCCGGTCGCGTCGCGTGGTCACGCGAGGAAAATGGCCGGTTCGTCATCGGCGTCGAGTTCCTCGACAAGGAAGACGTATTCCGCATGCGCATGGTCGAACAGGTGTGCTACATCGAGCATTACCGAAAGGAGGTCGAGCTGAAGGAAGGCCGCGAACTCACCAGCGAACAGGCGGCTCTCGAATGGATAGAAAAAAGCGCCGAGGATTTCCCCGACCCGGATGACGATACCTCCGGCGAGACACGCTGACCGCCGCGCGGCGGCGGTATGGGTCTACCTGCTGTCCATGTATTTGTTACTATACGATCAAGTTCCGGATCAACGGGCGCCGGCGTGGTGGATAGTGGCGCCGCGGTTGCCGTGTTTCCGGCCAATACCGGCCAGCAAGAACAAATAACCCGATAACCCCTGGTTTCGCCACATGTCCGATATCACGTCATTGTCACCCGAGCAGCTTTGCAATCGCTGCAATCCGGAGGAGTTTCGCTTTAATTCCACTGCGGATCTCGAGAACCTCGCCGAAGTTATCGGCCAGGCAAGGGCGATGGGGGCGCTGAGTTTCGGCATTGGCATCCGGCGCGAGGGATACAACCTGTTCGCGCTGGGCCCGCCCGGCACCGGCAAGCATTCGATCATCGCTGAATTGCTGCGCCGCCAGGCGGCGATCGAGCCGGTGCCGCCGGACTGGTGCTATGTCAATAATTTCGCCGACCCGCACAAGCCGGTGGCGCTGCGCCTGCCGCCTGGCAAGGGCGTTCAGCTGCGCGACGACGTCGATATCGTGGTCGAAGACCTGCACGAGGCCGTGCCGGCGGCCTTTGATAGCGATGATTACCGTGCGCGTGTGGCGAAGATCGAGCAGGAATTCGAAACACGTGAGCGCGATGCGCTGGAGCAAGTCCAGCACGAAGCGGAAGAGAGGAATATTTCGCTGGTACGGACGCAGTCCGGCTTTGCTTTTGCCGCCATGCGCAACCGCAAGGTGCTTAATGCAGAGGAGTTAGAGAAACTGCCGGAAAAGGATCGCCAAGGTATCGAGCAGGATATTCTCGAACTTCAGGGGGAACTCGAGCGCACCATCCGCCAGGTGCCGCGCTGGAAGCAGGAAGCCCGCAGTCGCATCAAGGCGCTGAATCGCGAGATCGCGACCCTGGCGGTCCGGCATCTGCTGGATGATCTACGCGGGAAATTCAGCGTCTTTCCTCCGGTTGTCGCGTATCTGAACGCCTTCGAAAACGACGTGATCGATCATGTCGAGAGTTTTCGCCAGGCGGAGGACGGGCAGCGCACATTTTTCGGCATGCCGTTGCCGACGTCGGCAACGGCGGCGCCGTCGCAAAACCGGTACCAGATAAATGTGCTGGTTGCTCACGGCGATGAGCAGGCATCCCCCGTAATATACGAGGACAGCCCGTCCTACCAGTCGCTGGTCGGGCGTGTCGAACACCTTGCCGAAATGGGCGCGCTGGTTACCGATTTCACCATGATCAAGCCGGGCGCCTTGCACAAGGCGAATGGCGGTTACCTGATACTTGATGCGCGCAAGGTGTTGTCGCAACCGTACGCGTGGGAAGGGTTGAAACGTGCGCTCAGCTTCAACGCCATCCGCATCGAGTCGCTGGGCCAGATGTTGAGTCTTGTCAGTACCGTGTCGCTGGAGCCGGAGTCGATACCGCTGGACATCAAGGTAGTCCTGATCGGCGACGGTCTGTTGTACTACCTGTTGTCGTTCTATGACCCGGAATTTTGCAAGCTGTTCAAGGTCGCGGTCGACTTCGATGATCGCATGGAGCGTACCGCTGGCAATCACGATCTTTATGCACGGCTGATCGCGACACTGATACGCAAGGAGGGCCTCAAGCATATGGACCGGGGCGCTGTGGCGCGCGTAATCGAGCACAGCTCACGCGTTGCAGATGACGCGGAGCGCCTGTCAACGCATATGCACGGAATTGCCGATCTGTTGCGGGAAGCGGATTACTGGGCCAATCGTAACCACCGTGACACGATCACTGCCAGCGACGTCGACAATGCTATCAATGCGCGAATCTTCCGTCTTGACCGTGTGCGCGAGCGCGTTTATCAGGCGATCGCGCGCGGGACCTTGTTGATCGATACACAGGGGGAGAAGGTCGCCCAGGTCAATGCGTTGACCGTGGTCGATATGGGCCACTTCCGGTTTGGGCAACCCTCCCGCGTGACGGCGCGCGTGCGTATGGGCGAAGGCGACGTCATTGATATCGAGCGTGAGGTCGAGCTGGGTGGGCCGCTGCACTCGAAAGGCGTGCTGATCCTGACCGGATTTCTCGGGTCGCGCTATGCGCAGCAGTTTCCGTTGTCGGTAGCCGCCACGCTCGTGTTCGAGCAGTCTTACGGCGGTGTCGAGGGCGACAGCGCGTCGCTAGCCGAATTGTCGGCGCTGTTATCCGCGCTGGCCGATGTGGCGATCAAGCAATCGTTCGCGATCACAGGGTCGGTCAACCAGCATGGGCAGGTGCAGGCCATCGGTGGCGTGAACGAGAAGATCGAAGGGTTCTTCGATATCTGTAACGCGCGCGGATTGAATGGATTACAAGGCGTGCTGGTCCCCGCATCGAACGTCAAGGACCTGATGTTGCGCGCCGACGTCGTGCAGGCGGTGCGCGACCGGAAATTTTCCGTGTACCCGGTCGAAACCGCCGATCAGGCGATAACGCTGCTTACCGGCATGAACGCGGGTGAACGTGATGACACCGGCGAGTTTCCGCCGGGCACGGTGAACCGGCTGGTAGAGACCCGGTTGATCGAGTTGGCCGAAAAGCGTCGCGTTCTAGTATCGTCGGCTGGCGACGAATTAATACACTGACCCGTATTACAGGTCCTTCGTCGGCTGGCGATGTGACCACGACCGCGGTATCGTGCCACAGGCTATGGTGATATGGTCGCTCATCGAAACCAGCGGGGTCCCCCTATGAACCACATGATCACATCGCTTTTTTCAATCGCGCTGCTCGGCGTCAGCACAATCTCAGCCGGTATCGCCGCGTCGGCCGACGTAACGTCGATGGAGGAGGCAGTAGTTCGTGAAAACGCAGTATCACAGCAACAGGGCCCGGTCGCCGCGCCGGCGATGCAGCCGACGCGAGTGACTGCTGCGACCGGGGGCAGCGTTGTGCGCGCGGTGTTCACGACGATGATGCGCGATCGCGAGCCGATGGATGACATCACGACACTCGGCACCGACGTCGGGCAGGTATATTTCTTCACCGAACTCGGCGACATGAACGGGCAGCGCGTTACACATCGCTGGCAACGCAATGGCGACGTGATGGCAGAGGTGTCGTTCGATGTCCGTGCTTCGCGCTGGCGTGTCTGGTCGAACAAAACGCTGACGCCACAGTTAACGGGCACCTGGACGGTGACGGTGCTGGATGGTAGCGGCAGCGTTGTTCACGAGGCGACGTTCGAATACATCGCGCGAAATTCCGCCGCCGGGCAATAGCATTGGTTCGATGGATCAGGCTGGCGTCATGCCGGTCCGGTCGAATACCCCGCGTGTCTCGAACACGCGCGCACCAGAACGCCTGCCGTTCACCCGCATCGTGCGCTTCAGTGCAAAGTCGCACAGGAGTCGATTGGCTTTCCGGAGCCTCGGAATCGCGGTGGCCTGTGGTTGCGTCAGGTAGCCTTTGTCGTCCATATAGCGCATGGAATACAGCGGCAGGATGCCGGGCAACGGGTAATCGGAGCCGTTGACGAGGGTGACGCCAGTCGTCGTGCGTCACCAGGGTTTCCAGCGCTATGTCGATGCGATTAGGTTACGTAATACCGGAGATATCGCCGTAAAGGCGCGATTCATAAAGTGGCTCATCCATCAGGCGTACAAACAACCCGAAATTCCCGACCGTGCGGCACCCCGGCCCTGGTTCAGATCGACGCCCGCGCCGAGCGATGCACAATGGGCAACGATCACCATGACGCCATGCTCCAGCGCCTGCGATGGCGGCCAGAATTCCGTCTGTATATCAAGGTAATCCCCGGCGTGGCCGGATTACGCGCTGGCGCTGGATTTCACGCGGCACACTATTTAACATAACCGTATTGACTCCAGAGACTATTCACGTAATTTATAGCATTAATACCATCCTGGTCCTGTTTGGCAGCAATTCCGGTTTTGAACATCACATTCATGTTGGGGAGATAGTGAAATGATACGCGTAACAGCAGTGGCGGCTTTGTTGATTCTGGCCGGTGTCGGGTGCAGCAAGGAGCAGCCGGCGACCAACGCAAGCGCCCAACCGGCAACGCCGGCGAAATCGGTCGTACAAACCCCCGTTGAGGCGCTGCCGATGGCGCCTGACGAGGTGATCGCGACCGATGAAGGTTCGCTCGGCGGCGGTGCCGACGAGGCGATAGCGTTTGCGCCGGAGGATACCGAATTACTGTCCGATGACGATCTCGCCGCAATGGACGATGCAGCGGGGAAGGTGGCCGACAACGTGACGGGGGAAGTCGCCGGCCTGAAGAATCAGGTTACCGAGTCCGATCTTGCTGCCATTGATGCCGCCGAAGCGGCTGCGGAAATGGACGGCATGGCCGCTGACACACGGAGCCCGGTTGCCGTGCTCGAACAGGATGCGGCGCTGCAACTGGCGCAGAAGAGCGGTTGTCTCGCCTGCCACGCCATTGATCACAAGGTGGTGGGTCCCGCGTGGGCCGACGTTGCGGAAAGGTATCGCGGCGCCGACGGTGTTCGCGAGAAATTGATCAAGAAGGTCAAGACGGGCGGCAAGGGTAACTGGACCGATGTCACCAAGGGCATTCCGATGCCGCCCTATTCGCCGCGCGTGGCCGATGCCGACATCGCGCAGCTCGTAGACTTTGTTCTGTCGCTGGCGATCGAGTAACGCGTTGGCGCTGCAGCGGCGCTACGAAACGGGGTCTTCTCGCAATGCATGTCTATTGTAATCCGCGCCGGGTGCGGCGCGATTTCCTGCGCGTACTGGCCATCGCCGCGTTAATGACGGCGATGGCCGGTTGCGCATCATTGGTCCGCAAGACCGAGCCGCCGGCTGTCAGTCTCGCCGGTATCCAGTTGCTCGAGCTGGGTCTGCTGGAACAGCGTTACCTGTTGCGGCTGCGCATCCAGAATCCGAACGATTTCGCGCTGCCGATCGAGGGTATGGATTACCGCGTGGTACTCAACGACGCCGACTTCGCGCACGGCGTCAGCCGGCATGACGTATCGGTGCCGGCATTCGACAGCACGATTCTGGAGGTCGAGGGCGTCAGCAACCTGTCGAGCGTGTTCAGCCAGTTGCAAAGGCTCGGATCCGGGCCCCCGGAGACCTTCACCTACGCGCTGACCGGTCATGTGAAACTCAGTAATTATCTGCTCAAGCTGCCGTTCGAATACCGCGGCGAAATCAATTTGACGATGCCATAGGCAACCGCCGGCGTCGTTCCGCCCTGTTACTATCCGTGGTATAAACCTTGCAATCGCGGCGTCAATAGCCGGATCGCTTTCGTCAATGCACATATAACGGTCAGGACCGCCATGAAGTACGACGACCTGCGGGATTTTATCGGTCAGCTGGAACAGCAGGGCGAGCTGAAACGTATCAGCGTAGCGGTCGATCCGTATCTGGAAATGACGGAAATCTGTGACCGCACACTGCGGGCCCATGGCCCGGCGCTGCTGTTCGAGCATCCGACGGGGTTCGATATCCCGGTACTTGGCAATCTGTTCGGTACGCCGCATCGTGTCGCGATGGGCATGGGTGAGGATTCTGTCGCGGCGTTGCGTGAGGTCGGCCAACTGCTGGCGACACTCAAGGAGCCCGAACCGCCGAAAGGGATGCGCGACGCCTGGGAGAAGCTGCCGCTGTATAAAAAGGTGCTCGATATGGCGCCGAAGGTGGTCAGGAACGCGCCGTGCCAGCAGACGGTGATCGAGGCCGCCGCAGTTGATCTGGCAACGCTGCCGATCCAGACCTGCTGGCCAGACGATGCCGGACCGCTGATCACCTGGGCGCTGGTCGTCACGAAAGGTCCGCACAAGGAACGGCAGAACATGGGCATCTACCGCCAGCAGGTGATAGCCCGCAACAAGCTTATCATGCGCTGGCTTCCCCAGCGCGGCGGCGCGCTGGACTTTCGTGACTGGCAACAGGCGCACCCCGGCGAGAAGTTTCCTGTCGCCGTGGCGCTCGGCGCCGATCCGGCGACGATACTCGCGGCCGTGACGCCGATCCCGGACAGCCTGTCGGAATACGCGTTCGCCGGGCTGTTGCGCGGCGCCAGGACCGAGCTGGTGAAGTGTCAGACCAACGATTTGCAGGTGCCCGCGAGCAGCGAATTTGTGCTCGAAGGATATATCGCGCCGGACGAGGTCGCCGACGAGGGACCGTTCGGTGACCACACCGGTTACTACAACGAGGTCGAGCGCTTTCCGGTGTTTACCGTCGAGCGCATCACGCATCGCCACAATCCGATCTATCACAGCACCTACACTGGCCGTCCGCCGGATGAGCCCGCGGTGCTTGGTGTCGCGCTGAACGAAGTGTTCGTGCCGCTGTTGCAAAAGCAGTTTCCGGAGATCGTTGATTTCTATCTGCCGCCGGAAGGCTGTTCGTACCGGCTCGCGGTGGTCACGATGAAGAAGCAGTACCCCGGCCACGCTAAGCGCGTGATGTTCGGCGTCTGGTCGTTTTTGCGGCAGTTCATGTACACCAAGTTCGTCATCGTGACCGACGATGATGTGAATGCGCGCGACTGGCAGGACGTGATCTGGGCAATGACGACGCGCATGGACCCGGCGCGCGACACGGTTTTGATTGAAAATACGCCGATCGATTATCTCGATTTTGCATCGCCGGTATCCGGTCTTGGCTCCAAGGTAGGTTTCGATGCGACCGCAAAATGGCCGGGCGAAACCACGCGACAATGGGGACGGCCGATACGCATGAGTGATGAAATCAAGCAGCGCGTCGACGACATTTGGGAGAAACTCGGGATTTGATCGCCAAGGCCGAGACCGTGCGTAGTGTCAGCGTCGGGAAACGTGGATGAAAAGACCGGCAACTATTTTTGGTCGATCGGTATGGCTGGCGATCTGCTGTTGTTTCTTGTCTGCAGGCGTGCATGCAGAAATATATAAGTATCAGGATGAGCAGGGCGGTTGGCACTTCAGTGACAGGCCGCCGGCCAGCAGCGCCAAAACCGAAGTTCTCGACGGTGCCGGCAAGAAAACCGGCGGATCGGCCCCCGCCTCCAGGGACCTGGAGGCCGAACTGAACAAGAAGTATCAACCCCGCTCGCCGATTGATGAAGCGACGCTTGCCGTTGTCGCCATCGAAACGCCGCTGGGGTCCGGCTCCGGATTTTTCTTTTCGGAAGACGGCTATATTCTGACCAACAAACATGTGGTCAAGCCGGCGGAAACCAACCAGTGGCAGGAGTTGCAGGGCGCCGTCAGCGAAAAAGACCAGGAGCTTAAGGAATACAAGAAAGCGCTCGCGCGCCGCAGCGAGGACCTGGCGAAGATGCGCCAGGCATTGGTCGGCTACCAAACGGAAATCGACCGAAAGGCCGGCTCCGGCCGGCGTGCCGCGGAAGCCGAGTACCGCATTCTCAATGAGCGTTACCAGAAATATAACGGTGAGTATCTGGAGTTAAAAAAGAACTTTGCGTCCCACGAGCGGGAATTCAGCAGTGCTCGATCAGAATTCGAGCTGCAGAGCGGTGCGGCCGTTCTGGCGCGGAATTTCAAGGTGATCCTGAAAGACAACACCCGACTTTCTGCCCGCCTTGTTGCGGTCAGTCAGCAGCACGACCTTGCATTGTTAAAGCTGGACGGATATAAAACACCGTCCGTAAAGCCGGGAAGTACCGGCCTGCTGTCGCAAGGGATGACCGTGTTTGCGGTTGGCAGTCCAATGGGGATGAAGGACTCCGTCACTTCCGGCGTGGTGTCGGGCCTCCGCGACGGGTACGTGGTCACCGATGCCCAGATCCTGCCCGGCAACAGCGGCGGGCCGCTGTTGACCAGCGAAGGCCAGGTGGTTGGTGTCAATACGGCCAAAATGGCAAGTTCCGCGACGGCCGAGGGGTTCGGTATGGCGATCTCTATTGAGATCGTCCAACAGGAATTCCGCAAAATGCGCGATAATTGATAGCAGGGCGACGTACACCAGAATCTTATCCATAGGAGAAACCAGATGAATCGCGCCATACCCGGCAGCCGCCGTCACACAAGAAATAATTTTAAAAACGGCGCAATTGCGTTGTTGGTTCTGGCCGTCGTCGGCTGCGCGACCGTCGGGCAGGACTTTCCTGCCGGCAAGGTCGGGGCGTTACAGATCGGCAAGACGAGCAAAGAGGAGGTTCGCACGATGTTCGGCGCGCCGTGGCGTACCGGCATCGAGGATGGCCGTCAGACCTGGACCTACGGCAAATACCGCTACAGCATGTTCGCGCCGGCGAAGACGCAGGACCTCGTCATCCGTTTCAACGACGACGGCAAGGTGGTTTCCTACACCTATAACACGACAGAGCGCGGCGAATAGGTGATGCAGCGTGAGCGCGCCTGGCATACGTTAGGCGCCGGATGATCAACGCGATGCCCAATTGCTCTAGCCCCGTCCCGAGCAAGCGGGAATCCGCTCATCCATGTAGACCCGTCTGATGACGGCGGTATTGTTTGTTGCCGGGCTGGTGTTGCTCGTCGTCGGCGCCGAGTTTCTGATCAAGGGTGCCGGCCGGCTTGCCGCCGCAGCTGGTGTCTCGCCGTTGGTCGTCGGTCTGACCGTCGTGGCGTTCGGTACCAGCGCGCCGGAGCTTGCCGTCAGTGTCAAATCTGCGTTCGCCGATCAGGCCGGCATCGCCGTCGGCAACGTCGTTGGCAGCAATATCTTCAACGTGCTGTTCATTCTCGGCATCGCCGCTCTGGTCGCACCGCTGGCCGTCGCGCAGCAGCTGATCCGCATCGACGTGCCGCTGATGATCGCCGTATCCGTGCTGATGTACCTGTTCGCGCTGGATGGTATTTTCACGCGCGGCGAGGGCGCGGCGCTGTTCGCCGGATTACTCGCGTACATCGGGTTTCTGATCCGCCAGAGCCGTCGCGAAAGCAAGGCGGTGCAACAGGAGTACGCGCAGGAGTACGGCGCACCGAAGGGGGGATCGAAGAGCCACTGGCTGATGAATGTTGCGCTGGTGGTTGGTGGCCTGATATTGCTGGTACTTGGTTCTACGTGGCTGGTGGATAGCGCGGTGACGATCGCTCAGCGCTTCGGTGTCAGCGATCTGATCATCGGCCTGACCATCGTTGCGGCAGGAACGTCGCTGCCAGAGTTGGTAACGTCGATTATCGCCGGCATCCGCGGCGAACGCGACATCGCCGTCGGCAACGTCATCGGCAGCAACCTGTTCAACATCATGGGCGTACTGGGGCTGGCGAGTATTATCGCGCCGTCGGGTATAGCCGTCGCTTCCGCCGCTATCGTTTTCGATATTCCGGTGATGATCGCAGTCGCCTTCGCCTGTCTGCCGATCTTCTTTACCGGCGGTACGATCTCGCGCTGGGAAGGCGCGTTGCTGCTCGGCTATTACCTCGCCTACACGGCCTACCTGATTTTGTACGCCACGCAGCACGACATGCTGCCGGTGTTTAGCATGGCGATGCTGTACTTTGTATTGCCGCTCACCGCGCTGACGCTCGCCATCGTCACAGTGCAGGCGGTGCGCAAACGCCCCTAGTCGATCGCGGCGCCCAGCGGAAAGCATAGCGATGATGATCACCTTTCCAGTTTTGGCACTCGATGTGTATCCGGTCTAGTTGCCGACGTATTCGTAACGACGACCGGCATGAAGACATCTACAACCGGTAGTCTGTCCAGGTGCAGGGCGCGGTAGCGTCGTTGCCGATGTCGGCGAGCGCCCGATGCGAGGCGCCCTGGCGTTCGATCAGTTCGATAACCTTGCGTTTGGCGTGCTGATGTTTCGGAACGTAAGCCCGTAGTTGCGGTCTCAGCAGTGTGAGCAGATCCTGTTCCGGTTCCGTCTTCCATTGCCGTTGTCCTATCAGGTAGCATGCCGTATGTCTCGTTTAATCCCCAGGCTGATCGGGGTCCTCGTATGGACGCGTTACGCCACGCATATCGTGACCAGTATGGTGCTAGTTTTCGCCACGGGAATGCTTGGAATTTATCTGTTTTATGAAATTATCGAGGCGGCACATGCGCACTCGCTGATCGAGGGGTTTCTTCGGTCGCTGGCGGTATTGCTGCTACTTTGGACGATGGCGGAATTACTCGATACCGAAATAGCGTTTCTCAACGGGAAAAAGATGGATGTCGCCGTGTTTCTCGAAGTTGCGCTGATTGTGGTCGTGAGAGAGGTCATTTTATTACCGGTCGAGGAACCGCACCCGACTCCGGAGGCCGTCGGTATCTGGGTGGTCGCGGCGTTTCTACTGGGGGTTACCTACTTTGTGGTCAGGATGGCAGCCGGTAAATTCGTCCGGCGACCAGGTAGCAGTGAAATCCCGCCGGACGCCACGACCTGACGTTTACCGAACGACTTTTCCTGCGTCGCTCCGGCGGCGATTAACGAGGGCCCCGGCCTGTCGCTGACGGCACCAGAGATTATCGAGGACGGCGACGCATAAATTTCGTCGGGATGCCGCCCCGGAAAATAGTGTACTGACGCATCGGGACGGGGTAGTTCCGGTCCCAATCGATTCGAAGTATTGTATTGCCTGGCGGCATGGGATCGGGCGGCAGGCCACGCTGTCGGGATACAGCCGCAACTACCGGGCGGGGCCGGCCTCATTTCAGGGGGAATAGCGATGAGCAAGCAATTCGCGCAATTCACCGGCGACATTCCCGAAAACTACCATCGGGGGCTGGGCCCTCATTTATTCATGGACTATGGCCGCGATATCGCCCGGCGGGCGGCGGCGTTGCAGCCGCGTCGGCTATTGGAGCTGGCGGCTGGCACCGGCATTGTCACACAGCTGCTCCGCGATGCGCTCGCCGATACGCAGATAACGGCGACCGATCTGAATCCGGCAATGCTTGATGTCGCGCGGCGCAACCTCGGCGACGTCGCGAATATCCGCTGGCAACCGGCCGATGCGATGGCTTTGCCGTTTGACGATAACGTGTTCGACGCAGTCGTTTGTCAGTTCGGCGTAATGTTTTTTCCCGACAAGGACCTGGCCTACCGCGAAGTCTACCGGACACTTGCGCCCGGCGGCCGCTATTTGTTCAACACGTGGGATTCTTTCGAGCACAACCCGTTCGCGCGCGTCGCGCATGAGACGATAAGCGGGTTCTTCAGCGCCGAACCGCCCGGCTTTTATCATGTGCCGTTCAGCTATCATCGGGTGGACGAGATCGCCGCGTCGCTGGCTGCGGCGGCGTTTACCGATGTTGCGATGGAAGTGGTGACCATAGACAAGGAAATTTCGCGAATCGATGATTTTGCGCGCGGCCTGGTTTACGGAAATCCGGTCATTGACGAAATACGCAACCGGGCCGACGTGGCGCCGGACGTGGTGATGGCGGCGATAAGCGCTGCGCTGCACCGCGAGTTTGGCGCCGGGCGACGCATGCCGTTGCAGGCCATCGTGGCCAGCGCGGCAAAACCGGCACGCTCAGCGCGAGTCACGCAACGCTGATCACGATGCCCGGTTGTTCAGGCGCGCGAATCACAGGATAATCGACACACAGTCGGCATTCGACTGCGAGCAGCTTCGCGCCCGACACTGGCGGTCGAAACTGTCGCAGCCAATCAGGGAACCATACAATTAAATCGACGTCGTCCACGGTCTTGCCATTGATGGATCTGCCCGATCCGGCGTTGCACCTGCTGCGCACTGTATTCGGTTACCAGGAATTTCGCGCCCATCAGCGCGACGTCATCGCGCATATTGTCGACGGCGGCGACGCGCTGGTGCTGATGCCGACCGGCAGCGGCAAGTCGCTGTGTTACCAGATTCCGTCGATGGTTAGGCCCGGCGTCGGCATCGTGGTGTCGCCGCTGATCGCGCTGATGCACGACCAGGTGACCGCGCTGCAACAACTCGGCGTGCGCGCCGCGTTTCTTAATTCGACGTTGACGCCGGAGGAGGCGCGCGCCATCGAGGACCGCCTGCTGAGCAGCGATCTGGATCTGCTCTACGTTGCGCCCGAGCGCCTGATGTTGCCACGCACGCTTAACCTTTTGGCGCGGTCGCAGATCGCGCTGTTCGCCATCGACGAGGCGCACTGCGTATCGCAATGGGGCCACGATTTCCGTCCCGAATACATCCAGCTGTCGGTGTTGCACGAGCGCTTTGCCGACGTACCGCGCGTCGCGTTGACCGCGACGGCCGATGGCCCGACGCGGCGCGATATCGTTGAGCGTCTGGCGCTGGTCGGCGCGCACATGGTCGAGGGCGGTTTCGACCGGCCCAACATCCGCTACCGCATCGCCGAGAATCCGGGCAACGCCCGCGATCATCTATTGCGCTTCATTCGCGGCGAGCACGACGGCGAGGCGGGGATAGTCTACTGCCTGTCGCGCAAACGCGTCGACGAGATCGCCGCGTGGCTGAACACGCAGGGGCTGACCGCGCTGCCGTATCATGCCGGCATGTCCGCCGACCAGCGCCGGCATAATCAGGAACGCTTCCTGCGCGAGGACGGCGTGATCATTGTCGCGACGATTGCGTTCGGCATGGGCATCGACAAGCCCGACGTGCGTTTCGTCGCTCATCTCAACCTGCCGCGCAGTCTCGAGGCCTATTATCAGGAAACCGGCCGCGCCGGCCGCGATGGTCAACCGGCTGACGCGTGGCTGATGTACGGTCTGCAGGACGTGATTACCCTGCGCCAGATGCAGGAGGCTTCCGACGCGGCAGAGACGCAGAAGCGCATCGAGCGTCACAAGCTGGAGGCCATGCTCGGTTTCTGCGAGTTGACCACATGCCGCCGCCAGGCGCTGCTGCATTATTTTGGCGATCATCTCGAACAACCCTGCGGCAACTGCGACACCTGCCTCGAACCGCCGCAGACCTGGGATGCGACGGTGGACGCGCAAAAGGCGCTGTCATGCGTGCACCGCACCGGCCAGCGCTTCGGCGTGAATTATTTGATCGACGTGCTGCTCGGCAAGGAGAACGAGCGCGCTGGCAATTTTGGCCACGATCGCCTCAGCACCTGGGGCATCGGCGCCCATCTGAGCGCGACCGAATGGCGCAATCTCTATCGCCAGCTGATTGCCCACGGCCTGCTGGCCGTTGATGTCGAAGGCCACGGCGGGCTGCGGCTGACCGAGGCCAGCCGCCCGGTGCTGCGCAGCGAACACCGGTTAATGCTGCGCAAGATGATCCGGCCGGCGAAAGCCATACGCGGCAAACGTGACGGCAGCGGTGTCGTCGACGTGGCTGACGAGCCGTTGTGGCAGGCGCTGCGCGCGTGCCGCAAGTCGCTGGCCGATGCGCAGGGCATACCGGCCTATATGATATTCCACGATGCGACGCTGATGGACATGCTGCAGCACCGTCCGCTGACGCGTGACCAGATGGCGAACATCTCGGGCGTTGGCGCGCGCAAGCTTGAAGCCTATGGCGAGCAGTTCCTCGCCGTCATCCATGCCGCCGGTGCCGATACCGGCGCATCGTCGCCGCGAGCCGTGGTCGAAAGCGCTGACTGGCCATGAGTGCCGCCAAGACGCCGGTCGGTTCGCCATGCGTGCACAAATGCTGTCTTAACGAAGAGGACATTTGTCTCGGTTGCTTCCGCTCTCTGGATGAAATCATCCACTGGAGCGAATCGACCGATGCGGAGCGTCGCGCCATACTGGCCAGCACCGAGCAGCGCCGCAAGGCGCACCGATACGTCTGGAAGCGGCCCGGCGAGGCAGGGTAGCACTCATGCCCGGTCTTGCATCCTGCCCGTGCGGTTCGGTTGAGACCTATGCCGCCTGTTGCGGACGTTATATCGATGGTGCTGCCATGCCGCCGACGGCACTGGCCCTGATGCGCTCGCGTTACGCGGCCTACGCGCTGGGTAATGAAGGCTACCTGTTGCAGACATGGCATGCATCGACACGTCCGGCCCGGCTGGGGCTGGCCGACGAGTCAGCCGTCGAATGGCTGGGTCTGTCCGTGGTCGGCGGCACGCGCGGTGCGGCGGAAGATGATGTGGGCACGATACGGTTTGTCGCACGTTACCGGAACGGCGGCGTGATCGCGCGACTGCACGAAGACAGCCGCTTCGTCCGGGAAGACGGTCGGTGGTTCTATGTCGATGGTGTGACGACGCAGCATGCCACCACCGGCAGTGAAAAAATCAGCAGGAACGAACCCTGACCGTGTGGCAGCGGCAAGAAATACAAGCGCTGTTGCGGTCGCTAGCAGGCGACGGAAAATACGCGTGGGAGCAGTGCGCGGACGCAGCGCCATTTTTCCAACTGGCCACTGGCGTCGGTCATCAGCGCGTAATTCGCCAGCAGTTGTGTATCCGGGGATTGTGCTCGAAGTCTTTCGGCAAGGTCGCCCGGCTGATATCGGCTATTGTCAGACCCGGCAGCGCATCGCGATCCATGCGGAAGCGGCGCAGGTTGTTGGAGAAAATCAGCACGCCGTCGCGCGCTAGTAACAGCGCGGTTTTTTGCAGCAACGCGACGTGATCGCGTTGTACATCGAACGTACCTGCCATGCGTTTGGATGTCGAGAAGCTGGGCGGATCAAGAAAAATCGCACCGTAACGTCGCGACTGGCGCGCGGCCACCTCCAGCCAGTCGATACAATTGGCCTGGATGAAGGTGTGTGGCTCGCCGGTGTAGCCGTTCAGCGCCATGTTGCGCCGCGCCCAGTCCAGATAGGTGTTGGACATATCGACCGTCGTGGCGGACAGCGCGCCGCCTGCCGCGGCATACACTGTGGCGCTGCCGGTGTAGGCGAACAGGTTGAGAAAATGGCTGCCCGCGGCCAGCCCGGCGAGCATGCCGCGGGTTGTTCTATGATCCAGAAACAGCCCGGTATCCAGGTAGTCGTCGAAGTTGACGAGAAAGCGGTGTCCACCTTCGATGACTTCATGGAACCAGCCGGTGGCCGCAAGTTTTTCGTACTGGGCGTTGCCCTTCTGCTGACGTCGCACCTTGAGGTAAAGCTGATCGACGGGTACAGCCAGGACCTCTCGTATTGTGCCGACGGCCAGGCCCAGGCGTTGCCGAGCCTTGTCCGCGTCGACATGCCTGGGCGCCTCGTATTCCTGCACATGCACCCGCCGTTTGCCGTCGGTGCACGCGTAGACGTCGACCGCGATGGCGTATTCCGGGATATCGGCATCATACAGCCGGAAGCAGTGAATCCGTTCGCGCTTGAGCCAGCGGCCCAGGCGCTTGAGATTCTTGTTCAGCCGGTTGGCGAACGCGGCAGCGTCGTTATCGGCGCTGCCGGTGTGGGTGGTCTTCATCGGCTTCAGGAAAATGGCTGACGGTTAACGAAGGTATGTTAAACAGCATACAATATCCGGTGCACGGGGGGACCGCGACAATGCTGGTCCGACCGGTTGCAGGTGCCGGTTCATTGCCAGGCAAAAGCAGGGCAGGTATGAAGAACACATTGAAAGGCGTGCTGCTGTCGGGGCTGGTGTTTCCGGGGCTTGGACAGATCGCGCAGAAATCCTACCGTCGCGGCGTGTTCCTGATGCTTGCGGTAGCGGTCGGCGTGGTCGCGATGACGACGGTAGCGGTAAAACAGGCCGGCGTGATTTTTCATCAAATCGAGACAGACGGCGGTGTGATCGACATCGAGGCCATTACCGACGCTGTCGACCGGATCGCCAATACCACCGACAGCGCGATTATCGACGGTGCGCTGCTGCTGATCGTGGTGTTATGGATTACCGGTGTCATCGATGCCTACCGCACTGGCAGAAAACTGGACTCCGCCGGGCGTGCACAACGGGCGGTCTCGAGTCGCCGCGGTTGTTAGCCCACGCGCCGATGGTACAAACGGCGGTGTTACCGGTCGCGCGCCTTGCCGGCGCGCAGCCGGCCCTTCGGCGCATGGCTTTTTTTAACGGCGTTTTTTTTAACCGTGGCCGGCGTGCGCGGCAGGCCGGTGTGCTGGGTCAGGAACGGTTTGGTCTTGCCGCTGCGTTTTCTTTCCGGCGATTGGCCGGTGCCCGCCGGCTGCCAGGACGGAATCAGGTGCCGCTTGCCGTTACCGATCAGATCCTCACGGCCCATCTTTTTTAACGCATCGCGCAGCAGCGGCCAGTTCTCCGCATCGTGGTAACGCAGAAACGCCTTGTGCAGGCGCCGCACCTTCAATCCCTTCGGGATCCGCACGTCTTCGGCTCCGCGCGTGACCTTGCGCAGCGGGTTCTTGCCGGAATGGTACATCGCGGTTGCGGTGGCCATCGGTGATGGCAGAAAGGTCTGCACCTGATCAGCGCGGAAACCGTTGCGCTTCAGCCACAGTGCCAGTTGCAGCATGTCTTCATCGGTCGTGCCCGGATGCGCGGCGATGAAATACGGGATCAGGTACTGTTCCTTGCCGGCCTCTTGCGAATACTTGTCGAACAGTTCCTTGAAGCGGTCGTAGGCGCCCATGCCGGGCTTCATCATGCTGGACAACGGGCCCTCTTCGGTATGTTCCGGAGCGATCTTCAGATAGCCGCCGACATGATGCGTGACCAGCTCTTTCACGTACTCCGGCGACTGGATTGCGAGATCGTAGCGCAGCCCGGACGCAATCAGTATTTTCCTGACGCCCGGTAACGCGCGGGCGCGGCGGTACAGTTTGATCAGCGACGTGTGGTCGGTGTTAAGGTTGCTACAGATCTCCGGGTAGACGCACGACAACCGCCGGCACGCCGATTCGATCTCCTGGCTCTTGCAGGCAAGACGGTACATGTTCGCCGTCGGGCCACCGACGTCCGAGATTACTCCAGTGAAGCCGGGCACCGTGTCGCGGATCGTTTCGATCTCCCGCACGATCGAGTCTTCGGAGCGGCTCTGGATGATGCGGCCCTCATGCTCGGTGATCGAACAGAAGGTGCAGCCGCCGAAGCAGCCGCGCATGATATTCACCGAGAAGCGGATCATTTCGTACGCCGGGATGTTGGCGTCGCCATAGGCCGGGTGCGGCTGGCGCGTATAGGGCAGCTCGAACACGCCATCGAGTTCCCTGGTGCTCAACGGTAGCGGCGGCGGATTGATCCAGACATCGCGGTTGCCATGGCGCTGTATCAGTGCGCGGGCATTGCCCGGGTTGGTTTCGAGATGCATGGCGCGCGACGCGTGCGCGTACAGCACCGGGTCGTTACGGACGGCCTCGAACGATGGCAGCCGGATCACCGTCAGCGCGCGGTCGTGTTTCGGTATATGACGCTGGAAGCGCACGACGTTGGTGGCTGGCGCCGTCGCGGGTTTGTCGGCACAACCGGTTGGTGTGCGCATCGCGTAGGGATCAGTGCGGGCATCGATCCTGCCTGGTTCATCGACATGGGTGGAGTCGATCTCCAGCCAGCTGTCGGGCAGACCGCGGCGGGTAAACGCGGTACCGCGCACGTCGGTGATGGCGTCGACCGCCTCGCCGGCGGCGAGGCGGTGCGCGATCTCGGTGATCTGCCGTTCGGCGTTGCCGTAGACCAGCATGTCGGCCTTGGCATCGAGCAGCACCGAGCGGTGCACCGTGTCCGACCAGTAGTCGTAGTGGGCGATGCGCCGCAGGCTGGCCTCGATACCGCCGATGATGACCGGTATCTTTTTATAGGCCTCGCGTACGCGTTGCGCATAGACCGTCACCGCGCGGTCCGGCCGCTGGCCCGCCGTACCGCCGGGTGTATAGGCGTCGTTCGAGCGTATCTTGCGGTCGGCGGTATAGCGGTTGACCATCGAGTCCATATTGCCGGCCGCCACACCGAAGAACAGGTTCGGCCGGCCGAGCTTCATGAAATCGTCGGTGCTGTGCCAGTCCGGCTGAGCGATGATGCCGACACGAAAGCCCTGGGCCTCGAGCATGCGGCCGATCACCGCCATGCCGAAGCTCGGATGATCGACGTAGGCGTCGCCGGTGACGATAATGATGTCGCAACTGTCCCAGCCCAGCAGTTCCATCTCGTCGCGTGACATGGGCAGCACCGGCGCGGTGCCGAAGCGCTTGGCCCAGTGCTTGCGATAGGAGAACAGGTCGGGGGCGGTAGTTATCATGATCTGGGGCGCGGGTCTGAAGAATGCCTCGGGCGGCGTTCCGGGCGTGCGATCGGGCGCGCATTATAGCACTGTCCGTCCGCGATGGCCCCAGGACCGGCGCCGGCTGGAAAAGCGGGCGTATAACGCCGCCCCTGCCTTCCGGGCGGGTGACTGGAGCATTCGCGATCCGCCGGTTACACTCTGCTGGTTTTTGAGTTGATTTAAGCGCCGGGTCGCGGTGGCCGGGGCGAGAGGAATAACCGGAGAGATCGAACGTGGACGACGTGAACGATGTGCAGAGCGGACGGGCCCAGCGCGGACATGGGCTGGCATTTTTCAATGGCTTTCTAAAGCGTCCCGAGCAGGTGGGTTCCGTGATACCGAGTTCGCGCTTTCTCGAGCGCCGCATCATCGAGGTCGCGGAGATCGTTAACGCGCGCCTGGTGGTCGAGCTCGGACCCGGTACCGGCGGCACGACCCAGGCCATACTTGATGCGCTGCCGGAGGATTCGAAGCTGCTCGCGATAGAGATCAGCCCCGAGTTCGTCGAACGGCTCAGGGCCAATCCGGACCCGCGTCTGATGGTTCATCGTGGCAGTGCCGAACATATCCGCGAGGCGCTCGCCATCCACGGTCTGCCCGGCCCGGACGTGGTCATATCCGGCATCCCGTTTTCGACGATGCCGAAATTTCTCGGCAAGCGTGTCATCAGCGCGGTATGGTCGTCGCTCGATAACGGCGGGCGCTTTGTTGCCTATCAGTTTCGCAGCCGCGTTGCCTCGCTGGGTCAGGAGCTGCTTGGCAAGCCCGACACGACCCTGGAGTTGCTGAATGTGCCGCCGATGCGCGTCTATCGCTGGCGCAAGCAGGCTGACGCCAGCCGTTAGCACGGACGACGCCCTCCCGTACCGGATGGGCCAGCGCGCCCGGCCGTCGATTGTGCTCATAATAGATGCAGTCCTCGTCCCCGACGATCAGATCGAACGGCCAGGCCCGGTCGATCGAGTCGTCCGTGTTGAAATAGACGGTGAAGGTGACGCCCATCGCGCGGATGGTTGCCCCGAACGCCGCCTGCCGGTTCGCAACTCGTCGTCGTTGAGGATGCCGGAGCACTTGCGCAGGCGCCTGCCCGCGGGCGGGGCCGGCCGGTGGCGAGGATCAGTTCATCAAAAATCCGCGGACCTTGTAATCCCGCCAGCGTATGGCCACAGACAATATTCCTTCGGGGGATGGCGGGCCCCTCTTGAAATAAATGGAAACTCGTGCGAATGTGAGTCTGCCATGAACATGAATTATGGTGCATGCGGTCAGCGACGGCGGTGCGACACATCGATGCGAAAAAATCCGGAAACCGGTTGCGGCTTTAACGCGAACGACAGCAATAGAACATGACGTACTGTCTTGCGATTAAAACCAGCGCCGGTATCGTGTGCGCCTCGAATGCGCGCACCAACGCGGGTGTCGACAATGTCAACCGCTATAGCAAGATGCATGTGTTTGTCGAGCCGGGACAGCGCGCTTTTGTGCTGGTTGCCGCCGGTAACCTCGCGACTACGCAGGCCGTTGTGAGCACGCTGCAGCGTGATTTTGATAACCGGCACGCCGAACGAAGTTTACGCACGATGGATTTCATGTTCGCCGCCGCCGATTATATTGGCAAGCTGAGTTGTGCTGTACAGTCCCGCCACCGTGAATTCAATAAAAAAGCCACTATCGATCCGGGCGCCAGCTTTGTCCTTGGCGGTCCGATCACCGGTCAGCGGTACGACACGCTGCGGCGCGCGCGGGGTGACGGACTGCGCGGGCGTTTCAGGGTCTGCCGTCTTTTGCCTGGGAGAAATCGCGGCGGGCAGCCAGTGCATAGCACCATGTATCCAGGGTCAACGTCGATGGACCGGGTGTCCGGACAGATTCCGGAAAGAGTCCCGGCATCGTCGGGGCGAGTTACCTCAACGTTAGCGGGTGCCATCTCATGATAAAGACCAATCGTCTGACTATCAGAAAACTGGGATTTGCAGACTGCCGCGACTACTACGAGATCTTTGGCAATCCGAACATATCGCGCTATGACGACTTCGATCCGATCAGGGAAGGCGAGTCGCGCGCCAACATTGAGAGGATCATCGATCATTACAATAAGAATGCCAGCGAGCTCGAATTTGCGGTCGAATATCGCGAAGAGCAAAAGGTCATCGGCGTGCTGGCGCTGTTGATTGAAGACGGCACCGTCTATATCGGGTTTCATTTCAACGAGGCCTACCATGGGCGCGGGCTGGCCACCGAGGCGGTGATTGCATTTCTTCCGTGGCTGCACAAGACCTATCATCTGCCGATCAAGGCGGTGACCGATCCGGCCAACCAGTCATCGATCCGCGTGCTCGGCAAGCTGGGGTTCCACCTTGAAGAAAAGATCGTGAGGCGCGCCGGTTCAAGCGTCATCCGGGAGTTGCGGTTCGCCCTGGCCAGGCCGGTCGCTGCCGTCGCGCGCGCCAGAACAGCCAGAAGACTGAAGAGATTTGCATGATGTTCGCTGGTTGGCAGAGCGATCTGTGTCTGCCGAACGTGACACGAAGGTACGCGCGGCTGTCCGGCGGGCGGAATGCTGCCGCCGGAGGACGTTGTCAGCCGCTTACGTTACGGCACAAGGCTGGCGATAAAAACGGCGAGGCTGATCACGACGGCGATGCCAAGTATCGAGTGAATGATATCGTTGGCGCGGTAAAGCTTTTTTTTCGGGTGGTTCTGCTGCATGGCCGGGTCCTCCCTTGAACATGTGCCGGGCGCGCGGCTAGCGACACGGCAACGCTGCTGTTCGGATTGACACATCTTGGCAATCAACCATTGCGGAAAATCAGTCTAGCATTCCGGCGAGAAATTCCAAGCGCCATCGACGCATTGCGTTAACCTTTTGAATCAATGTAGCGTGTGGCACGCTATAGCTATTCTATTCCTGTGGACATTAATGATCGCCAAAGGGAAACAAATGCATATCTACAATCTTGATCAATGGCAACACGTCCACCACTTTCATATTGAAGGCACGCAGGGCGAACGCAACACGCGACGTGTCATCGCGCTGACGTTGACGATGATGATCATCGAGATCGGTGCCGGAACAGCGTTTGGCTCGATGGCGCTGCTGGCCGACGGCTGGCACATGGGAACGCACGCCGCTGCGCTCGGTATTACGGCGTTTGCCTATGCATATGCGCGGCGTCACAAGGACAATCCACGATACAGCTTCGGCACCGGTAAGGTCGGTGTGCTGGGTGGTTTTGCCAGTGCCGTAGCGCTTGCCGTGGTTGCGCTGGTGATGGCGCTTGAATCCGTGCATCGTTTTTTCGTTCCGGTCGAGATCCATTTCAATCAGGCGATCGGTGTTGCGGTGGTTGGACTGATGGTTAATCTCGTGAGTGCCGTCATGCTGCACGCCGGCGACGATCATGATCACCATCATCACGAGCACGATGATCATGACGATCACGATCACCAGCATCATCACGATCACAACCTGCGCGCGGCCTATCTGCACGTCATTGCCGACGCGCTGACGTCTGTACTGGCGATCGTCGCGCTGCTGACAGGCAAGATGCTCGGCTGGGTATGGATGGACCCGATGATGGGCATCGTCGGCGCGATACTGATCACGCGCTGGTCAATCGGCCTGATGCGCGATACCAGTGGCGTATTACTCGACAACGCCAGCGATACAAAGATTGCGGCGATCAAAGGGGCGATTGAGGCCGACGCCGACAACCGCGTGACCGATCTGCATATCTGGCAGGTCGGCTCGCACCGCTTTGCCGCGATCGTATCCGTGGTGACGCATTTTCCGCAGGCGCCGGAGTACTACAAACGCCTGCTCTCACCGTTCGATGAGCTGGAGCATATTTCGATCGAGGTGAATCATGCGCACGGTGAACCGTGCATAGTGGCGTGAAGGGCGTATCGCCGCTAGTTATTAGCGGCGACACCCATCAGCAGCCACCGAACTGCTTGCAGCTGCCGTCGCTCGCGCCGTCGCCACCAAATTTTCCGGTCGGGTCCGGGTACGGATCGCCTGGCTGCCAATATATGGAGCCGTGCCAGAATTGCAGCCACGGCTGATTGATGTGATCGAACGCGCCGCCGACGTAGGTATAGTTCGGGTTCTTGCCGTCATCCGCCCAGCCGGAGATTCTGAAACGGCCGCCGGTCACCACCGACTTGTCGATGTTTTTCGCCATGTCGAATTGCAGATTCGTCGGATCGAAGAATGGCGCGTCCGCCGCTGATACGTTCGGTAACCCCAAAGACAACGTATTGACGATCGTCGCCGGGGTATTCATGTCGTAGTAGGTGCTGTTGCGCATGTCCATCTCAAACCGGGAATTCATACTCTGGCCGCTGGTGGTCTGGACGATCGTCGGCTTGCGATCGAACTTGTCCTTGATCATGTCCTGTACCATGCCGCCGTCGTCGATTTTCATGCGGAATATGACCTTGGTCGGATCGCCGGTAGCGGTACCGTTGCTATCATTGTGTGCCAGCGGTTGATAGTGTTCCTCGGGTTTGCCGCCGCTCATGTCGCGGGTGTTAATCTTCCCGGGTGTGCCGTGCTTGGAGTTGATAAACACCTCCATGGAGAAATTGTCTTTCGGCTCGAGGATCACCTGATGCCAGATATCGCCGTCCACTTCCTGCAGGTACAGCGATTGGCCGGGAATGTAACCGACGTGGTTACGGATATCTTTGCCGGAGCCGGGCCCGCCTTGGTCATCGTTACACATATCGGCGCCCTTGGCCCCGCCCGGGCCGCCGCTCGCAAAAATACCGCCCACCCCGCAGCCGGCGAAAATATCAGCGCCCGGCCGCGGCTGGAAATCCAGCGTCAGGCTAGATGGTATCGGTGCGGCAAAAACAGCCCCCGAAAAGAGGCCAAGTAAAACTAGCGGTGGCGTTACTTTATATTTCAAAATAAAAGCCTGGCGTTTGGTAAAGCTGCAGGTATCTCCGGTCTGTTGTCAGTCAACCAGTGCATATGGCGCCGATAAGCAAAAAGATGACGCTTCGACTAATAAGCACAGGAAGGGCGGATTCTTCCTGTGCTTATTATTGTTTTCACGAATATCGCTACGGGACCTGACCCAGGCCGAGGTGATTTCCGTTATTGGTGCCGGGTTCTTTCGGCGGACGCGGGCTCGGCAGTTTATCCACGGCAGGCTTCTCAGGCGCTGGCACGATCTGACCCAGACTCAGGCCATTGGCAAAGCCAATCCCGGTTCCGGGCGTATGAACCGTCGGGTCATTTCCGAATGAATTACCGGCATTGGCGGTACCCGCCAACCCCATCGCAGCAATAGCAATAACAGCGAATGTTTTCTTCATGGTTATCTCCCAAATTTTGTGAAATCGAAAAAACAATTGTGCTGACGAACGTGGTGTGCCGGAAAACCCGCGCCACCGGTTTCAGAAGCAATGTCTTCTCGGTTTGGACTAATATTACGGAGAGCATCAAGACAAGATGCTCTCTCCCCACCCTTGCTGATCTCATGCAAATGTGGTGAGCTCACATCCTTATATCAAGCAAGAACCATTCCCTTTTGTAATTGTATTGCAGAATCAGTCCGGCAGGTAGCGTCCGACATTCGCTGAAGCGGTCGTCTGAATGAATGTGTAAGATATGTCGACAGTCACCTGTCGCCACACAGGCATGATCTACCCACGCTGTACGTACTTAGTCACTGTCAGAGGTTTCCTAACACATTGGTTGGCGCTTATCGCAGCTCCCGGTCGTTGTGCCTGCTTGATGGTTCCACAGCTGTCTTTGCCATCCATGGTGATCCGGATGCCTCGGCTCTGCAGCGCCTTCACAAGCGCGGCATTATCGAATCACTGGCGCAGTAATTCCTCGTGACGGAATGACTTTTGTCATTACGCTGTATTCTGGACACACGTCACCTCTTGCCATGTCAAATACGGCGCTAATGACGGTTCGTGGTGATCAGCGGCGGGAGCTTGCGGGGTTTTCTCAGTCATTACAGGCAGGAGGGGTATGTGGCAACCGTGACCGTATATGACCAGGCACAGGCCTTTTTGACCAAGGACGGCTCGATCGTCCGCGAGCTGATGCATCCCGTTCGTCATGGCAACGCCCGCCAGAGCCTGGCCGAGGCGACCGTGCCGCCGGGAACCCGGACGGTGTTGCACCGCCACGCGCGCAGCGAGGAGTTGTATTACATCGTCGCAGGCGAGGGCCGGATGTTTCTCGACCATGACACCTTTGCGGTCACTGTCGGTGATTCGATCTGCATACCGCCGGGCACGCCCACATGCGATTGCCGATACCGGTACAGAGGTGCTGCGCCTGCTGTGCTGCTCCGCGCCGGCCTATTCGGACGCCGACACCGAGCTGCTGACATGACGTATGGGCGTGTGTGAGAGTACGTGAACAATCGGCGCGATTGACCGGCCGGCGCCACGGGCTTTCACCCGGCGGCCAAATCGGCGACAATCCCGGGTCCAGGCGACGCAAGGAACCATCAATGAGCTTCAAGATTCATGTCGAGCCCAGCGGCAAGGAATTCACCGTCGAGAACAACGACTCGGTGCTCGATGCGGCGCTGCATCACGGTGTCGCGTTTCCCTATGGTTGTCGCAACGGCGCCTGCGGTTCGTGCAAGGGCAAGATTGTTTCCGGTACGGTCGATTATGGCGATTACGACCCCAACACCCTGACCGATGCGGAAAAGCGCGCCGGCATGGCGCTGTTCTGTCAGGCGCGCCCGCTCAGCGATCTGACGGTCGAGGTGAAAGAGGTTCAGCTTGGCGATATCCAGATCCGCAAGGTACCGGTCCGCGTGGCGAAGATTGAAAAGCTCGCACCGGATGTCGTCCGCCTGTTCCTGAAGGGACCCAATACCGTGCGGCTACAGTTCCTCGCCGGGCAGTATCTCGACTTTCTGCTGCCCACCAACAAGCGACGCAGTTTCTCGATCGCCAATGCGCCGCACGATGACGAGTTTATCGAACTGCACATCCGGCATGTGCCGCACGGCAATTTCACCGACTACATATTTGATGTATTAAAGGAGAAAGATCTGTTGCGGGTCGAGATGCCGTTCGGCGGATTCTACCTGCGTCAGGACAGCGACCGGCCGATGATCTTCATGGCGGGCGGCACCGGTTTCGCGCCGATCAAGGGTATTATCGAGCACGCGTTCGCCGAAGGCGTCGACCGGCCGATGCATTTCTACTGGGGCGTGCGCAGCAAACAGGATCTTTATCTCGACTCGTTGCCACGGCAGTGGACGCGGGAACATGCGAACTTCCATTACGTGCCGGTGTTGTCGGACCCGAAACCCGAGGACAACTGGCAGGGTCGCACCGGCTTTGTCCATAACGCAGTGACCGCGGACTTCCCGCAGCTGAGCGGTTTCGACGTCTATACCAGCGGTCCGCCGATTATGGTGAACGCCGGCAAGGCGGCGTTTTTAGAGCGCGGACTGCCGGCCGACCGGTTGTTTTACGATTCGTTTGAATTTGCCGCCGATACCCGCAAGGCATCGGCGAGTTAGCAAACCCGGATAGATCCGGCTGTCGCTGCCGTGTCCCGCTATTTGCGGCCGCGAAGCGGACTGGAAAGCAAAGAAAAACGACAATCACGCCGTTCGTTTTCTGTTTTCGGCTAAGCGACCGGTCGATATTGTAGCGACTCCTCACCCACCGGCCAGCGGTTACTGCGCCGCCAGCATCGGTGTGGAACGGCCGGCGGGTTCGCGGGTGCCCGGTAGCAACGGCCCGGTGCGCGGCGCGGCGGTGATCAGCGACAGCCCCTTCTGGTAACATGCCAGCGCGCCCGATTTCTCACCGAGTTTCTCCAGCAGCGTACCGAGATCCTGATAGGTCTCGGGTTGCGCGCCGGCGGCGATGCTGGCTTCCAGATAGCCGCGCGCCTTGTCGAGTCTGCCGTTGCGTAACGCCAGGCGACCGAGGGTCAACAGCAATACCGGGTTGTTGGTGCGGTTCTTCAGCCATTCTTCGGCACTGTGTAATTGCTGCGGCGAAAACGCCGTGCCACCGTCGGCGACGCCGTAGAGATAGACCAGCGCATCGCTCCAGTCACGGTTAAGCGCCTTGCGCAATACGGCGATCACCTCGGCATCGGCCTGGCAGGCAATCAACTGGCTGGCGTACGCGTAGAGCAGCGCCTCGTTTTCCTGCAGTGTCTTCGGAATGCGCGCCCAGACCTCGTGTATCAGTCTGGCCTGCTGTTCGCGCGCGGCATTGCCGAGCAGCTCTGACCACGCCGTGATCTCGAGACGCTTGATCTCGGTTTCCGCGATGAGGTGACGTTTGCGCACCGCTGGCAGCAATTCGAGCAGATGCTCCCAGTTCTTCAGATCAACATGGAGTTGCAGCAGCAGTGACAGCACCTTGGGATGTTTCGGCGCCGCCGCGTGCAACCGCTTCAACGTTGCCAGGGCGCGATCGAACTCGCCGTTTTGCAGCTGCAGTTCGGCCGCCGCGAGGTCCAGTGTGAATTCCGACGCGTGTCCGCTGTTCTGGGCCTTTTTAAGATAGCCGTCCGCGCGTTGTACCGCTCCCTGACGTTGCGCGGCCTGCGCCGCGGCAAGGTAGTTCAATAATGGCACCTCACTGGTGTCGGCCTGCTTGGTCAGCAGATGTTCGGCCTCCCGCCAGCGGCCCTCGACCAGGTCGAGCATGCCGCGCGTCAGCAGCTTGTGCGACCGGGTGACACGGCGTTCGGCATTCCACCGGCGCAGATGACGAGGCGCGCGGCGCGTGGTCAGCAGCGCGCGCAGGACTATATAAATCGTCACGAACGCAACGATCGCCATGCCGCCGAATACCAGCAGCGTGGTCTCGACCGTGGTCCCCTGGAACGCGATGCGCACATAGCCGGGGTCCTGATGTGCGATCAGCGCCAGTGCGACACCGATCACCAGCGCCACGATGATGATCACCATGCGTTTCATCGTTCCGCGTCTCGGGTTACCTGACTCGCCACGGTGACGTCACCGTGCCCCGGCGCCTGCGCGGTACCCTCACCGCGGCGGTTCGACCAGTTACGCAGCGCCTGCAACGACGTGGAAACCTCCGGGAAATCCGGGCTCAGATCCACGTTGTCGAGCAGTGCCAGGCTGTCCAGCAGATTGCTGCGCGCAGTGCTTTCCCGAAAATAGGTGGTGATCCAGGTGCGCGTGGCGTTCAGGCTGTCACGGAAGGTTTCGGTATCGCGCTGCAGCAGCGCGAGCCGCGCGGCTTCAAGCTTCAGGCCGAGATTCTGCCGGAAAAACACCCGTTGATCGGGTGTCAGTAACGGGCTGTTGCCGCTGTCGCTCGCGTGGGTCACGACGACCAGATTGCGTATCGCCGCCCAGGCTGCACCCGCCGCCGCCCGCCAGCCCTCGGCGGGCGCTTCCGTGCTGCCGGCCTGTTCACCGGGTTCCACGCCGGACAGCGGCAGATCGTCGATGCGGTGCTGGAGGCTGCCGAGCGACAGCGCCATGCCGGTGATGTCCGGCACCGTGACCGACTGCAGCGCGTTGATGTCGTCGGCAATGGCGCTGCGCGCGGTAATCAGCGACGGATCGCCGGTACTCTTCAAACGTTCGTCGGCGGCAAGCAGCGCTGCGACCGCGGTAGCGACATCATTGGCCAGTTTCAACCGCTCGCCGGCGATCCGGACCAGATACTCCGCCTCGGCCACGAGCCAGCCGTTGGCCCGGTCGCGGCTGACCTCGGCGTGCAGTGTATCGATCGCATCATTGATCTGCTGCTGGGCGTTTTGCACCTCGCCCAGCTGCGAAGTGATGGCCTGAATCCGGGTCTGGTCCTCGTTCAGCCGGTTCTCCAGTACGGGCAGCGTCGCGCGTGTCTCGCCGGACAATGCCGCGGAACGTGCGTCTATTAGCTGCAGCGTCGAGCCGAGTTGCTGGCGGTCGGTCTGCTGCGTCTGCCAAGTATAATAACTGGCACCGCCGGCGGCCAGCGCCAGCAATAGTGCCAGCAAGGCGACGAACGATCGGCCGCGCCGCGGCGCCGCGGCGGCACGTGCCGCGCTGCCGGTTCTGGCCGTCACAGTCGTCGGGTCAGGCCGGTCGGATTTCGGTTCCTTTTTCGATGCAGATGAGGTGTTGTCGGCGGCGCCGGATTCAGGGTTGCCTGCAGGCATTTTTGCTTGGGTGGATGTCGTCATGTTTATTTCCTCTGACCGGCAACGCCTGTCGTTGACCACCACTGGCGGATAACGTCGACCAGCGCCTCGTCGGTCGCTTCCGCGGCGACCAGCATGGGGCCGGTGAAACCGCGCGCGGTGGCGAGCGCAGCGCCACGCTGACTGAGCAACGCCAGAGGCCTGTTCAATAATAACTTTCTTCCCGCGTCGCCGACCAGTTCGAGAAGATTTTCGAGGCCTTCGTTACTCGTCACCACGACGGCGTCGATATTACCACGGGAATAATCCTGAAACAGAGGCCGGCCGGCCGGCTCCGGTTTGATACGTTGATAAACGTCCGCATATTCAACCGTCGCGCCGCGTTGCCGCAACGTATCGCCGAGCAATTCCCGGCCGCCAATGCCGCGAAATATCACGATTCTTGTTCCGGATACCGATTGCATCGCGGCTGTCGCCAGCAATGCCTCGCTGTTGTAGCCCGCTGACGGGCAGATATCCACGTGCCGCCACTGTTGTTCAAGCCGCTCTGCCGTTGCCTTGCCGATCGCGGCAAGGGTCAATCGCGCGGGGAGATGACCGCGCACGCGCCGGATCAGTTCAATGCCGTGGTCGACGGCATTGGCGCTGATGAAGATCGCGATATCAAAATTGTCCAGGTGTTCGACCACGCGGGTTGCCGCGCTGGGGTCGGCGGGCGGGGCAATGTCGATGACCGGAAACCGGATGACACGCCCGCCGTCGCCTTCGATCAATTCACATAAATGTTGCGACTGGTGCGCCGGGCGCGTCACCAGCACGGTAATGCCGGCGAGGCCCGCGGACCGTTCAGTGGGCATGCAGCCGTTCCAGTATCACGCCGGCGCCGCGGGCCAGCAGTTCATTCGCGAGCTGCGTGCCGAGTTGTTGAGCCTGCCGCGCATCCCCGGTGATATCGCCGCGTATCACCCGGCTGCCGTCGGGTTCGCCGACCAGGCCGCGCAATGTCAGTGTGCCGTCGCTCAGCGTTGCGTAGCCGGCGATCGGTACCTGGCAGCCGCCGCCCAGCCGCCGGTTGAACGCGCGCTCGGCGGTGATACGGGTTTGGGTGTCGGCGTGGGCGAGCACGGCGATCAGCCCGTTGACCCACGGGTCATCGACGCGGCACTCGATGCCGACGACTCCCTGGCCGATCGCCGGCAGGCTGATGTCCGTGTCGAGAGACTCGGTGACGCGATTCGCCAGACCGAGGCGTTTCAGGCCGGCCGCCGCCAGCACGATGGCATCGTACTCGCCCTGATCGAGCTTGCCGAGCCGGGTGCCGACGTTGCCGCGCAGGTCGCGGATTTCGAGATCGGGACGCAAGGTGCGTAACTGGCACTGGCGTCGCAGGCTGGAGGTACCGACGCGCGCGCGCTGAGGCAATGCGCTGAAGCTATTAACAGTGTTCGAGACGAACGCATCGCGCGGGTCCTCGCGCTCGAGCACCACCGGCAGGTGCAGGCCCGCGGGGAACTCTACCGGCACGTCCTTCATCGAATGCACTGCGATGTCCGCGCGGCCTTCGAGCATGCCTTGCTCGAGCTCTTTGACGAACAGACCCTTGCCGCCGATCCTGGCGAGCGGGCTGTCGAGTATCTTGTCGCCCTGGGTCACCATGCGCACCAGTTCGATGCTCAGCCCCGGGTGGGCCTGGAGCAGGCGGTCACGGACATGTTCGGCCTGCCAAAGCGCGAGCGGACTTTGGCGTGTGGCGATACGAAGTATATTTTTCGGCATGGGTAACAGGTCGCTGTCTATATATTATGAATCCGCCTGGAACGCACGGCCGCCGTACTGCGGCGCCACCGGACCTGGGGCGGCAATATCAGGCAGACGGGGATTTTAACAGGGCCGGCGGTGCGGCCGTTAATCGGCGTGCGCAGGTGTTGGAGCTAGGCCAGGCGCGAGCCGAGCGACTTGAGCGCCTGCCGGACATCGGCAATCTGCCGGCGGCTCACCGGCAGGCGGCCGTCAAGCCCGCGCAGGGTCACAGCGAAATGTCCGTCAGGGCCTTTTTCGATGCCGGACAGACAGGCAGTCGCCACCAGATATTTGCGGTGGATACGCAGAAAGCGGTCGGTGAATTCGTCTTCCAGTATTTTCAACGTGTCCTCGATCAGCGTCGTGCCGTGCCGGTGGCGGACGGTGACGTATTTCTGCTCGGCCTCGAAGTACAGAATGTCGATCACCGGTATCAATTCGATGGTGCCTGCGCGGGTTGCGCTGATATGCGTGCGTGGCAGCGGGTTGCCGGAGGTCGTCGCGATGGAGGTCAGTTGTGTGCGGGACAGCTGGCGGGCCCGTTCGAGCGCCTCGATCAGGCGTTCCTTGCGTATCGGTTTGAGCAGGTAGTCCACGGCGCGTGCCTGAAACGCGTCCAGCGCATGGTCGCCATAGGCGGTTGTGAAGATCACCGCCGGCGGATGCGCCAGCCGTGTCAGGTGCATTGCCGCTTCCAGTCCGTCCATGCCAGGCATGCGAATATCGAGCAGCACGACATCGGGTTCCGTCTGCTGCGCGACGGCAAGCGCTTCGGCGCCATTGCCGGCCTCGCCGACGATCTCGCCCGCCACGTGTTCGGCGATCAGGTCGCGCAGGCGCGACCGTGCAAGGTGTTCGTCATCGACGATCAGTATCCTCATGACCTGGGTCCGGTGCGGTAAGGAAACGATACCGTCACGGTGTAGCGGTTGTCGTGTTGTTCCGTGGTGAGGCGTCCGGCGCCGTCGAAATACGCTTCGAGCCGGGCGCGTATGTTCGCCAGCGCCATATGATTGCCGTCGTGCGGGGGTGGCGTCGTCCCGCTACTTGTACCGCGGTCGCCCGTGGCAACCGGATTGATGATCGTCACCTTGACGACGCCGTTTTCCAGTTGGCCGGACAGGTGGATCGTGCCGCCGCCGGTCAGCGGTTCTATGCCGTGATAGATCGCGTTCTCGACCAGTGGCTGGATGGTAAAGGCCGGCAACAGCGCATCGCCGGGCAGCCGTTCGCCGTGCCATTCGATTGTCAGCCGGTCGCCGAGGCGCAATATTTCGATGTTCAGGTAACGCCGTGCGAGATCCAGCTCGTCGTGCAGGCTGGTCATGCGGCGCACGTCACCGAGGGTCGCGCGAAACAGATCGGCCAGGTCCACGACGACGCGCTCGGCGACATCGGGCTGGCGCCGGGTCAGGCTGGCGATGGTGTTCATGCTGTTGAAGAGAAAGTGCGGCCGGATGCGCGCCTGCAATGCCTCGAGCCGCGCGTGCGACACCGCTTCAATATGCCTTTTCGACTGATGCTGTACATAAAAATAGCGTAGCGCTACCGTCGCCACAATAATCGCCAGCGCGAGGTTGCGCAGCAGAAAATCGATATGCTGGTTGGCGGTGATCAGGGTGACGTTGCCGATATACCCGTTCAGCTGAAACGCCACCTCGCTGAACAGCGCGGTGATCGAGAGAATTAATGCGTAACCGTAAAGCGTCGCCCGCAGATCGCTGGTGCGGCGCAGCCAGCGGCGGCTGGCACACAACAGTGCAGCGCACGACAGGCCGACCCACTGCACGAACAGCGAGATCATGCTCAGGTTGGTCCATCTTTCGTCGATCGGTTGAGCCGGTGCCAGCGCCATGATGAACGCGATCAATTCACCGATGACGACTACCAGCAGCACGACGCGTACCGCACAGAAGTCCGGCAGAAACGAATCGCCCATCACCTGGCCGTTATCGTGTATATGCTCCTTCATCGATGCCTCGTCCCTGCAGGACTGGTTCCTGAAGGGTCGCCTGATTGGTGTCTCCCGTTCGTCAGTGGTGTGGTCCGGATTCCGGATTACGCCGTCCCCTGTATCGGCGGCTATGGCGTTCTCTGCAATGCAGGCATGACTGCGATGGCGGGGTAACGCGTTGAATTGGCGGAAGACAGGCCGAGCCGGTGGTGACAAAAATTGCTATACTGCGCGCAATCCTCGTGCGGATACGTCTGGTAATGGGCAAAAACATCGAAAAACCCTGGGGCGGGCGCTTTGCCGAGCGCACCGACGAACTGGTCGAGCGTTTTACCGCGTCGGTGCAGTTCGACAGCCGATTGTACCGGCACGACATCACCGCGTCGATTGCACACGCGCGGATGCTGGCGCACGTCGGCGTCATCAGCGAAAGCGATCGTGACGCGATTGTGAAAGGCCTCGGGAAAATCGCCGACGATATCGAGCGCGGCAACTTCGCCTGGTCGGCGGGGCTCGAAGATGTGCACATGAATATCGAGGCACGCCTGACGGAGCATATCGGTGATGCCGGCAAGCGGTTGCACACGGCGCGGTCGCGCAATGACCAGGTTGCGACCGATCTGCGCCTGTACCTGCGCGACGAGGTGGACGAGATCGATGGCGAGATCCTCGGATTGCAGCGTGCCCTGCTCGATGTCGCCGAGCGCGAGGCCGCGACGATCATGCCGGGATTTACCCATATGCAGACGGCGCAACCGGTGACGTTTGGCCACCATATGATGGCGTGGTTTGAAATGCTGGCGCGCGACCGTACGCGCCTGTCGGACTGCCGCGCGCGCATCAATGTCATGCCGCTTGGCTCGGCCGCGCTGGCCGGAACCAGTTATCCGGTCGATCGCGAATACACCGCAAAGCTGCTCGGGTTTGATGGCGTATGCGCGAACTCGCTCGATGCCGTCAGCGACCGCGACTTCGTCATCGAATTCAACGCGGCGGCGGCGCTGATCATGGTGCACCTGTCGCGGTTTTCGGAGGAGCTGATCCTGTGGTCGTCGGCGCAGTTTAATTTTGTTGCGCTGCCGGATCGTTATTGCACCGGCTCGTCGATCATGCCGCAGAAAAAGAACCCGGACGTCGCCGAGCTGGTGCGCGGCAAGACCGGGCGCGTCACCGGCAACCTGCTCGCGCTGCTGATGCTGATGAAGGGCCAGCCGCTGGCTTACAACCGAGACAATCAGGAAGACAAGGAGCCGTTGTTCGATTCCGTCGACACCGTGAAGGCGTCGCTGCAGGTATACAGCGGCATGATCGCCGCGCTCGACGTCAGAAGAGATGTCATGCACGATGCGGCGCTGCGTGGCTTTGCGACGGCAACCGATCTGGCCGATTATCTGGTGCGTAAGGGCGTGGCGTTTCGTGACGCCCACGAGATCGTCGGGCGCGCGGTACGTTATGGCGTGGAATCCGGCCAGGATCTGGCGCAGATGTCGCTCGATGAGCTGCGGCAGTTTTGGGCAACGATAGACGAAGACGTGTTCGCCGTGCTGACCCTCGATGGCTCGGTCACGGCCCGCGATCACATCGGCGGGACCGCGCCCGTTCAGGTGCGCGCCGCCGTATCACGTGCGCGCGCTGCGCTTGACGCCGCCGGCTGACCCGCTAGCCGACGGCGATATGATTCGGTGCGGCGGCGGCCTCGTTGGCGAGGCGCGCGACACGCTCCAGTAATTTTCGGCTGTCGTCACCTTTTTCCCAGCCGGTTACCCCGTATCGCGTCGTCAGTGCCACGGTTTTGTTATCGGTGTTTTTCAGCGTCGTTATGGCCAGCTGCTGAGCGATTTTGGTGGCCAGATCGGTAGCGGCATCACGTGCTGTTTCGGGCAGTATCAGCAGAAACTCCCCGCCATCGAGCCGACCGACGATGTCAGTCCAGCGCAATTGATCCTTAAGCTCGCGACTAATCGATACCAGGATCGACTTACCGGCGCCGGTGCCGTAGCGTTTGTCGAGTTGTGCCGGGTCGTCGGTGCGGATGCGTATCACGCTGAACGGATTGCCGTAGCGCCGGCTGCGCGATACCAGCGGTTCCAGGTTCTGCAACAGTGCACGCCGGTTGGCGAGCCCGGTCAGCGAGTCGCGCGTGTCGAATTCGTCAAATTGCTGCGTCAGCCGGTTATTTTCGGCGTGCAAACGCTGTTGTTCCGTTACGTCGACCAGAAAAATCGCCTGCCCGTCGCCATCGAGTTTCTCGCGCCAGCCTCGCAACCAGCGGGCTGGCCGCGATTCCGCAGCCGGGATGTAACCGATATCCTGCGACTCAAACAGCCAGGCAAGCGGTTTCAGCGATGCCGCGTGCTGCCCGGCAAGGGGCGACGGGTCGAGCCCCAGCAAAGCGCCGATATTCGCGTTGCACCAGATTATCGTGTTGTCGCGCGCCAGCATGATGATGCCGCAAGGGGCTGTATCGAGTAATTTCAGCGCCGCTGTGTGCGATATTTCACGAGTCATTTATGTTCCCTTTTTTCTGTCAGGCAACGGAACCGAGCCGCCAGTTGCCGGTGATCAATGATGCGTCGGGGGTGTCTGGATAATCTTCGTGTACTGATAGCGGAAACGCCATGCATGTCTTTAGCCTGTATGGGTGATGTTCTGGAGTTGGATTACGCCGTGCCGATAATGGACTGACAAGGTGACGATTGCGGCGGGAACCGAAAGTCCAGGTGGTGTCCATGCCGGGACGCGGGCCCCCACCGCCGGCGTTCGATTCACGAAAAGGGTGGAGAATCATGGTGTCAGGTGCCGGTTGTGGCTCCGCCGCAGCGGTCAGGCAAGCATAAATTCCAGGCAACCGATGGCAGTGACGGGTCTACGGGAAATCAAGGCGCTGAAGCGTCGTTTTATGGCGCTCAACCGTGATCGCCTCGAGCGCACGCGCGATTCGCTGCGCGCCAAGCAGGTCGCGTTTCTCGATCTATTGCCGCTGATCTTTCACGTCAATCACCCGCTGTTACCGGGTTTCATAACCAAGGACAGCCCGCGCGGGATCTCGGACTACAGCCCGAGCGCGCGGTCGTTAAAGGCCGCTAACAAGCTGGCGAAAAGCTTTTACACGCGCAAGCGCGCGCTGCTGCACTACGACATCTATTCGATATTTATCATGGGTAGCAGCGGCACCATCGCCCACTCCGACGCGAGTGATTTCGACGTCTGGATCTGTCACCGCGCCGATATTCCTCCGGTGCAGCTGAGCGAGCTGCGTCAGAAGGCAACCGCGGTCGAGCATTGGGCGGCCGCCCTCGGTGTGACCGCACACTTCTTTTTGATGGACGCCGAGAGCTTCAGGGCCGGGGAGCGCGTAACGCTGTCTTCGGAGAGCAGTGGCAGCGCGCAACACCACCTGCTGCTCGAGGAGTTCTACCGCACCAGCCTGCTGCTGGCCGGGCGCTATCCGTTGTGGTGGATGGTGCCGGTCGAATACGAGAACGACTACGACAATTACGTGCATGAACTGTTGCGCAAGGGGTTTATCCGCAACAACGAATATGTCGATTTCGGTGCGCTGCCGACGATTCCGCCGGCGGAGTTCTTTGGCGCCGCCCTCTGGCAGCTGTACAAGGCGATAGACTCGCCATACAAGTCGTTGTTGAAGATGTTTCTGATGGAAACCTACGCGCAGGAATATCCGCACGGTGATCTGTTGAGCCGCCGATTTAAATATGCGGTTTACGAAGGTGAGAAAAACCTCAGCCATCTCGATCCGTACGTGATGTTGTACCAGAAGATCGAGGACCACTTTCGCGCGCGGAATGACGACGAACGTATCAATCTTCTGCGCCGCTGTTTTTACTTCAAGGTTAACGAACGTATTTCCAGTCTGGATATGAAGGTCGACGACACCGAATGGCGGCGCACTTTCGTCGTCGAGCTGCTGCGCCGCTGGGGATGGACGGATGCAGACTTGCGCGTGCTGAACACCCGGCCGCAATGGAAGTTTGGCCAGGTCAGTTACGAGCGCAACGTGCTGGTGAACGAGCTGACGACCAGCTATACGTTCCTGTCGAACTTTGCCCGTGACAAGGGAGAGCTTTGTGCTATCGATCAGCGGGACCTGAACATCCTCGGTCGAAAACTGTTTGCGGCGTTCGAACGGCGCGCCGAGAAGATCGAGATAATAAACCATGGCATTTCAGACGATTTATGGGAGAGTCATCTGTCGGTGCATCAGGTCAGCAGTCGCGACGGCCATAGTAGCTGGGTAATTTATCGCGGCACGCTGAACGCCGACGAGGCGGCGCGCGAAACCCCGCTGAAGCGGGCCTACAGCATCGTGGAGCTGCTCGCCTGGTGCCACTTTAACGGTTTGGTAGATAACCGCACGATTCTGACGTTGCTGGCGCGCGACGGCGGCGCGACGGTAAAGGAGATATATGGTCTGGTGGACGCGTTACAGCGACTATTTCCGGCCGCGCTACTCGAGGAAACCAACATGGAGGTTTTCGAGAACGCCCCCCGCCCGTTGGTGACTGCCATATTTGCCAATGTCGGCATCGATCCAATGTATAACCGCACGCGCGATGGAAAGATGCTGACCAGCAACAAAACCGATGCGCTCAGCTACAGTGGTCTTAACGAAAATCTCGTCGTGTCGCTGGACCAGGTAGTCGTGACGAGCTGGCAGGAAGTGGAGATCTACCGGTATAGTGGCGCGGACTGTATTTTCGATTGCGTGTGCGACTATTATCGCCGGGTGCCACCGTCGCGCGGTATACCGTTGCCGCGCGTTTCCGCACACAGTTTTTCGTCGATGCGTGGCGCGACTATAGGAAGCCGCATTGAGCAGGTGTTTGCCGATGTGATCGACAATTTCTATAAAGGCATCAATACAGAAACACGACGCTACGTGGTTCGTTCCGGAAACTCGTTCGTCATACTGCGGAAGAACGCTGAAGCGCTCGAGTACCAGCGCGTCGGTAATCTTGATCCCCTCCATGTCGAGCTGGCGCGCGGCAGGCCGGTGTTCAGCCCGATTGCGGCGGACCGCTTTGCGCTGACCGATACTGTCCTGCCAAACGTGTTCGATGTGAATCGTCCGGATGTGATTCAGCTGTTTCTTCTCGCGGATGCTTCGCTAGCGACGGTTTATGTTGCCGACGAGCGGGGTTCGATCTATTTCGAGCAGCGTACATTCCACAGGATGGACTCCCTGGTGAATCAATTCATGTTGTTTTTCGATGCGATTGCTCATCGGCGCGAGATCCATGGTGGCTACGCCGGTACCGCGGCTCCGGTAACTTTTCCGGTGAGCTGTTATGAAATAACGCGCAGCAAGAAAAGCGGCGTGACTCTGCGTCGGATCAATATCGACAGCATGCGCGGAGCCGCCGGTTTCTTCAGCGTCAAGGTCATCGGCAACGCGGTTGCCAACAGCGATCTCGGCTATACGATTTTCTGTGAAGACCGTGAATTCAGTTCTTTGGAGTTCGGGGCGGATGTGTTTCGCGAAGTGGCCGCTCATATCACGCGTCTGCGAGATACGACGGCCGCCTATCCGATTTATATCACCGACATCGACATACCCGGCACAGTGCTTGGTGCCGATCCCGACGGCCACGTACAGACGATTCACTATCTGAATTACAAGAAGCAAATCGAGGATCAGTTGAATCGCGCGCTCGGTATCGCGTCTGACAGCGACAGGCCCGCCAATATTGTTGATCGTCTGATGAACCTGGTGCGCGGTTGAGCCGCCGCCCGCCGCGGCATTAGTCCGCGGTCGACAACCGATGCCTGAGCCAGGCGCCGATGTCGGCGATTTCAGCAGGATTGACACTGTGTTCCATAGCGTAGGCGTGCCACGCAATCTCATATCCGGCTTGCATTAACAGGTCGCGCGATCGCTCAGCGAGGCGAACAGGAACGATCGTGTCACGCGTGCCGTGGCCCATGAAAATCGGCATGGCGCCAGCACCGCCATGCGCCTCGGCGGCCAGCCGGTCGGCGAGCGGTAGATAGCTCGACAACGCCAGGACGCCGGCCAGCCGCTGCGGATACCGCAAGGCGGTGTGCAGGGCAATAGCGCCGCCCTGTGAAAATCCGGCGAGTACGATCCGGTTGGCCGGGACGCCTGCACCCACTTCGCGTTCAATCAGCCGGCCGACAGCCGCCGCTGAGTCGCGTATCCCCTCTTCATCCTCGCGCCGGTCCATGCCGGTTGCGAGGATGTCGTACCAGGCGCGCATCACATGGCCGCCGTTGATGGTCACCGGCCGGTGTGGCGCGTGCGGGAACACGAACCGTATGCCAAGTTCGTCCGGCAGGCCAAGTTCCGGTACGACCGGCACGAAATCATTGCCGTCAGCGCCGAGGCCGTGTAGCCAGATGACGACGGCGCGCGCCGGACCGACCGGGGCTAACTCGACGCAGGGGAGGGAGGAGGACATGGGGCTATTGTGCCACACGCCGCGCGAGGCGGTGGCGATTTGGAAACAACTGGTTTATCCGGTGTGTTCATCGGTTCATATTAAAGGTTTATACTTCAGCGCATGCCCCTGTATCTGTCCGAGTGCCGATGAAACGCTGCGTGTTTTTGTCATTGATGATGCTGGTTATCCTCGCCGGATTGCTTGCGTGCGGCAACAAGGGGCCGCTGTATCTGCCCCAGGAAAAACAGGCGCCGGCCACTCCGGGCACAGCGCCGCCTGAATAAACGGATCGACCATGGACCATTTCAATTACCGTAACGGGCGCCTGTATGCCGAGGATATCGCGCTTGCCGCGATCGCCGAGCAACACGGTACACCGTGTTACGTCTATTCGCGCGCCACCATCGAGCGGCACTGGCGCGCTTTCGATGGCGTGTTCGCAGGTCGTGACCATCTGGTGTGCTACGCCGTCAAGGCCAACTCCAATATCGCGGTGCTGAACCTGCTGGCGCGGCTGGGTTCCGGATTCGATATTGTCTCGGGTGGTGAGCTGGAGCGCGTACTGCGCGCTGGCGGTGATCCGGCGAAGACAGTGTTCTCGGGCGTCGGCAAGACCGAACAGGAGATTCAGCGTGGGCTGGAGGCCGGCATCCTGTGTTTCAATGTCGAGTCGGAAAGCGAGCTGGAGCGGATCGATCGTATAGCCGTTCGCTTGGGCAAGGTCGCGCCCGTGTCGCTGCGCGTCAATCCGGACGTTGACGCGAAGACCCATCGTTACATCTCGACAGGGTTGAAGGAAAACAAGTTCGGCATCGACATCAGCGATGCGATCAGCGTCGCGATACGGGCGGTCGAACGTTCGGGTGTCGAACTGGTGGGTATCGACTGTCATATCGGTTCCCAGCTGACTGACAGCGCGCCCTTTGTCGCGGCGCTGGAGCGGATCGTGCAGCTCGCGGAGCAACTGAAGATTCAGGGTATTCCGGTGCGCCATCTCGATATCGGCGGTGGTCTCGGCATCACCTACCGTGATGAAACACCGCCAGACCCGGCGGCCTACGCAACGGCGATCTTCGCAAAGCTGGTGGACGAAAAATACAAGATTATTTTAGAGCCGGGCCGTGCGATCGTCGGTAATGCCGGCATATTGCTGACGCGCGTCGAGTATCTGAAGGCCAACCATCACAAGAACTTCGCGATCGTCGATGCAGGCATGAACGATCTGATGCGTCCGGCGCTGTATGACGCGTGGCAGAATATCATTCCGGTGGAACAGAAGTCCGATGCCGACGCGCGTGTCTATGACGTCGTCGGTCCGGTCTGCGAAACCGGCGATTTTCTCGGTAAGGAACGCGAGCTTGCGGTCCGTGAAGGCGACCTGCTCGCGGTGCGATCGGCCGGTGCTTATGGATTCTCGATGAGCTCCAACTACAATTCCCGCCCGCGCGCGGCCGAGGTCATGGTCGATGGCGGGCGCGCCTATCTGATCCGAGAACGGGAGACCATCGACGGATTGATGGTCGGCGAGATGCTGCTACCCAGCGTGTAAGCCTACCGGCGCAGAAGTAATGTTTTCCTTGCTTGCAGATCGATCGGACAATCGCCCATGCGCCGTACCCCGGAACCCGAGTTGATGGACGATAACGCCCAGGCGCACGCCTACGCGCTGGCGGATTTTGACGAACCGCACGCGCGGTTCGTCGCGCTGCTCGGCGCGCAGTTTTCTGATTTAGATCGCGAGTGCCGCATGCTGGATCTCGGCTGCGGGGCGGCGGACATCATGATCCGTGTCGCGCATGCGTATCCACGGTGTTGCATCGATGGTGTCGACGGCGCCGGGGCGATGTTGCGCTATGGCCGGGACGCGGTCGCGAACGCCGGTCTGGGGCCGCGCCTGAATCTCGTGCATGGTTATCTGCCGGGCGTGATACTGCCCGCGACCGATTACGACGCCGTAATCTCGAACAGCCTGCTGCATCACCTGAAAAGCCCGCGGGATCTTTGGCAGGCGATCGCTCAATTCGGGCGCAGGGGTGCAGCGGTATTTGTGATGGATCTGCTGCGGCCGGTAACCCGCGAGGAAGTGGCGGCATTGGTCAGCGAGTATGCCGGTAATGAGCCGGAGATTCTGCGCCGGGATTTTTTTAATTCCCTGTGCGCGGCGTACCGGCCGGATGAGGTGCGCCGCCAGCTGGCCGAGACCGGCCTTGAGCATTTGGCCGTTGAACAGGCGTCGGACCGGCACTTGATCGTGTACGGCGTTCTCGGCTGAGCAGTCCGACACGGTTCCGGTGAATTGTCATTTCGGCTGGTGCACAGGTTGACCCGTAATCCGGCGCCTTGCTGCCGCTGCGGTCTGGATTCCCGCCTGCGCAAGAATGATGTTAAGGAACCGCTGATGTGTCGTCATTCCCGCGAAAGTGCGACTGCATGGATGCAGGAGGGCGGCGTCGGGAACAGCCGCCGAGGAATCCAGCAACACACTGTTTCGAAAGCTCTGGATTCCGGGTCTCCGCTACGCCCGCCCGGAATGACGACACATCAGCGGTTCCTTAATAGATTCGGCCGATTTTACTCGTCTTCACTTGAATCCGTGCTGCCGCCAGGCTTCATAGAGAACAATCGCGACGGCGTTGGACAGATTCAGGCTACGGCTATACGGTTGCATCGGGATGCGCAGCACCTGTGATTCCGGCAGCTGCGCAAGTATGCCGGCCGGCATACCACGCATTTCCGGGCCGAACAGCAGTGCGTCGCCGGGCTGGAAATCGACAGCCGTATAGCAGATCGTTCCTTTGGTTGAGCAGGCGAGCATTCGGTTCGGCTGAGCGGCGGCCGTAAATGTATCCAGGCTGTCATGTTCGCGTATCCGCGCGAACTCATGGTAATCCAGTCCGGCACGTCTGAGCTTGCTGTCATCGAGATCGAATCCCAGCGGCCGGATCAGGTGCAAATCGCTGCCGCTGTTCGCGCACAGGCGTATAATGTTGCCGGTGTTCGGCGGGATTTCCGGTTGATAAAGTACGATGTGAAACATTGATGGCTGACGACGTAAGCGATTTACTGGCGGTTGAATTCTGCGGCATGCGCCTGGCGACGCCACTGGTGCTGCTGTCCGGTTGTGTCGGCTTCGGCGAAGAATACACGCGCGTTGACGGCTTTTCCAATCGCGACGTCGGCGCCGTGTGTTTGAAAGGCACGACGCTGGCGCCGCGGCTCGGTAACCCGCCGCACCGAGTCTATGAAACGCCGCTGGGGATGCTGAACGCGATCGGGCTGCAGAATCCGGGCGCGCGGTATGTGGTCGACGAGATTCTGCCGAAACTGGATTTCGCCGAAACCCGGTTTATCGCTAACGTGTCGGGATCGACCGTTGAGGAATACGAGGAAGTCACGCGCATCTTCGACGAATCGCCGATCGATGCAATCGAGATCAATATTTCCTGCCCGAACGTAAAAGAAGGCGGCGTCGCGTTCGGAAACGATCCGGACATGTCGGCGCGCGTTGTTGCGGCGTGCCGCAAGGTCACCGACAAGCCGCTGATCACCAAGTTGTCGCCGAACCAGACGGATATTGCCGAGAATGCCCGACGTTGTATCGAGGCCGGTACGGATGCGTTCGCGGTCATCAATACGTTGATGGGCATGGCGGTGGATATCGAGAGCCGCACGCCGTTTATCGGTAACAATCAGGGTGGACTATCGGGTCCGGCGATCAAGCCGATTGCGTTACTGAAGGTGCATCAGGTCTATCAGGTGTGCCGCGCGCACGATATTCCGATCATCGGCCAGGGCGGGATTCTGACCGCGCAGGATGCGCTGGAATTCATCATCGCCGGCGCCGGCACGGTCGGTATTGGTACGGCGCTGTTCTACGATCCGCTGGTGTGCCCGAAGATTAACGCTGGCATCGCCGACTATCTGCGGCGTCATCGCCTCGCCAACGTGCAGCAACTGGTGGGTTCGCTGGTGCTGCACGAAGCGACAAAAAGAGTCTGCGTTTGACCGCCACGCGATGCCCGCGCGGTATCAGGACAGATCGGTCTCCATATCGAGTTCCTTGATCTTGCGGGTCAGCGTGTTGCGTCCCCAGCCGAGCAGTTTCGCCGCCTCCTGACGCCGCCCACCGGTGTGCTTGAGCGCCATCTGGATCATCAACCGTTCAAAGCGTGGCACCGCCGTGTCGAGTATGCCGGTTTCTCCGCGGGCAAGTGTCCGGTCCGCCCAGTTCTTCAGTGCGGTTTCCCATTGATCGCTCTCGCCGGGCGCGCTGGTTTCGTTGCGTAGCTCCGGCGGCAGCTCTTCGATGCGTATCACCTGACCGGGTGACATGACGGTGAGCCAGTGACAGGTGTTTTCCAGCTGCCGCACATTACCGGGCCAGTCGAGACCGCACAGGAATTTTTCGGCATCCGGATGCAGAGTTTTCATCTCGGTGTTGAGCTGCTTGGCCGCTGACGCCAGAAAATGCCGCAACAATGTCGGGATGTCCTCGCGGCGTTGGCGCAGTGGCGGGATGTGCACGCGGATCACGTTCAGCCGGTGAAACAGATCCTCGCGAAATGCGCCGCTCTTGACACGCTGTTCCAGATCCTGGTGGGTTGCTGTGATGACGCGCACATCGACCTTTACCGGGGTATGGCCGCCAACGCGGTAGAACTCGCCGTCGGCGAGCACGCGCAGCAGGCGCGTTTGCAGGTCCGCGGGCATGTCGCCGATTTCATCGAGAAACAAGGTGCCGCCGTCCGCCTGTTCGAAGCGGCCGCGGCGTTGCGTCTGCGCACCGGTGAAGGCGCCGCGCTCGTGGCCGAACAGTTCGGATTCAAGCAGTTCGCGCGGGATCGCTGCCATATTCAGTGCGATGAACTGCCCGCCGGACCGCGGGCTGTGGCGATGCAGGGCGCGCGCGACAAGTTCCTTGCCGGTGCCGGTCTCGCCGTTAATCAGCACTGTGACGTTGGAGCGTGACAATCGCCCTATGGCGCGAAACACCTCCTGCATCGCCGGTGCGGAACCGATGATGTCGGCCGGCCGCGTGCCGGATTCGATTTCGCTACGTGTGTGGCTGCGATGGCGCTGGTCGACCGCGCGGCGCACGAGACTGACCGCATCGTCGACGTCGAACGGTTTCGGCAGGTACTCGAAGGCGCCGCCTCCATAGGCGGATACCGCACTGTCGAGGTCGGAATGCGCGGTCATGATGATGACTGGCAGGTCCGGGTGACGGGTATGTATGCCATCGAGCAGCGCCAGCCCGTCCATGCCTGGCATGCGGATGTCGGCGACGATGACATCCGGCTGTCGCGATGCCAGCCGCTCAAGGATGCCATTGGCGCTTTCGAAGCAACTTACATCCATATTGGCCTGGGAGAGCGCCTTTTCCAGCACCCAGCGTATCGAGCGGTCGTCATCAACGACCCAGACTTGTTCACTTTTGGTCATGTGTTGTCTCCAACGGGAGCAGCAGGGTAAAGGTGGTTTCGCCGGCGGTGCTGCTGCATTCAATCAATCCTCCATGCTGGTTAACCAGACTTTGGGCTATCGCGAGGCCTAGGCCGGTGCCGTCGGCGCGGCCTGTGACCATCGGATAGAAGATGTTTTCGATCATGTCTGGAGGTATGCCCGTGCCGTTATCGATAATGTCGATGCGCGCCGCCAGCCGGTGACGCCCGTGTCCGATCGTGAGCTGCCGTTGCGTGCGCGTGCGCAGGGTAATGGTGCCTTTTCCCTCAATCGCCTGCGTCGCGTTGCGCACGATATTCAGCACGGCCTGGATGATCTGATCCAGGTCGGCATAGACTTCCGGGATGCTTGGATCATAGTCGCGCACGATCTCGATCGGTTTCGTCAGCTCTGCCTGTACCAGCGTGCGCACGTGTTCGAGCACCTGGTGAATGTTGATCAACCGCTTCTGCGGCAGCGTATTCGGGCCAAGCATGCGGTTCATCAGATTCTGCAAACGGTCCGCCTCGCGGATGATCACGTCGGTGTATTCTTTCAACGCCTCGTTTGGCAGCGCGCGCTCCAGCAACTGCGCGGCGCCGCGCAGGCCGCCGAGCGGATTTTTGATTTCGTGGGCGATGCCGCGCACGATCGCGCGCGTCGCCTGTTGTTTGGCGAGCTGATTTTCATCGCGCGAGATGCGCATGTGACGATCCACCTGCGCCATTTCAACCAGCAACATCGGGCTGAGTCGTGGGCCGCTGAACGGCGTCACCGAGCAGTCGACCGTAATCGGTCCGTGTCCCGGTAGTGTCAGTTCCATCTGGTACTCGGTTAGTGGGTGATCGTTGACCAGCGACCGGCGCAGGGTTTTCTCGAACTCGACCGCGTCTGGCAACAATTCACCGCACAGCTTGCCGGTCGCCTGCCGGGCGCTGATCGCCAGCATCATCTCGCCGGCCGGGTTGATGAACAGCAGGGTGAGCGTCCGGTCGAACACCAGCACGGCGGTGCCAAGGTGCTCAATGATGCGTCGAACGGCGTCATCGTCAATTAAGGGCTTGTCGGGCATACGATGGCTTAGCAAGATCTGAACCAGCTGCGTGAATCTGACGTCCGCATTCGACTTTCCCGTGCGAACGAATAATAAAACTCAATAAAATAGATAGTTGTACGTAATCGACGATCGTACAAACGCGGCGGCAATAGTGGCGGAACACCCAGCACGGCGCGCCTGGGTCCTCGTGACGTCCAAAACCGGGCTATTGTGCACTATTATAGTGCGTTTTTCAAGGCGTAGGATGGCCAGGGAAATGTCAACGGGCGCAGAACCAGTTACGTGCGGCCCGCCAGAAAAAATGGATTCGAGTAAGCCTGTAACGGCTAGCGAACAGATACGCGCTGCAAATGAAACACGCTGGTACCCGACGTACGGACGATTCCGCCACCGGCGTTTTTGATCTGGACTTGCACAGTATGTGTACCACGGTCGAGGTTTGACAGATTTATCGATGTACTCTTGATGCGGTCAGCGACGATGTTTCCGTCCAGTGTTAGTGTCATATAATGGCCAGCCGCCGTGTCCAGCGTGGGTGTGATCGTTAGGCTGATCGTGACGTTACCGGCGTTGTCGCGAATCGTTGTGTCGTTGGCAGGGCTGGTGACGGCGAGTTCCGAATAAACGGTGTTTGTATCCTGCGGGATGGCCTTGGTCTCGGCTGGCGGCGGTACAATGCCCGGCCGAAAAGTCTGTGTTGGCGGCGCCTGGATTTTCTGGGCTTTCGCGCGCGGCTGGTCAGAAAATACCGTGTCGCCGTTTTCGTCGACCCATTTGTATATCTCGGCGTGGGCGGCGAAGGGTAGCAGCAGGATCAGAGCCGGCAGTGACAGGGTTTTCATCATCGTCGCAAGATAATCCATGCCCGGTAGCGCTGACAAGCGAAAAGAACCCCCGACGGGCGGGGGTTCTTTTCGCGGCGATTAACGATTTCGACTTACAGACTGTAGTACATGTCGAACTCGACCGGATGCGTTGTCATGCGTATACGCGTGACTTCACCCATCTTGAGGTCGATATAGCCGTCGATCATATCATTGGTAAACACGTCGCCGCGTGTCAGGAATTCGCGGTCCTTGTCCAGGTAGTCCAATGCCTGGTCAAGCGCGTGGCAAACGGTTGGGATCTTCTTCTCCTCTTCCGGTGGCAGATCGTAAAGATCCTTGTCCATCGCCTCGCCCGGGTGGATCTTGTTCTGGATGCCGTCCAGACCGGCCATCATCATTGCACTGAAGCCGAGATACGGGTTGCAGCTTGGATCCGGGAAGCGAACCTCGATACGGCGTGCCTTCGGGTTCGGATCGAACGGAATGCGCACCGATGCCGAGCGATTGCGCGCGGAATAGGCCAGCAGAACCGGCGCCTCGAAACCCGGCACCAGACGCTTGTAACTGTTGGTGCCTGGGTTGGTGAACGCATTGATCGCGCGGGCATGTTTGAAGATACCGCCGATGTAGTACAGCGCGTTTTCGGACAGGCCGCCGTAACGATTGCCACTGAAAAGGTTCTGGCCGTCCTTGAACAAGGACTGGTGGCAGTGCATGCCGCTGCCATTGTCGCCGACCAGCGGTTTCGGCATGAAGGTGGCTGTCCGGCCGTAGGCATGCGCGACGTTCATAATAACGTATTTCAGAATCTGTACTTCGTCGGCCTTCCGGAGCAGTGTGTTGAAACGTGTGCCGATTTCACACTGGCCGGCGGTCGCGACCTCGTGATGGTGGACTTCGACCTTAAGGCCCATTTCTTCCAGCGCCAGACACATCGCGGAGCGCAGGTCCTGGAATGAATCGACCGGCGGTACCGGGAAGTAGCCGCCCTTGACGCCTGGGCGGTGCCCGATGTTACCGTCTTCAAACACGCGCTCGGAGTTCCAGTGGGCTTCCTCGGCATCGATCTTGACGAACGAGCCGCTCATGTCGGCGCCCCAGCGCACGTCGTCGAAGATGAAGAATTCCGGTTCCGGCCCGAAATATACGGTGTCCGCGATACCTGTCGATTTCAGGTAGGCCTCGGCGCGTTTCGCCAGCGAGCGCGGATCGCGCTCATAACCGGTCATTGTGTGCGGTTCGAGAATGTCACAACGGATGATCAGCGTCGGCTCATCAGTAAACGGGTCCAGCACGGCCGTGGAGGCCTCAGGCATTAGCACCATGTCGGATTCATGAATACCTTTCCAGCCGGCGATACTGGAGCCGTCAAACATCTTGCCGTATTCGAAGAAGCTGTCGTCCAGCGTGTGCGATGGCACCGACACGTGCTGCTCCTTGCCTCGGGTATCCGTAAACCGAAGATCGACGAACTTGACCTTGTTGTCGTCGATGATCTTCATAACATTTGCTGCTGACATTGGTTTTCTCCAGCTGGTAACGTTGGTACGTGATTATGCGGGCGCCGGGATACCGGGCACCCTAGAAAATCATGACAGCCAGTGCTGAAGCATGAAGCATGCCACGACTTAACTCTTCTAAATATCAATAAGTTTCTAGTAAATTTCGTCTTCACTCGAGCATCGTAAGCACAATAATAGCGCATCTGGCGCCTCGCGAGCCCCATTATGGCGCAACCAGCAGGCGTTATCCCGCTATCTTGCCGACCTCAACCGTGATGATGAACTCGCCCGAACGGGTTTCCGTGGCTATGACCGCATGACCGTGCATCCGGCACCATGCGGGAATGTCGTTGGTCGCCCCGGGGTCGGTACAGACTACCTCCACGATATCGCCAGGCGCAAGGGATTTTATCTTGTTTTGTGTGCGTATCACTGGCATCGGACAGAGCAGCCGCCGCGCATCCAGCGTGTGCCGCGTCATATGTACCACTCGTGGGGTATTTCGTCCTCGGCGAACGGCTGAACATCGAGCCGCGTTGTGACGCCCTGGTGGACAACGTCGACCTGTACCAGGGCGGCGTTACGGCCCTGGCTGAAGCGCGCGGTGACGCGCGCCGCGAGTTGCAGATCACTCTCATCGGCCGTGCCGTCCAGCAAAGCGAGCGGGCCGTGGTGGCTGATTGGCCGCAGACAGGTGAACTGACGACGGTATCCTTCGAGAAAGTTGTTCTCGCCTTCTTCGCGCCCGATGATCAGTTTGAAATGCGGGCGCGGCCGCAGGTGACGACCGACCTTCAACAGCATGATGTCGTCCAGTTCGTATTCCTTGCTGCCGCGTACCTGCCACAGGTCCGTCAGTTTGCGCGCGTAAGTAGCGTCGGTCAGAAAGCAGCAGCCGCCGGCCGGCTGGGCGTAATCGGTGATGCCGTGTGCGGCAGCGAGCGCCATCTGCGGTTTTCGGTTGCGTCCGTTGAAATCAAACAGTTTGTCCCGGTCGACCCAGCCCTCGCGCTCGGGCCGAGTCGGCGGCAGTAGTTTTGCGCTGAGCGGACGCAGTAACAGATCCCCGGCGCCGGATTCCCGGGCGATTACCGGCATGGTGTCCTTGCGCTGCGACATCGGCCGTTGGCCGATCACTTCGCCGGTCACTACAAAATCGAAACCGTTTTCCGTCATCCACTGGTAGGCCTTGCCGACCATGAAACCCTTGCAGTCGAGACACGGGTTCAGGTTGGCGCCGTAGCCGTGTTTTGGTTTGGTCAGGACATCCTTGTATTCGTCGATGACGTCAATGATATGTAGCCGGATGCCCAGTTGTTCCGCCGCCCACAGCGCATTGTTACGCTTGGGCCGGGCACGGTCTTTCGCGCGTATCGCGTGCGTATGGCCCTCGACGCAGAAGCCGGTGAAGAAGTTGATGCCCTCCACGTGAATGCCCTGCTCGAGCATGGTTCTGGCAGCGAGCATAGAATCGAGGCCGCCGGATATGAGTGCGACTGCTTTGCGGGTGGTTGCCATGTGTCGTTGCCGGTGCTCCGGGATATTGCTTGTGTCGCGCGCCAGCATGGCCTATCCGCAAATGACAGAAAGTACTTAGTGCAATAGTGTCATGCGGAGCAGCAATGCCGCCCGGAGGGGTTCGCCTGTCTAGTGAGGCTTGATTCTAGAGGAATTCGAGGAATCAACAAAGAGGTTTGAATCGGCTTGTCCGTCAGTTACGTCAGGACGCAGTAGTTTATACGCATAGCGGCTGCCGGTACTTGCGGCGAGCTCGAGCATACTAAGCGGCGCGAGGCGCCGGGTTTTCTCGCCCAGAGTACGCATGGCGAGCAGCACATCCATCAACGTGACGAAGCCCTTCGCCAGCTGGGCGAATATCTCGGCATTATCATGCTCCAGCCGGGCGGCCAGTTCCTGATAGGCAGTTCTGCCCAGGTCAACGAAATAGTGGACGCTGACATGGCGATGTTCTGCCTGTTCCGGAAACAGGCCGGAATACAGCAGACACTGGTCGCCGACATCGCGCAGCCGGGTCTGGCGAACGCGGCCGATCGCCAAAGTCCCCCGCAGAAAATCCAGCGCGAAGACCCGGCCAGCGAGTTCCGGCCGGTCAACGAACCGCATCAGGACAAAAACGAGGTAGCTTTCCAGTTCCTTGTTCAGCTGGCAATCGGCAGCCACCTGCGCCTCGTTGACCAGCGCGTGCCACTGTGCGGTAGGATTTGAATGCAGTGTCAGTGTCATCATAAACTGCTCTAGGCACTATATACAAAATATCGACCCGCAGGAAAGCGACTTTAAGTGTGCTGCCGGCGCGCTGTTGTTCCGGCCGGGCCGGCGGAGTCACTCAGGATTGGTGCGGGCCCTGCGTTGCGGGGCATTACCCGCTGACGGTGTGCTGACCGCGCTGTATTCGCCATCTGGCGCGGGCTATACTTGCCGCGACATTTTTTCGCGTGTGAAGGAATCAGCTTGAGTCAGGCAAAAAAGCGTGTTTCGGCACGGCCGAAGTCGGGCAAGGTGCTCTCTTTCCAGGAGATCATCCTGCGATTGCAGCAGTACTGGGCAGCGCAGGGTTGCGTTCTGATGCAACCTTATGACAACGAGGTCGGCGCCGGCACGTTTCATCCCGCGACGTTTTTGCGCGCCATCGGACCGGAGCCGTGGCGCGCGGCGTATGTGCAGCCGTCACGACGTCCGACCGACGGGCGTTACGGCGAGAATCCAAACCGATTGCAACACTATTATCAGTTTCAGGTCGTACTGAAGCCATCGCCGCTGGATATACAGGATCTGTATCTCGATTCGTTACGCGAGTTGGGCATCGATGTGCTGACGCAGGATGTCCGCTTCGTCGAGGACGACTGGGAATCGCCGACACTGGGGGCGTGGGGGCTGGGCTGGGAGGTCTGGTTGAACGGCATGGAGGTTACGCAGTTCACCTATTTTCAGCAGGTCGGCGGTCTCGATTGCCGGCCGGTAACCGGCGAAATCACCTATGGACTGGAACGCATCGCGATGTATCTGCAGGGAGTCGACAGCGTGTTCGATCTGGTCTGGGCGACCGGGCCCGTGCGCTATCGTGACGTGTATTACCAGAACGAAGTGGAAATGTCGGCGTATAACTTCGAGCACGCCGACGTCGACGGGTTGTTCGCCCGGTTCGATGCCTGCGAGCAGGAAGGCAAGCGTTTGATTGTGCAGAAACTGCCGCTGCCGGCCTACGACCAGGTGTTGAAGGCGTCGCATGCGTTCAACCTGCTGGATGCGCGGCATGCCATCAGCGTGACCGAGCGGGCGCGGTATATCGGGCGCGTACGTGCGATGGCGCGCGGTGTCGCGCAGGCGTATTACGACAGCCGGATGCCGGTTCAAACGGATGACAAGACGTCACCGCAGGCGACTGCCGGCAACGCGCGGCGGATGTGATCATGGCGCGAGCGAAGAAACAGGCGAACGCGACCGGTTCCCGCAGCCGCGGACAGCCGCTGCTGATCGAGATCGGCACCGAGGAACTGCCGCCGAAATCGCTCAAGCGCCTCAGCGAGGCGTTCGGCGAGCGCCTGCGCCACCATCTGATTAATGAGCATTTGCTCGCCCCGGCTGTGACGACGGTAGAGACGTTCGCGACGCCGCGCCGACTGGCGGTGCTGATTCCGGACGTGCGCTCGCGCCAGCAGGATCAGCAATCGAAGCGTCTGGGTCCGTCGGTGCAGGCGGCGTTCGACGCGGCCGGCAAGCCGACCGGCGCGGCCATCGGCTTCGCAAAATCCTGCGGGGTGGCGCTGGACGCGCTGGCGCGCGAAGAGACGGACAAGGGACAGCGGCTGGTGTATATCCAGCAGGTTAAAGGTCAGGCGGCGGACAAGGTGATCCCGTTGGTCCTGGAACGCGCCATCAAGGAGCTGCCGGTGGCGAAGCGCATGCGCTGGGGCGATCTAAGCGTCGAATTCGTCAGGCCGGTGCATTGGCTGGTAGTTCTGCACGGCAAGCAGCTTATCAAAATGAACCTGCTGTCCGTCACGTCGGATCGCAAGACCCGGGGTCACCGCTTCCACCATCCCGGGGCCATCACGCTCGACTCCGCAGCGAGCTATGTCGCGCAGCTGGAAAAAAAGGGCCATGTGATTGCGTCATTTGCTGAACGTCGTGCACGCATCGCTGCAGCGGTGACGCGGCTCGCCGCGGATATCGGCGGCAGTACGCCGGCGGATGACGAGTTGCTGGACGAGATCACCGGTCTGGTCGAGTCGCCGCACGCGATCCTTGGCGGTTTCGACAAGCGGTTTCTTGATGTGCCCAAGGAAGCGCTGGTGACCACGATGCGCAACAACCAGAAGTATTTTCCGGTTGTAAACAGGAAGGGCGGCCTGTTGCCGCACTTCATCACCATCAGCAACATCAAGAGCAAAAGCCCGGCGCAGGTGCGTGCCGGTAACGAGCGCGTGCTGCGCGCCCGCTTTTCGGACGCGCGCTTTTTCTGGGATACCGACCGCAAGGTGCGCCTGGAACAACGCGTCGATGCATTACGCACTGTCGTTTTTCACGTCAAACTGGGCACGCTGTTCGACAAGACCGGGCGAGTGCAGCGGCTAGCAGTGCGTATTGCCGAAATGCTTGGTGCCAACCGGCCAGTGGTGCAGCGTGCCGCGTTGCTGGCCAAGACCGACCTGATGACCGCGATGGTCGGCGAGTTCCCGACGCTGCAAGGCACCATGGGCCGGTATTACAGCGTGCACGACGGCGAGGCGGCTGAGGTTGCCGTCGCGATGGAAGAACAGTATCTGCCGCGTTTTGCCGGTGACGCGTTGCCGGCGACCGGCACTGGCCAGGCGCTCGCGATCGCCGACCGGCTCGACACGCTGGTGGGCATCTTTGGTATCGGTGAGCTGCCGACCGGCGACAAGGATCCGTTCGCGCTGCGTCGCGCGGCGCTGGGCGTACTGCGTACCATCATCGAACAACGTCTCGACCTGGACCTCGCTGAACTGCTCGACTATGCGGTCAGTATTTACGATCTGAAGTTCGAGCCAGGCGGGGTCGCTGACGCAGTGTTCGCGTTCATGATGGAGCGCCTGCGGGCGTACTATCACGACGCCGGCATTGGTGCCGACGTGTTCGAGGCGGTGCTGACCTGCAGGCCGACGCGACCGGGGGATTTCGATCGGCGTGTGCGCGCCGTCGAGGTGTTCCGCGGGCTGCCGGAAGCGGCCAGCCTGACGGCGGCGAACAAACGGATCGCCAATATATTGCGCCAGGCCAACGGCGCGGTACCCGGCGTGTTATCGCCGGAACTGCTGCAGGATATTGCCGAGCGGGAACTGGTGACCCGCATGGTGGCGCTCGCTGGCGAACTGGCGCCATTGCTGGAAAGGGGCGATTACCAGACCTACCTGGTGCGGCTTGCGCGGATACGTGACGCCGTCGATACATTTTTCGACAGCGTGCTGGTGATGGTCGACAATGAAAAATTGCGCAACAACCGGCTGGCGCTGCTGGCGCAGACGCGCGCGCTGTTTCTGCGTATTGCCGACCTGTCGTGTTTGCAGGGGTGACCGATGATGAATGCCGATTCTTATAACGACATGCTCGCGGCGGTGCAGACCTTTCACGACAAGCACGACCTGTCCGGCACGGGCGGCGAAGATCTCGCGTATCGCGTGGCGTTAATGGCCGAGGAGCTCGGCGAGATTTCGGCGTGTATCACCAGAGGCCGGCCGGGTGACATGCTGGCCGAGGAATGTGCCGATTTGTTGATCCTGCTGCTCGGCACGGCGCTGGCGGCGGATTTCGACTTGCGCGACGCGTTCTGGGGAAAGATCGGCAAGCTCTCCACACGTGAGGCACGCATGATCGACGGGCGTGTCCGCGTGTCTGAGTTTGGCGATAACTGACGGGTGGGCAGGCGGTTATGCGACTGATCATTCTCGACCGCGATGGGGTCATCAACGAGGATTCGGATGATTACATCAAGACGCCCGAGGAGTGGCTGCCGATCCCAGGCAGTCTTGAGGCGATCGCACGGCTGACACGCGCGAAATATCGCGTCGTCATCGCGACCAACCAATCGGGTCTTGGCAGGGGGCTGTTCGACGCCAGCATGTTGTCGCGCATCCATGAGAAGATGCACCGCAAGGTGGCCGAGGCGGGGGGCCGGATAGAAGCGATCTTTTTCTGTCCGCACGCGCCGGACGATCATTGTGAGTGCCGCAAGCCCAAACCAGGATTGTTCCACGACATCGCGAGCCGGCTGTATGTGGATCTGCAGGATGTGCCGGCCGTGGGCGATGCGCTGCGTGATATCCAGGCCGCGCAGGCGACTGGTGCCCGCCCGGTGCTGGTCCGTACCGGCAAGGGCAGCCGCGCGCTGGCGGCGGCAACCGGCCTCAAAGGCGTGGCCGTATTTGACGATCTTGCCGCGGTGGCCGATGCATTGCTTGCCGCCGACTGAATGATCAACGTACTACGCTGTGGCCGTGCCCGACTCCACTAATCCGTCGCCCCGTCTGCCTGGTATCGTGTCGTTATCGGTGCGTTCGGCGCTGTTCATGGTCGTCATGACCGTGTCGACGGTGATTTTCGCACCGCTCGCCGTGCTGACCTTTCCATTGCCGTTTTACCAGCGATACTGGTTCATCAGTCGCTGGACCATGTTCAATCTCTTCATGCTGGAGAAGCTGTGCCGCCTGCGCTTTGAAGTCGAGGGCGGCGCGAACATACCGGCACAGTCCGCGATTATTTTCTGCAAGCACCAGTCGACCTGGGAGACCTTCGCGCTGCAGAAAATCTTTCCGCCGCAGGTCTGGATACTGAAGCGCGAGTTATTGTGGATGCCGTTTTTTGGCTGGGGTCTGGCAATGCTTGAACCGATTGCGATCGATCGCAAGTCGGGACGCAAGGCCGTAATGCAATTGCTCGAGCAGGGTGCCCAGCGCTTGCAGAATGGTCGCTGGGTGGTGGTGTTTCCGGAAGGGACGCGGGTGGCGCCCGGCGCGCGACGCCGGTATGGCATCGGCGGCGCGCTGCTAGCTGAAAAGACCGGCCATCTGATCGTGCCGGTCGCACACAACGCCGGCGAATACTGGCCGCGTCGCGGCTTTATCAAGCGTCCGGGCACCATCCTGCTGGTCATCGGCCCGATTATCGATCCCGACGGTCTTGCTGCTGAGCAGATCAACAAGCTGGCCGAAGACTGGATCGAAACCACGATGCAGCGGATCACGACGCTGTCCGGCAATGCCGCTTCATCGCCGCCGGAACGCTAACTGTTCGGCCTGGCCGATACCGCGTTGGCGAGTGCCGCGAACTCACCGAGCGACAGCGTTTCGGCACGCCGTTGCGGATCGATGCCGCAGCCGGTGATTTCCGCATCGGTCAGCAGCGTCCTGATGGAATTGCGCAGTGTTTTGCGCCGCTGCGAAAAGGCCTGCGCCACGACGCGCGCAAACTGCGCCGGATCGGCGACGGCAACCGGCGGCGCGTCATGAGGCGTCAGGCGTACCATGGCCGAATCGACGCGGGGCGGTGGGGTGAACGCGCCCGGTCCGATCCCGAACAGTCTTGTCACGGCGCAATGGTATTGCACCATGACGCTGAGCCGGCCGTAAGCGCCACCGCCGGGCGTCGCCGCCATCCGGTCGACGACCTCCTTCTGCAACATGAAGTGCATGTCGCTGATGCAGGTCTTTTGGTCGAGTAAATGAAATATCAGCGGCGTTGAAATGTTGTAAGGTAGGTTGCCGATGATGCGCAGCTTGCCGGCGCCGCGCACCAGCTGATAGAAATCGTAGGACAGCGCGTCGGCGGAATGCACGGTCAACTGCCCGGCGTTGGCGCACGTCTCGCGCAACGTCGGAATCAAATCGCGGTCGAGTTCCACTGCGTCGAGCTTGCCGATCGCCTGCAACAAGAGCAGCGTCAGCGCGCCGCGGCCCGGCCCGATCTCGACAACGTGCTGACCCGGCTGCGGGTGGAACGACGCGACGATTCTGCCGATGATGGCGGGGTCGTGCAGGAAATGCTGGCCAAAGCGTTTGCGCGGCAACGGCCTGCGCAGTGGCGAGGTGTCCGCAAAGCGGGTCATCGGCGGGCGGCGGAAGGCGGCTTGGTGCCGCTGAGCTGAATCGCGGACCGGACCGCGTACTCGAGGCTGCTGACGCCGGCGCGCCGGGTGCCGGCCAGCTCCAGCGCGGTACCGTGGTCGACCGATGTGCGCACGAACGGCAGGCCCAGAGTGATGTTGACTGCGTTGCCGAATCCCAAGTGTTTAAGTACCGGCAGACCCTGGTCATGGTACATCGACAGTACCGCATCGCACTGTGCCAGATACTTCGGCGTGAACAGCGTGTCGGCCGGTAATGGGCCGGCCAGTTCCATGCCGGCCGCGCGCAGTCGCTGTATTACCGGCTGAATCACCGTGATTTCCTCGTCGCCGAGGTGACCGTCCTCGCCGGCGTGCGGATTGAGACCGCACACCAGTATCCGCGGACGCCTGATGCCGAAGCGTTGCGTTAGATCGTCGTGCAGTACGGTGAGCACCGATTCAAGCCGCGGTTGGGTGATCGCGGCGCAGACATCGCGCAGACGTACATGCGTGGTGACCAGCGCCACACGCAGCCCATCGGTTTCAAGCATCATGACCGGTTGCGCAGCGCCGCAGAATCCGGCGAGAAATTCGGTATGACCGCTGAATGGATAGCCGGCGTCATTGATGACACCCTTATGCACCGGGCCGGTCACCAGCGCATCGAATTCACCGTTCAGGCATGCGGTTGCGGCGGTGGCAAGCGTATCCAGGACATAGCCGGCGTTGGCAGGATCCAGGCGACCGGCGTCGACCGGTTTCGCGAGTTGCACTGGCAGTACTTTTAGTGACCCCGCTGCCACGGGGGTACGCGCTTCGGCGGCGCTATACTCGACGATATCCAGCGGCAGCCCAAGTTGCGCGGCGCGGGAGCGTAGTACGGCCGGGTCAGCAATCGCGACGATGTCCGCCATTGGTGCGCGTTGCGCCAGCAGGACACAGAGGTCGGGGCCGATACCGGCCGGTTCGCCCGGTGTCAGCGCGAGACGCGGCACGGCGTGTGTGATCATCCTGTTATGTCCGTGGCTATTGCGGCAGCGATATTGTCGCCGCGCTTATCGGTCGGGTCTACAGCCGGTATTCGACAAAGGTCTCGTCGCGCAAGCGTCGCAGCCACGCCTGGGTCTCCTCGTCGATCTTGCGTTTGCGGATGAGGTCGCGCGCCTTGCTGTGCTCGGATTCTTCGGTGTCATCATGCTCGCGCCGCTCCAGCGCCTGGATGATGTGCCAGCCGAAATTGCTTTGCACCGGTTCGCTGATGGCCCCGGGTTCGAGGGCATTCATCGCCTTCTCGAACGGCGGCACTGTATCGCCCGGTGACAGCCAGCCGAGATCGCCGCCCCGCTTTGCTGACGCGGTGTCAGCCGAATGCCGGGACGCCAGATCGGCAAAGTCGGCGCCCGCCAGCACCTGCTCCCTCAGATCGCGGAGTCGTGCGACGACGTCCGCCTCGGTAACGAGTTCGTTGGTTTTTAGCAGAATATGGCGTGCACGCGTTTGGGTAACGATGACGCGCTCGGCACCGCGATAATCAAGCAGCTTGATAATGTGAAAGCCGCTCGGGCTGCGCATGACTTCACTGATGTTGCCGGGGGGCATGCGTGGTACGACACTGGCGAACAGTGTCGGTAATTCCCCGGCCTTGCGCCAGCCGAGGTCTCCCCCTTCCAGCGCCTGCGGACTGTCGGACAGGGACATGGCCGTTTGAGCGAAATCCGCTCCCTCGCGCAGTTGGGTCATGATGGCATCGATGCGCCGCCGCGCGTCCTGGATTTTCTCCGCCGACGCCGCTTCGGGAACAGCCACCAGAATGTGCGCCAAATGGTACTCGTCAGTCGCTCTTCCCTGGGTTTTCTGGGTTTCGAGGAAGCGCTCGATCTCACCCTCGGAAACCACTATCTGATTGTCAACTTGGCGCTGATTCAGGCGACCGACGGCGATTTCATTGCGCATGTCCTCGCGAAACTTTTCAAAGCTGAAGCCGTCCTGCTCCAGCACGTCGCGGAACGCGGCGAGCGACAGCTTGTTCTGTTCCGCGATAACGCCGACCGTCCGGTCAAGCGTTGCGTCGTCGACGCGGATGCCGGTGCGTTCCGCCAGTTGCAACTGCATGCGCATGCCGATCAGTCGCTCGAGCACCTGCCGGTCGAGGACGTCAGGCGGCGGCAGCCGTGTGTTGCTTTGCGCCAGTTGCCGTTTGATGACGGCAATCGCGTTATCAAGCTCGGCGCGCGTGATGACGTCGTCGTTGACCACGGCGACAATCCGGTCGAGTTCGGTCGTCTTTGCAGTGTCGGCGAACGTGGCGTCGCCGGACAAGGTCGCCAAAAGCAGACATGTGGACAGCCAATATTTTTTCATCGTTGCGGTAAGTCAGAACAACAGGTTAGCGTGAGTAGCCTAGAATACCATTCTCCAGAAGACCCTCGACACGGTTGCCGACGGATGTCAGGCCTTTCAACTCCAGTTCGACGAACAACGAGCGGTTGCTGGCGCCGGTCGGGTCGTTGATATAGGACCGTCCGACCATCGATAGCCGCCAGCAGCAGCTTTCATATTCCAGCCCCGCCAGTGATTCCAGCGTACGCTGGTCCAGCATCGAGTAGTTCCAGCGCCCGACGGCGCGCCATCGCCGGTGCAGCGGCCACAACAATGACAGGTCGGTCTGTTCGAGCGCAGTATCGCGAAACCGGTAGGACATATTGATGACCCGCCCGGTGGTCGGATGGTATTGCACGCTGAAAGTTCCCTTCTCGGTACGGTCGGCCTCGTGGTTCCACTGCCAGTCCGCCCGGGTCGTCCAGCTGCTGGTCGGATTGGCGACTATTTCGGCGACCAGATCGGAGGTGCTCCGTGTTTCGGGGGTGCCGGCGGACAGGGTTACTTCGCGGTCATCAAAATAAACGATCTGCCCGATACTGGCGCGCAGCCGTTCGTTACCGCTGGCGTTTTCGATGTACCGCGTGGTGAGTCCCATGCTGAGCTGGTTGGCATCGCCGACCCGGTCGGCGCCCGTGTAGCGGTTGTCGCGAAACAATTCCGAGTAGCCAAAGTCCCTGGCGCCGGTGTCGAACAACGGCAGCGCCGACTGGTCCCGTTCGGGCACGTAGAGATAATACAGGCGCGGTTCCAGTGTCTGCAGATAATCAGCTGATTGCCACCGGGTGTCGCGCTCGAAGAATACGCCCGAATCGACGCTGATTATCGGCATGCCGCGATGCGGTTCATCCGCGACGCCAGGGACCTGGGCGTCCAGCTGGTACTGCGTGTAGCGCAGGGTGAGCTCGGGAAGCAGATAGGCGACAATGGTTTCGACGGGCAGGCTGATGCGCGGCGCGATATCGACTCGGCTGCCGGTCACGCTGTCCGCGCGCTCGAAGTGGACCAGTTCGCTGTGAAACGCCATCTCCGTGCCACCGCCTTGTGGCAGCGGGCTGGTCGCGAACAGCAGTTGCGGCAGGCGCTGGTACGGTCGCGAGGTGGCCGGGATGGTTTCGTCGACGGTCTGGAAGCCTTGCAGGCGGCCCAGAAACATCGCGTCGTCGCCGGTATAGCTCAGATCGGCGCGCCGCTCGAGATGCGTAATACTGGCCAGGCTTAGGCTGTTTTCCAGGTCCTGGAAGTACTCGCCGTCGGAGACGTAGCTGGCGTCGATGTCGCCGCGCCAGGCCGGCGAGAATGTCGTGGTGTGCCGCAGCGCCGCCAGTTGGCGATTATCACCAAACAGTGTGTCGTCGGGCAGGTATTCGACGTTGAGTTCGCCATAACTGCCGCCCGTCAGGTAGCGGAACTCGCTGCGGGCCTGCGTGCCGCGCCTGGAAATAAGGCGTGGCGTGATCGTCGCATCGTAGTCCGGTGCGATATTCCAGTAGTACGGGATGCTGATCTCGGTTCCGGATTCATTGGAGGTGCCGAAGCTTGGCACCAGTACGCCGGACTTGCGTCGATCATCGATCGGGAAGGTGATGTACGGGAAATACAGAAACGGCACGCCCTGGAACGACAACGTTGCGTGGGTCGCGGTGCCGAAGCCGTGCTCGCGATCGAGCTTTACGTTACGCGATTTCAGATACCAGTCATTGTCGCCTGGATCGCAGGTTGTGTAGGTCGCGTGCGATAGTCGCAGCACCTCGCGGCTCTCGAAGCGGACAGACTCGGCGCTGCCACGGGCATGCCGGTCGGTCAGGAAAAACGCCGGGTTCTCGATGTAGCCGTGCTCGCCGGCGAGGTCGAAGTCAGCCTTTGATCCCTCTATCACCAGGCCGTCGCGCTGCAAACGCACGTTACCCTGCACCTGTGTCTGCCCGGCGTCACTTTCGTAGTACGCCTCATCAGCCTCGATCAATTGACCGCCGCGCCGTATCGAGACATTACCTAGCAGCGAAAAAATGTTGGAATCGCGGACTTCGCCACGATCGGCCGTCAGCTCGGTGGCCAGGAATTCGTCGCTGACGGGATGCGGTGTGTCGGCACTACGGTCAGTGACCGATTCGCACAGCCCCCAGGTGGATGCCGGCGGAGCGCCCGCCTGCACTCCCGCGGACAGCAGCCAGAGCGGCGCGATCAGTATGTGGCCAATATGGCGTGTGCGTCTGAAATCGATCACGGTAAGCGTAGTTGTTTTCTGGAATTATGAGGGATAGGCCGCCTAGAAGCATACCTGCTTCATCGAGGTGCCCCAACTACACGCGTCCGATAACCTGATGTTTTGTTTGCCGGGTTGACTGGTGTGCTTGTGACTCTGTCGCCGTCGCTGCAGGCCTGGTCACGGCCGTGATTCGGGTTGCGGGCTGGCAAGGTGCTGCATTGATTGTCCACGCGTTTCCCGGAACGCTCGTCGAGCCAGCGTGAACGATGGCCGCAGTGACGTAACTGCGCAAGAGACTTGGGCTCGGGGCAGTTATTTGGTAGAATCCCCGCGCTTGAGTTTGCCGTGCATTGCAGGCCGATAAAATCCGCGCGATTTTTGCCAGGGCGCGGTGTCGGGGCTGGGCGCAGTAGGAAGTGAAACAGCGAAGATCCGAGTTCGTTTAATTCCTGTCACGTCACGCGTGTTATCCGCGGAAGATGTTTACAACCCCGGCTGACCATTCTGATCGCGCGCCAGCATCTGTTCCCGCGGTAGCGGGCTTTAACTTGTTGATGTTTATTGGGTTGTTGTTTTCGATTGGCGTGGCTGACTAAAGAAATACCCCCGCTTAACGATATGGGGGTGTTACCGCTGGTCCTGATTTCAGCGTGTGCTCTGTGGGCGAGGTTTGGGGATGAAGCGCTTTCTGACCGTTTTGCTGTGGGCGGCACTGGCAATGAGTGCCCGTGCCCAGGATGCGACACCGGACGAGGTAGAGCGCCTCGCGGGTGAGCGTTTCCAGTTACTTGAAGGGCAGGTTCAGTCGTTAAAGCGCGATATTCTTGGTTTCAGCCGCGATCTTCACTCATTGATGAAAGAAGCACTGTTTCCCGCGGAAACCCAGCTTGCCGTCTATATTTCTGCGGACAGCGCCGTCGGGTTCCAGATCAGTTCGCTGCAGATTACGCTGGACGGCAAGGCGATCGCAAACCGGGTATATTCGCCCGCCGAAAACGGGGCTCTGCGGGAAGGCGGCGTACAGCGGCTATTTCTTGGGCGCGTCGATCCGGGCAAGCACAAGCTAACCATTTCTTATCTTGTCAGCGAGGCGGAAGGCCGCAGTTTCCGCGGCGACAAGTCGTTTGATTTTAGCAAGGACGAGACGTCAAAGATTCTCGAAGTGATCATTTCCGGTGGCACTCAGCCGGATCTCAATCTCAAGGAATGGAGATCGTCCTGACGACGAAAGATCGATGTCCTGTTTGACTATTTCCCCTCGCCTGGCGGTCTTGTTGTCCGGTGCCCTGCTGTACTGTGGGGCGGTGCCGGCCGCAGATATTAACGGGTTGCGGGTCGATTTCAAGGACATCTATTCGCGCGAAGTCCTCTATCACTATTATCAAAACGACTTCATCACGGCACTGTCACTCCCCACGGCCTTGCAGGACGGAACGATAGCAACTCGCGGATTGACTAATACCGACCTGTTGCTGGCTCAGTCGTATATCAGCTACGGGCTGCATACCGATGTCGAGGAGATGTTCCGCGCCGGTAAGACTGTGACTGCGACGCCGGCGCTGCTGGCTCGCACACAACTTGATCTTGCCCGGGCCTATTATCATCGCGGCATCTACAAGCGTGCCGAGGAGATACTGTCGCAGTCCGACTCCACATTGCCGAGCGATCTCAACGAAGAACGGCAGGTGTTGTTAGGCGATGTGCTGCTGGTACAGGGTCGCCTCGAGCGCGCCGTACAGGTGCTCAACATGCTGCGGGGCGAGTCGAACTGGACTTATTATGGTATGTACAACCGGGCGATCGCGCTGCATCGGCTCAAGCGCGCCGACGAGGCCGTAAGCTCCCTGGAAGCGCTGGCGAGCGTGTTCAGCGACGATGAAGAGGTCAAGGCTCTGCGCGACCGGGCCAACCTGACGCTTGCCCAGATCGCGCTCAATGACAAGAATCACGAACGTGCCCGGGCGTACTTTGAAAAAATTCCCCCCACCAGCGTCTATTACGAGGAAGCGCTGCTCGGACTGGGGTGGTCCCGGACGCTGGCCGGTGATCATTATGGTTCGCTCACATCCTGGCAGAAACTCCAGAAAGGTGATGTAACCAGCGCCCGTGTCCAGCAGGCATTGATTGCTGCGCCATTCGTGCTCGGTCAGCTCGGCGACCAGGTAACATCGCTGAAAAAGAATCAGGATGCGATCAGCGTATACAGCGCACAACTCGAGGCCATTGACGAGGCGATCAAGGCGTTGCATGAAGGGCCGCTGCTGGACAAGGTTCTTGCGCTCAAGCCGGAGTCCAAGAGCGGCGGTGTCAAGCTGACCGGCAGCTTCCTGTCTGCTCCCGGGTCGAAATACCTGGTTGAGTTACTGGCGCGTAATGAATTCCGGACAGCGTCCGTCAATTATCGCGATCTCGGTGTGCTGAGACGCTCGCTGGTGGGTTGGGATCGCGATATCAAGTCATACGGGTACGTGTTGCAGGCGCGCAAGAAATTTGACGCGCTGAAGCAGCAGCTCGACGCGTTTCACGATCGCATCGATCAATTGCTTGTTGAAGTCGATTCGCTGGCTGAAATTCATAAGGAGTATATTCGCGACCTCTGCATTACGTCGCTGAATCAGGACAAGGATAGGCTGAGGCAGTATCTGGGATTCGCTCGACTGGCAGTGGCGCAGAGCTATGACTCACAGTTTGTTCGTCAGGAAAGCGGGACTCCCGCGCCGGCCGCGGCAGCAGAAGGGGCTATCGCCGGTTCCAAAACAAATAATATGGAAAGGGCGATCGAGAACTACCGTATCTTTCTCGGGCTAGGTATCCATCACCCGCAGAACGGCTCGGTAATCCGGCGGCTCGCCGATCTGGAGATGATCAAGAGCGAGCGTGCCGAGCCAGGCATCGCGACCAAAGACGTCTCGCCGACCGCCAGCTTCGGCCAGATTATGGAGCTGTACGATACGATCCTGAAGGCCAATCCGCGCGGTCCGGGCAACGATCACGTCTATTATCAGCTTGCCAAGATATTCGACCTGAAAGGTGAATCGGCCAAGGCGATAGAGTGGCTGGAGAAGCTCGGGACGGATTATCCCGCCAGCATATATGCGGAAGAGGTCCATTTCCGTCTTGGCGAGAACTATTTCGCCAAGGGTCGCTACGCGGACGCCGAGAGGGAGTACCGGGGTGTCGTCACCAAGGGCGAGTTTTCAGCGTTTTACGAAAAGGCGCTGTATAAGTTCGGTTGGGCGATGTACAAGCAAGGCCGTTACGACGACGGTATCAAGGTCTTCTTTCAGTTGCTCGATCGCAAACTGGGCGATGCGCGGACCTGGCGTGTCGGCGAGAAACCCATCGAGCTGTCGCGCGGCGACAAGGAGCTTGCCGATGATATCTTCCGCGCCATCAGTCTGAGCGTATCGCATCTGGATGGTGTGAATTCGCTGGCGAAATACTTCTCTGAAATGGGTAATCGTACCTATCAGGTGCGCGCCTACGAGGCTCTGGCCGATTATTATCTTGAGAAGGACCGCGTTGCCGATGCCACCGAAACGCTGCGCACGTTTGCAAACCTGTATCCGGGGCACCCGCAGGCGCCGTTTTTTCACCTGAAGGTTATGGACGCCTACCGGCAGGCGGGATACAAGGCGCTGCTGCTTGAGGCGAAGACTGAATTTGCCAAGGCCAACGAGGTTGGCAGCGTCGCGTGGTTGAGTTATGGACCGGAAGTCCAGGACAAGATCCGCCCGCGTCTGCGCGAGATTATCGAAGAACTCGGCCGCTACTACCACGCCACCGCACAGAAGACCAGGGATCCCGAGGCGTACAAGGCGGCCGCCGGCTGGTACCAGTCCTATGTCCACAGCTTCCCCGGCGAGCCGAAGACCGGGGAGATCAATTACCTGCTTGCGGATATCTACACCGAAACGGGACAGCACGAGCTTGCGGCGCAAGAGTACGAGCGAACCGCGTATGACTACCCGCCACACGGCAAGGCCGCCGATGCCGCCTACGCCGGGCTGGTTTCCCTGCAACGCGAGACACAGGGTGCGCAGGGACCGCAACAGCGTAAAGTCCGCCTCGCGATGGTTGATGGCACTATCCGCTTTGCCGAGCACTTTCCCAAGGACGCGCGCGTACCCGGCGCGATGACCAAGGCGACCCAGGAATTGTTCTCGATGGACGAGTTGGGACGTTCGGCGGAAGTGGCGGAACGTATACTGGTGTTGACCACGCCGCAGGACACGGAAGCGCGGCGCGAGGCATGGACGATCATTGCGCACACGGCGTTCGAGAACAAGGATTTCCCGAAGGCCGAGTCATCCTACCAGCAGTTGCTGGGGTTCGTTCCGGCGAGCGATCCTGCCTATCAAAAGACCGTTGAGCAGTATGCGTTGTCGATCTATCGCCAGGCCGAGGCGGCCAATGCCATTGGCGACCTCGAGAGTGCGATTGCGCACTTCCTGCGCGTTGGCCAGGCGGCACCGACGTCTTCAGTGCGCGTAAACGCGGATTTCGATGCCGCCAACGCGCTACTTGCCAAGAAAGACTGGAAGGGCGCAATTGCGGTGCTTGAGGATTTCCGCCGGCGCTATCCGACGCATGAATTGCAGGAGAACGTCACGACCAAGCTGGCAGTCGCCTACATGGAAACCAATCAAACGGACAAGGCGGCCGGAGAGTTCTCGTCGATTTCGTTCCACGGGACGAACCCCGACCTGCAACGCGAGGCGAGCTGGCAGGCGGTAGAGTTGTACGAGAAGGCCGGCAGGGACGCGGAAGCCATTACCGCCTTGAACACCTATCTCAACCGTTTCCCGACGCCGCTGGAGCCGGCGACGGAGGCGCGGCATCGGCTGGCGGACCATCACAAAAAAGCCGGCCAGGCCGACGAATATCATCGCTGGTTACAGGAGATCATCAAGGCCGACAAGGAGGGTGGTACACAGCGCACCGACCGGACACGTTATCTCGCGGCAAGTGCCGCTTATGAGCTGGCCGCCATCACTATCGAACCATTTAACAGTATTAAACTGACGATGCCGCTGAAGACCAGCCTGGAAGCGAAGAAGAAGGCCATGGAAACGACGCTACAGGCGTTCGGTCAGGCGGCGGAGTACGAAGTGGCCGATGTCACGCCGGCGGCGACCTACTGGATCGCCAGTATCTACGAGGAATTCGGCAAATCCCTGATGGCGTCGGAGCGGCCGCCGGAACTGAGCGGTGAAGAGCTTGAGCAATATAATGTGCTGCTTGAAGAGCAGGCCTTCCCGTTTGAGGAAAAGGCGATCGAGATACACGAAATCAATGCCCGGCGCGTCGCTAACGGCATCTACAATGAGTGGGTCCGGAAGAGTTTTGCCGGTTTAAGTAAGTTGATGCCGGCCCGATACTCTAAGAGTGAAAAAGGGGAGCTTTACATTGAAGCGATCAACTAACTATTGTATCGCGGCTATCGGCGTGGTCTTAAGCCTGTCACTCGGTGGTTGCGGGTCCGCGCCGTCACGGCAGGCAGCCGTTCCGGTTCCGGTGGAACCGGTTGCACCGGTTCTGCTCGATGAGCAGACGCGCAGTGATTTTTCGCTGGCGACCAGCGCGTTGGCCGCCGGGCGCCTGGAGGAAGCGGAAAGGATGCTGGTCGCGTTGACCGTGGCGCATCCCGATCTCTACGGTCCATATGCCAATCTGGGGATCGTCTATGCCCGCGAAGGCAATGTCGAATCAGCGGAAAAGGCGTTGCAGAAGGCGATTACCCTGAAACCCGGCGCCGTTGAGACCTATAACCAGCTGGGGATTCTTTACCGGAATGCGGGGCGTTTCGAAGACGCCCGCAAGGCGTACGAGCGAGCGCTTGAGATTGATCCGAAATACGCCAACGCGCAGCTGAATATCGGCATTCTCTATGATCTTTATCTGCTCGATTACAAGAACGCTGCGAAACATTACAAGCGTTACCAGCGTTTGGTGCCGGAGAAAGACGAAGAGGTTTCGATGTGGATTGCCGATCTGAAGCGGCGCCAGTGACGCGATAACCGATTTTTTTGCAGTGAATACGATGACCAGAAATATTTTATTCGTTTTGTTCGCAACGCTGCTGGTGTCGGTTGCGCCGGCCGGCGCGCAGGACCGCGTTGACGTGCAGGGTGCGACTATCGTCGGTGACAGCGAGTTGCCGAAGATCCTTTATATCGTCCCGTGGCGTAGTCCGTTCGACAGCAATGTCAGCGATATGTCACCGGTGAGTCTGGTTTCACCGCGTATGGCTCCCCTGGACAGGGATGAATTCCGGCGCATGCTGGATTATGAAGACAAGATTCGCGTTAACAATTTATGGGGTGGCGCCGCCCGGTAATTTCCGGTTCCGGGCAAGGGGCTGCGCGGAAAACGGGAATTGGTGAAATTTCGCCGGTTCGATCACGGTTTGGCGAGTTTGGAATATGGGCCCATATTACGCCGGTTGCCGGCGGTACTGACTGAGAGATGAGGAGAAAGAAGCATGGACAGTTTTAATACGATCGTAAGGTTTATGCAGGAAGGCGGGATATTCATGTATCCCATTATGCTGGTTACGGCGATCGGCATTGCTATCGCGATCGAGAGGTTTATCTACCTTACCATATCGAAGAACCACAACCAGAAGATGTGGGAGTCCCTGGTGCCGATACTCGAAAGCGGCGATCACCACCAGATCATGCAAGTCGCGACCGAGTCCGACGCGCCGATGGGCAAGGTGCTGGCCTATGGGCTGTCACGCAGTCCGCTGGCGCGGCGCCGCGATGACATGGAAACCGCGATGGAGGAGGGGCTGATGGAGATCATCCCCAATCTGGAAAAGCGCACGCATTATCTGGCAACGCTGGCGAACATCGCGACATTGCTCGGACTGCTTGGCACGATTATCGGTCTTATCCAGGCATTTACCGCGGTATCAAGCGCGGACCCGGCGGAAAAAGCCAATTTGCTGTCGTCCAGTATTTCCGTCGCGATGAATACGACGGCGTTCGGGTTGCTCGGTGCGATACCATTGCTGCTGGCACACGCGTTTTTGCAGAGCAAGACCACCAGTGTCGTTGACGGGATCGAAATGGCAGCGGTCAAATTCCTGAACGCGATCACCGGCGGCGGCCGCGTTGAAGGCGAACGTCCATGAGCAGCCGTTTCCGGAAGCCGCGTCATCACGAAGTGCCGGAACTCAACATCACCGCATTCATGAATCTCATGGTGGTGCTGGTGCCGTTTCTGCTGCTGACGGCGGTCTTCTCGCAGGTCACTATCCTTGAGTTATTTGTGCCGCCGGCGTCTGTTTCGAGCGGCGCCAACCCGGACGCGAATGACTTGCAGCTCGAAGTGATCCTGCGCAAGGACGTGCTTGAGGTGGCCGACCGGCCGGGAAGTATGGTGGCACGCTTTGAGAAGGGCACTGACGGATACGACCTCAAGGGTTTATCCGAGGTGTTGCAGAAGATGAAGCGGCATTTTCCGGACAAGACCGACGCGCTGCTGTTGTCCGAACCGGATATCTCCTATGACCTGCTGGTGCAGGTAATGGACAAGATCAACGTCGTGGAGGTCGTTACCCCCGGTCAGGTGGTGAGGCTCGAGCTGTTCAAGGATATATCGCTTGGTGACGCACCGGTCATTGTGGAAAAGAATTGATAGCAGCAGGTAACAGATCATGAAGATGTCGCGGCGCGCGAAGCGCATGGAACAGCATCACAAGCGTCACAAGACCGCTGAAATCAACCTGGTTTCCATGATGGATATATTCACGATCCTGGTCTTCTTTCTGCTTGTGAATTCGTCGACCGTCGAACAGTTGCCAACAAATGCCGTCAAACTTCCCGAGTCCATCTCGGACAAAAAGCCGGAGGAGATGCTCGTGGTGATCGTGAGCGACAGCGATATTGTAGTCGCGGGTCGCAAGGTGGCGGATGTCGCGACTGTCGTTACATCGAACTCCGAGATCATACCGGGCCTGAAACAGGAGCTGGATTATCAGGCCGGCAAGGCGGGTCGCCGGAGCGCCGCGCCGGGTGATTTTAATGGTCAGATCATGATCATGGGAGACAAGGTGGTCCCGTACAAGCTGCTAAAGAAGATTATGATGACGTGCAGCCAGGCAAGCTACAGCCAGATTTATCTCGCTGTCGAGCAAATGGAGACCAAGGCAGGGGGCGCGACATGAGCGCCGGGGCTGCTGCCTATCAATCGCTGGACTTGCCGTGGACGGTGCAGGCGTCTGACGAGCGTCGTTTCAAAAATATTCTATGGATCGTGCTTGCGATTTGCATCGCAATCAGCGCGGTTGTTCCGTGGCTTAACATACCGCAAGTGACACGCGAGGAGGCGGAGGCCCTGCCGCCGCGACTTGCGACGCTCATCATTGAGAAAAAAGTGGAGCCACCACCGCCGCAGGAGGTCAAGAAGGAGGAGGAACCGACACCCGAGGAGACCAAGCAGGAGGAGAAGAAGCCGGAAGAAAAGATACAGGCTGCTCGTGAGAAGGCATCAAAGTCGGGCCTGGTCGCGTTACGTAACGAACTTGCGGACCTGCGCAGTAATCCGGCACTGGAGAGCCTGAAGAAGAATACAGCCCTGTTATCAAGTGGGCTGGAGATGATCACCAATCAACGTTCCATCATCACGTCAAACGTGGCGAGAGGAAGTGGTGGCGTTCAGGGTCAGGCGATCAATCGCAATATTGGCGTCCAGTCGCTGGCGTCGATTTCAACCACGCAAGTGGAGTCGCCAATAGGCGTTGATGACGTGAAAGTGGCGAATGACGACCCTAAAAAGCCACGCAGAAAGACCCGGAGCCTCGAGGAGATTCAGCTGGTGCTGGAGCAGAACAAAGGGGCGCTGTTCTCGCTTTACCATCGTGCGCTGCGCAGTGATCCGTCCCTGCAGGGCAAGGTTGTTCTTGAGCTGACAGTGGCGCCCAACGGCGTGATCCTCGACTGCAAGGTAGTTTCCAGCGATGTGCGGGACGATGATTTTCTGCGCAAGCTGGTGGCGCGGGTGAAGTTGTTCGATTTTGGTACCAAAGATGTCGAAGAGATGATCGTGACCTACCCGATCGATTTCCTGCCTACTTCCGGATGATCGCCTGACGGCGTTACTATAGCCTGACGGTTTTCGATCACGAACCAGAAAAGAACAGCGGTTATCGCCACAGATGACCGCGCATATCCGGCCCGTCTATGCCACAACGTGTGGAACAATTGAAGCGCTGGCTGCGTAACACGCTCGGCCATGTCGATTTTCAGATAACGCCGGCATCCAGCGACGCCAGCTTCCGGCGTTATTTTCGTGTTGCCTGCGACGGGCAGACCCACATCGTCATGGACGCGCCCCCCGACAGGGAAGACTGTGGACCTTATTTAAGAGTCGCGAGCGCCTTTCTTGACGCCGGCCTGAACGTTCCCCGTGTGCTCGATAGCGACACGCAGCTGGGGTTTTTGCTGCTGACGGATATGGGTGACCGATTGTATCTCGATGCGCTGGATAATCAGACGGCCGGGCCGTTGTATGACGATGCAATAGACGCCTTGCTGCGCCTGCAGCGGCACGGCGCCGGTCGGGAATCCTTTCTTCCGCCGTACGATCACGCGTTGTTGATCAAGGAAATGACACTGTTCGGCGACTGGTACCTGGGCCGGCATCTGGGGCTGTCGCTGGGTGCCGCGCAGCAACGCACGCTCGACAGCGCATACGATTTTCTTGCCGCGTCAGCGCTGGAGCAACCACGGGTCTGGGTGCATCGCGATTATCATTCCCGCAATCTGATGGTGACCGGAACGAACAATCCCGGTGTGCTCGATTTTCAGGATGCCGTCACCGGTCCGGTGACCTATGATCTGGTGTCGCTGCTGCGGGACTGTTATATCGCCTGGCCGCGCGATGCCGTCGAGCGTTGGGTAGAAAATTATTTTGGCCGGGCGCAAGCGGCCGGGTTGCTGGGTGGAGTGCAGTTTATGGCGCTATTACGCTGGTTCGATCTGATGGGTGTGCAGCGGCACCTGAAGGCAACCGGAATATTTGCGCGGCTGAAACACCGCGATGGCAAGCCCGGTTATCTGCGCGATATTCCGCGCACACTTGGTTACGTGCTGGACGTCAGCGGTCGTTTTCCGGAGCTCGCCGAACTGAGAAAATTTCTTGATACCGCAGTCGTGCCGCGATTGGCGGCGTTCTAGAATCGCGTCAGAGAATGCGTTTGGTCTTGGTGATATCGAGTGCCGCGGCCGGCTTGTCGGTCAATTCAAAGCGGAAGCGCGAATACGAGTAGGTGTTGTCGAGTAACTTTGTTAGCCTGGCCCAGAGCATCTCCGTGCCTATATTCAGCGCGACCATTGAGCCAACGTCATAGACCGCGGCCGGTGTAATCAGCGTCGTCGGATGTTCGCGCGGTTCCAGTCGTGGTGTCAGCAGTCCGCGATAGTATTCGCCACCGGAGCCGACCCCTCTCAACGCCTTCGTCGCCACCGCCCGGGCATCTTCGGCGAGCCGGTTAATGCCAAACGTCAGTCCCTGCCGCGCGCTCGATTTCAGCCAGATCACCGCACCGATGTTCCATTCCTTGCCTACCGCATTTTCCATCTGAAAGGCAATCAAATCGCCGACCCTGAGTTGCATGCTGGCGTTGAACGCGCATTCGGCATCGAGTCCGTTACCACTTTCGCGCAGCTGCCGGCACAGAAAAGGCTCGATGCTGACGCCCGATGACTTTGCCTGCTGTGCCTGCTCCTGTGTCGAATTGGCGAAAATCTTTTCCCAGATATCCTTGCCGATTTCTGCCGGGCTGCCGAATTTCGACGTGCGTGGCACGTTGATGCCGGTATCCAGCCGTGTTGCCTGCTCCTCCTGGATCCACGGCGTCTGGTCGGTATCGATCAAGGTCAGCGAATCGAGATTGCCTGATTCGAGGTTGCTTTTTCCCTGTTCGATTTCATCGCGCTCCGGAGAAAATTCCGCACCGCCGCTCATCAGGTAATGGCAGTTGGTCAGACCGATAATGATGGCGAGTTGCATCGGATTGGCGACGCGCCTGGAGATGCGTTCGGAACGAACCGCCCAGGCCTGGGCAATACGCTGGTAGAGACCGCGTTGGCGGCGTTCAAACAGGTTGTTCTGCTGTGCACCGGACTTGCTGCTGCGCGCCGCCATCGACTGGACATGCGCGTTAACAATGTTCACCAGCTTCGAAACGTCCAGACGCCGGCCGTGCTTCGGCAGCGCCCCCGCTTCGTCGTGGGCATAATAAGGGGATTTGTCGGCGTCGAGATCCACGACGAATTCGATCCCGGCAGGCGCTGCCTGATCAATCGGCAGAATACGGCAATTGTCCGTCCATGCGGACAAATGCCGATAGGCATCGGCCGCCTCACCCTGCATCAACTGGTATGGATTTGCCAGTGCCAGCATTGCAATGCGTTTATAGGCGCTGAGTATCGTCGCGGCCTCATTCTGGTCGACGCCGTTTACCGGTCGCTCGAGTAATCCATTTTCATGGGCATAGTGATAGAACTGATGCAGTTCAAACCATGCGCTGGCCGGCTCCGGTGAGTAGACGACGTAGGACTCGACGATCCAGCGTGACAGCTGCAGCACGGACTGATAGACAGCAAGTGTCAGCAACGCGCCGGGCGAGTCTTTGCTGGTGGTAATCGTAGCGAGTTCAACCGCCGCGATTTTGTAACCACCGGCCAATTCAGCGCACAGCTGCTCCACCAGTCCGGCATTGACTGCATTTTTGTCGCTCAGCGGGAACGCGGCGCTAAGATAGGTCTTTTTCAGCCCGGTGCAGAGCGTATCCACCAGCGGCGCAAACTGTGCCAGCAACTGGAGACGCTCGGCGACCGGGATCTGACAGCGGTTAATGTCGTGCAGCGCGTTGATCGACCGGCGCGCCGCCTCGGGTGAATCTGTTAGCGGGAGTGCGTCTACCCATGACTTGAGTGTCCCGGGACGCACCGGAACCGAGTCAGGCTTACCTGCCCGCTGTTCCGGGATCATTACTCTCAGTCGACTCATTCTGCCGGTCCCTTCATCTAACTATCCAAGACACGATGTCGGCTGTAACGCTGGAATCTTGATGGTTTACCGGCCTGCAATACGCCGCGATCCGTGTGCATTTTCTGGTTGATCTCGCGAATCTGCCGTAGCATAAACGACCTGAATATCAAAGGAAAGCGTGATGCTCCCCGTGTATTCACCGGTTGGCGGTGACGCCATGTTTCGATAAGCCAGCGATTTGCCCGGAGATACGTCGGCGGCATTTAGGTCGTTAGTTCTGGCCGCCGTCTGCGTCCGATTCTGATAACGACGCTGACCAGTATCTTCTGGCATGTTGCCGCTGCTGTTGTCGTGGGGGCGGGTACCGGGCTTTATCGAGGGCTGGCCAGGGTGATCATTGGCGGTATGAGCGTTAGGGAAGCTCTGATGTGTCGTCATTCCGGGCGGAGCGCAGCGGAGACCCGGAATCCAGCGCTTTCGAAACAGGGTGTTACTGGATTCCTCGGCGGCCGTTCCCGACACCGCCCTACCTCGTCCATCCGTGGACTCGCGCTTTCGCTGGAATGACAACAAGATGATTAAGTCAGAGTTTCCTTAGCACGGTGTTCACATTGACACTGTTGCCCGGCCTGTTACGTATCGGTGAGGGCTTGGCATAGCTGGCTGCCCGGGCGCCGGCCAGCTGAGCCGGCGTGAGCCTCTAGACCGCCGAGCCGCACACCGCCGCGTAATCGATGTAGCCTGGAAACCCCGTGTCGCTGTTGCAGTACGTGCACTTCGGGTTACGTTTGAACTTCATTTCCGTGAAGCGGCCGTACAGCGCGTCGTAATACAGGAACCGGCCGATCAGCGGCTCGCCGATACCGAGCAGTATCTTGACGGTTTCGACTGCCTCCATGACGCCGATGACGCCGGGGAGTACGCCGAGCACTCCGGCCTGCGCACACGACGGCGCGGCCTCGGGCGGTGGCGGTTCCGGAAACAGGCAGCGATAGCACGGCCCGGGATTTTTTTCGTTCGCCGGCCAGAATACTGTGAGCTGCCCTTCGAATCTGAACACTGCGCCATGCACATTGGGAATACGGTGCTTGATGCAGGCATCGTTGACCAGGTAACGCGTCGCGAAGTTATCCGAGCCATCTACCACCACGTCGTACTGCGAGAATAACTCGTCGACGTTGTCGCTGTTCAGGTGCAGTTGATACGGCACGACCTTGATCTTCGGGTTCAGCGCCTCGAGCGTTTCCACCGCCGAGGTTACCTTGGCGATGCCAACGCGGGCGTCGGTGTGCAGTATCTGGCGTTGCAGGTTGCTGCGGTCGACGACATCGTGATCGACAATACCCAGCGTGCCGACACCGGCCGCCGCCAGGTAATAGGCGGCGGGTGAGCCCAGACCACCGGCGCCGATCAGCAGTACCTTGCTGTCCATCAGTTTGAGCTGGCCTTTCTCGCCGACTTCCGGCATCAACAGGTGGCGCGAATAGCGTTCACGTGCGTCTTCGTCGAGCATGCGCGGAATCTCGAACGGCAGGCCGTCGTTTTTCCAGCGGTTAAAGCCGCCGGCGACCGAGCGCACATTCCGGTAACCCAGTTTCTTCAGATTTTCAGCGGCGAACAGCGAACGCACGCCGCCGGCGCACATGACCAGCAGCGGGCAATTCGTATCGGGTACCGCGTCCTCGATACGCAGTTCCAGATAGCTGCGGCCGAGCCGGTGGGCGCCGGCCGGACTGCCCTGCTTGATTTCATCGATTTCCCGGACGTCGATCAGTGCGGCACCCTGCTTTTGCAGGGTGATCGCCTCCTTCGGCGTCACCTCGGCAATCTCCGCCTTGAGTTCGTTCAGGCGCTGATCTTTGGCCTTCATCGTCGCGCTCCCGTATCAAATTCAGTTCTGACTATATGCAACGGCCCGGCACGGAAAATCTTTATTTACCGGGGAGTTAACTGGATCGGTCCCGGATCTGCCGGCCGCCGTTCGAATGGCGACGCTGTCCCGGTGTCGGATGCCGGGCGCGTCGCGCCACGCGATTATAGCAAAACATCGCCGGCCTGCGCCCCGCGGTCGACCGGTAACTTATAGATTTTAATTAAATATTTAGGGCCCCGGCCGATAAAAGCGCTACGGCCTCGACCGTTCTCGCGGGCAAGTCTGTTGGCGAGCTCCGGGAACGCGCGGAATGCAGGAAACTGAATACAACGGACGGTGTGCGTACCGGAACGGTTTGCAATGCAACAGTCCATACGGAAATGGATGCTGATCGGGTTAACGCTCGCGTCGCCGGCGGTTGCGCAGGCCGCGCCCGGCGTCGGGGACCTGATGCGGGATGCGGAGCGCGCGACAGTCGATAAGTCTCCCGATGTCGCCCCGCCTATCGAGACACCCGCCATCCGGCCGCAGCACAACCTGTCAGGTGTGACCGTGACGGCCAGTGTATTCAGGTTCGAGGGTAATCAGCTCATTTCCGGCGCGCAACTTGCCGGTGCGCTGGAAGACATGCTGCACCGGCCGTTGACGTTCGACGACTTGCAGGAGGCCGTGAGTCGCGTGACGCAGCGTTATCAGCGCGCCGGTTACATCGCGTTCGCGTACCTGCCGCCACAGAAGATCGTCGAGGGTACCGTCACCATTCGTGTTATCGAGGCAGTATTCGGCGGAGCTCGAGTTGCCGGTGGTATTGCGCGTGTGTCGCATGCCTTCGTCGAGCGCATCGTCGATACCGCTCATGCGCCGGGCGATCCCGTCCGTCTCGACAAACTGGAGCGCGGCGTGCTGCTGGCGAATGACCTGTCGGGTGTCGGTGTCACAGCGGCGCTTGTGCCCGGCGATACCGAAGGGAAGACCGACCTGCAGGTGGTGCTCGTCGATGAGGCGCCGGTATCGGGAAATATCATGATTGATAATGCCGGTGCGCGCGCTACCGGCGAGGAACGTGTGATCGGTCAGCTCCACTGGAACAGCCCGACCGGCCGTGGCGACCTGCTGACCGCGACCTTGCTCGGCAGTCAACTCGCGCGCTACGGGCGTCTGCACTACGGCATGCCGATGGGGAGTGACAGCTGGCGCGTCGGCGCCTACTACTCGAATTTGCCGTACGAACTCGGCAAGGAATTCAGCGGCCTCGCGGCCGAGGGCGACGGTGACACGGCCGGGGCCGACGCCACCTATGCGTTGCTGCGTGGCCGTCATACCAATCTTTTCGTCAACGCCACTGTGGAAGGCCGGCACTATCAGAATCGTTCCCTGGGAACGGTCGACAGCGATTACCGGGTCAACCGGCTTACGCTCGGCGTGCAGGGCAATCACGATGACGGCCTTGGGCTGGGCGGGTCGTCGGAGTGGGATGTTGATCTGGTCACCGGTCGGGTGGATCTCGACGGATCGCCGAGCAAGACACTCGATGATTTGACGGTAGCGACGCACGGTAATTACCAGCTGGTCGCGATGAATGGCAGCCGGTTACAGCAGCTGTCCACGAATGCCGCCATCTATCTGCGCGCGGTGGCACAGTTCGCGAGTACCAATCTCGATTCTTCCGAACACTTCGCGCTGGGCGGGCCGACCGGCATACGTGCCTATCCGGTCAGCGAAGGCAGCGGCGATGAAGGCTACGTGGTGTCGCTGGAGTTGCGCCACCGGGCCAGCGCCACGACCACGCTGGCGACGTTCTACGACTATGGTTCCATCCGCCAGAACGACGACAACAATTTCCCGGGCGCGCCCGGGTTGAACCGCTATTCACTGCAAGGCGTTGGCCTGTCGCTACTCTGGTCGCCGCGCTCGAATATCAATGCCAATTTCACCTGGGCGCAGCGGCTTGGTGATAACCCGAACCGCTTGTCGAGCGGCGCGGACCGGGACGGAAGCCTGCGCAAGGACCGTATCTGGTTGAACCTCCAGTACGCATTCTGAGATGCTCACAGCGACGCGCCAAAGCGAAGAAATCACATGCCGCCGCCGGCTGGTCCTGTCGGCCGCTGCGGTATGGTGTATCGCCGCGATGTGCGGCGCGCAAGCACAGACCGCCGAGGAATCCAACACGCTGCCGGTGCTGGATCGGGTCAGCGCCGGTACTGCGACAGTACGTCAGTCGGGCGCAAGACTGGATATCGACCAGACAACGGACAAGGCGATTGTCGACTGGCAAACGTTTAACGTCGGTCGCGACGCGCACGTCAATTTCAATCAGCCGTCGTCATCGTCCGTGGCACTCAACCGGGTGCTGGATACGCAGGCGAGCCAGATATACGGCCGGTTGACCGCCAACGGTCAGGTGTTTCTCGCCAATTCGCAGGGCGTGTATTTTGCACCCGGCGCGCAGGTCGATGTCGGCGCACTGGTTGCGACCACGCATCGGATCAGCGACGATAATTTTCTGAACAGGATACTGCGTTTCACGCGCGTCGGTTCCGGCGGCGCTGTTATCAACGAGGCCGATCTCCATGCGCACGACCGCGGGTATCTCGCGCTGCTCGCCGACGAGGTGCGCAATGACGGCGTGATGACCGCGCGCCTCGGCACCGTCGCACTTGCTGCGGGTGAGGCGTTCACTCTGCAGTTCGACGATGGCCTGCTGAGCAACGTTGTTGTCGACGAGTCCCATCTGCGGGCGCTGGTCGAGAATCGTCGCGCGATAGTCACGCCGGGCGGCATGGTCATCCTCGCGGCACGCGCTGCCAACAGCCTGCTGGGTGGCGTCGTTAACAACAGCGGCCATATCGCGGCAACCGGGCTTGCGGTGCATGACGGCGTCATCGTTCTGGACGCGTCGAATGCCATCGAATCGAGTGGAACGCTGGACGCCAGTAATGCGAGCGGTGACGGTGGCCGCGTGGAAGTGCATGCCGGTGACACGGCGATCGTGACCGGCATGATCGCTGTCGATGGCACCGGCACGCACGGTGGCCGGGTGACGGTGACCGCAGCGCAGGTGGGACTGTTCGATAACGCAGCGATTTCCGCCAATGGCCAAACCGGTGGCGGACAGGTCTACGTCGGTGGTGGCTGGCAGGGGAATGATCACGCGATACGCAAGGCCGATGCGGTGGTTATGTCGACCGGCGCGCGCATCGATGCAAATGCGATCGATCATGGCGATGGCGGCACCGTGGTGCTGTGGTCGGAGCGCTACACCGGCTTTTACGGACAAATCCTCGCGCGCGGCGGTGGCACTGGCGGTAATGGCGGCAGCGTCGAGACCTCCAGTCACGACAACCTGCAGGCAATAGGCGCGGTGGACGCCGGCGCGGCGTTCGGCAGTGCCGGCGTGTGGCTGCTCGATCCACGTAACGTGACGATTACCTCCAGCACCGCCAACGGCAGTTTCGACAGCGGCTCACCGAATACCTTCACGCCGACCGCGGATAATGCCTCGGCCAATGTGTCGACAATCAATACCAGCCTCAGCGGCGGCACCAGCGTCACCATTACCACCGGCTCCACCGGCGCCCAGCAAGGCCGTATCACGCTGAGTTCGGCGATTGCCAAGAGCGGCAATAACACCGCGACACTGACGTTGAACGCCGCGCAGGACATCATTCTGGATGCCGGTATCAGCGCGAGCAACGGTATTCTGAATGTTGTGCTCGAGCCCGGTACCGGCTCGATCGTGGCTAACCAGGACATCACCACCAACGGCGGCAGTCTGGATTTCAAGAAGGGCGTCTATGTCGGCGGCGCGGGGGTACGCAGTTTCACCACCAAGGGCGGCGCAGTCGATTTCCGCGGCGACCTGCTGATCGGTAATACCAACGGACTGACGATCAACTCGACCAACGCCGGCGCAGACGGTGCGGTGACCTTCCACGGCAAGGTCGATTCCGGTAATACCTACACCTATGTGGCCGGCGCGGTGAACTGGGACACGGCGCTCGCCAGTGCCAAGTCGGGTAACGGCGACGCCACCGGCGATACCTATCTTGCGACCATCACCAGTCAGCTGGAGAACAGCATTGCTGGCAGCGCGGCCGGTTACCTGGCATCGTGGCTGGGCGCACGGCGCATCGTCGGTCTCGGTACCGATGCCAACTGGCGCTGGGTGACCGGACCCGAAGGATTGGAAGACAGTGGCAACGGTCGCCAGTTCTTCACCCAGAACAGCGGCAGCTCCGGCGGCACGGCGATCAACGGCGCCTATACGAACTGGAGCACCAACGAGCCGAACAACTGGTCGGGTGGCGTAGCGAACCAGCCGCTCACGACCGAATACGAAAGTACGCTGCAATTTACCGGCACCGCCGGTCGTTGGAACGATCTCGCCAGGACCAGTACCTCGCCGCTCGGCTATGTCAGGGAGACCAACGCCACGCCATCGCCGCTGACGGTTAACTCGGGCACCGCGACCACGACGTTCACGAATCTGGTCGGCAGCAACAAGGCGCTCAGTGCCGTCAGCGTGACGGCGAACACGGTCGCGATCAACGGCGGCGGAGTAACGACCAGCGACACGCAGACCTACAACGGCAACATCACGCTCGGCGCGGCCGCCACCACGCTGACCCAGACTGCGGCGGGTACAGACTTCACACTACCGGCGAGCCGGACGACCAGCAACGCGAGCGGCGGCAATGCGGCGCTGACGATCAAGACGACGCGCGATATTGTTTTCGGCGACAACAGCAGCATTGCGTCGTCGACGGGTGCGCTCGCCGTTACGCTGTGGTCGGACTCGGACAACGACGAGTCGGGCCGCGTCCAGGCAGGTTCGAACGTCGGCATCAGCAGTAACGGTGGCAACATCACGCTGGGCGGTGGTACCAATCCGGCCAGTGACTATGCTGTTGGCAGAACGGCCTCGCCGAACGAAGACGGCATCCGCTTCGCCTCGAACGTCACGCTCAACGCCGCCGGTGGCAATATCAGCCTGTTCGGCAAGGGCGGCACCGGCACTGGTGACAACAAGGGTATTGAATTCGACACCGGCAGTCAGATCATCACCAGCGGCACGGGTACCATCACGCTCAACGGCGTCGGCGGCACCAACTCCGGTGCCGGCGGATCGAGTTATGGTGTTAACTTGCGGCAGAATTCTCTGGTGCAGTCGGGCAGTGGTGCGATCTCGATCATCGGTCAGGGCGGCAGTGCAGGTTCCGGTGGCAGTAACCATGGCGTCGTGATCGAGAGCGATACACCCGCCGCCGGCGCCGGCTATATACAATCCGGCAGCGGCGCCATCACCATTACCGGCGTATCGGGCGATGCCAGCGCCATACGCTTCACCGGCAACAGCTATATAGGCAAGGGCAATCTCGGCGCATCGTCCAGCAACATCGCGCTGGTCGGTGACTCCATCAGCCTCGCGACGACCGCGCAGGTCGAGAGTAGCGGCACGCTGACCGTCAGGCCGAACACGGCGTCCACGACGACAGGCGTCGGTGCGGGTGGCGGTACGTTGAGCCTGCCGCAGAGCTATTTCTGGAACGGCACCACCGGGATCTTCAAAAACGGTTTCAGCGGTATCACCATCGGTTCGGCCAGTCAGACCGGCGTCATTACGATTGATGGACTCGATTACAGTGATCCGCTGACGCTCCAGGCCGGCGGTGCCGGCGGCAGTATTGCGCTCGCCGGGGCGCTCGCCGACGGTGCCGCCAGCCGTGCCGGCGCGCTCAGCCTGATCGCCAACGGCGCGATCGCCGGCGCGGCTAATATCACGACCGCTGACCAGAACCTGTTGATCAATACCGCCAGCGGCAGCGGCACGCTGAGCGGCGTGCTCGCACCGGGGGCCGGTGGACTGACCAGGCAGGGTGCCGGCACCACGGTTTTGTCCGGTGCCAACACCTATACCGGTGCGACGACGATCAGCGCCGGGATATTGCGCGCCGGCGCGGCGAACGTGCTGTCCGACAGTACCGCGGTGACGGTCGCCGGTGGCGCAACCTATGATCTGAACAGTCTTGACGACACGATCGGTTTGCTTGCCGGCGCCGGTAACGTCACGCTGGGTTCGGCGACGTTAACCACCGGCGCTAACAACGGCAGCAGCACCTTCAGCGGTGTGGCGTCCGGCACAGGCGGGCTGACCAAGCAGGGCAGCGGCACGTTTACGCTGTCCGGCAGCAACGCCTACAGCGGCGCCACGACGATCAACGCAGGCGCCTTGCAGGCCGGTGCGGCGAATGTATTGTCCGACAGCACGGCGGTGACGATTACAAGTGGTGCGAGCTACGATCTGAACGGTAACGACGACACCGTCGCGTCGTTCGCCGGCGGTGGCAACATCACGCTGGGCGCCGGCACGCTGACCTCGAACGGCAGTAACGCCAGCACGACATTCAGCGGTATGGCCTCCGGTACGGGCGGTCTGATCAAGCAGGGCAGCGGCACGTTGACGTTGTCCGGCAACAATAGCTATAGCGGCACAACGCTGGTGAGTGCCGGGTCGCTGGCCGCGGCGCATGCGAATGCCTTGGGCACGACCGCCGGTGGCACGACGGTCGCCAGCGGCGCGACACTGGATCTGCAAAATATCGGTATCGGTGCCGAAGCGGTCACGCTCAACGGCGGCACGCTGGCCGCAACGACAGGCACCAGCAGTTTGTCTGGCGCGATCGCGCTGGGCGCCGACAGCAACCTGAATGTTTCTGGCACGCAGCTAACCTTGTCCGGCGTGGTCAGCGGTGCCAACGCCCTGAACAAGACCGGCGCCGGTACGGCGGTATTATCGGGCAACAATACCTATAACGGAACAACGACGGTCAGCGCCGGCACACTGATCGCGGCGCATGCCAATGCACTGGGCGCGACGGCGGCCGGTACCACGGTCGCCGACGGCGCGACCTTGTTGATTAACAGCGTCGTCATCGGCAACGAGGCCGTCTCGATCAACGGTACCGGCGTCGGTAGGTTGGGTGCGCTGCAAGGCAGCGGAACGGCGTCGCTGGCCGGCGCGGTCGCGGCCAGTACCAGTGCGACGGTCGGCGGCAGTGGTGGCCTGACGCTCGGTGCGCTCACCATCGCTGACGGCCAGACGTTGACGCTGGGCACGGGCGGCGCGCTCAACCTGACAACCGGTGCGACCAGCGGCGTCGGCGGCGGCGCGAGTTCGAATCTCACTGTGAATACCGCCGGAACCGCGACGCTGGGCGCCGTCGGTACCGACATCGGCGCGGTGAACGTCGCTGCCGCCGATACCACGTTGAACGCGGTGACCGCCAATACCATGGCCGTCGTCGATAGTGGCGCCAACGGCGTAACGCTCGATGGCGTGTTGACCGCGAACGCGAACAACGATGCCACCGCGCTGGTGATTGCCGCCGGTCAGTTCACCAACAACGTCGGCGCCGGTGCGCTGGCAACGCCGAACGGCAGCAGCCGCTGGCTGGTCTACACGGCGACGCCGGCGAGTAATACCTTCGGCGGTCTGGCGAGCGGGAATCAGGCGCTGTGGAACAAGACCTACGCCGGTTACGCGCCGGCCAGCGTGGTCGAAACCGGTAATCGCTATCTGTTCAGCACGCAGCCGACGCTGGCAATCACTGCGAGCAACAAGACCAAGACCTACGGCGATACGGTGAGCCTCGCCAGCCCGGTGCTCGGTACCGATTACAGCGTGTCCGGCTTTGCCACTGCCGCGACCTACGGCAATGTGTTTACGCAGGATGCCGCCGGCAATGCGTTGAGCGGCGCGCCGACACTGGCATCCGCTGGCGCGGCGGCGAGCGCCGCGGTGGCCGGTTCGCCCTATGCACTGACTATCGCCGCCGGGACGCTGGCGGTCGGTAACGGTTACGCGACCAACTACACCAACGGCACGCTGACCGTTGACACCAAGGCGCTGACGCTGCCGAGCCTGGCCGCCAGTAACAAGATATATGACGGTAACACCAGCGCGGCGATATCGAGCTATGGCGCCTTGACCGGCGTTATCGGCGCCGACAGCGTGAGCCTCAACAGCGGCGGCGTTAGCGCAAGCTTCGATACGAAGAACGTCGGCATCGGCAAGACCGTGACCGTCAGCGGCCTCGGTCTGAGCGGCGTCAGTGCCGGCAACTACAGTATCGCCAATCACGCGACAACGGCCGACATCACACCCAAGACCGTTACGATCGGTGGCGTCGCGGCGAACAACAAGGTGTACGATGGCAATACGTCAGCGACGTTGAGCGGCAGTGGCAGTTTGAGCGGCTTCGTCGGCAGCGAGACACTGGTACTGAACGCGCCTGCGACAGTGACGTTCGCCAGCAAGAACGTCGGCACCGGCAAGACCGTGACCGCCGCCGGCTACACCATCGCCGACGGAACCAACGGCGGGCTCGCCAGCAACTATCAGCTCGCCAGCGCCAGTGCGGCGGTGACGGCCAACATCACATCACGCCCGGTGAACCTGACCGGCAAGGCTGCGGTTGATCGGAACTACAACGGCACTGTGGCCATGGCGGTCGGCGAGCCGGGATACGCCGTCGGGGCCGGGGCCGGTACCGGGCTGGTTGGTGGTGACAGCGCCAGTATTGCGGGTGCCGCCGTGTATGACGGCGTTAACGCGGGCACTCATCAGGTACTGCGCAGTTCGCTCGCACTGACCGGTGCGGATGCCGCCAACTACATGCTGGTCTGGGTCGATGGCAGCGGCACGATCAATCAGGCGCCGTTGACGATGACTGCCAACGCTGCGGCGAAAATCATCTTCGATACTGATCCGGCACTGACCGCCGGTTACAGCGGCTTCGTCAACGGTGAGACGGCGGCGGTGTTGTCGAATGTCACCGTCGCGCGCGCGGCGGGTGAGGTCTCGGGCGCTTACACGATTACTCCGGCAGCGACCTCGGCCAACTATGTCGTCACGCCGGTGACTGGTACGTTCACGATTTATCCGGCGGATACCTTGTTGGTGGTATTGAATGACGCCACGAAGTTCTACGGTAATCCGCTGCCGCCGCTGGTGGTTGGCAGCGCGCGGTATTGTCCCGCCAGCAGCTGTACCAACGCCACGAGCATACGGGCGCTGGTGTTGACCAACAATGGCAGCGACAACTGGACCGCCGTCGACGGGCTGGGCGGCACGGCCAGCATTGACGTCAGTACGTCGGCAACCGCGGCGTCCCCGGTGGGTACCTACGCGATCACCGCCGCGGTTGCCAAGACCGGCAACAACAATTTCAACCTGATCGCGGTGCAGGGCAGCGATCTCGTCGTGACACCGCGCCCGGTCACGGTGTCGACCAGCGCCGTCAGCAAGACCTATGACGGCGGGGTAGGGCTGACCGGCGCGACGGCGACGATTACCAATATAGTGGGCGGCGATGACGTGTCCGTCGCCGGCGCCGGGCAATACAACAACAAGAATGCCGGCACACCCGGCTATACGCTGTCGGGGCTGAGCCTGTCGGGGGCCGCTGCGGCCAACTATAGCCTGGGATCGCTGGCGAGCAGCGGTATCAGCGGCAGCGGCACGATCAATAAGGCGACGGTCGCTATCAGCGGGCTTGCCGCACAGAACAAGATCTATGACGCAACGACAGCAGCGACGTTCGGCAGTATCGGCGCACTGTCCGGTCTGATCGGCAGCGAGACGCTGGTGCTGAACGCGCCAACGACGGTAATGTTCGACACCAGGAACGTTGGCGTCGGCAAGACCGTGACGGCGAGTGGCTATACCGCGACGGACGGGACCAGCGGCGGGCTGGCCGGCAACTATCAGCTTGCCAGTGCCAGTGTCGCCACCGTGGCGGATATCACGGCGAAGAGTCTGACGCTATCGGGTCTGGCGGCGAGCGACAAGGTCTACGACGGTAATACGAATGCGACAGTATCGGGTTACGGCACGCTATCGGGCGTGATTGGCGCCGATGCCGTCAGCTTGAACAGCGGGGGTACGAGTGCAGGCTTCAATACGCGCAACGTCGGCATCGGCAAGACCGTGACCGTCAGCGGCCTCGGCCTGAGCGGAACAGACGCCGGCAACTACAGCATTGCCAATCACTTGGCGACGGCCGATATCACGGCGAAGAATCTGACGCTGGCGGGTCTGTCTGCCGGCGACAAGGTCTATGACGGCAATACGAATGCGACGGTCACGAGCTATGGGACATTGTCAGGCGTGATTGGTGTGGACGCTGTCAGCCTTAACAATGGCAGCGCAAGCGCGAGCTTCGATACCAGGAGTGCCGGCGTCGGCAAGACAGTGACCGTCAGCGGCCTCGGCTTGAGCGGGGCGGATGTCGGCAACTATGCGATCGCCGACCAGACCACGACGGCGACGATTAGCAAACGGCCGCTGACGGTGACGGCGGACAACAAGTCGCGCACTGAAGGCGAGACGAACCCCGTGCTGACCGCGACGTACGCCGGATGGGTGAACGGAGAAACACTCGCAACGTCAGGTGTTGGCGGCAGCCCGCTACTGACGACAACGGCGGATTCAACGAGCGCGCCGGGTGGGTATGACATTGTTGCGGCACCGGGCACGCTGAGTGCCGGGAACTACGACTTCCGTTTTGTACACGGCTTCTTGACCGTGGCGCTATCGCCGCCAGCAATGCCTGGCATGCGGTATATCGCCGGTATATCGCCGAACGAGTCGCGGCCGCCGTTGCTGGCAGCGATGCTGGTGGATGATCTGGAGGGAGTGCCGGTTACTATTCGCTGCGAAGCGTTTGGCTCCATTGCGGCAACACATCCTGAATGCGCGGGCCGCGGTCAGGGTCAATAATCCGGAATCGCGTGGCGATACTGCCACGCCGGTTGCAGCGAACGAGATGACAAGTTGGTGGGCCCGCTAGGACTCGAACCTAGGACCAAGGGATTATGAGTCCCCTGCTCTAACCAACTGAGCTACGGGCCCGGAACATATCGCGCCCTGCTATCCGCGATGCGATTGCAAGGCAACGTGGTTACGCTGGCCCGGCCTGCCATTGCCAGGGGCTCGCCAAGCGAGCGGCGTTTACCAGACATGCGGTCTTTACTCCCCTGACGGAGCTACGAGCCGCTCACCGCGATAAACCTGTTGAGGCAGGAAGTTTACCGCGGAACGAATAACAAAAGTATTAGGTCGGCGATTAACTCTCGAGATCGATAAAGCTGCGCAGCCGTTCGGAGCGGCTCGGATGGCGCAGCTTGCGCAACGCCTTCGCCTCGATCTGGCGGATGCGTTCACGCGTGACGTCGAACTGTTTACCGACTTCTTCCAGCGTATGATCAGTGTTCATGCCGATGCCGAAACGCATGCGCAGGACCTTGGCTTCCCGCGCCGTCAGGCCTTCAAGCACTTCCTGGGTAGCCTCACGCAAGCCTTCGAAGGTAGCCGAATCCGGTGGCGAAAGAACGTTGGAGTCCTCGATAAAATCGCCGAGGTGAGAATCTTCATCGTCGCCGATCGGTGTTTCCATCGAGATCGGTTCCTTGGCGATCTTCAGCACCTTGCGCACCTTGTCCTCCGGCATTTCCATCCGTATGGCAAGTTCCTCCGGTGTTGCTTCACGGCCCATCTCCTGCAGCATCTGGCGGGAAATCCGGTTCAGCTTGTTGATCGTTTCGATCATGTGTACGGGGATGCGTATCGTGCGCGCCTGATCGGCGATGGAACGCGTAATAGCCTGGCGTATCCACCAGGTTGCGTACGTGGAGAACTTGTAGCCCCGGCGATATTCAAATTTGTCGACAGCCTTCATCAGGCCGATGTTGCCTTCCTGAATCAGGTCGAGGAATTGCAATCCGCGGTTGGTGTACTTCTTGGCAATCGAGATCACCAGGCGCAGGTTTGCCTCGATCATTTCCTTCTTGGCGCGGCGCGCTTTCGCTTCGCCGATCGACATCTTGCGGTTGATATCCTTGATTTCGGCAATCGTCAGTCCGCGCTGGCCTTGAATTCCGACGAGTTTGTTCTGTAAGCGGAGAATATCGTCGGCATGTTCCTTGATCGCCGCCGAATACGGCCGGCCCGCATCGACCTGCTTCTGCAGCCACTTGAGGTTGGTCTCGTTGTCGGGGAAGGTCGTAATGAAATCCTTGCGAGGCATCTGTACCTGTTTGACACAGATATCCATGATGGCCCGCTCATAACCACGGATTTCCTCGACGACGCTGCGCAGATCGCGGATCAGCTGTTCTGACAGCTTCGGCGCCAGCTTGAACTGCATGAAAATATCCGTGACTTCCTTCCACAGTTTGTTCGCCTTGGCATGATGCAAACCGTGTTTGGCGCGCGCCGCCGACGCCTTTTTGAAGCCGCCCCGCAGTTTATCGAAACGCACACGCACAACTTCCGGATCCGGGCCGGTGTCAGCGTCGCTATCATCGGCGCTGACGTCGTCGTCGCCGGCGTCGTCGTCACTGCTTTCGCTATCACCGTCGGCCGTTGCCGTGGCGTCGGTACTGATCAGTTCGGCGGGAAGCTGTCCCGGGCTCTCGCTATCCGTGAACCCCGTGACGACATCCTTGAGGCGCATGTCTCCCGATGTCGATTCGTCGTAGACCTGAAGTAATCGCTCTATCGTGCCAGGAAACGTGGACAGCGCCGTGGCCATTTGCGCCAGGCCATCCTCGATGCGCATGGCGATTTCAATTTCGCCTTCACGCGTCAGCAGCTCAACGGTGCCCATTTCGCGCATGTACATGCGCACCGGATCCGTCGTCCGTCCAAGTTCGGTCTCGACAGTCGCAAGCGCCGCCGCTGCCTCTTCCTCGGCGACGTCGTCGTCAGCGGTTGCGTCGACCATGATCAACGCATCGGTATCCGGCGCGGTTTCGTGCACCGTAATACCCATGTCGTTAATCATATTGATAATGTCTTCGATCTGGTCCGAATCGACGATGCCGGGCGGCAGATGGTCGTTGACCTCGCGATAGGTCAAATAGCCCTGTTCTTTGCCCTTGGCAATCAATAACTTGAGCTGAGACTGCTGCTGTTCTGGATTCATGCGTTTGTCACTACCCGTCACAAAACAAAAAGACCGCACATATTAACGAAAATCACCGGCGCTTGCGAATATATTTTGCCTAACCGGGGTGGTTGCCGATTTCGGCGTGCAGCCGGCGAATTTCGATTTTCTCTTCGGATGTCAGTAAAACCTTGCTGGTTAATTCGGCGAACCGTTGCCGTTTTCGCGCGTCGTCCAGGCGCGCGATGGCGCCAGTGAACTCCGCGGAAAGACCGGCCTCCGGGACGAGGTTCGGAGCGCGGGCCAGTTTCGTCAGCTGGCGTCCGTCGTCACTGTCGCGCCAGTGTTCGAGCAGCGCGGCGCCGTTTAAGTGGGGCTGCTCCTGAATCAGTTCAATCATTTGCACCAAAAGTTTTACTCCGGGGAACTCCAGGCTAGTCAGTCGGACAGGACTGCCCACCGTGAGGGCCAGCGAGGGCTGATGCAGTAGGCACCCGATTGCGGCCCTGACGGGCGACGGTCGCGTGGTGCCGCGGATGCCAGGAATCGCCGTTGCGGCGGCGGGGGGGTGTGCTTTCGCGCCTCCCGGCACGAGCCGCTTCACGGTGTCGGCGTCAGTACGGGCGAGTTCTGCGAGTTGTTCGACCATCATGTGCTGGAAAATACCATTCGGGATTTTGTTAAGGAGTGGCCTGGCGAGTTCTACCAGCCGTGCCCGGCCATCAATGCTGGTTGTATCGGCCTGCTGGCATAGCGATTCATAGAAAAAAGCTGAAAGTGAGACTGATTCCGCGCACCGGATTTCAAACTTTTTCTTGCCGTCCCGGCGTATCAGTGTGTCCGGGTCATCGCCGTCGGGCAGAAACATGAAACGGGTTTGGCGGCCTTCGCGGGCTGCCGGCAAGGAATTTTCCAGCGCCCGCCACGCCGCCTCGCGACCCGCGCGGTCGCCGTCGAAGCAAAACACAACTTCTGCTGTTTTGCGGAACAGTTGCTCGACGTGTTCTTTTGTCGTTGCGGTTCCGAGTGTCGCAACTGCGTGGGAAATTCCAAACTGTGCCAGTGCGACAACGTCCATGTAGCCTTCGACGACTATTAACCGATCGAGGCGGCGGGTCGCCTGGCATGCCTCGTAGAGTCCGTAAAGTTCCCGCCCCTTATGGAACAGCGGTGTTTCCGGCGAGTTCAGGTACTTCGGCGTGTCTTCGCCCAGCACGCGGCCACCAAAACCAATGACCCTGCCGCGTGTATCGCGAATCGGAAACATGATGCGGTCCCGAAAGCGATCGTAGTACTTATTGTCCTCACGCTCGACTATCAGGCCTGCATGAGCGAGCTCTTCGCGCGGAATTCCGGACGCGCCAAGTTCCTTTATGAGATTATCCCAGCCGGGCGGGGCGTAGCCTATGCCGAACTGCGCCGCGATGTCGCCGGTAAGGCCGCGGTGCTTGAGATAATCGACCGCACGCTTGGCCTGACTGTGATCTTTTAACTGACGTCGGAAAAAGTCTGCCGCGTGGCCCAGAACCTCATATAGATTGTGGTGCGGCGCTTCGGCTGCGCGTGCCTCGTGAGGAACGTCCAGACCCAGTCGGTTCGCCAGATCATTAATGGCCTCGACGAATTCGAGATGTTCATAGGCCATCAAGAACCCGATGGCCGTCCCGTGGGCGCCGCAGCCGAAACAGTGGTAGAACTGCTTGTCGCGACTTACCGTAAATGACGGTGTTTTCTCCTCGTGAAACGGACAGCATGCTGCGTAGTCGCGACCCGCCTTGCGCAGCGGTACGCAGCCGTCAATCAAGTCGACGATGTCGACCCTTGAGACTAGGTCATCTATGAATTGCTGTGGAATTCTGCCGGCCATAATGAATCGACATCTCCGGCCTGTCGGTGTGCAATGCCGTTCGGTCGCGGCATTATCGCGTTAGGCTGGCGGCGCTGTCACGTGTCGTGCAAAAAGCTTGGACGAAGAGGGGGGCGACCGTCCGAGAACAGCCGATGATGGACAGGGTCGGGTTTACAGTGACGTTAGCCGTTCCTTGACCTTTGCGCCAACGGCGTTCATATCAGCGCGACCCTGTACATGTGGTTTCAGCGCGCCCATCACTTTGCCCATGTCTTTTGCTGAACTGGCGCCCACTTGCGCGATTGCGCGCACGATCAACTCACTAAGTTCCTTGGCTGTCAGCGCAGGAGGTAAGTATTCCTGAAGTACCGCTATTTCAAAGGATTCCTTGGCCGCGAGATCCTCTCGCCCGGCCGCCTGGTATTGCTCAACGGAATCGCGTCGCTGCTTGATCATCTTGTCCAGCACCGCAAGGACCTGGGTATTATCGAGCGTGATACGTTCGTCAACTTCACGCTGCTTGATCGCGGCCATACAAAGGCGGAGTGCGCCCAGGCGCTCCTTGTCTTTGGCCCGCATTGCGGCCTTTACGTCATCGTCAATGCGTTGTTTCAGGGGCGGTTGTGGGGACACGTTGATTTGGCAGAACGGAAGTAGTGCTGTGGATGTCAATACAACCTTACGCGCTTCGAAACGTCACGCAGCACCTTTTTCTGATGACGCTTTACTGCCGCTGCCGCTTTTCGCTTACGAATCGACGTTGGTTTCTCATAGGCCTCGCGGCGACGCACTTCGGAAACGATACCGGCCTTTTCGCAGGTGCGTTTAAAGCGACGTAAAGCTACTTCAAACGGCTCGTGTTCTCTTACTCGTACTGACGGCATAAATTGAGCTACCTCTAACTGAAATTGTTGCGTGCCAGCATCGGCATTGACCACGCATTCTGGAGACAGAACGGGAAATTATAACTTTTTATAGCGAAATCTCAATGCCCTGACCAACTTGTTTGCGTCTTACGTGGAAAAATCGTAGCTGAACAGGGTGGATTGTGGAGTGCGGCCATCGTCGGCCCAACCGCCTATTAGGTAAACAGTTTCCCCTATTACCGCGACTCCAGTCGCCGCACGGGGTGCTGGCATCGACGGGAGCAGGGTCCATCGGTTGCTCGTGGCGTCGTAACGAGCTGCCCGATTGTGGATACCGTCCCCGCTGTACCCCCCGAAAACGCAGAATTTGTCGCCAATGATCGCTGCGCTTAAGCCGGCGGCTGGCCACGGGAGGACGAAATTGTCGCGGGTGGTCCAGCGATCTTGGTGCGCGTCGTATTCTTCAATCAATGTGAAGTTATTAAAACCTTGTGGTGTGAATGCGACCCCGCCCATAGCCAGTATCCGGTCGCCCATGGTTACGGCGGCCAGTGCAAACCGGGGTTGAGATAGGGGCGCGATGGGGTGCCAGGTTCCCGTTACTGGATCAAACCGTTCGCAGTAGTCAAAACCCGGGTCTGTTTTTGGACCGCCGAGGTACGCTTCAGGATGGTGCCCTCCCAGCACAAATACCGCGCCATCAAGTTCTGCAACGGCCGGGTAATCGTGCGGCATGATCAACGCAGGACCGTCTTGCCATTGATCCAGCTCCGGATCGTAAATTTCAACTTTATTCAAAAATCTAAATGTACCGTCCGGGTGCTTAAAACCGCCGGCCATAACGTAAATCTTCCCCCCTATAACAGCCGTCACGGTTCCGGATCGGCGCGTCGGCATTGGCGAGACGTCACTCCATTCGTCCACTTTTGGGTCGTACACGACGCTCGAATCGAGGCTTTGGAAGTTAGGGCCGCCGCCGCCAAGTACGTAAATCTTGTCGTTGACGACTGCGACGGCGCAATGCGAGCGCGCCACCGTCAGCGGCGTACGTTGAATCCAACCCCCGGTACGGGAGCTCGTCTTGGTCGATAATTTCATAGAAACCGAACCTCTGGAAAAAGGGCTCAAGTTATGTGTGTAGCTCGGCTACTGTCAACTTGTAAACTGAGCGTGGCGGCACATATCGAGGCCCCGACACTGTATGGCGTGTTAAAGAATTACACCTTTCTGGCGCTAATTACAGTATAATGCTACCTCGCGCTTAGACTGGACGAGGCGTGTCCACGCGCACAACCCGTGGACGTGTTGTGCTGTTAAGCAGGTTAAATATCAATAGGATATGGATCGCCTAGAAATTATAGCCTGGTCGGCAGTCCTTGCTCGGCAGGCTTGAGGTTGACGGGCATTTAGCGTATATTTCTGACTGTTTTACTTGGTTATATTATTGTGAGGCCTGAATCGGCAAGCCCGCAGTCCCTTGGACAAAAAAATGCAAGTAAATAAACAAGTTAGCAATGAACTCGATCGGGCGGCTACTAAGAGTTCGGTAGCTGTAGAATACCAGCATCCGCTGCCGCCACTCCAAGATAAATTTGGCCGCACATTCAATTATGTGCGTATTGCCGTCACCGAAAAATGCAATCTTCGCTGCACCTATTGCATGCCCGAAGAGGGGGTGGACTTTCAGGATAAGGAAAAAATCCTTAGCGCTGAAGAAATTATGCGTGTCATCCAGGTACTGGCGAACATGGGTGTAAGGAAGGTGCGGTTTACCGGTGGCGAGCCCACGGTTCGGAAAGATATAGTGGAGCTTGTCGCAGGCGCCAAGGCGACCCCCGGCGTTAAGTCCGTGTATATGACAACTAATGGCCTGTTGCTTGACCGTTATGCGGCAGATTTCAAGAAGGCGGGGCTAACGGGGCTAAATATCAGCCTGGATACGCTCCAAGAGGATCGCTTTCTCCGGATTACGCGACGTGAAGGGTTGCAGAAAACTATCGATAGCATCCAGCTCGCCATCGATACAGGACTGTCGTCGGTAAAGATAAATAATGTTTTGATGAAAGGGTTCAACGACGACGAGTTGCCGGCGTTCTGTGAATTGACCAAAAATTGGCCTGTTACTGTGCGTTTCATTGAGTTTATGCCGTTCGATGCGCAGCAGATATGGGAGTCTGGTGAGCATTTCACAAGCGCAGAAACGATGGTTCGGCAGATACATGATCTGTATCCAGGTGTTGAAGTGGTGTCTGGAACGAAGACCGAGCACCATATATTCAAGGTGTCAGGTTACGCAGGAAAAATTGCTGTAATCCCCGCCTTTACGCGCAGCTTGTGTGTGAATTGCACGCGCATTCGACTGACCGCAGATGGTTCTATACGTAACTGCCTTTACTCCGACGATGAATACGACGTGCGGAATCTCATGCGCAGTGGCGGGAGTGATCGTGATGTCGAGATGGTCTTTCGTAAGGCGTTTTCCGATAAGTATGTCGATGGGTGGGAAGCAAAGAAGAGTTCCGTTCAAAAGATCGATATTTCAGGTCTGGGAACCCGCTCAAGCATGACCCAGATAGGTGGGTAGACTTTTCGCGATTGGTTTTAGAGGACGATGTTCGTTATGGGAGATACACTGACTCATTTTAATGCTGCCGGCGAAGCCCACATGGTGGATGTTGGCGACAAAGCAGTTACGGTTCGTGAAGCAGTGGCTGAGGGACGTATTACAATGAATCCGGCGACGCTGCAGAAAATCGTGGAAGGCAGCCACAAGAAAGGCGATGTGCTTGGTATAGCTAGAGTGGCAGGTATAATGGGGGCCAAGAAAACCCCTGATCTCATTCCTCTCTGCCATCCCATATCAATTACTAATGTCGAGCTTGAGTTGATACCTGAAGCGGAACGTAACTCTGTTTATTGTCGAGCTAGCGTGCGTTGTGAAGGCAAGACTGGCGTCGAAATGGAAGCTATCACGGCCGTTCAGGTTGCGCTGCTTACGATTTACGACATGTGTAAGGCGGTAGATCGCGGCATGGTGATGGACGGGATCGGTTTACTGGCAAAATCCGGCGGTAAATCGGGCACGTGGCGCCGGACAGGTTCTTGAAACGCAGGAATTGGGTCAGAGACAATATATGTCGGTCAAGATTAGATATTTTGCCAGCATGCGTGACCGAATGGGCAAAGCAGAAGATACCGTTGTGCTTGAAGGTGGCTCGATGACGGTTGCGAATCTGTGGAAAAAAATTTCGGGTCAGTCGTTGCCATCGAACACCTTGATCGCTGTCAATATGGAATATACGGACGGTAGTGCGGTAGTTAAGAACGGCGATGAGGTTGCATTTTTTCCGCCCGTGACCGGGGGTTGAATTGTGAAAGTCGACATCCAGGACGTCCCTTTCGATCCCTGCGCGGCGACCAGAGACTACGAAAGTGCGCTACCAAAAGGTAAACATGGTGGCATTGTGACATTTGTTGGCACGATGCGCGACTTCAATGACGGTCACGATGTATCATCGATGTTTCTTGATCATTATCCGGGGATGACTGAGCGGCACATCTTAGGCGTAATGGAAGAGGCGGCGCGACTTTCCAACATAATGGATGCGTATGTGGTGCATCGTGTAGGCGACATCAAACCGAGCGAGCCGATTGTGCTGGTTGCCGTGTGGGCGGCGCATCGCGCTGATGCGTTTGATGCTTGTCGATACATTATTAACTATCTGAAAGAACGAGCCCCGTTTTGGAAGCGTGAAACCACTCCGCAAGGTAAGCGTTGGGTCGAGCACAACACTGCTGATCCGGCGGTCGAAGCAATAGGTAGACCCACGCGATTCGCGTAGCAGGCTGCTTCAAGGGTCGGTTGGAAAGTCTTTATTAAATTGTGGCAGGGTTTTACGAAATGGCGCGCCTTGTTGGAATTTTTGAAAGGTCGTTGCGGCAACGTTACGCTTCTCCGCTTAATTAAGCAGGGTGTTTTTCAGGGGAAGTTTTAAATGGAACGTATAACGATGTCGCTGGAGCCGGAGCTCGCGCAACAATTTGATAGTTTTATTAGGGATCATCGATATTCGAATCGATCCGAGGCCTTGCGCGACTTGATTCGAGAGCGACTGGATTCGGACCGTCTCCAGACGTCAGAAGACGGTTTTTGTGTGGCGACACTGAGTTACGTTTACAATCACCATGAGCTCGAGTTGTCGGCGCGAATTACGTCGGCTCACCATGATCATCACGACATGACGTTGTCCAGCACCCACATTCATCTTGATCACGATAATTGTCTAGAAGTGGTCATGTTACGAGGTGGTGTAAGTGCGGTACGCGATTTTGCCAATTCAGTGATGGCCTCGCGCGGGGTGAGGCACGGGCGGTTAAATATGATTCCGGTGGAAATTAACTGGGAAGCTGGCGCTCACGCGGCGGAGCCGCACGCGCATAGTTATCCGAAAACATGACGGATAGAGCTTCTTGGCAAATATGCGCGAGAAAGAAAAAATTACCCAAGTAATATTCGTCCGGCATGGCAAAACCAGCTTTCCCGTGGATCGGGTTTATTGTGATGACAAGGAAGACCCAGATCTCAATGCGGAAGGAATGATGCATGCGACTGAGGCGGCAAATTTTTTGCGAGGTAAGGGCGCGAGTATTATTTACGCCAGTCCTTCGGCACGTACATCTACGACTGCTCGGGTGATCGCCGGTGCGACCGGGGCATCGGTACATTTCTCGGAGGCGCTAAAGGAGCGCCCGTTCGGTATTTGGGACGGGCTGTATTTTGATGATATTGCGAAGCGGTTTCCCGAAGAATACCAGGGGTGGAAAGAGGATCCGGTGGGCTTTGTGCCGGAAGGTGGTGAATCGATACACGATTTATCGGCCCGAGTCGCGCAGCAATTATCGATACTGCTTGGTCGACATTCAGGTGAGATCTTGGTTCTGGTGGCGCATGTTGGTCCCATTCGGGTTAGTGTTGCGAGGGCGTTGGGGATGCCGATTGAAAGTTACCGTCAATTGTCCGTTGACTACGGTTCCGTAAGTCGCGTCGATTACGGGAAGAAACAGAATAACCTTATTTATCTTAATCTTAGTTCGTTTCACGGCATGAGGTAGGCGATTTGTTTTCAGTCTTGAATAATTTATGCTGCTCGCCACCGGGCGGCACCTTCGAACGGCAAAACTATTATTCTAATGGTCATGTACCGGAAAGCGGAGTTTGAAGTTACCATGACTCGATCTACGCTGGCTTTGGCGCGGTCGCATGTAGAAACCAAGTTAAGTAAATGATACATATTGTTTTTTTTACGTCCAGCATTATCCGTGGGTGTCTTGTAACATTAGGATCGATAGTGATAAGTGCTCAATTTGTAGACAAAACTGCCGATACTATGTCTGGAGCCAAAGAAATTGGCCGTGGGTATGTCAAGAAATGGTCGTTCTAGCTTGACACAGGTGGCTGTAGTTTGGTATAAACGTTTTTATAAGTGCTCGATATTTTGGCTGCTCAACGGGATGCTGGGCAGAGAGGAAAATGGTCTACGCCTTGCTCAATGGAAGGGTTGGTAGCGTAACTAATTGAAAATTAGGGGGTATTTGGAATGAAACTGCGTAGTGCAATTAGAACGCTAACCCTCGCAGGCACGGCTGCAGCGGTTTTTGTGCCCGGTGCAGTAATGGCTGCCCCGACTTTCAGTACATGGTCGGCATCTAGCGGAACCATCACGGGTTGCGGTGCGGGATGGACCTGCACCACGTTGGTTAGCGAGACTGGGTTCCTGCAGCAGCAGGTTGCTATTGGTTCGCAAACATTTTTCCAGACAGTCGTTACTGACAGCGGAGTAACCGGCACTGCAGGAACTTTGCAGTTCAGCGGCGAAACCTTTGTCGAGCAAGCTGCTGGTGGTTCGGGTAACGGTGTCATGAGCAAATTGACCGTTAACGACGTGACAGCGGGCAACGGCATGACATCAAGTGCTGAGCTCCAGACAGGTAATTTCGCAGGTTCCGGAGCAGGTATCCTGATCAACCAGGCGGTTACCGACAACAACGGTACATCTGGCACAGGTGCGAAAACCAATGACGATTTCTCGAGCACGTTGTTTCTGCGTCGTAATCTCGCCACGAACGGTGCTGTTACCGGGACGGATCTGCGGTTAGGCCAAGATGTCGGATTGGATTTAAGCACCCTTCAATCGACTGCGACATTTGACAAGACCGCGTTTGCGCTGCGTCGTGTTTCCGGAGATGCGAATGTCTTCGCCGGAACGCGCACGGCGGTACTCCCGACAGGTCAGGGCACCACGACGTCATTGGGTGGCACCGTCGACTGGAGAACTGGTGAAGACGTCGTCGTCACTTGGATTGGTCAGCGCATAAGCCTTGATACGCTTGGTATGCAGTTCGCTGGTTACCAGTCGCTTCAGAATTTCAGCACCGCTTTTGGCGGCGGCGCTGGTACTCAGAGAAAGGATACGTTCGACTTTGGCGGTAGCCAGGCCGAAGCCGGTCCGTGGGCTTGGGGTGCTGGTACGGGTCTTACGAACTCTTTCGGTTCAGCGCCGGGCTTGTAATCAGAATATCGGTCAGTGCAGTATTTGCCGATCAAAAAGAGAAGGGTGGAAACGCCCTTCTCTTTTTTGCGTGGGTTCGCACGGGTTTCTTGCGGCATCGTCCGCTAGTTTTGCAAACACTCTTGATTTGTCGCCACGCAAACGATTTTTGGATAGGAATAAACACCCGTATATCGAGCGTGTTAGTCGCGCAACGCGCCATGTTGATAACGTCATCCCGAATAACTGACCACCCAGAATTAGAGGTATTCGGCTGCTGATTACTCTTGCCAGAACTGGTCTGGCGCGTTGTGTCCCCGTGACAACTGTGCGGCCGAATCGGTTGTACTCCCGCCGCTAGCACTCGATCTTCTCGCGCGTATCCTCCAACGAACAGAGCCCACGCAGGTTCAGGCATTTATCCCAATAATTACCGTTCTTTGACTCTATGAACGGATTTTCCGTTAGTTTTTCCGCCTAGAGATAGATCAACGTCACTCCGTACTCATACGCCCAGTGCTCCAACGCCGTCGAAGTGAATTCGCTGTCATTGCCGGCCTGTATCCGTTGCGGCAACCCGTATCACCACCGGATGTAAATTGACACAGGCGCCGATTGAAAACTGATACAGCGAATTGATGGGAAGATGGCCGGATTTCGGAGCGGCCGTGATCACAGACGAGGTGTATGTGGAAATCGAATTATTGAGGAAGCCCGGCATGAGCTTGCGCAAGATTGCCGAAGCGGTGGGGTGTGCGGTGAATACCGTACGAAGCCACCTAGAGGCGGATTCGCTGCCAAGGTACACGCGGAACCAATCGCGGGTGACCAAACTGTCACCGTTTCACAACTACTTGCGGGAGCGCCAGGCCGCAGCCCATCCGGCGTGGATACCGGCAACGGTATTATTGCGCGAGATCGTTGCGCTGGGCTATGCCGGAAGCCACAGTCAACTGCGCGCCTATAGAGACTGTAAATCAGATTGTGTAACTGCTCATAGACCAATACTCTTAATAGTAAAGGAGAAGGGAAATGAGCAGAACAGTCATTCCAGAAGATATCGCGGCATTGGCCCGCAAGGTTGGCA
>JAHFRU010000004.1:0-77500 GCA_023266115.1 Gammaproteobacteria bacterium
CCGGTGCGAAAAGACCCTTGCGGTACAAAACTCGCGCGGCAATGTAGAAGCGGAAGGAACGGTTCTGCCAAGCGATGTACTTCAACTCATGCGCGCGAAACATTGGCTATGACGCCCAACGTTCAAATTGAGGGGCGCGCCGCTTTTGGCGCGTCCCTCTCGAACGTAGGGTTAGACCTAGCTTGTGGTTTGAACGAAAAACGAAGTAAGGGAGAAACACCCTTGCGGATGCCCAATTGATACTGGCCCCGATCAATTGCCTGCGCCACGGAATAATAACTCCGGGAAAAGTCGGCCTCCCTCGGGGGTACACAAAAATTTGAGCAAGAAACCACCCCCTTTCGACTGCCATGAATGACAGCGATCAGATGTTGCCACTTGCTATGCATCGGCGCAAGGTTTTCGTTTTTTTCTTGAAAGATCGCATAAAGAGGGTTTGAGAGGTCTAACGGCTGAATTCAGCGGACGCCGAAGGCGGTCCGCTGGAATGATGGGTTGGGCGTCTTACCACGGCCCACCCGTGACTTTGACCTCGAACTCGGCCGTGACGGGCTGAACGAATGTGTTGTTTCGCATGCGGATGTTCGAACCGCCGGAAATGCGAATACCGGAACCGGTAGCACCGACAAGACTGCGATAGTAGCGCTCAACAATGGCTCGGAACGCTTCGTAATTGAAGGGCCCTTTGTAGTTTGCGGGATTGGACACCTCAAGCGCGGATGTTTCAAATGAGCCACCGATGGACTGCTTGATGTCCGCATGTAGCGCTTCATATTTCTTTCCTTCAATCTCCATATCGAAAAAGACCCGGGAGACCATGTGCTCGTCGTTGCTCCCATAGTCTTGTGAGTCTTGGATCAACTTTTGAAGCGTGATTATTGCGGTTGCCATTCGAGGCTCCTTTCAAGACGCCCAACGCCTGAATTAAGCCGCGCCGCGAAGCGGCGTCGGCTTGAATGAATTGTTAGAGTGCATCTGAGCTACGCCTGAAGTGCAACTAGCTCAGCGATCTTCTGCGCGACTACAGCCATTGAATCTTCTGCGGTATCTAGACCACTTCTGGAAGCAAGCATAGGGCTAACATTGCGAAGAGCGTCATAAGTCGTGTTATGCACGATAGGAACAAGCTGATTACGTGCCAACAGGGTCGAAAGCTCTTTGTCGGCGACACTTTCTTTTGGCAGTCGCTCAAGAAGCGCAGGCGTTACAAGCACAAGCCCGATTTTTGAGTTCGCTAAGCCCTTGTCGATGGCGCGCATCATCGGTACACCGAGGCCAAGGTCCTTCTCACTGAACCAAACTTTGACGCCAGCTGCCACGAGCAACTCATGCAGCTCTTTAGCTGATTCTTGCCGGTCGTCCCATGCGTGGCATAGAAATACGTCACGGAGGTCGGGTTGCTGAACTGCCCGCGCTTCAACGGTTTGGCGGATCGGTGTCAGTGCCACGATTTGGGCAGGCGTATATGAAACAGATGAGCTCGCTCTCGACCAGCGTGGTCTTGAACTGCTGCTGGATCTGCCACTGCCGCCGCCACTACTGCTATAGCTGCCTCCGCTGCTGCCCGACGACGAGTATGGCGAGCTGTAACCGCTGTAGCCGTAGTTGCTGCGGTAACGGCACGCTGGACACGCTGCTGCCGCTGCCGCTGAGTGATGTCCGCGTACTGGAGCTGTGCATCTAGCCATCTTGTGATCCCCCCATTTGCTTTTGGTATTTCAAGTAGCGACTAAGTTTGTTGATGCGCTCTAACTAGTATTCGACACCCTAATTGGTGTCTTGTTTTACACCAACATGGTGTGTAACACTTTCTCGTCTTACATAAATCAATTACTTAAACCGAATACTACCGGGAAATACACCCTAATGAAATCGGAAAGTACACCACGAGTAACGGATGCCATTACCAATACGGGATTGGCGCCTTCAAAGCCTCGGCTGATGGATCAGGCACGGGACCGGCTGCGCACCATGCACTACAGTTTGCGCACCGAACATGCGTACCTGGGATGGATCAAACGCTTTATTCTGTTTAATGATAAACGCCATCCGCTGGAATTGTCGGCAGCGGATGTCGAGCGTTTTCTTTCTCACCTTGCCGTAGCCGGCAATGTGGCGGCTTCGACGCAAAATCAGGCGTTGGCAGCGGTATTGTTTCTGTACAAGGAGGTGTTAGGGCATCCGTTACCCTGGCTGGACAATCTTACCCGCGCGAAACGGCCGGCACGTTTACCGGTGGTGTTAACGGTAACCGAGACGCAAGCGGTGTTGAGCCGGGTACCCGGCACGGTGGGGCTGGTGTTGCGCCTGTTGTACGGCACCGGCATGCGGCTGATGGAAGCCGTGCGATTGCGGGTCAAGGATGTTGAGTTTGAGCGCCGTGAAATCGTGGTGCGCGATGGCAAGGGGCAGAAGGACCGGGTGACGATGTTGCCGGAGTCTTTGATCGCGCCGCTGGGTGAGCATCTGGCGCAGGTAAAAGTCTTGCATGAGCAGGCACGTGCGGCGGGACATGGTGACGTCTATCTGCCCTATGCTCTGGCGCGCAAGTATCCAAATGCCGGCCGCGAATGGGGCTGGCAATATGTGTTTCCGGCGCGCGATATTTCGATTGATCCGCGCTCGGGCGCGCGGCGCCGTCATCATCTGGACGAGAAGGCGGTGCAGCGGGCGATGAAGCAGTCGGTGCGCGATTCCGGTATGGTCAAACCCGCAACCCCGCATACTTTGCGCCACTCATTCGCCACCCACCTGCTGGAAGGCGGGTACGATATCCGCACTGTGCAGGAACTGCTCGGGCACAAGGACGTGACGACGACGATGATTTACACGCACGTGTTGAACAAGGGCGGACGGGGCGTGCGCAGTCCGCTGGACCGCATGTGACATCGTTCCTGTAACGGGATAATGGACCGAACCATCACGCCGCACCTTTCCCGCTAGCCAATCATCAGCTTCACACCGATCAGCAAGGTAATCACTTCGAAGACGCGTTTGATCGCGCCGCTGCCCTTGATGATAGCGAGGTGCGCGCCGATGTAGCCGCCGATCAGCGAACCCGCCAGCAGTGCCGGCAGCCAGTCCCATTTGATCTCGCCGAGCAGGCCAAGCGTGACCGCGCCGGTGCCGTTCCAGAACATGCCGACAAGAATCAGGGTGTAGGCGACGGCGCGTTTGTAGTCGAGCCCGAACCAGTAGACCAGCCACAGGGTGACAAACAAGCCGGTGCCGGAGGTCAACGAACCGTTCAGGATGCCGATAACGAACAGAACCAGCCCGCCGCCGAGATACCCCCGTGTATCACGGTGGGCCGGAACATGGCTCTGGCCGAGGCCGGGTTTGAGCCAGGAATAAATACCCAGCGCGGCGGTCAAAACCCCCAGGGCGATTTCCGCCGGGCGGTCAGGAATTCTGAGTATGACGATGGCACCGAGTAAAACGCCGGGCAGTCCGGCGGCCAGGATAAACAGCGCGAAGCGGCGTTCGATGGTCGAGGCGCGCCTGTGCCGCAGAGTCGCGCCGATGCCAAGCGCGACACTCGCCACCTTGTGCGTGGCGAGCGCGATGCCGAACGGCAGGCCGAGGAAGATCAGCACCGGGAACTGGATCAACCCGGCGCCACCGCCGGCGAACGCGGAGAAGATGTTCGCGACCAGCGAGATGACAAACAATACGAGCTGGTCTATCCAGTCCATGTCCGTTGGTCCCCCGGGTCGATCGAGTGACTAATTTATTACCGCTTACTATACTTGTGCCATGCATCGCTTGCTGTTTCCCGACATCGCCGACCTGACAAGAATCGTCCCGCTGCTGCTTCTTTTCGGCGTGCTGTTCATGATAACGCCGGACGATGCGCTGGCGGCGAAATTCTACCGTTGGGTGGATGAAAGCGGACAGGTGTATTACAGCGACAAGGTGCCGCCGGAACACATCCGGCAAAAGCGCGAGGAGCTGAACGACCGCGGTCTGGTCGTCAATACCGTCGATGCGGCAAAGACGCCGGAGCAATTTGCCGAGGAAGACCGCCAGGCCAAACTGCGCGAGGCGGAAGCAAGCCGGCGCAAGGCGGTCGAGCTGCACGATCAGTGGCTGGTATCGACCTATCGCAACGAGCAGGACCTGATCCGCGCGCGCGACGACAAGCTCGCCTCCGTCGAGGCCGCCGCCAAACTGACCCGCGAACGGGTCGACGCACTCAAGCGGGAATTACAGGGGCTGCGTACCCAGGCCGCCAATCATGAGCGCGCGGGCCAGGCGGTACCGGAGCAGCTGGTAAAGGATATCGACGACGTCGAGCGCCAGGTCGCCGTCAATCTGGATTTCTTCCTGCGGAAAAAACAGGAACAGGCGCAATTGAAAACCGACTACGACCGCGACCTCGAAAGGCTCGGCGAGCTGCTGGGGAACAAGAACGCGGGGAGTCAGGCCCTGGGGGGCAGGTAACGGCGGCGGCTCACCCGCGAATCAGCGTGCCGACGCCCTCGTCGGTAAAGATTTCCAGCAATACGGCGTGTTCGACCCGGCCATCGATGATGTGCACGGTTTTCACGCCCGCCGCGACGGCGCTCAGCGCGCAAGCGGTCTTGGGCAGCATGCCGCCGAATATCGTGCCGTCTTCAATCAGCGCGTGCACCTGCGCCGACTTCAGCCCGGTCAGGGTCTTGCCCTGCTTGTCGAGTACGCCCGGCGTGTTGGTCAGCAGAATCAGCTTCTCCGCCCGCAGCACCTCGGCCAGTTTGCCGGCCACCAGGTCGGCGTTGATGTTGTAGGACTGGCCATCGGCACCGACGCCGATCGGCGCGATCACCGGAATGAAATTACCGCCGACCAGCATGTTGACGACCGCCGGGTCGATGCTTTCGACCTCGCCGACGTGACCGATATCGATGATCTCCGGCGTGTTCATTTCCGGTGCTCCCTGGGTAAAGGTCAGCTTGCGCGCGCGTATCAGGTCGCCGTCCTTGCCGGTCAGGCCGACGGCGTTGCCGCCGTTACGAGTGATCAGGCTGACGATCTCCTTGTTGACCAGCCCGCCCAGCACCATCTCGACGACGTCCATGGTCTCGCTGTCGGTGACGCGCATGCCCTTGACGAAGGTGCTCTCCTTGCCGAGCCGGCCGAGCAAGGCACCGATCTGCGGACCGCCGCCGTGCACCACGACCGGATTGATACCGACCAGTTTCATCAACACGAGATCGCGGGCGAAACCGTTCTTCAGCGCCTCGTCGACCATCGCGTTGCCGCCGTACTTGATCACCATGGTCTTGCCGGCGAAGCGTTGTATGTAGGGCAGCGCCTCGGTCAGTACCCGGGCGATTTCCATCGCGGCTTGTGTGTTGAGACTCATAGTGTGATGTTCCTGGTTACGAACGGTTCATGGTGACTGGTGGTTATTCTCGCAAAACGGCAACCGCTTCGCTCCGATCACGGCTGGATTCCGGGTCTACGCCCGGAATGACGAAGGCAGGAGTGTCATTCCCGCGAAAGCGGGAATCCAGCCCTTCCAACAATCACCGACCCCCGGCCGACGACACACCCTGACCACAACGACAACTTATTCAGACCCATCGCAGGCCGCTGTCTCAGAACGGCAGTGTCAGCTCGTGATCGATACCAAGGATCAGTTTACGGAAATCCTCCTGGATGCGGGTCATCGCCTGCGGATTATCCGCCTCGAAGCGCAGTACCAGGCAAGGCGTGGTGTTCGATGCGCGCACCAGGCCCCAGCCGTCGCTGAAGTCGACGCGGATACCGTCGATCGCGGTTATCGAGGCGTGCGGGAAACTCGCTGCCCTGGTGAGCTCGTCCATGAACTTGAAATGGTCCTTGTCACCCATCTCCAGCCGCAGTTCCGGCGTGTTCAGCGCGTTTGGCAGTTTGCTGAATACCTCGCTGGTCTTGCCCTTGTGATTCGACAGTATCTCCAGCAGGCGCGCGGCCGTGTACAACGCGTCATCGAAGCCGTACCAGCGTTCCTTGAAAAAGATATGACCGCTCATCTCGCCGGCCAGCAGCGCGCCGGTTTCTTTCATCCTCGCCTTGATCAGCGAGTGACCGGTCTTCCACATCACCGCATTGCCACCGTCGCCCTTGATCGACTTGGCGAGGTTTCGCGAACACTTGACGTCGAAGATGATCTCCGCGCCGGGGTTGCGGCTCAGCACATCGCGCGCATACAGCATCATCTGCCGGTCGGGCCAGATGATTTCGCCGGAGGAATCGACCACGCCAAGCCGGTCGCCGTCGCCGTCCAGCGCCAGGCCGATGTCCGCGCCCTGCTGTTTGACGTGACGAATCAGGTCTTGCAGATTTTCCGGCTGACTGGGGTCCGGATGATGGTTGGGGAAGTTGCCATCGATGTCGCAGAACAGTTCGGTGACATCGCAGCCGAGTGCCTGCAGCAACTGCGGCGCTACGTCGCCGGCCGCGCCATTGCCGCAATCCACCACCACCTTCAGCGGCCGCGACAGGCGGATATCGCTGGCAATGCGCTGGATGTAATCGGGCGCCACGTTCATCAGTTTGATGCTGCCTGCACCGGTGCGAAAATTCTGCTTTTCGATACGCTCGCGCAGCGCCTGTATCGCGGTACCCGACAGCGTGTCGCCGCGCAGCACGATCTTCATGCCATTATATTCCGGCGGATTATGGCTGCCGGTGATCATCACGCCGGACGCCGTGTTCATGTAATGGGTCGCGAAATACAGCACCGGCGTCGGCACCAGGCCGATGTTGATGACATCGCGGCCGGACGCGCAAAGCCCCCTGACCAGCGCTTCGGTAAATTCCGGACCGGACAACCGGCCGTCGCGCGCAACGATCACGCTTTGCTGGCCGCGATCAAACGCCTCGCTGCCGATCGCCAGGCCGATGTCATAGACAATCTCCGGCGTCAGCGTCACACCGACGATGCCGCGGATATCGTAGGCCTTGAAGATCGACCCCGCCGGCACCTGCGCCCGGTCCGCCACTTCCAGCGTGTCCACGCTCACCGAATTCTTGTCCTGATACATCAAACCCACCGGCGCATCGCTGTCCGGCGTGTAGGCCCTGGCCGGTTTGCGGTAGGACGTCGTCGGCATCGACGGCGTCATGCTTGTCAGTATCTCGGCGGCACCTTCGAAATTTTTCAGGCGCATCGTGTGATCGCTGTCCGGCGGACGCGCGACATTCTTTTCGCCGACGATGTCGATCAACGTCAACAGATCGGTACGTACCAGGCCGGAAAGATAGCGGCCCACGGCGACGATCACCACCCCCAGCAGGATCACCGCCACGGCAAACGGCCACCAGAACTCCTGGCTGCTGACACCGGCGCCGGAAACCACGGGCCAGTACGCCAGCTCCCAGCGTGTCCCGGGTATGGGTTTGCGCAGCGGGGCACCGCGGTCGCGCAACGCGCGGTCGCCGTCGGCGGCCAGCACCAGCTCGCTGTCCTTGGCACGTTGCACGATCTCGGCGTAACCGGGCGCGACGATCAGCGACTTCAACGCCTCGCCGATCATCGCAACATTAAAACTCAGCAAGACGAAGCCGCCCGCGATATCGTCGGCCGGGCCTTCGACACGCGCAACCATGTCGATATGCTGTTGCGTCGTACCGAACATATGGGTCTCAAGCGGTGTCGCCGTCCGTAACGCCGCCTGGCGTATCAGTTCGATGTCGGCAAAACTCAGCCTGGGAAAATCCCCGCCGCCGCTGGTGGATTCAGTGATATCCGGCTCCAGCAGTGCAACACGCAATGCGGCCGGGAACATTAAACTGAGTTCCGCTTCACGCTGGCGCAGCATCTGCTCATCGCCCCATTGCAACGCGCGCGCGATGATCGGGTCCGCCGCCAGCGCGCCGACACTCGTTTGATACTGCGCGAGGCGTCCGCCAAACGACGTCACCAGATTCGTCGCGACCGTTTCGACCTGCCGGGTTTCCGAGTCATCGCTCAGCAGCCCCACCTTGTTGTAGATCACCATGCCGGCCGCGATGATCAGCGCGCAGCCGGCCACGCTCAACAGCAGAAACAGTTGATCGACGCTGGTCGTCCTGGCGACGTGGCGACGCACACGCGGCGGCTTTTCACCACCACCGCCTGCCGCCGCTTTTTTGAACGGATTGCCGATTTTCATGCGTTATCGTTTCGTTTGCATCGGGTCAGGCACGGCCGGAATGGCCGAATCCGCCTTCACCGCGCCGCGATGACTGGAAGTCGTCGACCACCTCGAAGATCGCCTGCTCCACCGGCACCATCACCATCTGCGCGATGCGCTCGCCGACGTTAATCGTGAACGGTTCGCTGCCCCGGTTCCAGCACGACACGAATATCTGCCCCTGGTAATCGGAGTCGATCAACCCGGTCAGGTTGCCGAGCACGATGCCGTGCTTGTGGCCGAGACCGGAGCGCGGCAACAACACCGCGGCGAGGCGCGGATCGCCGATGTGTATCGCAATGCCGGTCGGGATCAGATGGGTTTCGCCCGGCGCGATCGTCAACGGACCGTGCAACAGCGCTCGCAGGTCCATGCCGGCCGCGCCACTGGTCGCATAATGCGGCAGCGGAAACTCGTTACCGATGCGTGCGTCCAGTATCTTCAGTTGTATGCGTTTCATGGTATCTCTCGGCAATCAGACTGATCAGTTCGCGGGCCAGCCGGTCCTTCGGCGCCCGCGGCAATTCCCGCGCGCCGCCGCGCCAGCACACGGTCAACGCGTTTTCGTCCGCGTCGAAGCCTATGCCGTCGACCGCAACGTTGTTCGCCGCGATCATATCCAGCCCCTTGGCGGCGAGCTTGGTGCGCGCGTTCTGCGCCACCGCTTCTGTCTCCGCGGCGAAGCCGACGCAAAACGGCGCATCGGGCAACGCGGCAACCGCCGCCAGTATATCGGGTGTCGGCGTCAGCGTCAGTTGTAATGCCTGTCCGTCTTTCTTGATTTTCTGCTCCGCCGCCTGCGCGACGCGATAATCCGCCACCGCCGCCGCGCCGATGAAAATATCCTGTGCGCCGATCTGAGCCATGACCGCGTCGTGCATCTGCTGCGCAGTCCGCACGTCGATTCGCCGGGTGCGCGGCGGTGCCGGCAATGCCACCGGGCCACTGATCAGCACTACGTTGGCGCCTGCCTCGGCGGCCGCGAGTGCAACGGCATAGCCCATCTTGCCCGAGCTGCGATTCCCGATAAACCGCACCGGATCGATGTCTTCCAGCGTCGGGCCGGCCGTCACCAGCACGCGCCGCCCGGCCAGCCGGCCGGTCGCAAATAGCCCGGTGACCCGCCGCACCAGATCGGCTGGCTCGAGCATCCGCCCCGGACCGGTTTCGCCACAGGCCTGCATGCCTTCGGCCGGCCCATATATATAGATGCCGCGACTGCGCAGCAGCGTCACATTGTCCACGGTCGCGCGGTTGTCCCACATCTGTCGGTTCATCGCCGGCGCCACCGCGACCGGCGCCCCGGTCGCGAGGCACAGTGTCGACAACAAATCGTCCGCCGCACCGCGGGCGAGCCGCGAGAGGAAATTGGCGCTGGCGGGCGCGACGAGCACAACGTCCGCCCAGCGCGCCAGCGCGATGTGGCCCATCGCCTGCTCGGCGTCGGCGTCCAGCAAGGTGGTCGCCACCGGGTGATTCGACAATGCCTGGAAGGTCAGCGGCGTGACGAATTCGGTCGCAGAGCGCGTCATGACCACACGCACGTCGGCGCCAGCCTCGCGCAAACGGCGTACGAGATCGGCGCTCTTGTAGGCGGCGATACCGCCGGTCACGCCGAGCACTACTCGCTTGCTGGATAAATCCGTCATTGTGTAGCCCCGCGTCGCTATCGGCCTGGATCAGTGTTTCGGCCGGTGACGAGTCAATTTGAATAAGGTATTGTAACAAAACTAAAAGTTCGACTGCCATGGAGAACCACTACCGGGACGCGATTATGCCGATCACCGATTGGCCCAATGAAGAACGGCCGCGCGAGAAACTGTTAAGCCGCGGTCCGGACAGCCTGTCCGACGCCGAGCTGCTGGCGATATTTCTGCGCACCGGCGTGCGCGGTAAGACCGCGGTCGATCTGGCGCGGGATTTATTGACCGAGTTTGGCAGCCTGCGCGGCCTGCTGGCGGCGGACCATGCGCGTTTCTGCCGCGCCAAGGGGCTAGGCACGGCGAAGTTCGCGCAATTGCAGGCGGCGCTGGAGATGTCACGGCGCTATCTGCGCGAGGTGATCGACCGCGGCGACAGCCTGTCGAGCCCCGCCGAGACACGCGATTATCTGACCAGCCGGCTGAAACATTATCCGCACGAGGTGTTTGCCTGTTTGTATCTCGATAACCAGCACCGGCCGATCCGCTTCGAGGAACTGTTCCGGGGCACCATCGACAGCGCCAGTGTCTATCCGCGCGAGGTCGTGCGCAGCGCCCTCGAACACAACGCCGCCGCGGTGATCCTGGCGCATAACCACCCGTCCGGGCATACGGCGCCGAGCCGGGCGGACGCCCAGATCACGCAGCGCCTCAAGGCGGCGCTCGCGCTGGTCGACATCCGCGTGCTCGACCACCTGATCATCGGCGACGGGCCGGCGCTGTCACTCGCCGAGCACGGTCTGGTCTAGCGGGCCGGACCCGATCCGGCCAGCGGCCGGCCTATTTCCGCCGCCGCGTTGTACGCCGGGCGGGTTCTGGTATAGAATTGCCCCCTTTTTCGCACACCGCCGGGCCAGCGTGCCCGCCATTTTCTGGAGTCAGTTGTCATGTCGAGGGTATGTCAGGTCACGGGCAAGCGCCCGATGGTAGGGAACAACGTGTCGCACGCGAACAATAAAACCAAGCGGCGCTTTTTACCGAATCTGCACAAGCACCGCTTCTGGGTCGAGACCGAGAACCGCTGGGTCAGCCTGCGCGTGTCATCGAATGGCATGCGTATCATCGACAAGAAGGGTATCGACCAGGTACTGGCCGATCTCCGCCAACGCGGCGAAAAGTTTTAAGGAGTTATCACCATGCGCGACAAGATCAAGTTGGTATCCAGCGCCGGCACCGGCCACTACTACACGACCACCAAGAACAAGCGGACGATGCCGGAAAAGCTTGAACTGAAGAAGTACGATCCGACCATACGCAAGCACGTGATCTACAAGGAAGCCAAGATCAAGTAATCGGGTGTTTGTGTCTGATTGATCCAACAAGAACCCGCCATTGGCGGGTTTTTTGTTGGGCGGCACGCGCCGGAGGTTAGCGGAATCGCCGGAACTACGTCCCGGGTTCCGTGACAAAACCCAGTTTGAGGATTCCCGCCCGCTGTGCGGCCGCCATCACGCGGATCACATACTCGTAATCGACGGTGCGGTCGCCGCGGATGTGGATCTCGGGCTGTGTTGGTTGCGCCGCTGCTTCGGCGAGGCGGAGCTGCAGGGTCGCCTCGTCGAGCGGTGTGTCGTTCCAGTGGACCGTGCCGTCGGCGGTGACCGACAACGTGACGTTATCGGGCTTGACCTCGTTGGGCGTGACGGTGGCGCGTGGCAGGTCCAGTTTCACCGAGTGGGTCAGCACCGGGACAGTGACGATGAAGATAATCAACAGGACCAGCATGACGTCGACCAGCGGTGTCATGTTGATCTCGCTCATGACATCGCCGCCCTCATCAAGACCATTGCCGATGGCCATATCAATTACCTCCCGCGACCGCCGCGACGATCTTGGCCGCCGGCCGTTTTGCGTTGCGCGCCAATGGCGCACCGGTGATGAAGTAGGCATGCAACTGATGGGCAAACCGGTTGAGTCTGCCGAGCAGTGCCTTGTTGCCACGCACCAGGGCGTTGTAACCGACCACGGCGGGGATCGCGACGGCAAGGCCAAGCGCGGTCATGATCAACGCTTCACCGACCGGTCCGGCGATTTCGCCGATGCTGGCCTGGCCGGCGGCGCCGATACTCACCAGCGCGTGATATATGCCCCACACCGTGCCGAACAGGCCAACGAAAGGCGCGGTCGATCCCACTGACGCCAGCACCGACAAACCGCTTTGCATCCGCTCGACCGATTCGTCGATGGCGCCGCGCAGACAGGCGGCCAGCCAGTCCGTCAGCCGGAGCTGGCCGTGCAAATCAGTCTGGTTGCTGGCGTGATGATCCACCGCTGCCTTGCCCTCCTCGGCCAGAAGACGGAAGGGATTGCCATGATAATCACCCTCAATAATATGCAGCCCCTCGCCAAAGCTTTGCGCGTGCCAGAAACTGGCTGTCGCCTGCGCGCAGCGGCGCAGTTTCATGAGCCGCCAGGCGCGGCTGACGATCACATACCAGCTGGTGATGGACATCACCAGCAACAGCATGGCAATCCCCCTGATGACGAAATCTCCTTGGGCCCAGAGCGTGGTGACACCGTAGATGTTGCTTGTCATGAGTCAGGTTCCTTATTGCGGTTGAGGATGCTGCAACGAGAACGAAACAGGCTGCACGTACCAATACGCGATGGCGACGTCGCCGCGCCGTGCCGGGACATAGCGCCAGCGCTTGACGGCCTCGCGCGCGGCGGTATCCAGACGCGAAAATCCGCTGGACGCTTTCAACCTGATCTCACCAACCGTTCCGTCGGCAAGAATATAGACGTCGAACAACACCCGCCCCTGTTCGCCGAAACGGCGCGATATTGGCGGGTACGCGGGCGCGGGGTTATTCAGATGGGCGGCGTCGGAGCGCGGCGGGATCACCGGCGCAGGTCCGATTCCCGATTCTGCGGCTGCCATTGGCGCGCTCGGTGGCGGCGGTGGAGGCTCGGGCTCCGCAGGAATCGTGATCGCATTTTCCGCCGGTGGCGGCGGCTTCATGCGCTGCACGGGACGCGGGCGCGGCGGCACCGGCTTCGGCTGTGGTGGCATCACGACGGGCTCCGGCACCGGCGGCGCGACCAGTATCCCTGTCATCGTCGGCAGTGCTAACGACAGCTCGGGTTGCAGCGGATGGCTGTTCAGCCAAACAATCAGCAGCAGATGCGCACTGATCACCACCGTCAGCGGCACATACCGGTCAGTGCCATCCGCTTGCCACACGGGAAAATATTGACCCATCTCAGATGTCCGCCCAGCTTCGTAACAAATTGTGATACGTGCCGGTGAGACGGATCACCGGCTCGGTATCGCCGTGGCTCTGGCGCAACTGCAACAGCGCCATGTCCATCTCGTAGAGCAGCCGGCGCTGGCCGGTGTCGCGCACCATGCTCTGTATCCACATGAAACAGGCCAGACGATGACCGCGTGTGACCGGCATGACCTGATGAATCGACGTCGACGGATAGAGGGCCATGCTGCCCGCGCTGAGCTTGACGGCCTGCGTGCCATAGGTGTCCTCGATCACCAGCTCACCGCCGTCATAGGCATCCGGCTCGGCGAGGAACAAGGTGGCAGAGACATCCGTGCGCAGATAGCCGCTGCCATCCGGCAGCGGCCGCATGGCGTTATCGACGTGATTGCCAAAATAATTCGTCTCGCCACCATAGCGATTGAACAACGGCGGGAAAATGCGCCGCGGCAGGACCGCCGTGAAAAACATCGCATTGCGGTTCAACGCGGCCAGCACGGCGCCGCGCAGTGCTGGCAAATGCCCAGCGTCCTCGGACAACTGCTGGTTGTTCTTCACTTGTGCCGACTGGGTTCCGGCCGTGATGCCGCCGTGCGCCCATGACGACCGGGATAGCATGGCCTGCATGGCCGCCAGTTCCGCGGCCGTCAGCACGTCGTCGATGGTAATGAGCACTATCCCTCTCCCTAGAACTTGTATTCTCCCGACAGGATCAGCCGGCGACCCAGTCCCGGCACGGCGAAGCCGCCGTTGTCATACAGCGAGTCGTAGTAGACCTTGTCGAACAGGTTCTGCGCATTCAGCGCCACGGAATAGTGCTGCTGCTCATAACTCACCATCGCATCCCAGCGTACATAGGACGGCAGCGTGTTCGGATGGAACGCTGTGTCTCCCGGCAGCGTCGGCACCGCTCCTGCGCCGCTGGGGTTGTAGCCGTAGCGCTCGCCTTTGGATTCCGCACCACCGCCGACTTTCCAGCCGCTGAAGATTTTGTAAGTGGTCCAGATGTTCGCCGTGTATGGCGGCGTGTTACGCGCGCGCTGACCCTGGTAGCCGGCGTTGGCGACGGTGATAGCGCCGGTCGTCGGGTTGACGTTCTCCGCCACTTCGAGAATCTCCGAATTCATCAACGCCATGCCGGCGAAGACCTCCCATCTGTCAGTGACGCGTCCGGCGGCCTCAAGCTCCAGGCCATCAGTGCGACGTTTCCTGGTCAGAATGGCGGATGTCGACTCGAGGTCGGTATTGCGCTCCCAGTCCTTGTTGGCGCGGTAGACCGCGGCGCGCAGCGCCAGATCACCTTCGAACAACAACCACTTGGCGCCGAGTTCCAGCACCTGGCTGCGCTCGGGGGGTAGCGGGGCGACCGTAAGCTGGTAGAGATCCGCCGTCGGACTGAACGAGTCGCTGGTACTGAGGTAATAGTGCGTCTCGTCCTCGGGATGAAACGAGAGCGCGGCACGCGTACTCCATTCGCCGTATTTCAGATTCGGTGAGGTGGCACTGGAATAGTCCGCGTCCATGTAATCGCGACGTGCGCCGAGCGTTGCCTTCCACCGCGGAATAAACTCGACAGTATCCTGCGCGTATAGCCCGTAGGAGTCGGCATCAAACTCGACCGGCGTACCCGTCGAATTAATGTGATACGGCAGGTAGAATGGCGGATTGCCGGCCGTTGTGCCACCCTCGTTCTGCAAGGTGTGGCGGAAGCTGTCTTCCTTGAAATATTCCGCGCCAACGAGAAACTCGTGCTTCATATCGAATGCCTGGAAGGCATTGTTGTAGTCGGTTTGCAACGCCACTGTTTCGTAATCCATGGTGCGGGTCGGGCCGCCATTGGCTACGCCGCCATTACCGATCACAATCCCGCCGGCATTCGGCGCCTGAGTGGCGTTCGGGCTCCGGGCCCAATAGCTGCGCTCGTAGTCGGCGTAGCGCAACTGCGTGCGCCATGAGCTCATTGGCGAAAAGCGATGCGTATAGGTGCCGGTGGTAATGTTGGTATCGCTCTCGTCAAAGTTGCGATAGGTACCCCAGTACGTCTCCGGCGGGAAATTGGTATTGGGCGCACGCGTATTCGTGTCGAAGCTGATGCCATAGTCGGGCTTGTCGTCGGTGAGTGTCGTCACGTGACTGAGCAGGTATTCGTTGTCGGTGTTGATGCCATGGCCGACGCTCAAGGCGACGCCGTCGCGATGGATCTCGGGCTCGTCGCCGGTCGCCGGATTGGAACGCCAGCTGCCCTCGTCGCGCGTCATCAGGTTCAGCCGCACCGCCGTCGTGCTGGCCAGCCGTTTGTTGAAATCGCCGGTCAGCAAACGGTAATCGTCCGTGCCGATACCGCCACCGATCTCCTGGCGGTCGGCAAGAAACGGGGTCTTGCTCACCTGATTGATGACGCCGCCCGCCTGGCCGCGACCGAACAGCATCGCGGCGGCGCCGCGCAGTACATCGACCTGCTCCAGGTTGAAGAGCTCGCGGTTGTATTGGGCGGTATCGCGAATACCGTCGAGATACATATCGCCGAAGGTATAGAAACCGCGCAGCATCATGTTGTCACCGGCGCGGCCGCCTTCGGCAGCGTTAAAGGTGAGACCGGATACATTGCGCATCGCCTCGCGTAGCGAGCTGGCCTTCTGTTCATCCATAAGTGTGCGCGTCACGGTCGTGACGGCCTGGGGTATATCGTGAGGATCCTGCAATGTCTTGCCAACGCGCGTCGTCGTCGCGCGCATGCCGTCCTGGGGAGCCTCGGCATCGGCGTTGACCGTTACGGTCGGCAGCGTCGGTTCGTCAGTTGGCGCAGGCTTCTCTGCCGACACGTTGCAGGTAAGTCCGGCCATCATCGCCGCGAGCGGCAATAGTCTGGCAGGTGGGTATGATAAAAATAGCCTGTTGTTCCGGTTGGACATCAAAGCAGCCTCCATGTGAGTGTTTTGAAAAAAACATGGCTGGCTGCCGCGAATGCACGTTCCTGGTGGCTGGCTCCTGTAGACGACGAATTATTTGGTCAGAATCAGTTTGTTCTCCCTGGTCTGGCGCAGTATGTACGTTTGCCCGGCATGCAGAATCACGACCTGCCCGCCGCCGCGCAACAACTCGGAACTCTCGATCACCGGGAGCGGGGAAGGCCTTGTTTCCACGATCTTCATCGTGGGGACAGGGAAAGAACCGTGCATCGCGCGCCCTACCGTCGTACTCGCGGCGGCGGGACGGGCCATATGTAGGCGATGTACATCTCTGTCTCCATGACCTTGCACATTCCTACGAACGTATCTTCCTGTCGCTGTCCCGAACTGTGAACGCGGATGACAATACTTCTTATTTAGATTAATTGCAACGGCATTTTACTTGGTCAGTGTCGCCGACAAATCCCTTGTTTGCCGGCTGTTGTGGGCGATTCGTCGCAGCGTGTCATGCGCTTACTGCGAGGCGTCGGTTTACCCACGTTGCGGCGAGGAAGACAAGCAGCACGAAGTCTTCTCACGTGCCTGCGAATCACTGTGTCGGATGTAACGTTCCTTGTCGGCAGGTGAGTTATCCGCGCGAAGACCAACAAAACCGGGATGTCCCGAATGACCCAACAAAAAACCCGCTGGCGGCGGGTTTTTTGTTGGGTGGGCCGGAAGGTCTCGGCCTAAGGAGGCGCTGATGTGTCGTCATTCCGGGCGGAGCGCAGCGGAGACCCGGAATCCAGCGCTTTCGAAACAGGGTGTTACTGGATTCCTCGGCGGCCGTTCCCGACACCGCCCTACCTCGTCCATCCGTGGACTCGCGCTTTCGCTGGAATGACAACAAGATGATTAATCAGAGCTTCCCAAAATCATAACCGGCCGTAGCGAGTAACCGCGCAGCGCCCGCGCAAAGTCTTCCAGCGCCTGAATACCGGTTTCCTCGGCCTCGCGGCACCACTCCTGCAACGCATGCAGCAGCTGGTCCTGCGTTGCCGCGGAGCGTTTGCCAATGTCCTGCAAGGTCTGCTTGAAGCGATACACGGTCTTCAGCGTCTGACTGCGGCTTAATACCGAATTCAGGCGCAGACGGGCGTGCTCGTCCATCAGGCTTTCCTCGCGCACCAGCAACCGGCGCGCGCGCTTGAGCATGTTGCGGTAGGACTTGTCCGCCACGCGCAGCTCGTCGCGGTGCACGTGTTTCAGCACGTCACGGCAATAATGCGACATGATCTGGAACCGGTTCGATACCACCGCCTTCAACGTGTCCATGTCGACCGCGCCCTTGTGCGGATCGACCACCATCTCGGGGGGCAACTTCTTGACCGTGGCAAGACCCAGCGCCGCCAGTATCCGGACATACATCCAGCCGATATCGAACTCCCACGATTTCGACGACAGCTTGGCGGAACCGGCGTAGGTATGGTGATTGTTGTGCAGTTCCTCGCCACCGACCAAGATGCCCCACGGCACGATATTGGTCGCCGCGTCCGGCACCTCGTAATTGCGGTAGCCCCAGTAGTGGCCGATGCCATTGATCACGCCAGCGGCGAAAAACGGAATCCACAGCATCTGGATGGCCCAGACCGTCAGGCCACCAACGCCGAACAGCAGCAGATCAACGATCAACATCAGGCTGATACCGGAGTTGATGGACCGGGCATAGACGTGACGTTCCAGCCAGTCGTCCGGCGTGCCGTGACCATACTCCTGCACGATCCCGGCGATCTTGCTGGCCTGGTTATAGAGCTCGGCGCCCCGCCACAGCACCTCGTTGATGCCTCTGACCTGCGGGCTGTGCGGGTCTTCCTCGGTTTCGCATTTCGCGTGATGCTTGCGATGGATCGCCACCCATTCCCCGGTACGCATGCCGGTCGTCAGCCACAGCCAGAACCGAAAGAAGTGACTGACCAGCGGGTGCAGCTCCAGCGCCCGGTGCGCCTGGTGACGATGCAGATAGATCGTCACACTGGCGATGGTGATGTGCGTCAGTATCAGCGCCGCCACGACGTAACCCCACACCGGCAGATCCAGCAAACCCTGGCTTAAGAAATTCAAAGACGCGTCAATCATTCGTACAAGAGCCTCCCATTGACCTTATCGAAATGCAGAATACGGGCCAGATTCTAGCAGCGGCCACCGCCACATGTCATCGACCGGGCTATAACCGATTAATTTACTGCGATAATTGCGGGTATATCAGGTGCGGTACTCGGCGTTGATGCGCACGTACTCGCCGGACAGGTCGCAGGTCCAGACCCGGGCGCGGCCGGTACCGCGGCCGAGATCGATCTGAATGACGATTTCCTGCTGTTGCAGCACCTGGCGGCCGGCCTGTTCGGTGTAGCTGGGCGCGCGCGCGCCGTGGAGGACGATGTCGACATCGTTAAACCGGATCGCCACCTTGTCGATGTCGAAATCCGTCACGCCGGCGCGACCGATCGCGGCCAGCACCCGGCCCCAGTTCGGATCGCTGGCAAAAAACGCTGTCTTGACCAGCGGCGACAAGGCCACGGCATCGGCCACGCGGCGGCATTCCTCGCCGTCCCGGCCATTCTGCACATCGACCGTGATGAACTTGGTGGCGCCTTCGCCATCGCGGATAATCGCCTGCGCCAGCGTCGTACATACCTCGAGCACGGCGTCATAGACCCTCCGGTAGGCGTTGCTGTTGCGGGTGTCGATCACCGGGTGGCCGCTGGCGCCGGTGGCGATCAACACGCACGCGTCATTGGTCGAGGTGTCGCCGTCGATGGTGATGCAGTTGAACGTCGTCGCCACGGCATCGTTCAACATCCGGCGCAATGGCCCCGGTTCCAGCGCGGCGTCGGTGGCGATAAAGGCAAGCATCGTCGCCATGTCGGGATGGATCATGCCCGCACCCTTGGCGATACCAGTCACGGTGATGCGGTGACCATCAAGATCGAACTGCCGCGACGCGCCCTTGGGTACGGTATCCGTCGTCATGATCGCGTGGGCGGCGACTGACCAGCCGTCTCCGGACAGATTGCCGCAGGCCGCCGGCAATGCCGCAGTGATCTTGTCGACGGGCAGCGGTTCGCCGATCACACCGGTCGAAAACGGCAATACCTGTTCGAGGCGGGCATCGCTCAGTTCGGCAACCGCCCGGCAGGTGGCGCGCGCATCGTCGATGCCGCGCTTGCCGGTACCGGCGTTCGCGTTGCCACTGTTCACCAGCAGGTAGCGCGGCGTGGAAGATTCCAGATGCCGGCGCGCCACGATCACCGGCGCAGCGCAAAACGCATTGCGCGTAAAGGTCGCATCGGTGATCGCGTCGGGGCCGATTTCGATCAGCAACAGATCGGAGCGATCGCGCTTTTTAATACCGGCCGCCGCAGTACCCAGACGCACGCCACCCACGGCGTGCAATGGCGGCAATCCTGTCAAACCAACGGCCATCGCTCTGTCCATACCCGCCAGGAATTAACCATCATCACCGACTTGACGAGAGACGCCTCAGGCGACCTCACCATGACAACGCTTGTACTTCTTGCCGGAGCCGCACGGACACGGTTCGTTGCGGCCGACCTTGGGCCCTTCGCGCACAACGGTCTGCACCACCGCACCGGCCTGTTCCGCGACCGAGCCACCACGTTCCGCAGCGGCCAGCGCCGACGTCTGCGCGTGCTGGAACTGCATGGCCGATTTCGCGCGCCGCTGTTCCTCGACCGCCTGCACGTCTTCTTCCGCGCGGACCTGGACCTTCGACAGGATGCTGACGATCTCTTTCTTGATCCGGTCGAGCATCAGGCCAAACATTTCAAACGCCTCGCGCTTGTATTCCTGTTTCGGATTCTTCTGCGCATAACCGCGCAGGTGGATGCCCTGGCGCAAATGATCCATCGCCGCGAGATGATCCTTCCACATCGCGTCGAGCACCTGCAGCATGACGGCCTTCTCGAAATGCCGCATCACGTCGGCGCCGGCCAGCGCCTCCTTGGCCGCATAGGCGTTCTCGACCTCGTCGAGCAACCGGACACGCAGCGTTTCCTCGTGCAGACTGTCGTCCTGCGCCAGCCATCCGGCGATATCGAGCTTCAGGCCGAAATCACCCTCCATCGCCTCCATCAGACCGGGGATGTCCCACAGCTCGTCCAGACTGTGCGGCGGAATGTACAGGTCGATCAGGCTGGTCAGCATGTCGGCACGCACCGCCTTGATCGTCTCGGATATGTCGCTGACGGACATCAGCTCATTGCGCTGCTCGTAGATCACCTTGCGCTGGTCGTTGGCGACGTCGTCATACTCGAGCAATTGCTTGCGGATATCGAAGTTGTGCCCCTCGACCTTGCGCTGGGCGTTTTCGATCGCCTTGGTCACCCATGGATGTTCGATCGCCTCGCCTTCCTGCATGCCGAGCTTCTGCATCAGCCCCGCCATGCGGTCCGATGCAAAAATGCGCATCAGGTTATCCTGCAGCGACAGATAAAACCGGCTGGAACCGGGATCGCCCTGACGACCGGAACGGCCGCGCAACTGGTTGTCGATGCGGCGCGACTCGTGGCGTTCCGTGCCAACGACGTGCAACCCGCCGCTCGCGACCACCTGATCGTGACGCTGCTGCCACGCCTCGCGCAGCCGCCGCATGGCCAGTTCGTCGGGCTGACCCAGCCCGGCAGTCTCGGCATCGAGATTACCGCCAAGCACGATATCGGTACCGCGGCCCGCCATGTTCGTCGCGATCGTCACGACGCCGGGGCGGCCCGCCTGCGCGACAATCTCGGCCTCGCGTTCGTGATGTTTGGCGTTAAGCACCGAATGCACGATGCCCTCTTTTTTCAACAGCCCGGACAGATGCTCCGAGGTTTCGATCGACGCCGTACCGACCAGCACTGGCTGGCCGCGCTGCTGGCAGTCCTTGATGTCCTCGATGATCGCCGTAAACTTTTCCGCCGGCGTCAGATAGACGAGGTCGCCGCGGTCATCGCGGACCATCGGGCGGTGCGTCGGAATCACGACCACCTCCAGCGCATAAATCTGCTGGAACTCGTAGGCCTCGGTGTCAGCCGTGCCGGTCATGCCGGACAGTTTCTTGTAAAGACGGAAATAGTTCTGGAAGGTAATCGATGCCAGCGTCTGGTTCTCGTTCTGGATCGCGACACCTTCCTTCGCTTCCACCGCCTGATGCAGGCCTTCCGACCAGCGCCGGCCCGGCATGGTGCGGCCGGTAAACTCGTCGACGATGATCACTTCGTTGTTACGGACGATGTAATTAACGTCCTTCAGATACAGCGCGTGCGCGCGCAGTGCCGCGTTCACGTGATGCATCATGCTGATGTTGGCGGCATCGTAGAGGCTGGCGCCCTCGCCCAGCAGGCCATTCTGTGCCAGCAACCCCTCGATCTTTTCGTGCCCCGCCTCGGTCAGGTAGACCTGCTGCGCCTTTTCGTCGACCCAGTAGTCGCCGGGGCCGTCTTCGACCTTCTGGCGCACCAGCCTGGGAATCAACGCATTGATCTTGGTGTACAGATCGCTGTTATCGTCGGTCGGCCCGGAAATGATCAGCGGCGTGCGCGCCTCGTCGATCAGAATCGAGTCGACCTCGTCGATGATCGCAAACGCCAGATCGCGCTGCACCCGTTCGGCCGAGCTGAACGCCATGTTGTCGCGCAGATAATCGAAACCGAATTCGTTATTGGTGCCATAGACGATATCGCAGGCGTAGGCCGCACGCTTTTCCTCGGAGCTTTGCCCGGACAGAATCACGCCCACCGACATGCCGAGAAAGCGGTAGATCTTGCCCATCCAGTCGGAGTCGCGTTTGGCCAGGTAATCGTTGACCGTGATCACGTGCACCGCGGTGCCGGGCAGCGCATTCAGGTAGGCCGCCAGCGTCGCAACCAGCGTCTTGCCTTCGCCCGTGCGCATCTCGGCGATCTTGCCGCTGTGCAGCACCATGCCACCGATCAGCTGCACGTCGAAATGCCGCATGTGCAGCACGCGTTTGCCGGCTTCGCGCACCACGGCGAAGGCGTCGGGCAACAATGCCTCGAGCGCCGTGCCGGCTTGAAGGCGCGCGCGCAAATCGTCGGTCCTGGCGCGCAATTCTGTATCCGACAGCGCGCTGATTTCAGGTTCCAGCGCGTTGATCACCCCGACCTGTGAATGCATGCGCTTGATCAGCCGGTCGTTACGGCTGCCAAAAATCTTGCTGAGGAAATTGCCTGCCATTCGCCAAAGGGCACAAGGGCCACACGGTTGTAAACTCGAAGCGGGTATTCTATAACATTGATGATGAAAACGGTTGACGGAAAGTCATCCCAATGGCTGCCCGCATAAATGACGCGCCGCGGATCGCATCGATGAAGCAATTTCCTGCCAAAACCATTAACCAGTTACTAGCCGGCGACGCTGGCAACCTGCGGTTGCTCGTCGAGCGCGCCCGCATGTTGCAGCATCTGACGACCGTGCTACGCCAGCATCTGCCGCTCGCCATGCGCGACCATTGTTCGGTCAGCGCCGTCGACAAACACACGCTGAGCGTTTGCGCCGACTCCGCCGCCTGGGCCAGCAAATTGCGTTTCCACGCGCCGACACTGGTACCGCGGCTGTGCGAAACGCCGGCATTATGCGACCTGCAGCAGATCCGCGTAAAGGTGGCGCCGGCGGTCACCGCCGCGACCAGCCCGGCGGTCGCACGCCGCCTGGTCATGTCGGCCTCGGGTGCGCAGGCCATTGACGGCTGCGCGCAGGCGATCCGCGATCCCGCGCTGAAAACAGCGTTACAACGGCTGGCAACCCGTGCGCAGCAACGCGACCGGCCGCCGAACGGAAAAAATTGAGCGGGGGCTCGTGTCAGAGCGGACGTCTGTCGTCCGGATATGGCGCAGCGCGGTATCAGGCAACCGGAATCGGCTGCAAGTAGGAAATCGGCGCGTTTTCGCTGTTTTCAAACGTCACCAGTTCCCAGGCATCCTCATTCGCGAGCAGCGCCCGCAACAGCTTGTTGTTCTGCGCATGGCCCGACTTGTACGCGCTGAACGCACCGATCAGGCTGTGCCCCAGCAGGTAAAGATCGCCGATCGCGTCCAGCACCTTGTGCTTGACGAATTCGTCCTCGTAACGCAGCCCGTCCTCGTTGAGGATACGGTAATCGTCGACGACGACCGCGTTATCGAGACTGCCGCCGAGCACCAGATTGCCGGCACGCAGCGTTTCCAGGTCGCGCATGAAACCAAAGGTGCGCGCCCGGCTGACTTCCTTGACGAACGACGTCGTCGAGAAATCCACCGTCGCGGTCTGACCGCGGTCCTTGAACGCCGGATGATCGAAATCGATGGTGAACGACACCTTGAATCCATCGAGCGGATCAAAACGCACCCATTTGCCGTCTTCCTCGACCTTCACCGTGCGTTTGATGCGGATGAAACGCTTCGGCGCGTTCTGTTCCTCGATACCGGCTGACTGAATCAGGAAGACGAACGGTCCCGCGCTGCCGTCCATGATCGGCACTTCGGCCGCGCTCAGATCGATATAGGCGTTGTCGATACCCAGCCCTGCCAGCGCTGACAACAGATGCTCGACCGTCGAGATACGCACATCACCGCTCGTCAGTGTCGTCGACAAACGGGTATCGCCGACATTGTCCGGATGCGCGGCGATCGCGACGACGGGGTCGAGGTCGATGCGCCGGAAGATGATGCCGGAATCCACCGCCGCAGGCCGCAGCGTCAGATAGACCTTCTCGCCGGTATGCAGTCCGACACCGGTGGCGCGTATTACGTTCTTCAGCGTGCGTTGTCTAATCATGTCGTTGGCTCATGTTCGACGCCAAGCACCCGGGCCGTAGCGATTTGGTGAGATGCTAAAAAAGCGCAACATCGTATCACGTTATCGCTCCCTTGCCTACCACATCGCCCCCCCGCCCGGGGGTCGTCGTCGATTACCGCCCGGACCGGACGCCGCCGCTCAATCGGCCTGACGGCGCAAAAACGCCGGCACATCCAGGTATTCCAGGTTGCTGTCGTCCAGCCCGGCACGGCGATCCGTTGCCGCCTGATTGCGCATGACCGTCGGACGCTCCAGGTCCCGGTAATCGAGCTCGCCGCCGTTGGCTTCCTTGACGACCAGGCGCATCGGCTTGTCTTCCTGGGCGCGCCGCGGCTGACCGAGGCCGGTCGCGACCACCGTCACCCGCAGCTCGTCGCCCATTTCGGGATCGATGACCGTACCGACCACAACGGTCGCGTCCTCGGAGGCGAACTCCTTGATGGTATTGCCGACCTCCTCAAACTCGCCGATGGCCAGACCCAGACCGGCGGTGACGTTGACCAGGATGCCGCGCGCGCCGGTGAGGTTGATATCCTCCAGCAACGGGCTGGCGATTGCTGCCTCGGCCGCCTCGCGCGCGCGGTGCTCGGGATGGGAGCTGCGGCCGGAGCCCATCATGGCCATGCCCATTTCCGACATCACGGTACGCACGTCGGCAAAGTCGACATTGATCAGGCCCGGACGGGTGATCAGCTCGGCGATACCCTGCACCGCGCCGAACAACACATTGTTGGCCGCCTTGAACGCATCGAGCAGCGTCACGTTCTTGCCGAGCACCGACAGCAGCTTCTCGTTCGGAATCGTGATCAGGGAGTCGACGTACTGCGTCAACTCCTTGATGCCGTCGAGGGCGATCTGGTTGCGCTTCTTGCCTTCAAACGGAAACGGCTTGGTCACGACAGCGACGGTCAGGATGCCGAGTTCCCTGGCGATCTGCGCCACCACCGGCGCACCGCCGGTACCGGTACCACCACCCATGCCGGCGGTGATGAAGATCATGTCGGCGCCTTCCACGACTTCGGCGATCCGGTCACGGTCCTCCATCGCCGCCTGCCGGCCGACCGCCGGATCGGACCCGGCCCCCAGACCCTTGGTAATGCTGCCGCCGAGCTGCAGCACGGTGCGCGCCGATGAGTTCTTCAGCGCCTGGGCATCGGTGTTGATGCAAATGAAATCGACACCATCGATATTGGCCGACACCATATGTTCCACGGCGTTGCCACCGCCGCCGCCGATACCGATGACCTTGATGACTGCATTCTGACTGTAAGCGTCAAGTAATTCGAACATAGTGGTTTCCCCTCGTTTCCTTGTTTATAAAAAAGACCTTGTATATTTCCTTAACCTGCCCGACCAACCTTCAATAATTACCCTGAAACCAGCTGCGCATTCTTTCCCAGACACCTTTTATTCCGTTGAACTTCGCCTCCTGCACATGACCGTAACGGCGCTGCTGATGGCCGAACAACAACAGTCCGACACCGGTCGCGTATATCGGATTGCGCACCACGTCGACTAGGCCGGTGACATACTGCGGCACGCCGAGGCGCACCGGCATGTGAAAGATTTCCTCGGCCAGCTCGATGACACCGTCCATCTTCGAGCTGCCGCCGGTCAGCACGATGCCTGCCGCGACCAGGTCCTCGAAGCCGCTGCGGCGCAGCTCGACCTGGATCAGCGTCAGCAGTTCCTCGTAGCGCGGCTCGACAACCTCGGCCAGCGTCTGCCGCGACAGCCGCCGCGCCGGCCGGTCGCCGACGCTCGGCACCTCGATGGTCTCGTCGGCCGTCGCCAGCTGCGTCAACGCGCAGGCGTATTTGATCTTGATGTCCTCGGCATGCTGGGTCGGCGTGCGCAGCGCGACCGCGATATCGTTCGTCACCTGGTCGCCGGCGATCGGGATTACCGCGGTATGGCGTATCGAACCCTCGCTGAACACGGCGATGTCGGTCGTGCCGCCGCCGATGTCGACCAGGCACACGCCCAGTTCCTTCTCGTCCTCGGTCAGTACCGAATGGCTCGACGCGAGCTGTTCGAGAATGATGTCGTCGACCTCCAGCCCGCAACGACGCACGCACTTGATGATGTTCTGCGCGGCGCTGACCGCGCCCGTCACCAGATGCACCTTGGCCTCGAGCCGCACGCCGGACATGCCGATCGGCTCGCGTATCCCTTCCTGGTTATCGATGATGAATTCCTGCGGCAGCACGTGCAGTATCTTCTGGTCGGCCGGCACCGCCACCGCGCGCGCCGCGTCGATCACCCGGTCGATATCGCCCTGTGTCACTTCCTTGTCGCGAATTGCGACGATGCCGTGCGAATTCAGGCTGCGGATATGACTGCCGGCGATACCGGCGTAGACCGAATGGATCTGGCAGCCGGCCATCAGCTCGGCCTCCTCGATAGCGCGCTGGATCGATTGCACCGTGGACTCGATGTTAATCACGACACCGCGCTTGAGCCCGCGCGATGGATGCGAACCGATGCCGATCACCTCTATCGCGCCCTCACGCGTTACCTCGCAGACGATCGCCACCACCTTGGAGGTACCGATATCCAGCCCGACAATCATTTCTTTTTCCGGTTTCTTGGCCATCGATCACTTCAACCTTTCATTTAGCTCACGTTCCGTTCCGTTTTTTTTCCGGTTCGACCCGGTTCACCGTAAAACCATTGCCGTAGCGCAGGTCGACGCGCGCGATACGGGCGGTCCCGTGCTCCTCATGCAGGCCGGCATAAAACCCGACGAAGCGCGCAATGCGCCGCTCAATGTCCTGACGCCCGAGCAGAATCTCCATGCCGGTATCCGTGGTCAGCTGCCACGAACGGCGTTCGTCCAGACGCAACTGCTGCACCTGCATGTCGAGCGGCGACAAGGCCTCGCGGAGCACGCGCAGGCCGGCGGCGACCTCGGCCTCGCTGTCGGCCGGGCCGAGCAACTGCGGCAGATCGGTCGGCACCGTATCGAGCGGCGGGAAAAACAGCCGGCCGAGATTATTGACCACGGCGTTATCGCCCCAGCGCGCCAGCGCTACCTGCTCATACACCGTCACGCTCAGTGTCTCCGGCCATTCACGCCGCACGGTAACCGCATAGACCCAGGGCACCCCGGTCAACGCGCGCTTCAGCGCCGCGACGTCCACCGCAAAAAAGCCGTGGCTCGCATACGGTGCGACGATCTCCCGGACCTGTTCGGCGCCAACGTGACGGAACTCGCCCGCCACCGCCAGCGCCCGTAACGGCAGTGTCTGCGGATCCAGCAATTTCACGATACCCAGACCGGCCGCCGCCACCAGCGCGGCACCGATGCCGGCGCGCACGAGGCGTCGCCCGATCTGCCGCCAGTTCCAGGCGCGCCGCGGCGGTGGCGGCTCGACACGGCGATTCCTGTTTGCGTTTTTTTTCCGAAACCAGGCCATCACGTACCCTGCTCGCCGGTGCGCCGGCCGGTGCCGCCGCCCAGAGTAGTTTCAAGGATCATCCATGCCAGGTCATCGAATTCGATACCGGCGGCGCGCGCCGCCTTCGGCACCAGACTGTGATCCGTCATGCCCGGGATGGTATTGGCCTCGATCAGCCACGGCCGGCCGTCCTCGCCGCACATGAAATCGATGCGACCCCAGCCCGCGGCGCCGATCGCATCGAACGCTGTCAGCGCCAACTGTTGCAGTTCCTGTTCCTCGGCCGCATCCAGTCCGCTCGGACAGTGATAGCGTGTGTCATCGGCGGTGTACTTCGCGGCATAATCGTAGAATTCATGCGAGGTCTCGACACGGATCAGCGGCAATGCGCGCCGTCCGACGATCGCCGCCGTGTACTCGGCCCCGGTGATCCACTGTTCCGCGATGACATTAGCGTCATACCCGCGCGCGACACGCCACGCCTCGGCCAGCCGGGACTTTATCGTGACCTTGCTCATGCCGATGCTGGATCCTTCGCATGACGGCTTGATAATCAATGGCAGACCGAGGCGCCGCACGACGTCATCAAGGTCGGTATCGTCGGCGAGCAGCGCAAAATCCGGCGTCGGCAGACCGCGGCCCAACCACAGCCATTTGCTGCGCAGCTTGTCCATGCCGATCGCGGAACCGAGCACGCCGCTGCCCGTGTACGGAATCCCCAGCGTTTCGAGCAGTCCCTGCATCGTGCCGTCCTCGCCGCCGCGGCCGTGCAGCATGATGAACGTGCGGTCGTAATCGCCGCCGGCCAGCCGCGAGGCGATGTCATGGCCGACATCGATGCCGTGCGCGTCGACGCCGCGGCGCTGCAAGGCAGCGAGCACCGCGCTGCCGCTTTTGAGCGAGATCTCACGCTCGGCGGACATGCCACCCATCAGCACCGCCACCTTGCCGAAATCATCGGGGCGACCGGCCCGCCGCAATGACTTCTCCGCAGCGCGGCCAACGCTTGCGTTACCCGATGCTGTCGCACCGCCAGACACGGGAATTGCACCGGCGGTGGTCGGGCGCGCGGCGCCGACGATATGGACCTCGCGCGCCAGCGACACGCCGTGTTTCGCTAGCACGACGTCGTAGATGTGTTGAATCAATGCTTCGATATCCGCCGCGGTGGCGCCGCCGTCATTGACGACGAAGTTGGCGTGCCTGGTGGACACGCAGGCCTTGCCGATGCAGTAGCCCTTCAGGCCGCTGGCCTCGATCAACCGTGCCGCATGATCGCCCGGCGGATTGCGGAACACCGAACCGCAACTCGGCTCGCCGATCGGCTGGGTTGCATTGCGCCGGCCGAGCAGGCCTTTGATACGCGCGGCGCTCTCTGCCGTGTCGCCTGCTGCGAGCTGCAGATGCGCGGCGACAAACCACTCTTCGGCCGGTGACACCACGTGACGGTAGCCGATGCGATACTCCTGCGGCCGCCGCTCGCGTCTTTGGCCGGTGCGATCGATGGTTTCCACCGCCAAGACCAGCGGCCAGGTCTCGCCACCGAACGCTCCGGCGTTCATCGCCAGCGCGCCGCCCATCGTGCCGGGAATGCCGGCAAGAAACTCTGCGCCGGCCAGACCCTGCCGCGCGCAGAACCGCGCGACCTTGGCACAGGAAACGCCGGCCTCGGCACGCACTATGTCGCCAGCCAGCCGCGCCAGTCCGTCCAGCACGCCGCTGGTACCGATTACCGTGCCGCGAATACCACCGTCACGCACCAGCAGATTGCTGCCGAGGCCTATCCACAACAACGGTTCGTCCACAGGAAGCCCGCGCAAAAACATCGCGAGATCGTCGCTATCGGCCGGTTGATAGAACCGGTCAGCCGTACCACCGGCACGCCACGACGTGTGACGCGACATCGGTTCGTCAACGCTCAGCACACCGCGCAGAGGTTGAGGTTTCTCCGCGGCCATCATCGCCCCGCCCCTTTTAGTTCGCCGGGCAGACGCGGCGCTATCGCGCCGATGTCACCGGCACCCAGCGTCAGCAGCACGTCGGCCTTCTGCAATACCGCGGACAGCGTCGACGCGAGCTCCGCCGGATCCTCGACGAGCAGCGGTGTCACCTGCCCGCACGCGCGTATGCTGCGGCACAGCGCGCGGCTGTCGGCGTTGGCGATCGGCTTTTCGCCAGCGGCATACACCTCGAGCAGCAACAACACATCCACCTCCGAAAGCACGCGCGCGAAGTCTTCCATCAGATCGCTGGTACGGCTGTAACGATGCGGCTGGAACACGACCACCAACCGCCGCTCCGGCCAGCCAGCGCGGATCGCCTGTACCGTGGCGACAATCTCGCTGGGATGATGGCCATAATCATCGAGCATCAGTACCTGTCCGGCCGGCGTGTCGATCTCGCCGTAGGACTGCAATCGCCGGCCAATCCCGGCAAAGGCGGCGAGGCCGCTCTGGATCGCGCGATTGTCGACACCGAGTTCGGTGGCAATCGCGATTGCCGCCAGCGCATTCAGCACGTTGTGCCGGCCGGCGAGATTCAACGTGACCGGCAGTGGCTCGGCGCCGTCGCGCAACACATCGAACATCATCTTTTCGCGCTGCTGGCGTACATTGACGGCCCGGACATCGGCCGGCGCGGAAAAGCCATAGGTAATCAGCGGACGCGACAATTGCGGAACGATTTCCTGAATCACCGGATCGTCGATACACACCACCGCGAGCCCGTAGAACGGCAGGTGATGGACGAACTCGACAAAGGTATCCTTCAGCCGGCCGAAGTCGTTATCGTAGGTCGCCATGTGATCGGCGTCGATATTGGTAATCACCGACAGCATCGGTTGCAGATGCAGAAACGAGGCATCGCTCTCGTCGGCCTCGGCCACCAGATAACGGCTGCCGCCGAGCCGCGCATTGGTACCGCTGCTGTTGAGACGTCCGCCGATCACGTAGGTCGGATCGAGGCCGCCCTCGGCAAGCACCGAAGCGACCAGGCTGGTGGTGGTGGTCTTGCCGTGCGTGCCGGCCACTGCGATGCCGTAACGAAAGCGCATCAACTCGGCGAGCATCTCGGCGCGCGGCACGACCGGAATACGAAGTTCGTGCGCCGCGACCAGCTCCGGGTTGTCGGCGGCCACCGCACTGGATATCACGACGACGTCGCAGGTCTCGATGTGTGCCGCCGCGTGGCCGATCGCGATACGCACACCGAGCCCGCGCAGGCGCTGTGTCACCGCGTTTTCATGCAGATCCGACCCGGTCACAGTGTAACCGAGATTGGCCAGCACCTCGGCAATGCCACCCATGCCGGCACCGCCGATGCCAATCAGATGGATGTGACGGATGCGCCCCATCGCCATCGCCTGATGCGCGGCGTTCGCCGGTATCCGGTCGGTGTCAGTAGCTGAAGTCTTGTCGCGTGTCATCGCATTGCGGTCCGGATTATTGTTCGTGGCGCTACGCATGCGCCGCCTCCAGGCACAGGGCCGCAACATGCGCGGCGGCATCGGGCCTGGCCAGGCGCCGCGCGGCGTCCGCCATTTCCTGCAGCCGCCGGCGCCCCTGTTCCGGCCACGCCGACACCAGCGTGCCGGCATCGCCGTTGTGCGCAATACCGCAGAACTGACCCAGCAGTTTTGCCAGCGTTGTTGCGTTCAACTTCGACTGCGGCAGCAACAGCGCAGCGCCGGCATCGACCAGGTACGCCGCATTGCGCGTCTGGTGATCGTCGACGGCACTCGGGTAAGGCACCAGTATCGAGGCGATGCCGGCCGCGGCGAGTTCCGCCACGGTCAGCGCGCCGGCGCGGCAGATCACCAGATCCGCCCAGCCATAGGCCTCGGCCATATCGGTGATGAACGGATCGACGCGACCGGCGACGGCGTGTTCATGATAACGCGCGCGCGTGCGTTCCGCGTTCTGCTTGCCGGCCTGATGCCACACCTGCGGACGCACCGCGACGGCCATCGTCTTGAGTGCCTCGGGCACGGCAGCGTTGAGCGCTTCCGCGCCGAGACTGCCGCCCAGCACCAGTAAACGCAATGCACCGCCACGACCGGCGAAGCGCTGATCAGGCGCCGGCAGGCCGGCGATAGCGGCGCGCACCGGGTTGCCGGTGATCACGGCGTTAGACCGCTTCGACAATAACCCCGGGAAGGCTGCCATGACGCGACTGGCCAGCGGCGCCAGCAAACGATTCGTCATGCCGGCGACGGCATTCTGCTCGTGGATCAGCAGCGGCTTGCGCAGCAACCAGCTGACCAGACCGCCGGGCCCGGTGACGAAGCCGCCCATGCCGAGCACTGCCATCGGCCGGCGCTGCATGATCACGATCAGCGTCTGCACCATCGCCACGCCGATACGCAGCGGCGCGAGCAGCCAGCTCAACCAGCCCTTGCCGCGCAGGCCGCGTATCGTGATCCACTCCATAGCGATGCCTGCTGCCGGCACGATGTCTGCCTCGAGTCCGGCACGCGTGCCCAGCCAGACCACTTCGACACCGCGGGCGCGCAATTCGTCGGCGACCGCCAGCGCCGGGAACACATGCCCGCCGGTGCCGCCCGCCATGATCAATACCCGCGTCACCATGCGCGTCCCTTCCGGCGTGTCGCGCTGAAGCGGGTGTCGCGCCAGCGCGGACGTTCGTCCTGCGGCCGGAAATACGGCTCCTGCCGCAGTTCCTGTCGCGGCGCGCGGGCGGTCCGTTCCCGCTCCACCGGCGAACGCGTCTCGTGATCCGCGCGCAACAGCAACGCGCACGCGATACAGGTGATGATGATGCTGGAACCGCCATAACTCATCAGTGGCAAGGTGAGTCCCTTGGTCGGCAGTACGCCCATGTTGACGCCGATATTGATGAACGCCTGCAACCCGATCCACAGGCCAATGCCATAGGCCAGATAGCCCGCGAAATGGTTGCCGGCCTTGCGGGCACGACTGCCGACAACGAAGGCGCGCCACAGGACGATACCGAACAACACGATCACGATCAGCGAGGCAAACAGGCCCAGTTCCTCGGCGAGCACGGCAAACAGAAAGTCGGTATGCGCCTCGGGCAGGTAGGACATCTTCTGGATGCTGGCGCCGAGCCCGACGCCGAACCATTCGCCGCGGCCGAACGCGATCAAGGCCTGCGTCAACTGGAATCCCGACGCAAACGGATCGGCCCACGGATTGATAAACGTCGTCAACCGCTCCAGCCGATACGGCGACGATACGGCGAGCGCAACAAACGTCGCCGAGAACAACAGCAGCAACATGCCAAAATGCCAGAAACGTACGCGCGCCAGGAACATCATGCCAAGCACCGTGGCCAGTATGACGACGGCGGCACCGAAGTCCGGTTCGAGCAACAGCAGCACGGCAAGCGCCCCGACCACGCCCACCGGCTTTAAAAACTCGAGTACGTGGGAACGTATCGCCTCGCGGTGTCTGACCAGGTAACCGGCAATGAATACGATCGCGAACAGCTTGGCCGGCTCGGAGGCCTGCAAATTAAATACCCCGAGCGGCAACCAGCGCGACGCCCCGTTGACCGCGCGACCGACCCCCGGCACCAGCACGATGATGAGCAGCAGGAAGCTCGCCACCAGCAGGACAGGTCCGGCCTTTTCCCAATAGACCAGCCGCGTGCGCAATACCGCCCAGCCGGCGAGCAGGCCGATGCCGACAAACAGCGCCTGGCGCCACAGGTAATAAAACGGTTCCCCGGTCTGGCGTTCGGCAATGCTCGTCGACGCCGAGCCTGTCATCACCAGACCGACAGCGAGCAGAACGATCAACGACCCAAGCAGCAGCGTATCGAAGCGGTAACCGGTACCGGCCAGGCGGTGCCGACGCGGCGTGATCACCGGGGTCGAGAGGATCACGCGACTCATCGCACCAGCCTCCGCACGGCGTCGACAAACATGTCGCCGCGCTGCTCGTACCCGTCGAACATGTCGAAACTGGCGCAGGCCGGCGACAGCAGCACGGTATCGCCGGGGCCGGCGACGCCGCGCGCGGCGCTGACGGCGGCATACATGTCCGCGGCGTGCATGATGGGCGCCGCGCCGGCCAGCGCCCGTTCGATCAGCGGCGCGTCGCGGCCAATCAGCACCACAGCCTTCGCGCATTCCGCCACGACCGGCTGCAGCAATGCGAAATCCTGCTCCTTGCCAAGACCTCCGGCGATCAACACCAGCGACCGCGGTTTATCCCGGGACGCGGACAGGCCACGCATCGCAGCGATCGTCGCGCCGATATTCGTGCCCTTGGAGTCGTTGCAATAGCGCACCCCGTCGACCTCGGCCACCCATTGCGTACGGTGGGGCAGGCCGGGGAAACGGCGCAACACGTCGAGCATCGCCGCCTGCGGCAGGCCGACGGCCTCGCCCAGCGCGAGCGCCGCGAGCGCGTTCGACAGGTTGTGCAGTCCGGCAATGCGCAATTCCGACGCGCCGATCAACCGATCATCGCCCCGCGCCAGCCAGGGTTGGCCGGCCACCTGCCGCAGGCCATATTGAGCGGCGGCGGGTTCCGACAGGCCGAACGTCACGCAGCGCCGCGACCGGTCGCTGCACGCCAGCACATGGCTGTCATCGCGATTCAGGATCATGGCGCCATCACCGTTGTAAACCCGCCGCTTGGCTGACAGGTACTCATTGAAATCGTGGTAGCGGTCCATATGATCCGGCGTGATATTGAGTACCGCAGCAGCACGGGCGTTCAGCGACGACGTCGTTTCCAGCTGAAAACTGGACAGCTCCAGTATGTATAGATCGGGCACGGCATCACCGAGCAGTTCCAGCGCCGGTGTGCCGAGATTGCCGCCGACCCGCGCATGCTTTCCGGCCGCACGCGCCATCTCGCCGAGCAACGTGGTCACCGTACTCTTGCCGTTGGAACCGGTGATCGCGACGACCGGCGCGTCCAAGCAGCGGGCGAACAACTCGATATCGCCGAGCACCGGCGTGCCGTTGGCCAGTGCCGCCGCGATCAGCGGCTCACGCAGCGAGACACCCGGGCTGACGATAATTTGATCGGCGCGCGCAAAGGCCGCTTCATCGAAGCCGCCAACGAACAGCGCGACACCGGGCAGTTCGTCGCGCAGCGCAGCCAGCCCGGGCGGCTGCTCGCGACTGTCGGTGACGGCGATCGGCAGACCGAGGCCAGCGAGAAAGCGGGCGCACGACAGGCCGGTCTTGCCGAGGCCGACAATCAGCGTGCGGCCGCGCAGACCGATGCGTTCGGCATCAATCGCAGCGCGCGGTTGCGCACTGCGGCCCGCCGTGGCCGATCCGCCCTGCTCTGCGATTCCCCCGCGCGGGGATAAGCCCAGTGCACGCATCATCATTACCTGAGTTTCAACGTCGATAAGCCGACCAGCACGAGTATCACCGTGATAATCCAGAACCGCACGATCACGCGCGGCTCCGGCCAGCCTTTCAGTTCGAAATGATGATGCAGCGGCGCCATGCGAAAGATGCGCTTGCCGGTCAGCTTGAATGACACGACCTGCAGGATCACCGACACTGTCTCCATCACAAACACGCCGCCCATGATCAGCAACACCATTTCCTGACGCGCGATCACCGCGATCACACCCAGTGCCGCACCCAACGCCAGTGCGCCGACATCGCCCATGAATACCTGGGCCGGATAGGTGTTGAACCACAGAAAACCGATACCCGCGCCAACCAGCGCGCCGCAGAATACCGCCAGCTCGCCGACGCCCGGTATAAACGGAAAATTGAGATAGCGTGAAAACTCGGCGTGACCGATTACGTAGGCGAAGATCGCCAGCGCCCCGGCCACCATCACGGTCGGCAGGATCGCCAGACCGTCGAGCCCGTCGGTCAGGTTGACCGCGTTGCTGGTGCCGACAATGACGAGATAGCCCAGCAGCAGGAAGCCCCAGCCCATATCGAGCGAAATACTCTTGAAAAACGGCACAATCAACTGTGTTTCGGCGGGCATTTCGGCCGTGGTATACAGCACGGTCACCGCCGCCAGGCCAACCACCGACTGCATCAGGTACTTGGCGCGCGGCGGCAGACCGCGCGAATCGCGCAATACCAGTTTGCGATAATCGTCGATAAATCCGATCAGGCCGAACAGCACTGTGGTGACAAGCACGACCCAGAAATAACGATTATGGAGGTCGGTCCACAGCAGTGTGCTGATCGTCACCGCCAGCAGTATCAGCGCGCCGCCCATCGTCGGCGTGCCGGCCTTGGCCAGGTGCGTCTGCGGCCCGTCGCTGCGGACGGTCTGGCCGATGCTGTGAAAACTCAGCCGCCGTATCACATACGGCCCGGCGAGAAATGAAATCAGCAACGCCGTCAGCGTGCACAGGATAGTGCGCAGCGTAATGTACTGGAATACGTTGAATATGGTGTGGGTCTGCGACAGATATTCTGCGATGGCGACGAGCATCAGTGACTCCCTCCGCCGCTCGCCTGCAGCGCTGTCTCTGGCGTGCCCGCCAATGCCTTGACGATATTTTCCATGCGCGAGCTGCGCGAGCCCTTGACCAGAATCGTGACCGTTGCGCCGGACAGCCGCGCAAGATCGTCACGCAACGCGTCGATGAGCTCCGGCTGCGCGGCGAAATGACGGGCGTTGCTGCCGAATGCCTCCGCCGCATAGCGACTTAACACGCCCGTCGCGTAAACGCGTTCGACGCCAGCATCGCGTGCCTTGCGCCCGATGGCCTCGTGCATCTGCGCGGCACGCTCGCCGAGTTCTGCCATGTCACCGATCACCAGCAGCCGCGTACCACCGGCCGACCCGAGTACATCGATCGCCGCCGTGACTGACGACGGGTTGGCGTTGTAGGTGTCGTCGATGACCCGCACGCCGGCTTCGTTAATCCGCAGATCGAGACGGCCGCTGACCGGGCGCATCGCGGCCAGGCCATTGGCGACATCATCCAGCGTTGCGCCGGCCGCCAGTGCCGCAGCAGACGCTGCCAGCGCATTGACGACGTTATGGCGGCCGGCAAGCGGCAGACGGACGGCGCAGACACCGGATGGCGAGTGCAGCGTAAAGCAGGTGACCGCCGCGCCATCATCGATGGTGGTTGTAATGGTGTCCGGCAGCGCGCGCACGGTAGCGGAGGCTGCGTCGATAGCGAATGTCACGGTGGCCCGCTGGCCGACGCGACGACGCCAGTCACTGGCGTAGCGATCATCGGCGTTGATGACGCCGATGCCGTCATCTGCCAGACCGTCATAGATCTCGCCCTTGCCGCGCGCGACGCCATCAAGACTGCCGAAACCTTCCAGATGCGCCGCCCCGGCATTGGTAATCAGGGCGATGGTCGGTTGCGCGAGCCGCGTCAGATACGCGATCTCGCCGCCATGGTTGGCACCCATCTCGATGACGGCGCACTGATGCGAGGCGTTGAGCTGCAGCAACGTCAGCGGTACACCGATGTCGTTGTTCAGATTTCCCTTCGTCACCAGCATGCGGTAGCGCTGGCCGAGTATGCACGACAGCATTTCCTTGACCGTGGTCTTGCCGTTGCTGCCGGTAACGCCGATCACCGGCAGCGCGAAACGCGCCCGCCACGCGCCCGCCCAGTCGCCGAGGCCCGCGCGCGTGTCTGCCACGCGCACCAGCGGCATGGCGGTCTGCGACACCTGACTGACCATGGCGCCCGCCGCACCTTGCTGCTGCGCCTGATCGATAAAATCGTGACCGTCGAATTGCGGACCGCGCAGCGCGACGAACAGGTCGCCGTGACGCAGCGTCCGCGTATCGATGCTGACCCCGTGCAGCGTGGCGTCACCGCCGAGCAGTTCACCACCGGCCATTGTGGCTACCTCTGACATCGTCACCATTCCCGTTATGCAGCCTCTTGCACCAGCGCGCTTACCTCGCGGCGATCGCTGTACGGAATGCGCCGCTCGCCGATCAACTGGTATTCCTCGTGCCCCTTGCCCGCGACCAGCACCACGTCGCCGGCGCCGGCCTGGCGCACCGCGCCGGCAATCGCCTGCGACCGCTGCCGCTCGACCACTGCGGTCTGCGGGCGGCGCATGCCGGCGCGTATCTGCGCAACAATCGTCGCACCGTCCTCGGTACGCGGATTGTCGTCGGTCAGCACAACACGGTCGGCATACTGCTCGGCGACCCGGCCCATCAGCGGCCGCTTGTCGCGATCGCGATCACCGCCGCAACCGAACACGCACCACAACGTCGCGCGGCAGTGTTCGCGCAACGACGTCAACACCTGTTCCAGCGCATCCGGTGTATGCGCGTAATCGACGACGACCAGCGGCCGGCCGGGCGTACCGCCAAACCGCTCCATGCGTCCCGGTACCGTGACAAACCCGGCAACGCGCGCGACCGCGACATCGAACGCCATGCCTGAGACGAGCAGCGCGCCGAGCACCGCGAGCAGGTTGGCACCGTTGAACCGTCCGAGCAGCCGACTAGGCACCGTGCCGCTGCCCCATGGCGTCATGACCTGTATTTCGAATCCGTCAATATCGATGCGCGCGATACTGCCGGTAACGCGCAACAGCCCCGGCCTGTTCGCCGGTGATGGCTGCTCCGTCAGTGTATAGCCAACGACCTGCACGTCGTCGCCGAGCGTATCGATCAATCGACGGCCGAACGGATCATCGAGATTGATCACCGCAAAACGTAGCCCGGGCTTTTCAAACAGGCGTTGCTTGGCGGCGGCGTAGGTGTCCATGTCACCGTGATAATCGAGATGTTCATGGCTCAGATTGGTAAACACCGCGCCGGCAAACTCGACACCGTCGACACGCCCCTGATCGAGCGCATGCGATGACACCTCCATCACCACGGCGCGCGCACCCTGATCGCGAAATCCGGCGAACAGCGCCTGCAGTTGCACCGCCTCCGGTGTGGTGTGCGTGGTATCCGCGAGCTGGCCGTAAACGCCATTGCCGAGCGTACCGATCACGCCGCACGGCGCGTCATGATGCAACGCCTGCGCGAGAAACTGGCTGCATGAGGTCTTGCCATTGGTGCCGGTCACGCCGATGACCCGCAGACCGCGTGATGGCTGCCCGTAGAAACGCGCGGCGATAGCTCCTGCCTTCTGCGCCAGACCGGGCACGCAGATCAATGCGACATCCGGCGGTAACGCCTGCCACGACGTATCGTGCGATGGTGCCGTATCGTAAATAACCGCCGCCGCACCGCGCGCGATCGCATCGCGCGCGTAGCTCAGACCATGGGAGCGGCTGCCGGCACAGGCGATGAACAAGCCGCCGGTTACCGCGGCGCGGCTGTCCGCGGTGACCCCGTGTATGTCACGATCGACGCTCGCTGCCACGCGCACCATACCGTCGAGCAACTCACTCAGACGACGGATCGGCGGGATGTTCCGGTTATCGGTCATCATCACGTGCCACCCGGCAACGACAGGGCAACGCGCGGCGCGTCGTCGCCGCTTGCCGCCGCGTTGCGCAACTGCAATTCGCGGCCACGACTGTTCAGATCGTCCGGCGCGGAATCGAGCAGACGCAGCGCGCCGGCCATGACGCTGGCAAATACCGGTGCGGCGATCACGCCGCCGTAATAGTCACCGGCGGACGGTTCGTCGATGGTGACGACCATAACGAGACGCGGATTCGTCGCCGGCACCATACCGGCGAACATCGACGTGTAACGATCCTCCTGATAACCGCTGACACCGTTTTTGCGCACGGTGCCGGTCTTGCCGGCAGTCCGATAACCGGCGACGCGTGCCAGCTGGCCCGTGCCACCGTCGTTGACCACGGTCTCGAGCATCGCACGTACCTGGCGGGCGACCTCTGGCGTCATCACCGGAATACCTTCGGAAATGGTAGGCTGGTATTCGAACGTCACCGGCCGCAGCTCGCCATCGGCCGCCAGCACCATGTAGGCACGCGCCAGCTGCAACGGGGTCACGGACAGTCCGTAGCCGAAGGCGATGGTCGCCTGGTCTATCGGGTGCCAACGCCAGTGACCCGTCAGTACGCCGCTCGCCTCGCCGGGAAAGCCGGTACCGGTCGCCACGCCAAAGCCGACGCCCGAGAACATCTCCCATAACTTTTCCGGCTCCAGCGACAGCGCGATCTTGCTGGTACCGACGTTGCTGGATTTCTGTATCACCGTGGTCACGTCGATCGAGCCATAGTTACGGATGTCGCGTATCGTGTTGCGCCCGACGCGCATGTAGCCCGGCGACGTATTGAGCACGGTCGACGCGCTGTATTTACCCGATGCCAGCGCGACACCGATCGTGAACGGCTTGATCGTCGAGCCCGGCTCGAAGACGTCAGTGACGGCGCGGTTGCGATAATAGTCGCCACGCAGGCTGCTGCGGTTGTTGGGGTTGTAGGCGGGCTGATTCGCCATCGCCAGCACCTCGCCGGTACGCGCATCGAGCACGACCACCGATCCGGACTTCGCCTTGTGTTTCCTGACGGCCGCCTTCAGCTCGCGGTAGGCGAGATATTGCAGGCGCCGGTCGATGCTGAGCATCAGGTTCCTGCCGAGAACGGGCTCGCGGATATTCTCGACGTTTTCGACGATGCGGCCGAGGCGGTCCTTGATAACGCGCTTGGTGCCCGGCTCGCCAAGCAACCAGTGATCGTACGCCAGCTCCAGACCCTCCTGGCCGGCGTCGTCCACGTTGGTGAATCCAAGGACATGCGCAGTCACTTCGCCGGCCGGGTAATAGCGCCGGAATTCGCGCTGCAACGATATGCCGGGAATCTGCAACGCCATCACCTTGCTCGCCAACGCGGGATGCACACGCCGCCGCAGATAAACGAACTCGCGCTGCTGATGACGCTCGACCAATGCCTCGAACCGCTTGTACGGAATGTCCAGCCCGCGCGCCAGTTCCTTCCAGCGATCGCGCGCCTGCATGAGTTCTTTGGGATTTGCCCAGACTGAATCGACCGGCGTACTTACCGCCAGCGGCTCGCCGTGGCGATCGGTAATCGTGCCACGACTGGCCGGCACCGTGACGACGCGCAGATAACGCGCATCGCCCTGCTGTCGCAGGAAGTTCTTGCTCAGCAACTGCAGATCGACGACGCGCCACATCAATGCGGCCATGACGAGCACGAAGATCGCCAACACAAACCGCGGACGCGCTGCAGAGACGTTGTCGTTGTCGCTCATCGTCGCACCGTCACCACGGATTCCGGCCCGGGAATCGTCATGCCGAGGCGGCTGACCGCGACGCTTTCCACCCGGCTCGGCGTCGCCCAGGTGCTCTGCTCAAGCTGCAACTGACCCCATTCGATATTCAGCTCATCACGCACGCGCTGAAGCTCCTGCAAATCGACGAACAGCTTGCGACTGTCGTGCTTGACGTACACCACGCCGAGTGCGGATACAATGACCGCCGCGCCGAGCGCGCCAGTCATCCACTGGTTGCGGCTGATCATTGCAGCCGCTCCGCCACGCGCAGCACGGCGCTGCGTGCGCGCGGATTCGCCGCGATTTCAGCAGCGCCAGGCCGCAGCGATTTACCGATGATTTTCAACGGAGACCGAATCTGGTCGGCGGTAACCGGGATGCCGCGCGGCGGTTGTGCGCCGCGCGCCTGGTCGCGCATGAAGCGCTTGACGATGCGGTCCTCAAGGGAATGAAAACTGATCACCGCGAGCCGGCCACCGGGAGCCAGCATGCGCAGTGCCTGCGGCAGACACGCGCTCAGATCATCGAGTTCACGATTGATGTATAGGCGTATCGCCTGGAAACTGCGCGTCGCCGGATCCTTGCCATGCTCGCGCGTCGGAATCGCCGCGGCGATAATATCGCGCAACCGGCCGGTCGTCGTGATCGGCCCGGTGGCACGCTCCCGCACGATGGCACCCGCGATGCGCCGCGCGAAACGCTCCTCGCCGTACACCTTTAATATATGGGCGATATCCCGCTCTGCCGCCACGGCAATCCAGTCGGCAGCACCGGGGCCGGCCGCCGGATCCATACGCATGTCGAGCGGGCCACTGGTACGGAAACTGAACCCCCGCGCAGGATTATCGAGCTGCGGCGACGAGACACCCAGATCCAGCAGAATTCCGTTCACCTTTGTCGCCATTCCCCGGTTTGTGATGAGATTTTCGAGTGATGCGAAACTGCCCTGTTCAATATCAAAGCGGGGATCGTCGCCATGACTCCGGTGTGCCGCCGTGACGGCCTCCGGATCCTTGTCGATCGCGAGCAAACGACCGTTGGGCCCAAGGGCGCCCAGCATCCGCCCCGCATGCCCGCCGCGCCCATAGGTCGCGTCGACATAAAAACCTGCCGCGTCGATCGCCAAAGCCTTCATCACCTCCTCGAGCAGTACCGGCCGGTGATGATCCGTTTCATCGACCATTTAACTAGAAGGACAATGACTCCAATTCGGCCGGCAAGGGCTGGTCATCGCCGCTGCCCTGTTCAAACCATTCGTCACAACGCTCGTTCCAGCACGCCTCGTCCCACACTTCGAATTTGTTTCCCTGCCCGATCAGCACAATGGCCTTGTCGAGCTGGGCGAATTTGCGTAGCGGCGGAGGCAACAGGATGCGGCCCTGGCCGTCCAGCTCACATTCCGTGGCATGGCCGATCAGGAGCCGCTGAAGGCGGCGTGACTGCTTGTTCAACGTGGGAAGCTGTACCAGTTTGCGCTCTATCTGCTCCCATTCCGGCAACGGATAGAGCAACAGGCAATGGTCGCGATCGATGGTGACGACAAGATGACCGCCGCATATCTCCCGCAACCGGTCACGGTACTTTGCAGGTATCGAAAGTCGGCCCTTCGCATCCAGGTTGAGCGCGTTGACACCGCGAAACATCGAGCCTCCCCCGTTTGCCGATAACCCACATTAACCCACTTAAACCCACAATGCTGCACTATATACCCCACGCAACCACTGTCAAGTAAAAAGTCGGCATGAAAACACGGGTTTTCCCGGGTAAATTCATCACAAACGTCGCGCCCGAAGCCGCTCGTTTTCGGCAATCAGAACAAAATCAAAAAATTGATCTGGCTTGCTCAAGTAACAACTGAATAACAGCGGCATGGCAATCGAAGCGGAATTATTTTTCGACAGGAATACGATGCAAAAAATAAAAGTGGGAGTCGGCCTGTAAGCCGGGTTCTGTCGAGAACAGTCATTCATCTGGGATGCGCGTTACCGCGCACCTCTAGCAACCTACCCGGAAGCAGTGCGGGCCACACTGTCGCTCCCTTATTTGGTCTTGCTCCAGGTGGGGTTTACCCTGCCACCGGTGTTGCCACCGGCGCGGTGCGCTCTTACCGCACCATTTCACCCTTACCAGCCTCTTGCGAGGCGTGGCGGTATATTTTCTGTGGCACTTTCCGTCGGCTCGCGCCGCCCAGGCGTTACCTGGCACCTTGCCCTGCGGAGCCCGGACTTTCCTCCACGCCGATAACGACGCAGCGACTGCCCAGCCAACTCCCGCGCTAGTTTACCCTTAATAGGTATTTAAATTCAATATCTTGTGTGGAGCTTCCGGGACCTCGCGTCACTCGGCGCTGGCCGAGCCCTGCAATTCAACCGCCAGATCGTACAAGTGGTTTCTGCTACGACCGGTCAGCTTGACAGCCAGCGCTACTGCCTGCTTCAGCGGCAACTCAGCGAGCAACACGGTCAGCGCACGCCGCGCCTCATCATCCACGACTGCGGTCGGCGCGCGCTGGCAGCCCTGCACCATCACGACAAACTCGCCTCTTTGCTGATTCGGGTCGGCCACCATCCAGGCAAGCACGTCCCGAATACCGCCGCGGCGGATGGTTTCAAACACCTTGGTTAGTTCGCGCGCGATTACGATCACGCGCTCCTCGCCGACTGCCTCCCGCAGGTCACGTAACGCGCCCAAAATCCGGTGGGGTGTCTCGAAGAATACCAGCGTGCGGGATTCTTCCCGCAGCGCGTCGAGCCGCGCCCGCCGCGCCGCCTGTTTGGCCGGCAAGAAGCCTTCAAATACGAAACTGTCCGCCTGTAAGCCAGACGCCGACAGGGCGCTGACCAGACTGCTCGGGCCCGGTATCGGCACAACTGGAATACCCTGTTCGTGCGCCGCGGCGACGAGATGGTAACCGGGGTCGCTGAGCAACGGCGTGCCGGCGTCACTGACCAGCGCAACCGACTCGCCCTGCGCCATGCGCTGTATCAATTTTGCGCTGGCACGGCGCTCATTGTGCTCGTGCAACGCGGTGCACGGCGTCACGATACCGAAATGCTGCAGAAGCGTGCCGCTGTGCCGGGTGTCTTCGGCGGCAATAACGTTCACCGCCCGCAGCGTCGCCACTGCACGCGGTGACAGGTCACCAAGATTGCCGATCGGGGTCGCAACCACGTAAAGCGCGCCGTTATGATTTGACACTGCCAGGCCCCATCAAGATACTGTCGTGCATGCAATCCACCCGTCTCCCCGTAACCGCCTGCCGGGCGAACGGCGCCGGCCAATCGCGGCGCGCACCAATGAAACGAAAAGTTACCGGTTACCACATGCTGGCGATCGCGTGCTTGCTGTCGCTCGCCGGATGCGCGGCAATTCCGCCGCCAGCCGCACCCACACCGGTATCGCTGGAAACTCCGGATGATCTCCGACGCACCGCGGACGAGTATAGCAAACTCGCCGAAACGGCGACCGGCGCCGAACGCGCGGAGCTACAGTTGCGCGCGGCGGAAACGCTGCTGCAGGGCGACGACCTCGCGCCGGCAAAACGTCTGCTTGAACCGATAGACCCGCGTGATCTGACGTCGCGGCAATTGATACGGCGGCAATTGCTGATCGCGCGCATCGCATTCGCACAGCGCGACACGCGGCAGGTGCTGCAGTCACTGGAGTTCGCGTTGACACCGGACATGACGCCGGCGACGCTCACCGAGATTCACCGATTGCGCGCCAATGCCTACGCGCTCGAAGGACACCTCGCCGAATCGCTACAGGAACGCATCGCGCTCGAGCCGTTGCTGAGCGACTCGGACGAGGTACGCGTGACACGTGAATCGATCTGGCAGGGACTGATGATCCTGCCCGCCGACGTGATTGACGACATACGCAATCAGTTCACGCCGCCGCTGGTCGACGGCTGGTTCGAACTGGCGCATATTTCGCGCGTTTACCGGCAGCAACCAGACGAATTGGGCATGCGGATGCTCGCGTGGCGTCAGCAGTTTCCGGATCATCCCGCGACGACCGGTATCGTACCGTCGCTGCAGGCACTGCAAACGTCCGCCAGCGCGCGGCCGGTGCGTTTCGCGCTGTTGCTGCCGCTTACCGGCCAGTTCGGGCCTGCCGCCACGGCACTGCGCGACGGCTTCGTCAGCGCGTATTTCGAACGGGCGGACAAAACCTATCAGCCGTCGATCCAGGTGTACGATGTCGGCGGCGACAATCCCGACGTCCACGCGATTTATCAACAGGCGGTCAGCGACGGCGCCGATTTTGTCGTTGGACCGCTGGCCAAGAATCACGTTACCGCGCTCGCCAGCCAGGCGGCACTACCGGTGCCGGTACTGGCATTGAATACCGTCGATCCCGGCATAACACCGCCGGGAAATTTGTACCAGTTCAGCCTGGCACCTGAAGATGATGCGCGACAGGTCGCGGAGCGCGCCTGGCTCGATGGCCACAGCCAGCCGCTCGCCATTGTCCCGAGCGGTGAATGGGGCGAGCGTGTCCTCGCGGCATTCAAGGAGCGCTGGCGGCAGCTTGGCGGCACGGCGCCCTCGGCACAAGATTACGATCCGCAAGCCAGCGATTATTCGACCATGCTGAAAAGCCTGTTCAATATTGATCAGAGCGAGGCACGCCACCGCACCTTGCGCCGCCAGACCGGCCTCGACATCAAGTATGAACCGCGCCGCCGCCAGGACGTCGACTTCATCTTTCTTGCCGCGTTTCCTCGGCAGGGACGGCTGATCCAGCCGCAAATCAAGTTTCACCGCGGTACCGGCCTGCCTGTCTACGCGACGTCACATATCTATACCGGCGCGCCCGACCAGGCGCTCGACCGGGATCTGGAAGACATAACGTTTTGCGACTCCGCCTGGGTGCTGGCACAACCGCAGGCCGACCAGCCACTGCAACAGGCGGTATTGCGGCTGTGGCCGGAGGTAGCGCGCAGTTATCTGCGTTTCTATGCACTGGGTATCGACGCATTTAATATCCCGGGGAACCTGCAGCATCTGCGCGCGTATCCGTACGAACGTTACGACGGCGTCACCGGTAATCTGTTCATCGACAGCGCCAACCAGTTCCACCGTCAGCTCGCCTGGGCCAGTTTTCACGGCGGCCGGCCGCGTCTGCTGGAGACCGGCCCGGTCATCCCGCCGTGACACCGTCGGCCACAGACGCAGCGACCCGGGGCCGGCAGGCCGAAGAACTTGCGTGCCGGTATCTGGTCGAACAGGGATTGCAGATCAAACTGCGCAACTACCGGTGCGCGCGCGGCGAAATCGATCTGATCATGCATGACGGAGACACGGTGGTATTTATTGAGGTACGTTTCAGACGCTCAAACCGGTTCGGCAGCGGCGCGGAAACCGTCGACCGGCGCAAGCAGTCGCGGCTGATTGCCACCGCCAGCCATTATCTGCAGTCCCAGGGCGGCGGCGGACCCGACGTCGCCGCGCGCTTCGATGTGGTCGCGCTGTCGCCGGGCGATGACCGGCAGACGATCGAATGGATACGTAACGCGTTTCAGGCATAATAACGTAGATTTTCAAACACCCGGCGCGATGTCGCCGACCGGCAAGGAGAAAGACGTGTACCAACGTGATGCAGCCCCCTATTCCGTAAAGATGGGCGATTCGTCCACGCCGCGGCGCGTTGTCCGGGCCGGCGGGGCCGCCGCCATGTGTCTACTGGCGCTATATATTCACGGCTGCGCCGGCGTCCTGGTGGCCGGCGCAGTGGGTGGCGCATCGATAGCAGCCGACCGCCGCGCCGCCTCCGTCATCGTCGACGATCAGGCGATCGAACTGAAAACGAGCAAGGCGGTTCACGCCAACGAAGAGCTGTCGGACAAGACCAATATTTCCATTACCAGTTATAACGGCGTACTACTCCTGACCGGACAGGCGCCCACCGCGGAGCTGCGAGACGCCGTCGTGGTGGCGGTACGGCCCATCGAGAAGATCAAACGCATTCATAATGAAATCGAGATCGCCGAACCGCTCCCGATGCGCGTGCGCGCCAATGACACGGTAGTCACGGGCCGGGTGAAAAGCGCGTTGCTGGCGGCCAAAGGCATCAATCCGCTACATGTCAAGGTCGTGACTAACGACGGAGCTGTTTATCTGATGGGGATAGTGACACAGGCCGAGGCGGGTTTTGCGACAGACATCGTGCGCCGCGTTGAGGGCGTCCAGCGCGTCGTCCGGATCTTCGAGTATCAGGACTAGCCCCGCCTTCGGGCTGTTCCCGTTATCGGGGCCCGGCCCCCGTCACCCAGACGTAATCGAGGTCATGTTACCCACTGCCGCCCACCTGCTGCCGATAGCGGAAACCTTGCTCGGCATCGTCGGCGCGGAAAACCTGCTGACCGATCCTGCCGACTGTTGGCCGTACGGTTACGATAACAGCCGGCGCCATCGGCCACCGGATCTGGTTGCCTTCCCGACCACGCATGAACAGGTGTGCGATATCGCGCGCGCGTGCAACATTGCACGACTTCCGATCGTGCCGCGTGGTCGCGGCAGCGGCACCACCGGTGCGACGGTGCCCGTCACCGGCGGGCTGGTCCTGTCGTTCGAGCGCATGAATCGCATTCTGGCGATCGATACCGGCAATCGGTTAATGATCGTCGAGCCCGGCGTAACCAATCAGGAAGTGCAGGATGCTGCGGCGCAGCACGGTTTTTTCTGGCCGCCGGATCCGACCAGCGCTGCCTGGTGCACGATCGGTGGCAATCTCGCCTATAACTCGGCCGGGCCGCGCGCAGTCAAGTACGGTACGCCGCGTGAAAATGTGCTGGGCCTGCGCGTGGTGACCGGCGCCGGAGAGGAGCTGCGCACCGGCGTTCGCACCACCAAGGGCGTCGTCGGCTATGACCTGACGCGACTGATCATCGGCTCCGAAGGAACCCTGGCGATCATCACTGAAGCGACGCTGAAGCTGACGCCATTACCGCAAACAAAACGCACACTGCGCGCGATTTACCGCGATATTGATGCAGCGGCGCTGGCGATCACACGCATCATGGCGCAACCGGTGGTGCCGTACTCGCTGGAATTCATCGATGGCAAGGCGATCGATATGATACGCGGCTACTCGACAACGCCGCTGCCGGCGCACGCCGGTGCACTGCTGATGATCGAGGTTGATGGCATGGAGGCCGCGATGGACTCGGCGACAGAATGTATCCGCGCCGCCGCAACGGTCGCGGGATTGCTGGAATTCTCCCTGGCACGCACCGCCGAGGAAGTCACTGCGCTGTGGGCGACGCGCAAGGCGTTGTCACCCGCGCTCCGCAATATCGCACCGAAAAAGATCAATGAAGATGTCGTCGTTCCGGTCGCGGAGATCCCGCGACTCATTACCGGATTGAACGAACTGGCCGAACGCTTTGGCGTGACCATCGTCAACTTCGGCCACGCCGGTAACGGCAACATCCATGTCAATCTGCTGGTGAATCCGGACGATCGCGATCAAATGGTGCGCGCCGAGCAATGTTTGTCGGCAGTGTTTGATCTGGTGTTGTCATTACACGGCACGCTGTCCGGCGAGCATGGCATCGGCCTGGAGAAACGTAATTTCATTGGCCGGGAACTCGAGCCCGCCGCGCTCGCATTGATGCAACGCATAAAGAACCAGTTTGACCCGAACGGCATCCTCAATCCGGGCAAACTGTTTCCTGACCCGACCACGGCGCAGCCTTGATTCAACCGGCGGTTGCGCGGCGAAACCGCGCGAGGGTTTGCCGGTACAAGCCCGCGTCTTCCTCGCTGAAGCAGCAGGCGACAATCTTGTCGAAATGGGATTCGAAATCGCGCATCGCGGTCAGCGCGATGGTTGCCGCCTCCGGCTTCGGGTACCCGTATGCACCGGTACTGATGCAGGACAAGGCAATGGACTTGACCCGTTTCGCGAGCGCCTGCTCGAAGGCATTCAGATAACAGGCGGCCAGCAGCGCGGACTCGTTACTACCACCGCCCTGCCATATCGGTCCAACGGCATGTATAACCCAGCGAGCCGGCAGATCAAATCCTGGCGATATCTTCGCGTCACCGGTCCTGCAGCCGTTCAGCCGCTGGCAGTATTCCTGCAACTCCGGCCCCGCGGCGCGACGTATAGCGCCATCCACGCCACCGCCACCGCCACCACGCAAACCCGTATTGGCCGCGTTGACGATGGCGTCGACCTGCAATGTGGTGATATCCGTACAGACAATCGAGATCACGGCAACCGCACGCCCGATTACTTGACCACGGTGAGGTGTGGTTTTTCCACCTTGCCAGGCTCCGGACCGGACTTTTTCGGTTCATCCTGCTCGCTGAAGATCAGGCCCTGACCGTTTTCCTTGGCGTATATCGCCAGCACCGCGGTGGTCGGAAACGACACGTCCAGGGTACGGCCACCGAAGCGCGCACCGAATTTAATAACGTCGTTACCGAGCACAAGGTGACGCGCGGCGCCGGTACTGACGTTGAAGATAATCTTGCCGGCGTCAACGTACTCCGGCGGCACACAGGCTTCGGGCGCGCCGGCATCGACCACCAGATACGGCGTCATGCCATTATCCAGGATCCATTCATGCAACGCGCGGATCAGATAGGGTCGCGTTGAGGTCATTTCAGTCATCGGTATCCACCTTGTCGCCAGGTTAGCGGATCAGTCCCTCAAGTCCTTCTCTTCCCTGGTCAGGCTGGTGCGGAAGCCCGCACGATCAAACAGTCGTTCGCCATATTCTGTAACAGAACGCGCCTGCGGTGGCAACTCGATTCCCCATGCGGGCAGACGCCATAACACGGCGGCCACCGCGCAATCGACCAGCGTGAAAGCATCGCTCATGAAGAACGGCTTCTGCTCAAAAACCGGCGCTATGACGGTGAGCGCATCGCGCAACATCTTGCGTGCTGCAACCAGCCGACTGCCGTCCGTGCTCTCGATGTCATCAAGCAGGCTGTACCAGTCACGATCGATGCAATAAAGCATCAACCGCGAACGCGCCCGCGACACCGGATCGACCGGCATCAGCGGCGGATGCGGGTAACGCTCGTCAAGATATTCCATGATAATACGCGAGTCGTACAACGCCAGATCACGATCCACCAGTGTCGGCACCGTGTTGTACGGGTTGAGATCGATCAGATCCTCCGGCAGGCAGCCGCGCGATACGGTAACCACGTTAACGCTGATGTTCTTTTCGGCGACCGCGATCCGGGTCCGATGACTGAGCGGACATTGCGCGTCAGAAAACAGCGTCATCACCGGTCTGCGGTTTGCTGCTAGCGCCATTACGGGTAGGTCTCCTCGGTTCTGCGGAATGCGCGCACCATGCAGCGCTCACGGCGCCTGTGCTCCACTGGCGCAGTATAGCGTATTGCCGCGCCCGGGTGGGCGCCGCGTATCGGCGGAGAGCCCGTCAGAACCCGCGCTGCCGGCGAATCTGTTCGTAGGCAGTTTTGATTTCGTGCGTTTTATGTGAAGCGAGCTTCATCATCTCTTCAGGCAGGCCTTTCGCGACCAGCTTGTCAGGATGATGTTGATTCATCATACGGCGATAACTTCTCTTGATGTCGTCAATTTCTGCCTCGGGCGCCACGTTCAGCAACGCATAGGCATCGTTAAGTGACGTACGTGCCGGCGTGGTTCTTTTTCCCGCTTGACGTTGGTAGCCGCCCGAAAAATGCCGCTCCGCACGGATAATCTGCTCGAGGCGGGCAAAATCATGTTCGGTAACACCAAGCCGTCCGCAGATATGGATTAACAGATTGCGCTCGGCCGGATTCGGTTCCCCGTCGGCATAGGCCGCCGCCATCTGGATTTCGATAAACATCCAGATCAGCATGTAGTTGCGCCGGCACATGCGCCGGAACTGCTCAAGCACGTCATCGACGGCGAACCCGGGCTGCTTGCCCTCGTTGAACAGCTGGATCGCCAGTTCACGCATTTCCTGATTGAGCTCCATGCGCGCCATGACTTTCTCGGCAAGCTCGATTTCACGCTCGGTGACACGGCCGTCGACCTTGGCCAGATAGCCCATCACGGAAAACGTCGTTGCAAAAAAAGCGCCCTGCTTGCGTTCACGGCGATTGCCGCCGAACAGCATGTGCGGCGAAAACCGCGGCTTGCCAGCGCGGTTATCGAGCTTATGCCCAAGCGCGACCCCGAGCACCCCGCCAATCGGACCGCCGAGCATCAACCCGAGCGCACCGCCAAACAGTTTTCCGCTCCAGCTCATTGCGAAGAAATCGCCTCCTGCACCTGCATTGCTTGCCCCTTATCCGCTACCCGGTCTGATCGCCAAGGTCACGCGCGCGTTCCCGCCACTACGCGCCGCCGCCCCTCGGGCCATAACCGCCAGGCGGCCAATTATATCTTGCGGCGTTCCGGAAAACATGCTAAATCAATTTGTTAATGACAGTCTGATTCGATTGACGACGGACCGGCTGGCAGCACAGGAATCAGAATAACAATTAACAGCCTGGAGAGAGTTATGGCTTTTGTCGATCTCGACGAAGTCAAACCCGGAATGGTTCTCAAGTCGGATGTCGCGACCTCCAAGGGCCATCTGCTGCTGATCGCCGGCACCGAGCTGTCCACCAAACACCTGCGTATCCTCAAGGGCCGGGACATCACCATCGTCGATATCATCGGTGCCGATGATCTCTACGATACGGAAGACACCACCGTTGCACAGATTCTGCCGATAGAGGCAACCGCGCCTATCACCGAGCTGTTCGCCAATACCGACACTGCCCATCCATTCATGAAGGAGCTGATGCGTCTGTGCAAAAAACGCGCACAGGAAAACCAGCCGAGACACGGCAACCATGGCGGTTAGCCCACGCGAACTGGTGACCGGCAGCGTCGATATCGCATCGCTGCCCGATATCTTTTTCAAGGTCAACGAAATGGTCGAAGACCCGTATTGTTCGGCCTCGGATATAGGCGATGTAATTAAGAGTGACGCGCCATTCACCGCCCGTCTGCTGAAACTGGTCAACAGCCCGTTCTTCGGTTTTCCGTCGCGCATCGATACCGTGTCGCGCGCCATCACCGTGATAGGCACGCGCGAACTGCGCGATCTGATTCTCGCCACGTCCGTCGTCAAGAATTTCACCGGCATACCGGCCGATCTGGTCACGATGGACCAGTTCTGGCGTCACAGCATCTACTGCGGACTGCTGGCCCGCATCATCGCGACGCATTGTCGCGAAGTAAACCTGGAACGTTTCTTTGTGGCCGGGCTGCTGCACGACATCGGCTCACTGCTGATCTATCGAAAGCTGCCGGAACTGGCCCGCGAGACCCTGAACCGCGCCAACTACAACGGCCAAGTACTGCATCAGGCGGAACGCGAGGTGCTCGGGTTCGATCACGCCGATGTCGGCGGTGAACTGTTGCGCACATGGCGGTTGCCGGAAAGCCTGATCGAGGGCATCGCGTTTCATCATGCGCCGGAACGCGCCACGCATCATCCGCGCGAGGCGGCGATTACGCATCTGGCGAATATTATCGTCACGGCGATCGAACTCGGCCACCACGGTCCGGTGCCGCCGCTCGAGCAACGCGCGTGGGATCTGCTCGGCCTGCCGGTCGATTTTCTGGAACCGACGATCACCGAGGCGGATGCCAAATTTGCCGACGCGTTCAAGATGATCTATCTCGAGAACACCAGCAAAAAGCAGCACGCCGGCTGACTCGCTGCATCAGTGAAAATCCCGCGAGGCGGTCACCAGCCTGCCGAGCAGATGGCTGTGGTCATGCAAATGATGCGCGATGATGTGGATCACCTCACCCTCGCGCTGTAATTCGCCACTCACGGCCAACAGCCGCGCCTGCAATAGCTCGCGGCGCTGCTGCTCGGCGAGCGCGCGCCAGACAATGATATTGGCTACCCCGGTCTCATCCTCGAGCGTCACGAAGATCACGCCCGACGCTGATCCGGGACGCTGACGGCAGATCACCAGACCCGCAATCTGCACCGCACTACCATGCCGCAATGTCCGCAGTTCCCTGCTGCATCGATAATCTTTCAGGCGATCGCGCAATAATGCCAATGGATGCCGCCCCAGCGTCAGCCCGACACTGGCGTAATCCTCCACCAGTTCCTCGCCTTCACTCTGACGCGCAAATTCAATAACGGATTCGCGCACTGCCTGCGCCGGCACCAGCGGCAACGTCGCTTCGACACCGGCCACCTGCCAGCGCGCCGCGCGGCGATGCCCGACGATATCACTCAGGGCATTGGCCGCGACCAGCGCCGCGAGATCCTTGCGGTTAAGGGCGGCACGTTGTGCAAGGTCATGCGTGTTCACGAAGGGCTGTTGGCAGCGCGCCGCCACAATGCGCGCCGCGGCCGCCACTGACAAGCCGTTGACGAGACGCAGGCCGAGACGCAATGCTGGTTCATGGTCAGAACGCTGCTCCAGCGTGCAGTCGTAGTCACTCACACACACATTTACCGCGCGCACCTCGACACCGTGGCGACGCGCATCCTGCACCAGTTGCGCCGGCGCATAAAAGCCCATCGGCTGACTGTTCAGCAGCGCACAGGCGAACGCGGCCGGCTCATGGCACTTGAGCCATGCCGATATGTAGGCAAGCAGCGCAAAGCTGGCGGCATGCGATTCGGGAAACCCATATTCGCCGAAACCCTTGATCTGGTCGAATACCCGGCGCGCGAACTGCTCGTCATAACCGCGCTCGCGCATGCCGTCGATCAAGCGGCGCTCAAACGGCTCCAGTCCGCCCTTGCGTTTCCACGCCGCCATCGCGCGACGCAACGCATCGGCCTCGCCGGCGGAAAAACCGGCGGCGACCATCGCCAGCTTGATGACCTGCTCCTGGAAGATCGGCACACCCAGCGTGCGTTCCAACACGCCGCGCACCTGTTCGCTCGGGTAAGTGACCGGCTCCAGCCCCTGCCGCCGCCGCAGATACGGATGCACCATATTGCCCTGGATCGGACCGGGCCGGACGATCGCGACCTCAATCACCAGATCATAAAACGTCGCCGGCCTCAGCCGCGGCAACATCGCCATCTGCGCACGCGACTCGATCTGGAACACGCCGACTGTGTCGGCGTGTTGAATCATTTGATAGGTCGCCGCATCCCCGGCCGGCACAGCGGCGAGCCGCAGGGATTGTCCGCGGAAATCGTTGACCAGTGCCAGCGCGCGGCGGATCGCCGTCAACATGCCCAGGCCCAGCACATCCACCTTCAGCAGGCCCAGCGCCTCGAGATCGTCCTTGTCCCACTGAATCACCGTGCGCTCAGGCATCGCCGCATTCTCGACCGGCACCAGCCGGTGCAATGCATCGCGCGCGATGACAAAACCGCCGACGTGTTGCGACAGATGCCGCGGGAACCCGGTCAGCACCTCCACCAGCGTCCGCCAGCGCCGCATCACCGCACTGTCCGGATCGAACCCTGCCTCGCGCAGGCGCTCCGCCAGCACGCGCTGGCCATCCCACCAGGCGCGGCTCCTGGCCAGCCGGTCGACCTGCGCCGCGGACATACCCAGAGCCTTGCCGACATCGCGCGCCGCGCTGCGGTAACGGTAAGTGATGACCGTCGCCGCGAGCGCGGCGCGATCGCGGCCGTATTTCTGATAAATGTACTGAATAACTTCCTCGCGCCGCTCATGCTCGAAATCGACATCGATATCCGGTGGCTCGCCGCGCTCTTTCAAAATGAATCGCTCGAACAACATCTCCATGCGCGCCGGATCGACGGCGGTAATGCCGAGGCAATAGCAGACCGCCGAGTTCGCCGCCGAACCACGGCCCTGACACAAAATATCCTGGCTGCGCGCAAACCGGACGATGTCATGCACCGTCAGAAAGTACGCCTCATAGCGCAGCTCGGAAATCAGCACGAGTTCATGCTCAATCAGCCGCTGCACCTTTTCCGGTGCGCCGTCCGGCCAGCGGTCGAGCATGCCGGCCTCGGTCAGTTGGCGCAGATAGCCGGCCGGCGTCTCGCCCGGCGGCACCAGTTCTTCAGGGTACTCATAGCGGAGCTCATCGAGTGAAAACGTGCATTGCGTGGCGATGCGGACCGTTTCGGCGAGAGGCGCCGGCGCGTAGATCCGCGCGAGTTTCTCACGCGCGCGTAAATGCCGCTCCCCACTGGCATGCAACGCCGCACCGGACGCGGCGACAGTCGTGCCGAGACCAATAGCCGTCAACACATCCTGCAACGCGCGGCGCTGGCGCACGTGCATATGCACATCACCGGCGGCCGCGGCAGGCAGGCGGTAACGCGCGGCGAGTTGTTCAATATGGATGCGCTTGACGTCATCATCCGGGCCGCGCAGCAGTTCCAGCATGAACCATGCCCGCACAAAGGTAGCGGCGAACCACGCAAGATGTTCTTTACTGACAGTGTCCGGGTCCAGCAGCAGCGCCAGACAATCCGGTACGCCACCGGCGAGATCCGCGCGGCAGAGCTGATACTTGCCCTTACGGGCGGCGCGTCGCGCCTGCGTGATCACAGCCGACAGATTGCCATAGCCGTGACGGTTGGTGGCGAGCAACACAACCCGGGGCCCGTCGATCAGCTGGAATTCGCTGCCTATGATCAGCTTCAGTCCGGCCTGTTTTGCCGCGACATGGGCGCGCACGACACCGGCCAGCGAGCATTCGTCGGTGATCGCCAGCGCTGTGTAACCGAGTTCCGCCGCGCACACGACCAGTTCTTCCGCATGCGATGCGCCGCGCTGGAACGTGAAATTGCTGACACAATGCAGTTCAGCGTACTCCGGCAACATGACCGCTTCAGCCGAAAATACCGTGCAGAAACCAGCGCCGTTGCCCGGTCGCGTCCGGACATCTCTCACGGAATAGCCACACGCGGATGCCGTCGTCGTGCCGCGCGGCAAAGTAATCACGCATTACGTCGCCACCATCCCACCAGCCGCTTTCGATACGCTCGGGTCCGCGCTGCAGCGTCAGTGCGCCGTGATGGCCCGGTAGTAACGGCCGTTGGTCACGCTGCCTTAACAACAGCGGCTCAACCAGCAACCACAATGGCCGGGCCGCATCGCTCATTCCCGGCCCGTCTTCACCCGGCGCACAGTAATGCCATGCGCGTTCAGGCCGGTGATCGGCAACCAGCTGCAGACCCGTCACGGCATTGTCACCCAACCGCGCGCGCAGCTGCTCGACCAGCGCCGTCCAGTGATCGCTGCCACGTGTTTCCGCCGTATCAAACAGCGTCGTCGCAGTAGCGGCCAACGGCCGAATATCGCGCGCGACCAGTGCCACCTCATGCACGCCATCCGGCAACGGTGTCTGCTCCAGCTTCGTGCGCACCAGACGCAGCAGATGCGCGGCATCGCGGCTGGCGCTGACCAGGCCGATGCTCACCGTTGTCGGCACCTGCCCCGGATGATAGAGCTGCAGCACAAATCCCGGCACGCCGGCCTCACGCGCCTGCAGAAACCCGGCGAGCTCCAGCACCAGCCGGTGTATGGCAAACAGCAACATCGCACAATCATCGACGGCGGCAGGCAACGGCAGGCGGCTGGTGAAATACGGCGGCAGCACAAACAGCGGCCGCGGATCGGGGGCGTCGCCGAGCGCACGGTCGAGCATGTTGATAAACGTTGCACCGCAACGGCGTGCCAGAGCGTCGCGCGGCAGTCGCAGGCAATCGCCAACCGTACGCAATCCGACACCCTGCAACACGGCCATCACGTCGCTCTTCAGTGCCATACCACGCAATGGCACGCGCGCCAGCGCGGCGCGCAATTGTTCGCGGTCGGTTGCCGGTTCGGCGATGTTCGCGCGCGCCAGCCACCATGCGCCGAGCGGCGTCGGCGCGATACCGGTCTGCACGTGATAGCCGAGCGCCGTGATGCCGGCATCAATCGTCTGTCGCAGCGGCGGCAGGCCACCGAACAAACGCAATGACGCACCGATCTCAAGCAACACGGCATCAGGAGACAACAGACTGACAGTGGAGGTGAACTGTCCGCACCACGCGGCGATGCTGGAAACCGCGGCTTGTTCGGCCGCTGCATCACGCGTCAGGACATGGAGATCATCGACAAGGGTTTGGGCAGCGGAGAGGCGCATTTCGGCGTGAATGCCGCGCACGAGGGCGGCAGCATTTGGGACCAACACCTGGAGGCGCGTCTCCGGCCCAAAAACAATAACCCGCGGCACGGGAGAGCAATCGCCGCGGGCCAGTACATCAAGGGAGAGTGATCGAAAATATAGACACAACCATAACATATTGGTTCCCGCCAGCAACTGAATTCCCTCTGCGCGGCAATCCCCCATGAAATTATTACAGTTTTCCTGTTCAACCCGTACGCCGCTACAGATTCAGCACGACCGGCCCGGCCGCCCAGCCACCGCGCCGCTTCAGGATATGCACCTCAATTCCGCCGGGTAGCGGCTCGAGTTGCAAGCGCAGCGCTACCGGCGCCGGCTCCATATCCTGTTCCCGGCGGAACAACACACCCCAGGACTGCCCCGCCTCGGCCGCCAGCTGTAACCGCCGCCACATCTGCCGGTCACCACCGACGGGCCAGGCCAATACAGCGGCACAGGTACCGGATCGCAACGCCTGCTCGATCGCCCAGAAGCCGTCGGTCGTCGCGCGCGGCCGCACGATCAGCGTCCGCGACAGATCGACACCGCAGGCCGCCAGCGCCGGTGCATACGGGATATAGGGTGGCGCGATCCATGCGGTCCAACGTTTCTTGCGGCTCAATCGCGCCAGCGCCGGCATGATCAACTGCAGTTCGCCGATGCCGGGGAATGGCAGCAATATCTCGGTCAGTGCGCCGACCGGCCAGCCGCCGCCCGGCAGTTTTTCATCCAGCGCGGCGAAACCGGTCGGAATACCGGCCGTGGCGGGGAGGCGATCCCCCCGCCAGATGTCGGCACGTTCCAGCAGGCTGTCGAGACTCATAAGGGTTGGCCGCGGCGGATGACGCCGACACCGCAGCCCTCGATCACGAGCGGCTGGCGGCGGATATCGATTTTGATCGGTTCAAACTCGTCGTTTTCCGGCAGCAGCTGGACCTGATAACCGCGTTGCCGGAAGCGCTTGACCGTGACCTCGTCATCCAACCGCGCTACGACGATCTCGCCGTTCTGCGCCTCGCGCGTGCGATGTACCACCAACAGGTCGCCGTCGAGTATGCCGGCGTCGCGCATGCTCATGCCGCTCACCCGCAGCAGGTAATCGGCCCGCGGCCGGAACAGCCGGGCATCGAGCTGGTAATGCGCCTCGACATGCTCCTCGGCGAGTATCGGGCTGCCCGCCGCAACCCGGCCAATCACCGGCAGACCGGTCTCTTCCAGCACACGGATGCCGCGCGATGCACCGGGCACCATTTCGATGACGCCCTTGCGCGCCAGCGCCCGCAGGTGTTCCTCGGCGGCATTCGCCGAACGGAAGCCGAACGCGGCGGCGATCTCGGCACGTGTCGGCGGAAAGCCGGTGTCCGCGATCGCGGCGCGAATCAGCTTGAGTATTTCGGCCTGGCGTTGTGTCAGCTCGATCATGATACTGTATATATATACAGTATCCGGCGGCCCGTCGGCAAGTACCTCCTGATTAAAGCCCCTGCACTCCCTGTCGCTATCATGACGAGTGACAAAACACACGGAAGTGTCGACCACAGACACTGTTTCCCATCATTATTCAAACGGTAATCAGAGAAGTGGGCCTATGAGCAATATCAAGCATTTAAAGACCCCCTCACAGAACTATATCGCGGCGTCTATCCACCGGAATTTCTATTTCAACGAGGACCTGGGCGCGCCCACGCTGATCAAGGAATACGAGAAAATCGAACAGCTGCTGACGGAGTCAAAATTCGTCGCCTGCGTCACGATCCAGGTTCCCCAGCTGCACAAGATCGAATACGAGTACGGCAGCGGCATTTACAACGATCTGCTCGCCAAAACGACGGCCCTGGTCAAGGCGCTGAAGGAAAAGGAGTTTCGTGAACAGGACATTTTCACCGTTGACCTGTTCGATGTCGACACGTTTATCATTTTTCTGTCCGCACCACGCAAACCCGAGACCCAGCTGCTGGACCATCTCGAACCTATCGCGGAACGGGCGCGGATATATCTCGACCAGGCTGTCTTTCACATCTTCCATCCCTTCACCAAAGACTATGCGCGCCCCTCGGTCGGCTACGCCCTGGTGATCAAGAATCCGATGATCAACAACATACGCCTGATCATGCAGCTGGTCAGCAACGCCAAAAAAATGGGCGAATTCACAGCGACCAAGCACCATTACCAGAGCAATTACAATCTGCAAAAAATCATCATCGAACAGAAAATTCAGACCGTTTTTCAGCCTATTATCGCGCTCGACACACTGGACATCATCGGCTACGAGGCGCTGTCACGCGGGCCGAAAGACACGGAGTTCACCAGCCCGCTGATGTTGTTTACCCTGGCCTCCGAATATGGCCTGTCGTTTGAACTCGACACACTGTGCCGCAAAAAGGCCTTCGAGCGGGCCCGCAACCTCGACAGCCACATCAAGATATTCATCAATACGCTGACGATGACCATACACGATCCGCAGTTCCGCGGCCTGTACCTCGAGGAGCTGATGCAGGATCTAAAAATCAAACCGGAGAACGTGGTTTTCGAGGTCAATGAAAAGCTGGCCATCGATAATTACGACGTATTTCGTCGCGCGCTGAAAGATTATTCCGATATCGGCATCGTGCACGCCAGCGACGATATCGGTAGCGGGTTCTCGGACCTGGAACGCATCATGGAATTGCAGCCCGGTTATATGAAACTCGATATCGCGCTGATCCGCGACATCCACAAGAGTTACATCAAGCGCGAAATCGTCCGCTCGATGACCACCCTCGCCATCAGCATCGGCTCTCATGTGATCGCCGAAGGCGTCGAAACGACGGAAGAATACCGGACCCTCAAGGAAATCGGCGTGCACTACGGCCAGGGATATTTGTTCGGCAGGCCTGCCGATGCATTGGAACCCGTCAATCCGGAATTTCTGGCGAGTATCGCTGCCGCGCCGTAATCATGCTCGCCGACAGCACGCCCGTCGCGCTGTAACATCAACGCAATCAGCGTTGCGACATCCTTGTCGTCCTCACAGACCAACACCCGCGGGACATGACCGATTTTCTGCGCCAACTTATCGATGCCGGAATCAACGGCCGAGACGTACACCGGCCGGTCAAAATAAAAGGTCGTCGCGACATCTTCCTGCTGCGTCACCCTGGTTGACGCCTCATGAAACGCGACTAGCGAGTCCAGCACGGCGAGATTCGACTCGATTGCCACCTGAATAGCGGCAACACGCTCCTCCGCGGCCTCCGTGATGGCGACGAGCTGCCGCTTGTGGAGCAGTTCGGCGACTACGCTGTGCCCGGTGCCGCCCTGGATCACGGTTCGCAGACCGGCAACTGGCGAGCCGGCGGTTCCGCCGCCGCTGTTACCCCTTGGCGTTCGCGACGGTGGCCAGAAATTTCAGCCACTCTATTTCCTGCGGCCCCAGACAGGCCTTTCGCCACTGCTGCCCGTCCTTCAACGCTTCCGCGTAGGTGTTGGTGACCGCCTTCGCGGTCAGATTGAACATGCGGCGCTTGTCGCTGGTGGTGTATTTGTCATCATCGAGATTGAATGTCTGAACCTCGGTGTGGGCCTGACCGGGATTCTTCAGCGCGATATCCAGTTCGCGCAACATCGGATTCTCGATATAGTCCGTCGCCACGCCGCGGAACTCCTTCAGCACCTTTTCTTCTGCCGCCGTCAGCTCTTTTTGCAGCTTTCGATCGCGCAGACGCTGACTGAGACGCTTCAATCCGAACCGCGACGCAATCACCGGGGGTGACGGTAACAGCGCCTGCGCCGCGATGATCAGTCCGGCGACCGGATGCGCGAACGCGACGATGCCTCCCAACAGCATTGTGCCGTGCGCGATCTTCTTGTCCACCTTGTCGATACCGTCGGCCAGGCTGTTCAATCGACCGGCCAGGGTTCCCGAATCCTTCAATGTCTTGTCATGGATGAAATCGCGTACCCGCCGCAACAGAATCAGTTCCACATCATCGGCGCCGCGCTGATCCGGAAAATGGAAGATGCGTTTCTTCGGCAGATTATTGACCAGCGGCGCATTCTTGGGCAGGCAGCGCATCGAGTACAAGGTATAGCCGTCCTCGGCAAGACGGTAAGGGATGACAAAATAGTGTTTCTCGTCGACACCCTTGCCTTCATAGGTGGACGAACGCTCCTTTGATACGACAAAGTTCAGGGTACCGAGGGATCTCTTGATAAAGCCGATGCCGTGCTGAATGAAACCGGACGACTGCTCCGGCCCGGCTGGCGCGGCCCGGGATACGTTGGCGGAGGTACTACTCATATCAAGCGACCACGAGTGTTGATTACTGGTGAAAACACAACGCAATTTCGCCTAAATTCCCTGCCCCGTCAACCCTGCCGGGAAACCGCTTGAACAACTCCCGCAATCGAGAATCAGTTTCAACTACAAGGAGGCCAGCGCGTGACTCCTGGCGTGCGGAGGAATCGACTATTTCAAATCGTCCGGGCAGCCGGGAATCGTCGCGAAATCGACGTCATCGATTTGTTCCGGCTTCAGAAACCGTTCCCCGTAACGCAGATATACCTTATCACGCAGGAACACATCGAACAGATCGGGATCGATATGCCCATCGAGCTTCATGCGCCCGAGTATCGTCAGCGCGCCCGACAGCGGCATCGGTTTCTTGTACGGCCGGTCAGCGGCGGTCAACGCTTCAAAGATATCGGCGATGCCGAGTATGCGCGCCTGCACCGACATCTGCTCGCGCAGGAGCCCGCGCGGGTAGCCCTTGCCGTCCATGCGTTCGTGGTGGCCACCAGCGATTTCCGGCACATTGCGCAGGTGCTGCGGAAACGGCAACGATTCGAGCATGCGTATCGTCGTCACCATGTGGCCGTTAATGATCTCGCGCTCTTCCCTGGTCAGGGTTCCTTTTGGCGTACACAGGTTGTAAACCTCGTCGTCGGACAACGCCGGCGCCGCACTGCCATCAAGCGTCGTCCACGTATAGCGCGTCGCGATATCGCGGACACGCTGCTGCAGCCCGGCGGCCATGAACTCGCCGCCGATATTGCAGTGGTGGAGAAACTCGCGGTCATTGTCGATCTCCTCGACGAATTGCCGGTGGCTTTTCTCGAGCGCCCCCGCCTGCCGTGAGTCGCCGGGCTCGCTCGCGGCGAGACGCTCTTCGAGCATGGCGATCACGGCATCCCGCTTGATCACCTCAAAACGCGTATCGATCAGGTTTATACGATCGAAAATGGTCTCCAGCTTGGTCGACTTGTCGACGATATGCACCGGCGTCGTGATCTTGCCGCAGTCGTGCAGCAGTCCGGCGATCTTCATTTCATAACGCTCGAGTTCAGACAGGTCGAAATCCTTCAGCGGACCGTCACTGGCGGCACAGGCCGCTTCCATCAGTAGCATGCCCAGCTCCGGCACACGCCGGCAGTGGCCGCCGGTGTAAGCCGATTTTTCGTCGATGGCGAGTGCGATGACCTCGATAAACTTCTCCAGCAGTTCACGCAGCTCGTCGATCAGTCGCTGGTTGGTCAGCGCGATCGCCGCCTGTGACGCCAGCGATTCGACGAGACGCTGATCCTCGGCAGTGAACGGTACGATAGCCTGCGTGTCACGGTCGAGCGCGTTGATCAGTTGCAATACGCCGATGATCGCGCCGGTGTGATCCGTCATCGGCACCGTCAGAAATGATTGCGAGCGATAGCCGATGCGCTGGTCAAACGCCAGCGTACCGCTGAAATCGTAGCCGGCAGCGGCATAGGCATCCGCGATATTGACCGTACGACCCCGCAACACGGCGTGGGCCGCGACCATGTGATTGTTCGGCGCGCCGCTGTTGTCATGCAACGGTATGGGGTCGAAATCGATCGTCCTGCCACTGGTGCCGCCCATGGCGATGTTCAGCCGGTTGTTGCGCAGGATCTCGAAGCGCAGCCGGTCATCAACCGTCTTCAGGTACAAGGTGCCGCCATCGGCATTGGCCAGCCGCTGCGCACCGCCGAGTATGCGTTCAAGCAAGCGCGGCATATCGCGCTCCGCCGACAACGCAATACCGACGCTGTTCAGCAGCTCGACACGCTCGAGCAGATTCGTTGTCGACGAGACCTTGGAATCCATAGGCCGAATCTGGTTTTTACTTACCGTTTCATCATGATGGGTCCGCAGCGTATCAATCGGCCCACCGGGATAATGCTTGAGAAATACCCGCGAAACCCGTTTGTTGCCATGCAGGTCCGTTGCGCCGGTATCGCACATGCGTTGCCGCGAGCGCCGGCGGGATTCCGTTAACAGAGCAAGCCGGGGGTAACCCTGGCAACGGTTATCGGGCGAGCGCGGATCACCTGGCGGTCGCCTGCGATCAACGGTCGCCGTGCCGGCGCCACAGGTCGTCCGGTCGACACGTGTTCTTGAATCGATACACAACGCGGCGCCCGGCGCTATACTATGGCGCGATGACGGGGTGACGCCGCGTCCGGCCAACCCGGCCGAAACTTTTGCCCGCCTGGCGACACGCAGCGAACCTATCGTCACCGCCCAATAGCGCCGATCCGACTCGACACCGCACCATGCCAACATCCGCCGACGATCTGGTAACACTCCTGGCACGTTGCGCGCTGCGTGACGCCAAGGCCCTGGAACAACTATATAAATCCACTTCGTCGCAACTGTTTGCCGTCGCGCTGCGTATAGTCAACAGGCGTGACTGGGCCGAGGACGTCGTGCAGGAAGGTTTTGTGAAAATCTGGGCGCATGCGAACGGCTACCGTGCCGACCGCGGCGCGCCGTTGACCTGGATGGTACGGATCGTGCGGAACACCGCGATCGACTGGCTGCGGCGTCAGCCGCCGGAGGTCAACGCGGCGTATGAGGTAGACGAAGCGCACGACCATAACGCGCCGTCCCCGGCGGCACAGCTGAACGACAGCCGCGAGGCGGAGCAACTGCGCAAGTGTCTGGAGACGCTCGATGACGCACAGCGCAAGGCCCTGACGCTGGCGTATTTCCGCGGCTTTACCCACCAGCAGCTGGCGACGCGGCTGAAAAGCCCGCTCGGCACGGTGAAGAGCTGGATCCGACGCGGCCTGCAAGGCCTCAAACGATGTCTTGAGCCATGAACTATCGCAACCGACCACTGCTGGACCGACTGGCGGCCGAATACGTGCTGGGCACGTTGACGGGACCGGCGCGGCGACGCTTTGAGCGGCTGCTGCATGAATTGCCCGAGGCACAGAGCGGCGTCGACTGGTGGTCCGCGCGGCTGGATACGCTGGGCACGTCGCTGCCCGCTGTCACCCCGCCCGCGCGGGTCTGGCACGGCATTCAGCGCCGCCTCGGCATGACCGCAACGACGCTGCCCGGGTGGCACAGGCTGTGGTTGTGGCAAGGCGCGGCCGCGCTCGGTGGTCTCGCCACGGTGGTGCTGGCGGTATATATCGGGCTGCTGGCCCCGCCGGTCGATCGTCTGCCGGAGCAGGCGCCGCCCGGCTACGTCGCTGTTATCAATGACGAGGCAACACGCGCCGCGTGGCTGCTGAGCTTTGACGTCGCCGCACAAAAACTGCGCGTGCAGGCACTGGCCGGCCAGACCCTGGCCAGCGAAAAATCCTTCGAACTGTGGCTGCTGCCCGGGCAGAATCGCGCACCGCAATCACTCGGTCTGTTGCCAGCCAACGGCAGCGCAATACTGGTCGCCACCGGGCTGGACCCGGCGGTACTCGAACAGGCGGACGGCGTCGCGGTCAGTCTGGAACCGCGCGGCGGCTCGACGACCGGCGCACCGACGGGACCGATCCTGTATCAGGGCGCCATTCGCAAGATCTAGCGCATCCGATACGCAATTCGCCAATGAATTGGCCCCCGCGCCACAGGTCCTGACATCCAGGACAAAAGCGCTACCGCACGACCGCACAAAAATATTTTCGTTACGCTGCATCCAGCCCGAATTCTCCCGCGTATATGCACTGTGGAATGGGTCCACACCTCATCAACACGGGAGTAAAAGCAATGAACTTACGACAAAGTATCCGTCTGCTTACCACCGGGAGTCTGGCACTGACCGCAGGCATGGCGATCATGAGCGCACAGGCCTCAAGCCATCGGGAGGCCCCGTTTATTACGGAGAATCCGAAGGTCGATGCCTCCGACTTCTATATGTTTAACAGTTACGAGGCTGGCCGTGCCGGCTACGTCACCCTCATCGCGAACTATGTGCCGTTGCAGGATTCATACGGCGGACCGAACTACTTCACGATGGACGACGATGCGCTGTATGAAATCCACGTCGACAATAACGGCGATGCGAAGGAAGACATCACCTTTCAGTTCCGCTTCACGAACCGGATCAGGGATGTCGCGCTGACCGTTGGCGGCCAATCCGTGTCGGTGCCGCTACGCCAGGTCGGTGGTATCGGGCCTAACGTGACCGACACTGCCAATCTCAACGAAACCGAGACCTATCAGGTTGCCATGGTACGCGGCGACCGGCGCAAAGGAACATCGGCGGCGCTGATGAACTCGGTGTCCGGTGCGACCACCTTCGTCAAACCGGTCGACAATATCGGCAACAAGTCGATCGCCGACTACGCGACCTACGCCGGTAATCATATCTATACCGTCGATGTACCCGGCTGCGGGCAGGGCCGGATGTTCGTCGGTCAGCGCAAGGACGGATTCGCCGTCAATCTGGGCGAGATATTCGATCTCGTCAACACCAATCCGCTCGGCCCGGTAAACGGCGAGGCCAACACGCTGGCAGACAAGAATGTCACGTCTATCGCACTGGAAGTGCCGGCAAGCTGCCTGACCCGCGGCAGCGATCCGGTTATCGGCGCATGGACGACGGCGAGTTTGCGGCAGGGCCGGGTGTTGAATCCGAAGCCTTCGTACGCATCGGGCAAGAAGATGAAGGTCTCGGGTGGTGCGTGGACTCAGGTGTCGCGGCTGGGCAGTCCGCTGGTGAACGAGGTCGTCATCGGTCTGAAGGACAAGGACCGCTTTAATGCCAGCGAACCGAAGGATGATGCGCAGTTCGCCACCTATGTCACTAACCCGACACTCCCGGCGTTGGTGGAAGTTCTGTTCGGCGTACATGCACCCCAGGTATTCCCGCGCACCGATCTGGTGGCGGCATTCCTGACCGGTGTTGCTACCCTGAACAAGCCGGCGACTGTCGCTGCCTCGGAGATGTTGCGCCTTAACACCACTACCGCAGCAGTTAATGCCGGCAGCCAGAACAACCTCGGGGTCATCGCCGGCGACGCCGCCGGATTCCCGAACGGCCGTCGCCCGGGCGATGACGTCGTCGACATCGCGCTGCGCGTCGTCATGGGGGTGTTGCTGTCGAGCGCCGATGCGCCTGACGGCCAGCTCCCTTATACCGACGGCGCCTACGTCGATGCCAACGACTTCGATACGGCGTTTCCGTATCTGAAGACACCGCTGGCCGGCTCGCCCAACTGAGAGGAGGAACCGATCCATGAACACATCGATCCGTAACGCAGTCCTCCTCATCGCGCTCGGCGTCCTGTCGGGCTGTAACGGCAACGACGGCACATCGGCCAGCGGTCAGGCAGACACGACGGTATCGTTCTCGGCCTTTGTCGTCGAGCAGGTACAGTCGATGGCGGATAGCGCCGCCCCGGTCGACATCAATAGCACGGTGTTCGCGATTGATGAAGACAACATGGCGTTCGACAGTGTCCTTTAAAAGAGCCCATAAGGAAGCAGCAACAAACGGAGGACGGCGGGATGCCGTCCTCCCCTTTTTATTCATGGTCGCGGTGGCTGCTCTGACGGCAATACCGGCCGCGGCCGAGCCTTACGTGCCCGCTTCAGGCGACACCGTCGTCGCTGTGATACCGTCAAGTCTGGCGACGTTATTCGCCAGTGATCAGGTGACACAACCGGTCACCATGCAGGCAGCGGTGATGCGCGCCAGGACATTGATTCAGTCCGGCCAGCGCAGTGGCGACCCGCGTTTCTTTGGCTATGCCTCGGCCACGCTGGCACCGTGGACTGATGCTGCGGCAACCCCGACACCGGTGCGCCTGTTACAGGCCATGATCCTGCAGCATCAGCACTGCTTCGATGAGGCACTGGCGCAGCTTAAGCGCGTGTTGGTCGAGCAACCCGCGAACGCGCAGGCGTGGTTGATACAGGCCGGCATTCTGACCGTGACCGGCCAATATACCGAAGCGCGCCACAGCTGCCAGACGCTGTCGGCCATGACCACGCCACTGGTCGCAACAACCTGTTTCGCCGCCATCGACAGCGTTACCGGCGCTAACGAGCAGGCGATGCAAGCACTGAAAACCGCGTTATCGAAACGCGATGCGCGCGCCGCGGACGCCACCGTGCGCGTCTGGGCGTTAACGCTCTATGCCGAGATCGCCGCCTGGTCCAACCGCACCGACCTCGCCGCCGCGGCGTTTCGGCAGGGCTTATGGCTCAGTCCCGACGACGCTTACCTGCTGACCGCATACAGTGATTACCTGATCGAACGGGGACGCTATCAGGAGGTGCTCTCGCTACTCGACCGGGACCCTGCCACGGACGCATTGATGCTGCGGCGCATCATCGCCGAGCGGCATACGGCGGATGCCGATTACGAAAAACACCGCGACGACTACCGTGAACGACTCGCCGAGGCGCGGCGCTGGAACAGCTCGCTGCACGATCGTGAATACGCGCGCTTTCTGTTGGCGGTAGAAAACCAGCCCGCCGAGGCGCTGACACTGGCGCAAAGAAACTGGCAGACGCAGAAAGAACCCCTCGACACGCGCATCTATCTGCAGGCCGCCCAGGCCACCGGCGACCGCCGCGCGGTGCAAACCGTGCTTGCCTGGCTCAAACAAAACGACCAGCGATACGCGTGGCCGGAACTGGGCGAGCAGCCATGACGCGCCGACTCGCCATGTTGCTCATGCTCGTTTGCGCCATCGCGATTGGCGACGAGGCACGCGCGCACAAGGCCAGTGACAGCTATCTGTGGCTAGAGTCACGCGGCACGGAAATCGACCTGCGCTGGGACATCGCGCTGCGCGATCTGGAGATCGTCATCGGCATCGACGCTGATCATGATCGGCGTATCACCTGGGCGGAGGTCCAGGCCCAACAGGCGAGGATTGATGCGTACGCGCTATCGCACCTGACAATAACTGCCGATGACACGGCCTGCGCTGCCACGGCAACCGCGAAGCACCTCATCGACAGCCACAGCGACGGCGGCTACCTGGTGATCCGGCAACGACTCCACTGCACAGCGCAGCCGGCCGCGCTGCGTGTCGATTACAATCTGCTATTCGAGGCCGACCGAAGTCATCGCGGGCTGGTAAACGTGTCTACCGGGGATATCGAACGATCCGCGGTGCTTGGCGAGTCATCGCGCACAGTCCTGATCAACCTGACACAGGATAACGCATTCGCGCGCTTCACGACCTTTGTCCGCGAAGGCGTCCACCATATCTGGATCGGCTACGACCATATCCTGTTTCTGGTGTCGCTGTTGCTCGCTCCGGCGGTAGTGGGTACGCGTACCACCGCCAATGCAACACATGGCAACGGCGACAGCCTGATGGAAACCTTCAAGATCGTATCGGCGTTCACGGTCGCCCATTCGGTGACGCTCGCGCTCGCCGCGTCGGGAACGGTGACGCTGCCGCCGGCGCTGATCGAAATCGCGATCGCCGCGTCCGTTGTCATCGCCGCCATAAACAATCTCCGGGCGTTACTGCCGGCGCGCATATGGCTCGTCGCGTTCGTATTCGGCTTCGTCCATGGCTTTGGTTTCGCCAACGTACTCGCCGAACTGAACACGCCTGGGCAGTCGTTCTGGAACGCGCTGCTGGGATTTAATGTCGGCGTGGAGCTGGGACAAATCGTCATCGTTGCAGCGATTTGGCCCCTGCTGCGCTGGATCGCCTGGTATCCCGCGGCGATGCGACGCACCGTCACCGTGGCATCCGCGGCCATCGCCGGGCTGGCAACGCTGTGGGTTATCGACCGCAGCATCGGGCTGTGGGCATGAGCACAACGCCGCTGTCGGCGATGCCGGGGCGGCGCGCATCGTGGCGCTCGCCCGGCTTCACTGACTCTCGACGCCCCCCCCCCCGGTACCACGAGGTGGCTGAATGACGCGCTAAAAAAGTTACTTATTTATTTAGCGCCGCTGCGGACCAGCACGTCCATGTCGTAGGAAACGCGCTGGGCCGGCGTCAGGATCGCGCGCATTTCCAGAATGTGCGCATAGCGGGCGCGCATGATCTTTGTTTTGACCGCCATCAGTTCGTCAATCTTCGCATTTATCGCCGCCGCATCGGCGCCGTCACGTGCCGTCAAGGTGTTGATTTCCTTTTGCACCAGCTCTTCTTGTGCCTTTAACACCACCAACTCGCGATCGAGATCCAGGTGCATGACATCGACCTTGAGTTTTTGCGCCTCGCCGAGCGACGCTGCCCAGTGCCCCGAAAAATTGTGGCCGCCGCTATGCCCCTTGTCCTGGTGCCCCTCATTATGTTCGGCCGCTTTCTGATCCGACGCGCCGTGATGATCGGCAGACGTGCTCTCCTCCGCCGCACCTGCCAGCGCCGGGGCAGTCAGGGCAATCAACAGGGCGAGAAAGACGAATCGACAATGTGGTTTCATATAAATCCCTCCTGGCCATTAGCGAGCAAGAATTGATTGTACCCGGGTCGCGCATCGGCAGTGCGGCGTACCTGATCGCCACGACCGGTCAACACGATGATGGCAGCGCACATGCCATGCAATCACACCGGATATCCGTCGCCGCATAACGAGTCGTCCCAAGCGATGAGATATCGTAGTATCCTGATGAACATACAACATCAGCCACCACCTGCGCGTGGCCGGACAGAACCAACCCGACTCCATTGAGGGCAATATGACAGAAAAGGCCGCGCATCGCAGCCGGTGGCTAACGGCGGATGTCGTCTTCGGCGCCAGCGTGGTATCCGGCCTGGTGCTCAATTACTTTTGGCCCATATCGTTCGGATTTCCCGCGGATTCGCCCATGCGCCACCTCATCGGCGCGCCGCTGCTAACGATCGGCGGAGTGATCATCTACCTGTCGCAAAAGGCGCTGGTAGCCGCGAATCAACCGACCGCGCCCGGGCAACCCACCACCACCATCGTCACTAGCGGCCCATACCGGTTTTCCCGCAACCCGCTATATCTGGGCCTGCTGCTTTGTTATTGCGGGCTGGGCGTCGCGCTCGACATCCCGTGGCTGCTGATCCTGGCGCTGCCGACCATGCGCGTCGCGCAGCAACTGCTGATTGTTCCGGAAGAGCGTTACCTCGAGGAAAAATTCCGCGCGGAGTTTGTTCAGTACAAGGCGCGTGTCCGGCGCTGGCTTTAAAGACCGGGGCGTTCAGGCGACAGGCCAGCCGCAGCCCGGTCGGTATTCCCGGCACGGCAAGCTTGATTGATGTTGACGCTCACAACTATGGCGGTACTGATTCAGGGGCACGGCCATCGGAGCGCCGACTCGAACTGTGTCGAGCAATTACACAATCAATGCCTATAGACATTTACTCAGGAACCTCTGATTAATCGCTTTGCCGTCATTCCCGCGAAAGCGCGAGCCCATGGACGGGCGAGGTAGGGCGGCGTCGGGAACGGCCGCCGAGGAATCCAGCAACACACTGTTTCGAAAGCACTGGATTCCGGGCCTCCGCTGCGCTCCGCCCGGAATGACGACACATCAGAGCTTCCCTACACTTGAAACACCTGCCACCTCCGCGTCTACATAACGTCCACATTAAAAAGCCCGCTACAAGGCGGGCCTATTAACTTATCGATTGAATGGAGCTGGCGAGAGGAGTTGAACCCCCGACCGGCTGATTACAAATCAGCTGCTCTACCGACTGAGCTACGCCAGCTCGAAAACGTTTGCCAAATGGCGATCGAGTTTGGCGGCCATTATACATGTCACGGACCGGTGTCAGCCAACTTGCCATTCGCGGCGGCGCAATCCTGCGGTTGTGACGACGCGCCTGCCAGTGCCTCGGCCAGCGCGAGCGGCAGAGCGGTGTTTGCGCCAGATGCGGCGGGCCGCTGGAATTCGAGCCAGAATATTTGCCTGGTCGTCAGGCGGTCGGTAATGCGCGGCTGATAGCCCAGCGCCGATATTTCGTCCTGACGGTGGAGCGCGGAGCGCGGCTGCCGGTAATAGCCCAGCGACACGACGTAGCCGGGCCGTTCGTTGACGATACCGAGATCCTCAACCCCGCGCTTCTGCAGTTCGGCAAACTGTTTTTTGGCCGCGTCGAAGGTATCGAATGGTGGCAGCGATACCCATTGCATGGTCGCCACCGGCTCGTCTTCCAGCGCAATTGTCGCGACGATTCCCTGTGTAACAAGACGCGCTTGTACTTCGCTTGCGCGTTTGCCGGAGCTAAACGGCCCGGCACGAAAACAGAGTGCCGGCGACGACGCCATGGGCGCGGCGACGCCTGGTATGGCTGCCGCTGGTTCCCGCTTCAACCGCGGCGCCCGGTGCTGCTCAACGAACTGCGGGGTGCGCCCGACCTCCGACAAAAGATAAATCGTCCGGACGCCCTGCATCTCGCGGGACCCCGGTTTGAGCCGCGCGAGATACGGATCATGCACGTCCACCGCCCGATTGAGCTGCCACGTGAAGAAGACCACGTTGAGCAGCAATAACAGCAGAAATAATCGCCTCATGACGTGCTCGCGGCGATACGCAACAGCCCGCGCAACACCAGGCCCGGCTCGTGCCGGTAAGGAATGGTCAGGCAAGGCACGATAAGCGGCACGTCACCGCCGGTGATGACGCACACCGTGTCATCACTGCGCAGGGCGCACATCGCGAACCACGACCGTTCGACAAACGCGACCGCCGCATTCAATGTCCCCTGCTGCACACAACTGCCGGTGTCGTTGCCGAACACCTCATCGCTGTCCCCGGGCACGGCCGATGCCGGGATGCGCCGGGTGCCACGATAGAGTGCCTCGCGCATCAACCGGAGGCCCGGTGCAATCATGCCGCCGAGATGCCGGCCGTTCCGTGTCAGCGCGTCGACCGTCATCGCGGTACCGCAATCGATAATGCAGACGTCGCGCTGCACCAGATGGTGCGCACCCACCAGCGCCGCCCAGCGGTCCGACCCCATCTGCGCCGGATCGGCATAGGCGTTCTCGACGCCACAGGCCTGTTTCTTCGGTTGCACAAACTCGGGCTCGACTTGCCAGGTCTGGCGGGTCCAGGCGGCGAGTTGTCCGGCCACTTCTGCGCCGCGCACGTTCGAGACCACAACGCGTGACGGAGCGGGCAATGAGTGCCAGGCGCCGGCCGCAAGCGGGTCCAGCGCGCCGCCCGGCCAATCGGCCACCACCATCTCGCCCGGGGCACCGCCGTCGGCGCAACTCCATTTAATGCGGCTATTGCCAATATCGACGAGCAGTATGCTCAAAGCTGACCCCGCGTGGAGCGCGTATTGTCCGGCCGTCGCACCGGTGGCGGCGCGATGCGCAGGCTGATTTCTCCAAAGGAAAAATGCTGGCGCCGCCCGTCGCGCTCGACAATCAGCGCGCCATCGGCGGCGATGCCGCGCGCGATGCCGGCGACGGCGCCGGCATCGGTACGCAGTTCGATTGCGCGGTTGCAGACGCTGTCGAGTTGGCGCCACTCGTCGAGAAACGGCGCGAGACCGGCGTGCCGGTAACGCTCCAGTACGTGCAGCGTATGGTGCAGCAATCGTCCTGCTGCCCGGTTGCGTGATATGCGGGCGCCCAACGCCGTCTCGACATCGGCCCACGGCTGCGTGATGGCCTGCGCGGCGGCCGGCGGCAGGTACAGGTTCAGGCCAATGCCGATGACGGCGTGGCATGGGCCGCTCATGTCGCCCGCCAGCTCGACCAGTACGCCGGCTATCTTTTGGTCCCGCCAGACGACGTCGTTCGGCCATTTGAGCGCAGCATCCGCCAGACCGATGTCGCGCAGGGCCTGCACGACGCCGATACCGAGCGCCAGTGTCAGCCCGGATGCCTGCGCGATGCCGCCGCCGAATTGCCATAACAACGATAGATAGATGTTCTCGCCAAACGGCGACTGCCACTCGCGACCGCGCCGCCCGCGGCCCTGGCGCTGTCGCTCGGCGAGCACGGCATACCCGGATGGCGCGCCTTGTTTGACGCGTTCCAGCAGGTACTGATTGGTGGAGTCGACGTCGTACAGAATATCCAGCCGGGCGGGACGGCCAGCGGGATCGTCACCGCAATGCGCCAGCACCTGACTGGCATCCAGCAACTCCAGCGGCCGGGCGAGTCGATAGCCCTTGCCGGTCACGGCCTGCACGTCGAGACCCAACGCGGCGATAGCCCGGACGTGTTTGCATATCGCGCTACGGCTCACGCCGAGTTGCGCGCCCAGCACCTGGCCGGAATGAAACCGGCCATCGGCCAGCGTGACGAGAAGTCGGTCGCGTGTAATCATGGCAGGTCTACAGTCTAACAATCGAAGATATTCCTGGCATCCAGAACCCTATTCGGAAAAACAAAAACCAGAGGCCACAACAGCCTCTGGTTCCGGGTATTCCGCAGCGGGGCATCGAACAATTTTAAGCGGTGACGAAGATCACGAACGCCCGCGCCAGTTCAAACGGAGGGGCAGACCCGCCGCCCCCAACGCATGGATAGCGTGCTACAGACTCGCCGCCTCTTTGGAGAGGTACTTCGCCACCCCTTCCGGTGACGCGTCCATACCCTTCGCCCCGTCTTTCCAGCCGGCCGGACAAACTTCACCGTGCTTCTCCGTAAACTGCATGGCGTCGACCATGCGCAGCATTTCGTCGATATTACGACCGAGCGGCAGATTGTTCACCACCTGATGCTGGACGATACCTTTCTTGTCGATCAGGAACGAGCCGCGCAGCGCGACGCCCGCGTCCTCGATCAACACATCGTAATCACGCGCGATCTGCTTGGTCAGATCCGCCACCAGCGGATAACCGACCTTGCCGATACCGCCCTTGTCGATTGGTGTGTTTTTCCACGCCAGATGGGTAAATTGCGAATCAACGGAAATACCGATGACCTGCACGCCTTTCTTGTCGAACGCCTTGAGCCGGTGGTCGAACGCCAGCAATTCCGTCGGACAGACGAACGTAAAGTCGAGCGGATAGAAGAAAATGACAACCGCCTTTTTGCCGCGATAGCTCGACAGCTTGAAGTCGTCCTTGATGGAATTGTCCGCCATGATGGCTGTGGCCTTGAAATCAGGGGCTTCCTTACCTACCAACACGCTCATGAGTAACCTCCAAACAATTAGGATAATTATTACTTCGAAGTCAGCGGCAAAACGTTACCTGTAAGGTAACTGGTATGCAACGTTTTGCGAAAAAAAAGCCCCGTTCCAGTGTTGAAACGGGGCTTTTTCGATTAAAGCCTGGCGATGTCCTACTTTCACATGAGGAGAACCCCATACTATCATCGGCGCTGAACGTTTTCACTTCCGAGTTCGGGATGGGATCGGGTGGTTCCCGTTCGCTATGGCCGCCAGGCAAACTGTTTGGAAAATGGAGTCAGAGTCAATTTTTCTCATCGGATCTACATTGCAATCAGAAAAAAAATTGACTCTGACCCCATGTTTCCTGATTCGGGAAATTGTGAAGGCGTTAAGGTTTGTTGCTTCGCCCCCCAAGTATCTTGGGGTTATATGGCCAAGCCGCACGGTCAATTAGTACTGGTTAGCTGCGCGCATTACTACGCTTCCACATCCAGCCTATCAACGTCGTAGTCTTCGACGGACCTTTAGGGGAATCAAGTTCCCAGGGAGATCTAATCTCGAGGTGGGCTTCCCGCTTAGATGCTTTCAGCGGTTATCCCTTCCGTACATAGCTACCCGGCTGTGCCACTGGCGTGACAACCGGAACACCAGAGGTACGTCCACTCCGGTCCTCTCGTACTAGGAGCAGCTCCTCTCAAATCTCCAGCGCCCACGGCAGATAGGGACCGAACTGTCTCACGACGTTCTAAACCCAGCTCGCGTACCACTTTAAATGGCGAACAGCCATACCCTTGGGACCGACTACAGCCCCAGGATGTGATGAGCCGACATCGAGGTGCCAAACTCCCCCGTCGATATGAACTCTTGGGAGGAATCAGCCTGTTATCCCCGGAGTACCTTTTATCCGTTGAGCGATGGCCCTTCCATGAAGAACCACCGGATCACTAAGACCGTCTTTCGACCCTGCTCGACGTGTCTGTCTCGCAGTCAGGCACCCTTATGCCTTTGCACGCAATGCGCGATTTCCGACCGCGCTGAGGGTACCATCGCACTCCTCCGTTACTCTTTGGGAGGAGACCGCCCCAGTCAAACTACCCACCATGCACTGTCCCCGACCCGGATTACGGGCCTAGGTTAGAACTCCGAATATATCAGGGTGGTATTTCAACGTTGGCTCCATCGAGACTAGCGTCCCGACTTCAAAGCCTCCCACCTATCCTACACAGACAGACTCAAAGTCCAGTGCAAAGCTATAGTAAAGGTTCACGGGGTCTTTCCGTCTTGCCGCGGGTACACTGCATCTTCACAGCGAGTTCAATTTCGCTGAGTCTCGGGTGGAGACAGCGTGGCTGTCGTTACGCCATTCGTGCAGGTCGGAACTTACCCGACAAGGAATTTCGCTACCTTAGGACCGTTATAGTTACGGCCGCCGTTTACCGGGGCTTCGATCAAGAGCTTCGCCTTGCGGCTGACCCCATCAATTAACCTTCCGGCACCGGGCAGGCGTCACACCCTATACGTCCTCTTACGAGTTTGCAGAGTGCTGTGTTTTTAGTAAACAGTCGCAACCACCTGGTTATTGCAACCCTCTTCCGCTCCGGTCGCGAAGACCTTCACGTAATGAGGGCACACCTTCTCCCGAAGTTACGGTGCTATTTTGCCTAGTTCCTTCACCCGAGTTCTCTCAAGCGCCTTGGGATTCTCACCCTGCCCACCTGTGTCGGTTTACGGTACGGTCTTACGTTACCTGGAGCTTAGAGGCTTTTCTTGGAAGCATGGCATCAACCACTTCGCTTCCCGAGGGAAACTCGTCATCGCGTCTCAGGATTGTGTCTCCGGATTTGCCTGGAAACACTCCCTACTCGCTTGAACCGGGACATCCAACACCCGGCTGATTTAGCCTTCTCCGTCCCCCCATCGCAGTAACGCGAGGTGCAGGAATATTAACCTGCTTCCCATCGACTACGGCTTTCGCCCTCGCCTTAGGGGCCGACTCACCCTGCGCCGATTAGCGTTGCGCAGGAAACCTTGGGCTTTCGGCGTGCGGGTTTTTCACCCGCATTATCGCTACTCATGTCAGCATTCGCACTTCTGATACCTCCAGCATGCCTTACAGCACACCTTCAACGGCCTACAGAACGCTCCTCTACCATGCATACAATTCCGAAGAATTGCAGCATCCGCAGCTTCGGTATACAGCTTGAGCCCCGTTAAATCTTCCGCGCGGGCCGACTCGACCAGTGAGCTATTACGCTTTCTTTAAAGGATGGCTGCTTCTAAGCCAACCTCCTGGCTGTCTATGCCTTCCCACATCGTTCACCACTTAGCTGTAATTTAGGGACCTTAGCTGGCGGTCTGGGTTGTTTCCCTCTTCACGACGAACGTTAGCACTCGCCGTGTGTCTCCCGTGATTGCACTTCTCGGTATTCGGAGTTTGCAACGGTTTGGTAAGTCTATACGACCCCCTAGCCGTAACAGTGCTCTACCCCCGAGAGTGATACACGAGGCGCTACCTAAATAGCTTTCGAGGAGAACCAGCTATCTCCAGCCTTGATTAGCCTTTCACTCCGATCCACAGCTCATCCCCGTCTTTTTCAACAGACGTGGGTTCGGTCCTCCAGTAAGTATTACCTCACCTTCAACCTGGCCATGGATAGATCGACTGGTTTCGGGTCTACTCCCAGCGACTGATTCGCCCTATTCAGACTCGGTTTCCCTACGCCTACCCTAAACGGTTAAGCTTGCCACTGAAAGTAAGTCGCTGACCCATTATACAAAAGGTACGCAGTCACACCCCGAAGGATGCTCCCACAGCTTGTACGCATACGGTTTCAGGTTCTATTTCACTCCCCTCTCCGGGGTTCTTTTCGCCTTTCCCTCACGGTACTAGTTCACTATCGGTCGACAACGAGTATTTAGCCTTGGAGGATGGTCCCCCCGTCTTCAAACAGGATTTCACGTGTCCCGTTCTACTCGATTTCATCTGACAACCTCTTTCGTGTACGAGACTATCACTCTCTATGGTGTGACTTTCCAGACACTTCCACTAAAAGTTGCCAGACTTAAGGGCTGATCCGCGTTCGCTCGCCACTACTAACGGAATCTCGGTTGATTTCTTTTCCTCCGGGTACTTAGATGTTTCAGTTCCCCGGGTTTGCCTCCGCACCCTATGTATTCAGATACGGATACCGCCGAAGCGGTGGGTTTTCCCATTCGGACATCCCCGGATCAAAGTCTGTTTGCCGACTCCCCGAGGCTTATCGCAGGCTACTACGTCCTTCATCGCCAGTTGTCGCCAAGGCATCCACCATATGCGCTTATTCGCTTGACCATATAACCCCAAGCTACCTGAGTTATACGGCTTGTTTCGATGCAACATACCCAACTTGAGATAGGTTCTTGAGAAAAACCTATCTCGCGCCTTTCACAACTTCCCAAATTTTTAAAGAGCCTCAAACAGGAACGTGCCTGTCTGTCTGGAAAAACCAGACGCGAACACTCGAACCGAATCTTCGCGTCTGCCTTCTCGTCTACCGCTGCGCCACCCCAGTCATCGCAAGGATGGTGGAGCCAGGCGGGATCGAACCGCCGACCCCCTGCTTGCAAAGCAGGTGCTCTCCCAGCTGAGCTATGGCCCCTAACTTGTCTGTTTTGCGTGATGCTGCATTGTCCTCCTCATTCAGTCGGTCATGTACAACATGTACACTCCCTCCTTCATTCGTCAGACGCCTTGCCTCGCACAAAACATCCTGCGTTAGCTCCTGTGCCCAAACTTGGTCGCTACAGACGCACCTGAAACTTGGTGGGTCTGGGAAGATTCGAAC
>JAHFRU010000004.1:80000-257799 GCA_023266115.1 Gammaproteobacteria bacterium
GCAACTTTGCCTTCGCGCGCATATTCAGCCCGTGGAGCGCAAGTAAAATATGGCCAGCAGTCCCGAGGCATTGGTCAGTGGCGCGAGGACGGTATCGTCGTTGCCGACGACGTTTACGCGGCTCAATACCGCCGTTCAGGATCCGCGCAGTTCGAACCGTGATATTGCGAGCATCATCAGTGACGACGCCGGACTGTCGGCGCGGTTGCTGCGAATGGTCAACAGCGCGCTCTACGCGTTCCCGTCCAAGATTTCGACGATTTCCCGTGCCGTCACCGTGGTCGGCACCAAACAACTGCGCGACCTCGCGCTGGCGACGTCTGTACTGGACATGTTCAGGGATGTGCCATCCGATCAGGTCAATATGGAATCGTTCTGGAAGCACAACATCGCCTGCGGCGTCACGGCCCGGGTGCTGGCGACGCTGCGGCGCGACCCGAACGCCGAGGAGTTCTTTGTCGCCGGCCTGCTGCACGACATCGGCCGGTTGCTGATGTTTACCGAGGCACCGGAACTTACCGCGCAGGCCTTCGGCAAGGCGCGAGACACGGGCACGCTGCTCTATAAAAACGAGCCGGAAGTATTTGGCTTTGACCACGCTGGCGTCGGCGCCGCCCTGCTCAAGCAGTGGCAACTTCCCGCACAGATTATCGCGGCCGTCGGTTACCACCATCGCCCGTCGGCCAGTCGCGACCACCCGATCCACGCGGCCATCACCCATGTCGCCGACCTGATCGTAAACGCCCAGCAAATCGGCACCAGTGGCGAAGTGTTCACGCCGCCGCTCGATGTCGAGGCGTGGCAGAAACTCGGGCTGCAGGAGCACATGCTATCCGCCATCATCAAACAGGCGAATCGCCAGATCGACGACGCGGCGCCGCTGTTACTCGAGGCGGCCTGATGGACGATTGTATTGACCATCTCAAGCAGGCCACCGCCGACATCGAGTACCTGCGCGGCCTGAATCGCTGGTACCTGAACGCGATCGACAAGTGCGTCAATCTGGGCGATTTTCAGGCGCGCATCGAACAGGGTGCCGATCCGCAGACAGTCATCAACGAAACCTGCGCCAACACCGGCCGTCTGTTCGGCTTCGCGGCCGTCGGCTTTCTCGCGGTCGACCCCGAAGACGCCAGCTTCTTGCTCAAATACTGCGAACCCGAGACCCGGAGTGTGGCGCTGGCGGCCGAGGCCGATGCGCGCGTCGAGGACGGCACGTTCGCCTGGGCGATCGCGCAGTCGCGCTCGGTAGCCTGCGAGGCAGCCGACGGCAAGCACAGCACAGTGTTGCATGCGCTCGCCACCCGCAGCCGCGTCTACGGCATGTTCATCGGCACGCATACCAAGCCGTCCGCCAATTTCGATGACGGCGAACTCCATATGTTGTCCGTTGTACTGCAAAGTCTTGCCCGCGCGCTGGAGAGCCACGAGGTCTACCAGGCGAAGGTCGAGCAGAACAAGACGCTCGAGACCGAGATCGGCATACGCACCGAGCAGCTGGTCGAGGCACGCATGGTGGCCGAAAAGGCCAATGAATCGAAGAGCCAGTTCCTGGCCAATATGAGCCATGAAATGCGCACGCCGCTGACGTCCATTCTGGGCTTTGCCGACTCGCTGCAATACGACGAGCTGAGCGAGGATGAGCGGCGCCGCGCGATCAGGACCATCGGGCGTACCGGCAAACATCTGCTGGATATTATTAGTGACGTGCTGGACCTGTCGAAGATCGAGTCCAACCGCCTGGCCATCGAACTGCTGCCGGTATCGCTCGCTGCGCTGCTGGCACAGGTCGAGTCCGTATCCGGTTCGATTGCTCGCGACAAGGCGCTGCAGTTCACCATCGACTGCCAGTATCCGATGCCGCAGCAGATCGTGACCGACCCGACCCGGCTGTTGCAGGTGCTGTTTAACCTGTGCTCCAATGCGATCAAGTTTACCGATGAAGGAGCAGTGCGCATTGCCGTTAGCGCTGACCCGGCACGACAGACCCTGTATTTCGCCGTCACCGACAGCGGCATCGGCATGACACCCGAACAACAGCAGAAATTGTTTCAGCGCTTCACCCAGGCGGACACGTCGACCACGCGCCGTTTCGGTGGCACCGGCCTTGGGCTGTGTATTTCAAGACAGCTCGCGGAGATGATGGGCGGCACGATCACAGTGAGCAGCGAAGCCGGTACGGGCAGTTGTTTTACCGCATCGATCTCGACCGGGCCGCTGGATTCGAACAAAGTGATCAACAGCGACGCGGAGTTCGCCGAGTTGCGCGACACCGAGTCGCAGCGCCGTCAAAAGAAACGCCCGCACCAAACACTGACAGGCAGTATTCTCGTCGCGGAGGACACACCCACGATACGCGAACTGATCGCGCTGATCTTCCGCCCGACCGGCATCGCCGTAACCTTCGTCGAGAATGGCCAGCTGGCCGTTGAACAGGCGCTGGCCGGCGAATTCGACATGATCCTGACCGATATCCAGATGCCGGTGATGGGTGGCCTCGAGGCGACACAGCTATTGCGCTCCACCGGTTTCAGCCGGCCGATTGTCGCACTGTCGGCGAACGCGCAGAAGCAGTCCGTGGACGAATGCCTGCGGGCCGGTTGCGATGCATTCCTAGAAAAACCCATCAATCGCGACAAGCTTTTCGAGGTAGTTGCCCGTTACCTCGGCAACGGTGCGGAACTGCCGGCCAACGCATCACCGATCGACAATGCGGAAATGCAAATAATTGTAAAAAACTTTGTCGACGGCTTGCCGGCCGTGCTGGACGCGATCGAGAATGGATTGTCATCGCAAGATTGGGCGAAAATTAAAAGCAATGCTCACAAAATCAAGGGCTCCGCGGGTGGCTTCGGCTACCGGAAACTGGGCGATCTGGCCGCTGCGCTGGAAGCCACTGTCATCAACGAACGCTACGACGATACCCCGGATCTGGTCATGCAACTGGTGGCCGAGGCCGGCGACGTGGTGGAAAATATGCGCGACAAGCCGCTATCGAAAAGTAGCACGGCGTCGCGACACACCGCGGCGCGATAATTCGCGCGGGGAGCATCGGACAATATGAGCGACGGCAACAAACAACTTGCCACCATTTCCGTCCTGATCGTCGACGACGACGAGAACGCGCGGGTGTTTCTGCGCTCGTTCGCCCGCTCGCTTGGTTGCGAGAAGATCGAGGTCGTGCACTCCGGCCAGGAAGCGCTGAAACGGGCAAAAACGATGAAACCGGATATCGTCTTTCTCGATATAGAAATGCCCGGCGTCAGCGGTTTGGAAACGTTGCAGCAATTACTCGTCGAGAACGCCGGCCAGCATGTCGTCATGGTCAGCGCCCACAGCTCGCTGAATAACGTTCAGGGGGCGATCAAGTCGGGCGCGAAAGGCTTCGTCGTCAAACCGTACAACGCCCTGAAAATCCGGGAAGCATTGCTCAACTATTTGCGCTCAACCGCATCGGCTACTCCGCCAGCGTAGGGACGTCCACTCCATCCTGCCGGATATTGACGGTTGCCTGGTCAGGCTACCGTCACGCGCGCAAAACGTCGCTTGCCGACCTGAAACACATGGGTGCTACCGCGCGGAATCATCAAGCCGCGATCATCGATGCGTTTACCATCCAGCCGCACCGCGCCCTGTTGAATCATGCGCAGCGCTTCTGACGTGCTGGAGGTCAGGTCCGCTTCCTTCAGCAGGTTGGCAATAGCCAGCGCGTCGCCGCCGGCACTCACGTGTACTTCCGGCATCGCGTCGGGCATCTTGCCTTGCTGGAAGCGGGCGATAAACGCGTCTTTCGCGGCCGCCGCCGTGGCCGGCCCGTGAAAACGCCCGACGATCTCCAGCGCGAGCTCGAACTTGATATCGCGCGGGTTCACGCCACTCTCGGCCTGGCGCTTCAATCCGTCGATATCATCACCCGCCCGGAAACTCAGTAACTCGAAATAACGCCACATCAGCTCGTCGGATAGCGACATCAGCTTGCCGAACATTTCGTCGGCCGGCTCGGTAATACCGATGGTGTTGCCGAGCGACTTGGACATTTTCTGCACGCCGTCCAGGCCCTCCAGTATCGGCAGCGTCATCACCACCTGCGGCGGCTGACCGGCCAGTTTCTGCAATTCGCGTCCGACCAGCATGTTGAATTTCTGGTCAGTACCACCCAACTCAATATCGGCCTTGAGCGTTACCGAATCGTGGCCCTGAATCAGCGGGTAGAGAAATTCGTGGATCGCGATCGGCTGACCTTCCGAATAACGCTTGTGAAAGTCATCGCGCTCCAGCATGCGGGCGACCGTGTGTTTGGCGGCCAGCGCGATCAGGTCGGCGGCGCTCATCTCACCCATCCAGCTGGAATTGAACATCACCAGCGTCTTTTCCGGGTCGAGAACCTTGTAAATCTGCGCCTCGTAGGTACGCGCGTTGTCGATCACTTCGTCGCGGGTCAACGGCCTGCGGGTCGCGTTCTTACCGGTCGGATCACCGATCATGCCGGTGAAGTCACCGATAAGAAAAATCGCCTCGTGACCCAAGTCCTGGAACTGGCGCAGCTTGCGCAGCAATACGGTATGCCCGAGGTGTAAGTCGGGCGCGGTCGGATCGAAACCCGCCTTAACCCGTAACGGCCGACCGAGTTTGAGCTTGGTGGCAAGCTCCTCCTCTGGAAGAATTTCCGAACATCCCCGTCGGATGTTCGCCAGAGCGGCTGAATGAGTCACGCATACCTCGTCTGATCAATTCGAACGGGGAAAGATACCGCAACCGCGCCAGAAAAGTAACGGCGGTGATGTGTGACGCAGATCACGGGCCGCTTCGTCGCACATCGCTACGTGATTCAGACACCGCGCCAAAAAATTGCTCGTTGACCGCTGCACATGGTTGGCGGTAAGGTACGCTGCACAATATCAGCGGCACCGCCGAGGGTTTTTTTTGCTTTGCAATAAAGCTCGTTACGACCTGGCCGATATAAAAAAATATGTCTAAAAAACATGTACATTTGATCGCAGCCACGGTGGGGGTAATCACCCTCGGGGCCGTGCTTGGCCTCGTTCCGCATCGCGTGGAGGCCACCCGGCCCGCGGTAACGACGACCGCAATCATCATTGACGATGCGAACACGGAAATCAGCGCAGCCGCGGACACTGGGGTTGCCGCGGACGTGATCGCGAGCGCGCCGGCAGCGGCGGAGCTGTTACCGAACGCGTCGTGGGAAACAGCAACCGTGCGCAGCGGCGACAGTCTTTCGCAGATTTTCAAGCGCCACGGTATCAACGCCGCCGAATTACATGAACTGATTGCACTCGAAGGCGCGACGCGGCAACTGAAGCGGCTGTATCCCGGCGAGACCATCAAGGTCAAAACAACGTATGGCCGCCTGCAGGAACTGCGGTACGACATCAACGAAAGCCAGAGCCTCCATGTGCAACGGGCGGCCAGCGGTCTCGAAGCAACGCTGGTGCACCACGTACTGGACAAAGAAATTAAACAGGCGGCCGGTGTAATCGACAGCTCGCTCTATCTCGCCGCACAAAAGGCCGGACTATCCGATAACCTGACGATGCAACTGGCCAGCATTTTTGGCTGGGATGTCGATTTCTTGCTCGACATCCGCGAGGGTGACTCTTTTGCGGTGCTCTATGAGGAAATGTACCGGGACGGCAAGAAGGTGCGCGATGGCTCCATCATCGCGGCGGAATTCACCAACACGGGCAACACGTATCAAGCTGTCAGATACACCGACGCCGACAATAACACCGAATATTTCACGCCTGATGGCAAGAGCCTGCGCAAGACATTTCTGCGATCACCGGTCGATTTTGCCCGGGTCAGTTCGCGCTTCAGCCTGAATCGCAAGCACCCCATCCTGAACCGCATTCGTGCACACAAGGGCGTTGATTATGCGGCGCCAACCGGCACGCCGGTAAAGGCCACCGGCGATGGCAAGATTGTGGCGCGGGGCAATAGCGGCGGCTACGGCCGGACGGTAACCATTCAACACGGCCAGCAGTACACAACACTCTATGCGCATCTCTCAAGCTATGCGAAGAGCCTCGGCATCGGCTCGCGTGTGCGCCAGGGACAGGTCGTCGGCTATGTCGGCCAGTCAGGACTCGCGACCGGCCCGCACCTTCATTACGAATTCCGGGTTAACGGCGTTCACCGTAACCCGCTGACGGTGCCGCTGCCGGATGCCGCACCAATAGCCGCAGGTTACAAAACGGATTTTCTCGCCAAAACGCAGCCTCTGATTGCGCAACTCAATCTGATCAAACGTACGACCGTCGCTCTGAACCAGTAGCTGCACGTCGCACCCCTGCGGCAACTTTCCTGCCTGACCTCGAGACCGATAGCCAAGTGCGCCCATGGTATGCTCGGGCCTGACGTTTCTTCAGATCAGGTGCGGCAGAATATGACTGAACTTTATCTAGGACTTATGTCAGGCACCAGCATGGACGGCGTTGACGCGGCGCTGGTGGATTTGTCTTCTGTTCCCCGGGTGATTTCCGCGCTGAGTTGTCCGCTTTCAACACAAATTCGCGAACGTCTCGGCTCGATCAGTGCTGCACATACCAGCAGCATGGATACCCTGGGTGAACTCGATCGCCTGGTCGGCGAATTGTTCGCGGCGGCCGCCAATCAGCTGATCAAGCAGGCAAAGATCAACAAGAATCAGATACGCGCCCTTGGCAGCCACGGCCAGACCATCCGTCATCGACCGGAGAATAATTTTCCGTACTCGCTGCAGATCGGCGATCCGAATACCATTGCTGAATTGACAGGCATTACGACGGTCGCCGATTTTCGCCGACGCGATATCGCGTCAGGCGGTCAGGGCGCACCGCTGGTTCCGGGATTTCACGCAGCAACGTTCCGCACCACTACAGAAAACCGCGTGGTGGTGAACATCGGCGGCATCGCGAATATTACGGTGCTGGCGGCGGATTCAACTCGTCCCATCATCGGCTTCGATACCGGCCCGGGCAATACGCTCGTCGACGGTTGGATACACAAGCATCAAGGCAAACCGTACGATGACAGCGGCGCCTGGGCCGCCACCGGCAATATCGATCAGGCGTTGCTGACCTCGCTGTTTCACGATGCCTATTTCGACCGGGAACCCCCCAAGAGCACTGGGCGAGAGTATTTTAACGTGGCATGGATCGAGCGACATTTAGCTGGAACAGTACCGCCCGCCAAAAACATACAGGCGACGCTATGTGAACTGACCGCGCTGTCCGTCGCGGAGGCGATCCAGCAACATGCGCCCGGGACAACCACCGTACTGGTATGCGGTGGCGGCAGCCGCAACGACGCACTGATGAACCGGCTACGATCGAGACTCGGGGATATAACAGTTTCTTCTACCGAAGCGTACGGTATCGCGCCGCAGTGGGTCGAGGCAGCCGCGTTCGCCTGGCTGGCAAAACAAACACTGGAAGGTCGTCCGGGGAATGTGCCATCGGTGACGGGCGCCAGTCGCCCCGCAGTGCTGGGCGGCATCTATCACGCCTGACTACCAAAAGAAAAATAGAAGGAGGCCGTAGCCTCCTTCTATTAATCTGCGATGTCTGTATTGAGCGCCGCTATCGAGTCACGGTATCGCTTATACCGAGAATGACGATCCACACCCGCAGGTGGTTTGCGCATTGGGGTTGCGGATGACAAAGTGCGCACCCTCAATGTCTTCCTTGTAGTCGATTTCCGCGTCCATCAAATACTGAAAACTCATCGGATCGACCAGCAGCGTCACGCCGCCCTTTTCAATAACGGTATCGCCGTCGTTGACGGTCTCATCAAAGGTAAAGCCATACTGAAACCCAGAACAGCCGCCGCCGCTGATAAACACGCGCAGCTTCAAGTTGCTGTTGTTTTCTTCGACGATCAGCTGCCTGACTTTCGCCACGGCGCTATCGGTAAAGATTACCGGTGATTCCATCTTGAGTTCGGCTGCTACAGTGCTCACAATCGTCTCCAAGGTATGTCTGGTATATATATCGACCGACTTCGTTCCATTATGAAAAAACCTACTATTTTAGTCAAATTTATTACGGACACGACGAACCGTTGCAACTGGTTGACGGATCATATTATTTAGGGCAAAAGCGCAATGCTTTCAATCCCTGCGGACTCCGGATAGCCGAACATCAGGTTCATGTTCTGTACTGCCTGCCCCGCAGCGCCTTTGACCAGATTATCGATCACCGACAACACCACCGCCACTTTGCCACCCTGTGGCCGGTGAACTGCCAGCCGGCAGATGTTCGCACCACGGACACTGCGGGTTTCCGGGTGCGCGCCTTCCGGCAGCACGTCGACAAACGGCTCGTTCGCGTAGCGCGTCTCATACAAGGCCTGAAGATCACCCGCCGCGCCGGTGACCGTCGCATAGAGCGTCGCGTGGATGCCGCGGATCATGGGCGTCAGATGCGGCACAAATGTCAGGCCGACATCCTTCCCCGCCATGCCTGACAAACCCTGGCGGATCTCCGGCAGGTGCCGGTGACCAGACGCGCCGTACGCCTTGAAGTTATCGCCGGCCTCACCCAGCAACATTGCGACAGTCGCCTTGCGACCGGCGCCACTGACGCCGGACTTGGCATCGGCGATCAGCCCGCTCGTGTCGACGAGACCGGCTTCCAGCAACGGCAGAAAGCCGAGCTGGACCGCCGTGGGATAGCAACCCGGATTCGCCACCAGCCGCGCGTCGCGTATCGCATCGCGATGGATCTCGGGCAACCCGTATACCGCCTCTTGCAGCAGCTGCGGACAGGCGTGCGGCATGCCATACCACTGCTGCCACTGCGCAGCGTTTTTCAAGCGGAAATCCGCGGCGAGGTCGATCACCCGCACACCGGCATCGAGCAACGCCGGCACCATGGTCATCGCCGTACCGTTCGGCGTTGCGAAAAACACCAGATCGTTGTTCTTCAGCGCCGCGATATCGGGCTCGGTAAACGCGAGATCAATGTGGCCGCGCAGATTCGGAAACAGGTCGGACGCTGCCACGCCCACCTCGGAGCGCGACGTGATCGCGGCCAGTTCGACCGATGGATGCAGCGCCAGCAGGCGTAGCAATTCAACGCCGGTATAGCCCGTGCCGCCAACCACCGAAACCGTTATCTTTCTGCCAGCCATGCTCTCCACCTCTTGAGCGCGCATGATACGGGCTCGTGTCAAAAATCAAAAGCGACGCGCGGCGAACGCGCACCTGTTTCATCCGCCCGCGATTGCTACCGGCTGAGTTGACCGCCTGCCTCGCCGGAAGGTTCCGTAGACAATGGATGGAAGGCACGATTGACATAGCTGGCGATCGCGTCGATGTCTCCGGCACCGAGCACCGACCGCCATGCCGACATGGTCGTGCCGGGCAGGCCGTCGCGAATCACGGCGATCAGACGGTCGCGCGTCATTCCTCCCATAACGGCCGGATCGGTCAGATCGCGCGGATGCGGCTCGAGAAACCTGCCGATCCAGCCCCCCCCGGTTCCGTCGGCGGCGTGACAAAACGCGCAATTCGCCTGAAATAACCCTTCGCCGCGCTTTTCCTGGTCGGACAAATCGCCGATGGTCGGGGCAACCTCGTGCCGCGCGTAAGACGTCGCGCCGGAGACGGCGTCTGCCGGCCGACGAAATGAAAAGCCGCCGCGCGGAAACGATACCGCGCGCGCATCCCACAGCGGACCTTGGTCGGATACGCGCGCGCGGTCGTGACAGGTGATGCAGGCCGACAGGAACAGGCGCAGCCCGGCGCGCTGCTCAGGTGTCAGCTGTTCACCGGGCGTATCGATCGGAATCTCGCCCAGCGCAAACGGGAACGCCGCCTGGTAACGCTCATGATTGTCCCAGCCGTTCTCCGGGGTGTGATAATACGTGCCCACCGCCGCGCCCCGCATGAAGCCACCACGCACGAAATCCACCACCAGCGCGATGTCTTCGTCCGTCAGCAACGTACTGAACGCCATCATCGCGGTACCGCTGCGACCGTGCGCCACGGAATCGATCATCTTCGCACGATCAATGCCTGCCGGCAGCTTCGCCGTAAAATCGGTCGGTGGTGGATCGAGATAAGTCGCGGCGAGCGTTTTCGCATCGCCGGCATAGCCGTGGCAGAAATAGCAACGTGCGTTATAGATCGCCTTGCCACGAACGAAGGCTTCGCTGGAATAAGCTGCATCCCGCGCACCGGGTGCTGACGCGGCGGATGACGCATCGCTCGCGGGAGGGGTCGCAAACCCTAGTTCGTCAGTTTTTTTTTATCCGCGGTCAAAAACGTCTGCAACACGTATTCCGCGACATCGGCAATCTGCTGCTCATCAAGCACCTTGCCCCAGGCAGGCATCACCGTACCCGGCTTGCCGTGCTGAATCGCGTTGAACAACGCCGGGCGATTTAACGTCCGCCGCGCATCCGGATGGACGAAATTACGCGGCGGCGGATTCAGCGATTCGGCACGCGGCCCCTTACCATCACCGTCGAGGCCGTGACAGACATAGCAGTTACTCCGGTAAAATTCGCCACCGGCCACCGCATCGCCAACCAACTTACGCGGGAACGGCGCCGCCATATCCACCGCCATCGCCTGCGCCATCTGCGCCTCGGTCACCGGCGGATGCCCCGCCAGCGGGGTATGGGGATCGGCGTCTCGCGCGTGCGTCGCCGGGGTGACGGATCCAGGCGCCGCCGCGCCCTCCGGGTCCAAGGTTTTCATGAACGCCGCGCGAATGAAATCGACGACGGCCTCGATATCGGCCGCCGACAAGCGCTTGGTAAAAGACATCATCGCCGTGCCGGACCTGCCGTTGGTCACCGACCGAATCATGCGCTCGCGCGTCAATTCCGCGTGTGTTTTCGCCGAGGTAAAATCGCGCGGCGCCGGATTAAGACTGGCCTGGGTCCACACTGCACTGTTGCCGTTATCGCCATGACAAGGCGCGCAGTTCTTGATATAGATATGCTGCCCGTGTTCGTGACCCGGGGCTGGCACCGGGCTCTTCGCCGCGGCCGCGACCGGTGGCGCCGCTGCCTGCGGCATGGCGGCATGTGGCACCGCTGCGGACGGGGTCGCCGTCGAAGGCGCTGCGATCATAAACGTTGCACGTACGTAATCGACAATGGTCGCGATCTGATCGGGCGACAGCCGCGTACCCCAACCCACCATCGCGGTACCCGGTCGGCCATTGGTCACCGAGCGGAGCATGCGCTCGCGGGTCAGATCTTTTCGGATGGCGGGATCGCGGAAATTGCGCGGCGGCGGATCCAGCGCGAGCTGTGCCCGGCCGGTGCCGTCGCCGTTTTCGCCATGGCACGGCGCGCAGAATTTCTGGTACAGCATCTGGCCGGGCACCGCGTTCGGTGGCCCGCTATCCTCGTACGCGTCTGCCTGTGCAGCGGCAACAACCAACGCCAGTGCCGTTGCCAGCGCCGGCCGTAGATATTGATACGCGGTGGTTTTTCGCATTACGCGGAGAAATCAGTTAACTTTGTAAAGAAACAAAGGGTTGCGTTCACTTTCCCGCTCGCATAGGGTATACTGCACCATCGATACGTCTGTATTGATCGACAAATCGACTCCGGCGAGCCCGTACAAATCAAAACAGGCCAGCCGATAAACGGTAGTATAGCGGTTTTTGTGCCGAAAGCGCTTCCTGATATGCCAAAGTACCAGCCAGCAATGCGAATCCTCGGCCTGCTCACCGCAGTGGCCGCAGGTATCTGGGGCGCCACCGCGATCGGTGCGGACGACATCGATCCTAACATTATCATTCCCGAGAAAATCCTCGGCTCCAAGCACGATTTCACCGGACTGAACCGGCGCGCTGGCGTCGCGGCGATGCCTGGCCTCGCTTTCTCCGATTACGGCACGCCGTGCATCTATTGCCATATTCCGCCGGATGAGGAGGAAATCGGCAGTTCATTCATGGGCGGCATCCCCGGCTGGAACCGCTTTAAGCAGGCTGGCGACTCCTTTAGCACCTATGACAGCCGTACCCTGGATAACAAGGTTCGCACACCCAGTTCGATCAGCCTGCTGTGCCTGTCCTGTCACGACGGCACGATGGCAGTCGACATGACGGTGTTCAAACCGGACGGCTGGGACAGCGCCGAGGACGCCGCGCTGCATCTAAAACTGAACGGTGCAGACGACCTGGAAAGCTGCGGCAAGTGCCATAACGGTAACGCGGCACACAGTATTGCGATCAAGCACATCGGTACCGACCTGACCAACGACCACCCGATCTCGATGGAATACGCCGGCCTGAATTTCAAGGATCAGGATTTTCGTCCGCCGGACACACCGTTCGGCTTCAACAACGGCATCAAGCTTTACGACAACCGGGTCGAGTGCGCGACCTGTCATAACGTGCACAATCCAGACGTCAAGCTGTTGTTGCGCGTTGGCGCCGAACAGTTGTGCGAAACGTGTCACATCAAGTAGTCGCGACGCGCTTTTCCATCGTATTCCCGTTTGTCGTCCTGCTGCTGGCAGGGTGCGCCACCACGCCGGAACCGCCGCTGGCGCTGGTAATCCCGGTATTTCCGCCACCGCCGGCCGAACCGCGCTTCATTTATGAACGGACGATACGCTACAACGAGGATGTCGAAGGGCCCGACCGCGCCGAACGTTTCCGGCGCTTCGCCACCGGCGCGCCGCGCGAGGTACTCGGCCTGGTCAAGCCATACGATGTCGCGGTTTTCGAGGGGCGTGTTTACGTCACCGACACTGTCCAGCGCGAGGTCTTTCTGTTTGATGTCCCGGGCGGTCGATTCAGGGAAATCGGCAAGGAAAAGCCGGGGCTGCTAGTCAAACCGATCGGCATCGACATTTCATCGACCGGCACCCTCTACGTGTGCGATGTATCGGCGCGCCGCATCATGGCGTACGATCTGGAAGGAACCTTTTTACACAGCATCGGCGACGACAAAACCCTGAGCCGGCCTTCTGATATCGCGGTCAGCCCGGATGGCGCGTTGGTGTACGTGGTCGACGTTGGTGGTGTCGACAGCGACCAACATCACATCCAGGTGTTCGATGCGGCGAGCGGGAATCTGCTTAACACCATCGGCAAACGCGGCAGCGCGGACGGCGAGTTTAATCTGCCGATCCAGGCCACAGTCGCGCACGACGGCACACTGTACGTCGTGGATAAAGGCAATTTCCGGGTACAGGCGTTCGACGCCGCAGGCAAGTTCAAGCGTACTTTCGGCACCGCCGGACGGATGCCGGGCCAGTTTTTCAGCCCGAAGGGCATCGCCACGGATAACGACGGCAATGTGTATGTTGTCGACACCGCCTTTGGCAACTTTCAGATATTCAACGACCAGGGCGAACTGCTGTTGTACGTCGGCGATCGAGGCCAGAGCGGCGCGCCGGCGAAATATTTGCTGCCCGCCGGTATCGACGTCGACAAGGACGGGCGCGTCTACGTCGTCGACCAGTTCTTCCGCAAGATAGACGTGTTCCGACCGGCCGGCCTCGATGCCAACGCCGGCTACCACGGAACACGCTAGCAGGCTGTTGAAAAACAGCCTGCTAGCGGTGCAGGGACGCACCACCATTACCATTTTTCAAACAGGTTTTCATCTGCTTGAAAAATGAAGCAACGCACCCCTTATATTTACAGGGTGACACTTTTTGCGTTGCGTGTTGAAAAAGGCCATGGACAGACTTTTTCAACTTCCTGCTAGTACTACTACACGATCAGCTCAGCTTGCGCGACAGCGGGAAGACCCCGGTCGGATTCCACCAGCCAGCGCTTGAATTCGGGTAACGGCAGCGGCGGTGATATGAAAAATCCCTGCACGGCATCACATTCGAGCGCGACCAGCGCATTGTAGGTTTCCTCGTTTTCGACACCTTCGGCAACGACCTGTAAACCGAAGTTATGGGCCAGATCAATCGTCGATCTGACGATCGCTGCGTCGTTGCCATCCCTCACCAGATCGATAACAAACGATTTATCGATCTTCAGCTCATCGACCGGCAACCGCTTGAGATAGCCCAGCGACGAATAGCCGGTGCCGAAATCATCGATCGACAACCTCACGCCCATGCCACTGATACGCGCCAGAATCTTCTCGGCGCGCACCGGATTCTCCATCAGGTCCGTTTCGGTGATCTCCAGGCGCAGGTTGGCACACGGCACCGCGCGCTCCTCGAATATCCTCGCCAGCTGATCGGGAAACTCGTGATCCTGCAGATTGCGCGCAGACAGATTGACGGCGACCTCAAGATCGATGCCTTGCTTCAGGCAATCGGCGCACTCGCGAAGTGCCGCCTTTATCACCCATAAGGTCAGCGGCCGGATCAGGCCACTATGTTCGGCCAACGGAATGAATTCGTCCGGATCCATCAGGCCGTGCTCAGGGTGGTTCCAGCGGACCAGGGCTTCCGCCGCGAACACACGGCCGGTGTCCAGCCGGATCTTCGGCTGGTAATGCACGACAAGCTGCCCGGCATCGATAGCTGAACGCAGATCGTTTTGCAGCGCCAGATAGCGCAGGCTGTGCGGATCGTCGGATACATCGTATACCGCGTGACCGCTGCGGGAACGTTTCGCACTGTACATCGCCACATCGGCGCGCTTCATCAGCATCGCCTGATCCTTGCCGTGCTCCGGATACATCGCGATGCCGATGCTCGCCCCGACATGCAGCGTCTGACCGTCGAAGGCAAACGGACGTTCCATGCCCGAGTTGATCTTCCTTGCGATCTGTCTGGCGTGCTCGACGTCCGCCGTCGGCAGCAGGATGGCAAATTCATCGCCGCCCAGACGAGCCACCGTATCGGATTCGCGGACGGAGGCATAAATACGCTCGGCGACCTGTTGCAACAACTGGTCGCCGATGTGATGGCCGAGCGTATCATTGATCTCCTTGAACTGATCCAGATCAATCAGCAACAGCGCCAGCGGCTTGCGCTGACGCTCCGCGCCAAGAATGGCCTGATTGAGGCGGTCATAGAGCAATGACCGGTTCGGCAGATTGGTCAGAGCATCGTGCAGCGCCTGATATTCCAGTAACGCGGTCTGCTCCTTGCGCTCGGTGATATCGCGCATAATGCCGACCAGCCGGCGCCGGTCGCCGGTCCACATTTCGCTCAGCGACAGCTCCAGCGGAAATACCGTGCCGCCCTTGCGTCGACCGGACAGTTCCCGTGTTACGCCCACGACATCGGCATGCCCGGACTGCAGGTAATGCTGCAAATACCCGTCGTGCAGCGAGCCAAGCGGCTCCGGCATGAGGACGCTCACATTCTTGCCGATGAGCTCCTCCATTGAATAACCAAACAGACGGCCAGCCGCCGGATTCGCCGCCTCGATAATGCCCTGTTCGTCCATGGCGACGATGCCGTCGAGTACGTTGTCCATCACCGCGCGTATCTGAGCCTCGCTCTCGGCCAGCTTGTCCAGCATGCGATTAAACTGTACGGCGACATCGCCCAGCTCATCCTCGCGCGTGACGGGCAACTTGACGCCGCGTTCGCCGAGACCGACACGCGCAATCGCCGCGCGCAGCGTGGCCACCGGCCGCAATACACTCAGACGGATGGCAAACCACATCGCCGCACCCAGCACGATAGTCAAAAAACCGGAGATAGCCCACAGGCTACGGCGCATGTCGCGGATGCGTGTCTCCGCCTGTTCCGTGGAATGCTGCAGTTTGAAAACGCCGCGCAGCGGCGATTGCTCGTATCCATGACAGGCCAGACATTCCTTGCCGGTATCGATAGGCACAAATACGGTTAACGTACCGGCCTTTTCGTCCAGCACGGATGCCGTCCGGCCTTGCAACGCCCGCTCAAACTCCCCGGCGTATTTGCTTTCCAGTCTGCCCGGGGTAACCGGGTCGCGCCGGAACCGGTCCATACCGAGGAAGTCGTTGACCTGCTGCAACGTGCTCAGATCGGTGAAGGCCTCGCTGCCGTCGCGCCGCAATACATCGATGTCGAACAGACCTGGCGTATCGTTCATGCGATCAAGCCATTCGCGTGCCAGCGTACCCTGACCGTTGAGCATCAGCGTCTGCAGGCTGGCCAGCATGGTATTCGCATGTACCTGCGTCTGACTCAACTCCTCTTCGTAGATAGTTGCCGTCAGCTGACGATCGAGCCAGAAGCCTGCCGCCAGCATCAGGGCGATCAGGGTCGACGAGATCACGAGTGTCAGACGGGTACCAAGACTGGTCATATGCAACTCGGATAAATCACGGGCGTCGTCACCGAAGCGCAACGACGGCGCGGTGTCACTCAGTGACCGGCGATCCGGGCGACGCCGCCGAAACTGCCCACCCACATGGCGCCATCCTGAGTATTGGCCATCGAAAACACGTTGTCGGCAAACAGGCCGTCGGCCGTCGTCATCACGGTAAATCCGGCGTCGCCGTCATTCATCCGCGCCAGACCGCCGCTGGTGCCGATCCAGAGACGGTCCGATGGATCGATATAAAGCATGAAGATATGGTTCGCAGGCAATCCGTCGGCAGTCGTGTAATTACGCCACGTATCACCGTCGAAGCGCGCCAGTCCACCACCCCAGGTGCCGCACCAGATCACGCCCTGCTTGTCGACCGCCAGCGAGATGATGTAATTGGGATTGTACGCCACCTTGACATCATCCATCCCCTGTTCGGCCTTCTGCCGCGCATGATGCTGCGATGCCTTGGCGGGATCGTTGGTGAACTTGATCGCGTCGCGCACCAGTTCATAAGGCGCGCCCAGGCCATCGCTGTGTTTCCAGTGGCGCCAGGCACCGTCCTTGAAACGTGTCAGACCCTCTTCGGTGCCAAACCACATCGTGCCGTCAGGACCTTCGTCGGCGCTGTAGACCCACGGGTTCGGAATACCACCCTGGGTGTTTTCCATCGTGTAGATATCCCACTGCGACGGATCGTCGAGCCTGGCCCCGCGCACGCGATTGATACCCGACCAGGTGGCGATCCACAGATCACCGTTCGACGCGAGCTTCACGTCATAGACGAACTGATCCGCAAGTCCATCCGGAATATTGTAGTTACGCCATTTCTGTGTGGCCGGATCCAGCACGGACAGGCCGCCGCCGTAGGTGCCGACGAACACGCGGTCGCCGATCTTGCTGACGTGGAACACCCCGTTAGACAGAATGCCCTCGACGCGGTTGTCAAACACCGTCTCCTTGTCGGTCGACGGCTGGTAACGGATCACGCCGCCGGAGGTGCCGATCCAGACCATGTCACCGTCGAGAAAAATACTTTTGACGTTGCGGTTGCCGACGCGAAAATGCATGAACCGCGAATCACTCGCCGCTGCGGCCGCCGCCGGTACTGCCTTTGCCGCATCGCCGCCGGGCAGTACCGCCGGGGCGGTAGCCGTGCCGTTACGCGCGGTAAACACATAGGCCCCGGCCACGGCAACGCCGAGTATCACTATGAAGATCGCGACCCATTGATAGCTGATTTTCACCATCGGCCTCCGTCAGCCTTGTACACCGGCGCACCACACCGCGCCGGCGAGCTACGTCACTTTACCACGGCGCGAGAATCTACTTGCGCGACGACATTGACCCCGCCCCGCATGCCTGCCCATATCTGGTTTCCCGGCGCCGCGGCCACCGCATAAATCGTATTGCCGATCAGTCCGTCACGGCGCGTCAGTGTTTGCCACGTCTTCCCGTCAAAGCGCGACAAACCGCTGTCGGTACCGAACCACAACGTACCGCTGTCATCCTCGGCGATGCTGAAGACGATGTTACCGGCCAGACCGTCCGCAGTCGTATAGTTGCGCCACTGCCTGCCGTCGAAAACGCTGACGCCACCACCCCAGGTACCGGCCCATATCGTGTCGTCGGCACGCACATGCACGGTGAAAACGTAGTTCGGGTTATACGTCGTCTCGCCGCTGGTAAACACGCTGGGATCGTGCCGCGCGCGGGTGCCGAGCCCGGTGTTGACGCTCAGCGGCCGGTTATCCTTGTTCGGCGCGCCGAGGCCGTCGGCATGGGTCCACGCCTGCCACTGCGTGCCATCATACATGGACATGCCGCCTTCCGTGCCGAACCAGACACGGTCTTTCGAATCGATGCCGATACCATAGACCCACTCGTTGACGAGTTCCTTGACGTAATTCGTGAATTTGCCGTCGCGGTCAAACCGGCTCACGCCATACCACGTGCCTATCCACAGTGCGCCGCTCGACTGCTCGCCGAACGCATACACCCAGTAATCGGCGAGGCCGTGCATCGGAAAGAACGTGCGCCATTCGCCGTTGCGGTAACGGGAAGCACCGCCGCCGTTGGTGCCGAACCAGGTATTGCCCTGCTGATCATTCGCTATGGCGAACACATATTCGTTGGCCAGTCCCTGCTGCCGGGTAAACGTGTCCTTGACCTCGCGCGAGGCGAGATCGATACCGAGCACGCCTATCGACGTGCCTACCCATAACCGATTGGATTTCGCGTCGACCGAGAATGAACGCACGTAGGCATTTTCACCGACACCGAATGTTTCCTCGACTTGCCAGGCAGCCGGCGCCGCTACCGGGACAAGCTTGTCGCCGCACCCCGCCAGTACCAGCGCAGCCGTCAACGCGCCCGCCGCGCGCAACGCATTAAAGGTGCCGGCACCAGGCATCAGCGCAATGTTCTCAGATAGGCGATGATGTCGAGGATCTGGTCATCGGTCAACAGGCCCTCGAACGCGGGCATGGCGACCTTGCCGGCCTTGATGGAGCTGATCAGTGTCACATTCGGCTTGAACAGGCCTTCACCGCGCGAGAAGTCCGGCATACCGGGAAAATCCCCGCGGCCGCTGGCGCCGTGACAGCCCTCGCAGTGACGCTGATAGAGCGTCGCGCCGGCGGTAACATCCGCGGCGAAGACCGGCGCGGATGCGAGCGCCAACCACATGACTAACAGTGCCGCGCCGACAGAATAGCCGCGTTTCACCAGAGATTGTGCCGTATTCATCGTCATTCCCCTCGTTTCAACCGACAGATCATTGCCACCCGTAGAATTCCTTCCGCGCCGCTACCGCGGTGCCGACAACTCCTTGCTGACGCCCTTCACCCCGGCGGCAGCCCGAAGGTTTGCAGCGCCCTGGCCAGCATAGACCGCTTCCAGCGCCGCGACCATTTGCGGCGTATCCCAGACCCGGTCGCCAACCACGTGATGCACATACCGGTAGCCCGGCGCAATCACGAACGTGTCCGGGTATACCTTTGCCCCGAGCATATCCCTGGCAATGTTGCGATCACGGTCGATGAAGCTGGTCAAGCCGATCCCCTTGTCGAGCAGATATTCCCGCACCTGGTGATCATCGCTGTCAACTGCCAGGCCAACCACGGCAAACCGCTCCGGGTCCAACCGTTCACTCAAGCGCTGCAGACTCGGCAGTTCCTTGCGACACGGCGCACACCATGTCGCCCATACGTTCAGCAACACCACACGGTTGCCATAGGCCTCCAGCGACACCTTGCCGCCGTCCAGCGTTTCCATGAGAAACGGCGGCAGCAAATCGCCTTCCACCCATTTCACCGGTACCGGCGCGGGCGACTCGGTGCAGGCCGTTCCGGCAAATATGGCGACCGCCAACACTACCCCTGCCGCAACCGTGTGCGCCAGCCGCTTACGGCACCACGCTGTCGATACTGACCTGGACATTCTCGCTACCCAGCGCCACCACACCGCTGGCGCCCTCGAGGTCGCCGCTGCCGCGCGTGGCGTTGCCCGCTTTCGAGATACGCGCCATCACGATAACCTCGGAAAAATCCGACAGTTTCATCTGCGGCATCACGGCGAGCGAGTCGTCGAGCGAGTACGTGTACGGCAGGTCGGCGACTGTAATGCGCCGGGCGGCCAGCGGCATCGGCGGACCCGACGATGCCCGCGCAAAGACAAACACCGCATCACCCGGCGCGACCCTGGCCTGCAGCGCCGGTGACAAGGTTACCGTTCCCGCGACGCGCTTGTCCGCGTCGTGTTTGTCCGCGGCAGTGCTCGCCGCGGCCGGCGCCGCCGGTCGCGGCGCGCCGCTACGCATAAGCTGCTCCACCTCACCAACATTCCTGGCCATGGTTTCCGCCGCCTCCGATCCCGGTGCCAGCAAGCCCTGCAGATGTTTCCAGGTGGTCAGCGCCTCGTCATAATTACCGGACTCGTAGGCGGCGGTACCGGCGAGCCACAACGCCTTCTGATTGTTCGGATCGACCTCCAGCGCGCGGCGGATCAACTGCATCGGTTTGCCTTCCAGCTGCTCACCGCTCGACATGGCCAGCGCGTCGGCATAGTCGGCGTAGAGTTGCGCGTCGCTATGTACCAGCGCTGCGGCGTTCTCGAACGCGACGGTCGCGTCCTGATACTGCTGCATCGCCAGCAGGCTGCGGCCGAGAATGGCCCAGCCCTCCGCGTCGTCCGGGTTTTGCTCGAGGCGCGCCGCCAGATTCTGCACCATCGCCAGAATTTGTTCCTGCGTCTGGAGATGACCCTTCTGAGCGGACGCCGCCTGTGTGGCCGGCGACATGGCCGCCGGATTGCCGAGCACCAGATAGATCGAAATTGTTGCCACAGGGATCGCCAGGCCAACGAACACCGCTGTAATCTTGCTTGACGTATGACCGACCGGCGCTGCGGCTTTTTCCTGCATACCGGCGACATCCTCAAGCAAGCGGTGCTCGAGTTCGCTGTGCGCCTGCGCGAACTGGTCAGCGCTCAACACACCGTTGTTCAGATCGTTCTCGAGCTCCGTCAACTGCTCGCGGAACAGCTCGATGTCCATCCGCTCCCGCGCCCGGGTATCAATAAAAACCGGCCGCCGCGCCACCAGCGGCGGCACTACGAACAACAATGCAGCACCGATCAACAGCGCTGCGACCACCCAGAATACCGTCATGCCTTGCCGTCCTCCGCCCCGTCAGCCAACAATGCCTCCAGACGCCGGCGCTCCACGTCCGACAATGGCGCCGCGGCGGCGCGCCGCCTGCGGCGACGGAAACTGATCACCAGCAGACCGGCAGCGATCACCAGCAGCAGCAGCGGTCCGAGCCACAACAGCGCCGTAGTCAATTTCAGCGGCGGGCGGAAACGGATAAAATCGCCGTAGCGCGCAACCAGGAAATCGACGACCTGCTCGTCCGACATACCGTCACGCATCAGACCCTGTATCTTGCTGCGCATATCGGTCGCGAAATCGGCGTGGGACTCGGCCAGCGACTGGCCCTGACACACCAGACAGCGCAGCTCGGAGGACAGCGACATGACACGCGCCTCGAGCACCGGATCGGCTATCATCGGTTGCGCGTCACCGGCGAACGCCGGCACCGGCGTCACACCGATAAGCAATGCCAGCAGATAACAGCGCATCATGAGTTTAACTCCCTGACCAACGGCAAGATCTTTTCACGCAGCGCGCTGTCGGTCAGCGCGCCGATCTGCTTGTAACGAATAACGCCCCGTTTATCGATGACAAACGTTTCCGGGACACCGTACACGCCAAAATCGATGCCGACCTGGCCCGCCTCGTCGAACAGACTGGTGATATACGGATTGCCGAGCGCGTTCAGCCATTCGATCGCGTCCGCGCGGGTATCCTTGTAGTTCAACCCGTAGATCGGCACTATATTTTCACGTGCCAGACGCACCAGCAGCGGATGCTCCTGGCGGCAGGTCACGCACCACGACGCCCAGACATTCAGCAACCAGACCTGGCCGAGCATGTCCTCGCGGGCGATGGTCTGCTCTGGATGATGCACTGCAGGCAGCGCAAACGCGGGCGCCGTCTTGCCGATTAACGGCGACGGCACCTCACTCGGCTTGAGGCCTAGCCCCACATAGAGGAATACCACCAGCACAGCAAAAATCAGCAACGGTACGAAAAAACGCGCGTTCATCATGGACAACCCTAGCGAGAGGCGGGCTCCGCGGCGCCGGGCACCCCCGGCTCATCGCGCGCGGTACGCCGTGCGAATACGCGGTAACGACGATCGCTGACCGCAAGCAAACCGCCGAGTGCCATCAGCGCACAGCCGCCCCACACCCAGTCGACAAACGGCTTGTAATAAATACGCACGCTCCAGGCACCGTCAGCGACCGGCTCGCCGAGCGACACGTACAGGTCGCGGACCAGCCCGGTGTGTATCGCCGCCTCGGTCATCGGATTGCCCTGCACGTTGTAGACGCGTTTCTCGGGGTTCATCTCGAACAGCTCCTTGCCATCCTTTAACACACGAACCATCCCCATCTGCGCCTTGAAGTTCGGCCCCTGAATCGGAATCACACCGTCGAAACGGAACGTGTAACCGCCCGCCTCTGCCGTGTCTCCGATCTTCATGAACACGTCTTTCTCTTCCTGGTAACCCTGTACGAGGGTCACGCCGATGATGAACACGGCGACGCCGAAGTGCGCCAGATTCATGCCCACGTACGCACGCGGCAGCATCGCGACGCGGCGCAGGATACCTTCCGCCCCCGTTTCACGCAGACGGCCGCGAAGGTTGATACCGATGGTGAATATCAGCCAGAACGCCAGCAACAGACCAAGACTGATCAACGGCGTCCAGCGGCCCATGACAAACGGCAATATCAGTGCCGTCACGACGCCGGCGCCAAACGCCCACCGCACGCGCACCAGCAGTTCCGGCAATTCCTGCTTCTTCCAGCGCGCCAGCGGCGCCATTCCCATCAGGAATATCGCCGGCACCATCAGCGGCACAAAGACTGAATTGAAGTACGGCGGTCCGACGGAGATCTTGCCGAGATCGAGCGCATCGAGCAATAGCGGATACAGGGTGCCGAGCAGCACGGTGCCTGCCGCCGCCACCATCAGTACGTTGTTGCTCAGCAGAAACGTCTCGCGGGACACCAGCTCGAACTTGCCGCCCAATCCGACCTTGGCGGCGCGCCACCCGAAGAGCGTCAGCGATCCGCCAACGACGACACCGAGAAACACCAGAATGAACAGACCGCGCTCCGGATCCGTCGCGAACGCATGCACCGACGTCAATACACCCGAACGCACCAGGAACGTCCCGAGCAGGCTCAGCGCAAACGCGAAGATCGCGAGCAACACCGTCCAGCTTTTGAACGCGCCGCGCTTCTCGGTAACCGCAAGTGAATGGATCAGCGCGGTGCCAACCAGCCACGGCATGAACGACGCATTTTCAACCGGGTCCCAGAACCACCAGCCGCCCCAGCCGAGCTCGTAATAGGCCCACCAGCTGCCGAGCGCGATGCCGCAGGTCAGAATCGACCAGGCGACCGTGGTCCACGGCCGTGACCAGCGCGCCCAGGTCGCGTCGAGCCTGCCACTGATCAACGCGGCGATGGCAAACGCGTAGGCGACGGAAAATCCGACGTAACCCATATAAAGCATCGGCGGATGTATCACGAGGCCCGGATCCTGCAACAATGGGTTCAAATCCTGGCCGTCGGCCGGGGCCGGCAACAGACGTTCGAACGGGTTGGACGTCACCAGCATAAACAGCAGAAAACCGATCGACACCAGGCCCATTACCGCGATCACGCGCGCGACCATGTCCTCCGGCAGGTGACGGCTGAACAGCGTTACCGCGACGGTCCAGCCGCCGAGCATCAATGCCCACAGCAGCAGCGACCCTTCATGGCCGCCCCAGACACCGGCGATGCGATACTGGATCGGCAACGCCGAGTTCGAATGCATCGCGACGTACTGCACCGAAAAATCATGACTTATAAACGAGTAGGTCAAACAGGCGAACGCCACCGCGACGAAAACAAACTGCCCTTGCGCGGCCGGCCGCGCGATCGCTATCCATGCCGGGATCGAGCGCGCCGTGCCGATCAGTGGCACGATACCCTGGATCAGCGCCAGGCACAGCGCGGTAATCAATGCAAAATGTCCGATCTCAGGAATCATTGTAAAGACCTCGCGTTATGGTGCCTGCATGGGCAAAGCTGCGTCTCCGGCAGCAGTATTTATCTTGGCCTTCGCCAGCGCGTCGGCCACTTCGGGCGGCATGTAGGTTTCGTCATGCTTGGCGAGCACCTCGGTGGCGCGGAAGCCGCCGTCATCGCCAAGCCGCCCCTGCGCCACGACCCCCTGACCCTCGCGGAACAGATCCGGCAGAATGCCGATGTACGTGACCTTGATATCCCTGGCGGTATCGGTGACGACAAAATGCACGGTCAACCCGTCCTTCTCGCGTTGCAGACTGCCTTGCCGTACCAGGCCACCGAGGCGAAACGCCTTGTCGACCGGAGCCTCTTTCGCCACTACCTGCGACGGGCTGAAGAACAGCGCGATATTGCTGTTCAACGCGTTCAATACCAGCGTGGTCGCGACCGCGAGACCACCGATCCCGCCCGCGATAAAAATCAGCCGCTTATGTCTGGGCTTCATGACCTACCCCGATTTTCGCTTTCCTAATACGACTCAGGCGCTGCAGAATCGTTCGGCGGCGCCGCATCAGCAGCAGCACCTCCGTCACCATGAACAGCGCGGTGACGCTGTAGGACATCCAGATGAAAAAACCATAGCCGCCCATGGCGAAAAACTCAGCCATGGCTAGCGCAATCCCTCGACGGTTTCGTATATCCAGCTGCTCTGGCGTTCGCTTTCGAGAATTTCGCAACGCACGCGCATCAGCGCGACCGCTATCGTATAGGCCCAGAAGGCCAGCGTCACCAACAAAAGCGCCAGCAGCATTTCCGCGGCCATGGTCGGCGCCTTGGCGAAACTGATCGACGCGCCCTGGTGCAAGGTGTTCCACCATTTGACCGACCAGTAGATGATCGGGACATTGACGAGGCCGACCAGCGCCAGCAGACCGCCGGCACGCGCCGCACGCCGTGGATCGTCAATTGACGCCTGCAGCGCAATAAAACCAATATAAAGAAACAACAGGATCAGCTCGGAGGTCAGGCGCGCGTCCCAGACCCAGTAGGTACCCCAGGTGGGCTTGCCCCACAGCGCACCGGTCCACAGCGCGATAAACGTAAACATCGCGCCGGTCGGCGCCAGCGCCGTTGCCATCATCGATGACAGCCGCGTATTCCAGATCAGACCGGCGACCGCCCAGACGGCCATCACTATATAGGTGAACATCGACATCCACGCGGCGGGCACGTGAATGAACATGATGCGGTAGGACTCGCCCTGCTGGTAATCGGTCGGCGCGACGAAAAACCCGACGTACAGCCCGGCAACGCCGGTCAATACGCCGACCGCCATCGCCCATGGAATCATCCTGCCGGCCAGCGGATAGAAACTCGCCGGCGATGAATACTTGAACCAGTTAATCGCCATCAACCCTTCCGATGTATCAAAATTACCGGAGTCCTACTCCACCGAGATGCGTAACGCGGCGGCGGTCGCCCACGGCGCCAGTATCAAGGCGCCCAGCAGGAATGCTGCCAGCAGCGAATAATGCCCCTCGACGCCCATACCGCTCAGGCCTGCGTCAACGGCGCCCGCGCCGAAAATCAGCACCGGCACATACAGCGGCAGCACCAGCAACGATAACAACACGCCGCCGCCGCGCAGCCCCAGGGTCAACGCCGCCCCAACCGCACCGAGCAGCGACAGCACCGGCGTACCGAGCAGCAGCGTAATCACCAGTATCCGCAACGCCTCGCCGCTGAGTCCGTACTGCAATCCCAGAACCGGCGCGATCAGCACCAGCGGCAGCCCGGACAATAACCAGTGCGCCAGCACCTTCGCCAGCGCCAGCGCCGCCAGAGGCTGCGGCGTCAACAACAACTGCTCCAGCACGCCGTCGCTGTAATCGCCGGCGAACAGCCGTCCCAGCGACAACATCGCCGCCAGCAATGCGGCGACCCAGATCACGCCCGGCCCCAGCACCCGCAACAATTCCGCGTCGGGCCCGACACCGAACGGAAACAGGCTGACCACAATGACAAAAAATATCAGCGTCGCCAGCACGTCGGCGCGGCGGCGCATCGCCAGCATCAGGTCGCGTATCAGTACACTGCGCACTGCGGCAAACATCGGCGTCGTTCAGGCTCCCAGGTGGATCCGCTTGACGCGGCCCGCGTCGATCACGAATTCCTGGTGCGTCGTCAGTATCACCACGCCGCCGCTGTCCAGATGCCCCGCCAGTATCGCCTGCAACGTCTTAACCGCGACTGAATCCAGCGCGGTAAACGGTTCGTCGAGTATCCATAGTTTCGCGCCATTCAACAGCAACCGGGCCAGCGCAACGCGCCTTTTCTGCCCCTGCGAGAGCAGCTTGACCGGCAGGTCATCGTAGCCGTCCAGCCCCATGCGGAACAGCGCCTCCTGCGTCTGTTGCGGCGTGATCCGGCTGCCGGCGAGCGTCGCGTTGATCGCCAGGTTTTCCCGGCCGCTTAACTCGTCCTTCAGCCCGTTCAGGTGACCGAGATACAGCAGCTGCGCCAGATAGTCCTCGGCGAGGGCGCGTACCGGACTGCCGCACCAGCGGATTTCTCCCGCGGCGGGTTCCATCAGCCGGCAGACGGTTCTTAACAGGCTGGTCTTGCCGCTGCCGTTCGGGCCGTGGACATGCAGCAACTCGCCCGGCCGCAACGAAAAATTCATCGCGGTGAACAGCCGCCGGTCACCGCGCACGCATTCGAGATCGGTAACCTCCAGCATCCTCGCCCGGCACCTTGCCCGCTACAAAGACGCGGATTATACATGATCCACAGCCGCGATAACGCTTGATTTTCATTGGCTTGGCATGACGCACGGCGCGCGCGAGCCGGCGCAGGCGCCGCATTGAAAATAACCCAACTACCTGAAAAATCAGGAACTAGCGACCGCGGGCCAGGCGAAAGCCGACGTTGATATCGTGCAGCCCCGCCTCCAGGCTGCCCCGCGCCGCCGAGCGCAGGTAAGCCGGCGCACTGTCCCAGCCACCGCCACGCACCACCCGCAGGTTGCAATCTCCACCGGGAAATACTGCGGCGTCAGCGGGCGCGCCGTCATAATTGTCGTGCCAGCAGTCCTGCACCCATTCCCATACATTGCCGGACATATCAAACAGACCCCAGGGATTCGCCTGTTTCCCGCCGACGGCGTGGCTGCCAGTCCCTGGTGCGCCGCCAAACCACGCGTAGCGGACCAGTGCCGCCGCGTCGTCGCCAAAATACCAGGCGGTGGTCGAGCCGGCGCGCGCCGCGTATTCCCACTCCGCCTCGGTCGGCAGACGGTAGTGCGTGGTCCCCTCGCTACGGTTCAACGCCTGAATAAACTCCTCCACCTCAAGCCAGGTGGCTTGCTCGACCGGACGACGCGGATCCTTGAATTTACTGCGGTTTCTTCCCAACACCGCCTGCCACTGCGCCTGGGTGACTTCGTAGCGGCCGATCTCGAACGGCGCGACACGAACCGTGCGCGCGGTAACATCATCGTTCCCCGCCCCCATGACGAACTCGCCTTCCGGCAATGCCACCATCTCGATGCCGACAGTGTTCGCGCGGATCCCGGGGCCAACCGCTCGATGTTGCGTGTCGGTATCGGTGCGGCTGGCAAGCAGCGCGAGCGTCAACGCCACCGCGATGACGCTGATCACCGGCACCGATACCATGGTCCAGCTCGTTCGGGACATACACGTTACTCCGCTGCTCGGTCAGTCGATTGTGGTGCGCGCATGTTACCATTATCCGCTGCTTCGGTTGGACAGCGGCAATCCCCCCGGACCATGGTCCGGCGACTGTCCCCGCGCACTGACACAATTATCGTATTCATGTGAAACCGGCGCGCATCCGTATGGACCAGGCGGTCATGACAAATCAATTCGACGCGCTCCGCAGGCATCTCGAGCAAGCCATCGTCGGCCAGCACGCGCTGCTCGAACGGCTGCTGATCAGTCTGCTGGCCGATGGCCATCTACTGGTCGAGGGCCTGCCGGGACTCGCCAAGACTACGGCGGTGCGTGCGCTGGCAAGCGGCCTGGCGATGCGCTTCCAGCGCATCCAGTTCACGCCCGACATGATCCCCGGCGATATCACCGGCACGGACATCTTCGTGCCGCGCGACGGCCATTTCGAATTCGTCGAGGGACCGGTGTTCAGCGACGTCATCCTCGCCGATGAGATCAACCGCGCGCCGCCGAAGGTGCAATCGGCCCTGCTCGAGGCGATGCAGGAACGGCAGGTCACCGTCGGCACAACGACACGCGCGCTGCCGCCGGTGTTTCTGGTGATGGCGACGCAGAACCCGATCGATCACGAAGGCACCTACCCGTTGCCGGAGGCACAGCTCGACCGGTTTCTGCTGAAGGTCCAGCTCGGCTATCCGACCCAGGACGAGGAACTCGAGATCCTGCGCCGCGTCAGCCGGCAGCTGGCCAGCGACACCACCGCAGCGATTCTGCCGGTACTGGCCAGCGACGATGTACTGGCCGCACGCCGCGAGGTCAACAGCATCTACCTCGACGCGATGCTGGAGCGTTATATCGTCGCGCTGGTGTCGGCGACGCGCGATCCGTCGCCGCGGGACCCCGAACTCGGCCAATGGCTGGAACGCGGTGCATCGCCGCGCGCGACGCTGGCGCTCGCGCGGGCCGGCAAGGCGCGCGCCTGGCTACACGGCCGCGACTTTGTCGAGCCGGGCGATCTGCTCGAACTCGCGCATGACGTGCTGAACCACCGTATCGCGCCAAGCTTCACCGCGCGCGCCGAGGGCATCGGCGTGGCGCGTATCATCGAACGCCTGCTGGATATCGTGCCGGTCCCTTGAACGCCGTGAACCCGCAACCGTTGCTGACGGCTGCCGATCTTCAGCAACTCCAGTTTCTGTCACGGCGCCTGTCGCAACGCCAACGCCGCGCTGCGGTGTCGCCGTGGAGCGGGCCGCATGTGTCGGCAGCGCGCGGCCACGGGCTGGAATTCGCCGATCTGCGGCCGTATCAGGCCGGCGACGATATTCGCCACATGGACTGGCGCGCGACCGCGCGCACCGGCAAACCGACCACCAAGGTATTTCTCGAAGACCGCCAGCGCACGCTGCATCTGATTGTCGACCGCCACCCCGGCATGTGGTTCGGCACTCGCGGTGACCTGAAGGCCACCGTCGCGGCGCGCCTCGCCGCGCTGCATGCGTTCGCCGCGCTGGATGCCGGCGACACGGTGTCCGCCACCATTATCGACCGGATCGAACACCACTATCCGTCGACCCGCACATTGCAAGGCGTGCTGTCACTGTTGCGCGCTGTCTGCGCTCCGGCGGACTCGCCGGCCGTCCCGATACCGTCCGGGCGCCGGCCGCACCAGCTGCTGCGGCATTTGACGCGCGCCGTCGCGCGGCGGTCGACGGTTGTCATCGTCAGCGATTTCTCGTGGTTCGATGCGACGCTGGTCGGTCTGCTCGCACAACTCGCACGCGACCACGACGTCACCGCACTGCGTGTCGTCGATCCGGCCGAACAGCATCTCGCCGATGTCGGCCTGATACGGTTCGTCTCGCCAGTGTCGGGAATCGCAACAGTGATCGATACCGGCGACAGTGAACTGCGCGGCGAATACGCACGCGCGACGCAACAGCACAGCGATGACTTGCAACAATGGTTCGCGCGCGCCGGCGTCGAACTAACGGTGATTGCGACCGACCGGAACCTGATCGATACACTGACCGCAGTGGCGAAGGCATAGCGATGGCGTCGACGAACCCATCGACCGACTGGCTGCAGGGCCTTGCCGATATCGAGTGGCCGGCGGCTCCCGACTGGTCATTGTTTTATCTGACGGCCGCAGCCATCACGCTAGTGCTGGGCGCCATTGTTGCCTACAGTATCTGGCGCTGGCGCCGGCCGGCGCGACGCGTGGACCGTCACGTCCTGGCACTCGCCAAACTGGCAGCACTGCAGACAAACTGGCAACGCGGCGCCATCGATGATCGCGCCGCCGCGTACCAGCTGGCCACGATATTGCGGCTGGGCCTGGGACTGGAGCAACTCACCACAGGGTGCCCCGATCTGCCTCATGTGTCACCGACCGCGTGGCGGACGATGATCGCCCTGCTGCACCGTTATCGCTATTCACTGCAGGCGCCCGATAAGCTGCCGGCGGCGGCGTTCGCTAGCATCCGCGGCTGGCTACAGCGCGCCACGAACCACGGGACGGCGGCATGATGCTGACGTTCGCTACACCGTTATGGCTCGCGGCATTACCGTTGCCGGCGCTGATCTGGGCGGCTTTGCGCAGGCCGCAATCGTCGCGACGGACGTCACCCGGCGCGGCGGCGCTGTTACACAGCCAGGCGGACCTGCTGGCGCGCCTCGCGGCGCGCCAGCAGCATGCTGTCTCCCGCATGCCATGGCTGTGGCTGGCGGGTTGCATGCTGCTGATCGGCGCACTGGCGCACCCGCAGTGGACGACGCCGAATACCGCGAGTGACTACTACGGCCGGGACGTCATGCTCGCGCTCGATGTCTCCGGTTCGATGCGCGCGCTGGATTTTTCCATCGACGGCCAGCCGACCGACCGGCTGACGATGGTCAAGCGCATCGTCGACGGCTTTCTCGACGAGCGTCGCGGCGATCGCGTCGGCATCATCGTGTTCGCCGACGACGCCTACAGCCTGGCGCCGGTCACTACCGACAAGACCCTGTTGAAACAGGTCCTCGACGAGGTTGCCAACGGCACCATCGGCGAGAAGACCGCGCTCGGCAACGCGCTGGCGCTGGCCGTCAAACGACTGCGCGACCGCCGCGAGGAGGCGCGTGTGTTGATCCTGTTGACCGATGGCACCAACACATCGGGCGAGATCACGCCGGAGGCCGCGATCGCGATGGCGCGGTACTACCACGTGCGTGTCTACGCGGTCGGCATAGGTTCACAGGAACGTGCTGCATTTCCACGCGGCAAAATGCAAACAGCCGAATTCGCCGAGCTGCCGGTCGATGACGCATTGCTGCAACACATCGCCGACGCGACCGGCGGCCGGTTTTTCGCTGCGCGCAACAGCGCGGACATGCAGCGCATCCTGCACGATATCGACAAGCTGGCCGACGTTCCGGTAACCGACGAACGCGCCTGGCTGAGGCGCGACATCTACGCGCTGCCGCTCACCGCCGGCCTGCTGTTGCTGCTCGGCGCGCAGTGGCGCACGACGCGGCAGATACTGCCCGCGTCGCCGGTGATCTAGCGCCATGATCGAGCTACTGACCCAGCTGAAACTGCGCGAGCCCTTGTGGCTGTTGCTGGTGTTCGTGCCGTGGTTGCGCCACGCGTGGCGGCCAAACCTATGGCGCACCGCCGCGCGTCTCGAGCGTTTTGCCGACGCGCATCTGCTGCGGCGGTTGCTGCGCGGCGACCCCACCGCGGCGCCGCGTGTCCGCCGGATGTTTTTGCTTGCGTGGCTGCTGGCGGCTGTCGCGGCCAGCAGCCCGTATCTGGCGCGCACGCAGGCTGCGACAACCGAACAGCGCGGCATAGATATTCTCGCGATTGTCGACATCTCGCCGTCGATGCGCGTCACCGATATCGCACCGAACCGGCTCGCGCGCGCGCGCCTGGAACTGACCGATTTCGCGGCACGCCTGCAAGGCGACCGGATCGGCCTGATCGCCTTTTCGTCCAACGCCTACACGCTGTTGCCGCTGACACTGGATCAGCGTGTCTTCCGTGAATACCTCGGCTATCTCGACAGCGACCTGGTGTTTCGTCACGGTTCGAATCTGGCGCGAGCACTGGAACAGGCCGAGTCCTATCTGCAGCGTGACGCGCAACCGGCACGCGCGGTGGTGCTGTTGACCGACGGCGAGTCACACTATCCGGGCGCCGTCGACGTTGCGCGGCGTCTCGGCAAGGCCGGCATCCCGGTACTGGTGATGGGCATAGCCACTGACGCCGGCGGCCCGGTACCGGCGGCCGGCGGCGGCTACATCAGCGCCGACGGCGAGGTGGTTACGTCACGGATTCAGCGCACGGTATTGCAGGATATCGCCGCGGCCAGCGGCGGTATCTACACCGATGTGCGCGATGACGACAACGACTGGCAACTCTTCTTTACGCGGCTGGACGCGGTCGGCCGCGACAACCGCTATCAGTTCGCGTCCGCCGAGCGCGGATATGCGCTGTTCCCATGGCTGCTGACCGGCGCGCTATTGCTGTTTATCAGCGCCGGCGTGCGGCGGGCCGAAGGTCTGGCGCTGCTGCTGCTGTGGCCGCTGTCGGCCGTGCCACCGGACGCGCAGGCGTGGATCTGGCAGGAACAACAGGCATGGGACGCATTGAATACCGGGAACTGCGCAGCAGCACAGACCGGTTATCAACGACTCGATTCGTATGACGGCTGGTTCGGCGCGGGCGTGGCGGCCTATCGCTGCGCGCAATGGCGCGATGCCGCGGACGCGTTTGGCAAGGCCGGCAAGCTCGCGTCTACCGACGACGAACGTGCCCGAGCCGCCTATAACCGTGGCAATAGTCATGCGCGTCTTGAAAACATCGACGACGCGGGGCGCGCCTTCGAAGAGGCGCTGAGACTCCGGCCGAGCTACCAGCAGGCGGCGCGAAACCTGACGTTGCTGCGCCGCCAACACGAGGCGATCAAGCTCGGCGGCGCGACGCCAGGGCCAGCCGCGGCGCTCGGCGACCGGCGCCAGTCTGACAGCAACGAACCGGTGACGCCCACACCGGCGCGCGACGCCACCGCAGCGCGACAGGCACCTGACGCCGACCCCGGTAATCGCCAGGCAGCCCGGCAGCAAACGGTCGCGTTACCCGAACTATTGGACGCCTGGCAACTGAACACAGACGGTGACGTCACGGAATTCGGCAGCGCGTTGCAACAACTCGAACGGCTCGAGGAAAAGAAAGCGGAGTTTCTGCGGCGACGCATGATCAGCCGGGAAACCCGCTACGGCAAGATACTGGAGGACAAACCGTGGTGACGGCATTACGTGTGCTTTTGTTGAGCGCGAGCCTGTGGGCCGTGGCCGCACCCGCCGCGCAGTTCACTGCAACGGTCGACCGCAGCGAGCTGTACCAGGATGAATATCTGGTGTTAACACTGGCGCTGGTCAACAGCGATACGCGGCTGCGCGCCGAGGGCGTCAAACCGAATATCGATCTGACCTTGCTGACCGATCAGTTCGATCTCGGCGCACCGACGTCGGATTACCGCTTCAACATCAACCGCGAGCGCGGCCGGTCGACATCGGGAATCGTCGTCCAGTTGTTTCCGCGACGTGCCGGCATGTTGCAGATCCCGCCGTTTACGATCGATGGAGTGAGCTCGGCACCACTGCCGATCCGCGTACTGGCGCCGGCCACCGACCGGACGCCCGAGGTGTTTGTCCGGTCAGCCGTTGCCAGCACCAGCGTCTGGCAACGCGAGCAACTGGTGGTTTATTCGGATCTGTACCACCGCGTCGAACTCACCAGCGCAAAGACCGGCGGGCAACTGGAGACCGAGCCGGTCGATCCCGACATACGGCTGCTGCCGAAAAGCGAGCGCAGCGAAACGATCAATGGCGTCGAGTATCGCGTCGCGCGTAATGCATGGGTGATGTTTCCGCCGCACAGCGGCGGGCTCGCCGTGCATCTGCCGGACGTCTGGATCGAGACGGCGCAGGGCCGCAAGCAGCGGTTCCCGGTCCGGACGGAAAACGTCACCGTGAAACCGTTACCGGCCGACGTACCAGCGGGCATGGTGGTCGGTAAACCGGACATCGCGGCTACCGCGCAAAGCAGCGTTTATGCGACAGGGCGCATGGCGTCGTGGGACATCACGGTACGTGCACCGGTACTGGATATCGCGATACCGGCGGAATTGCCGCTGATCGATTTTCCGGCGGCGCTGAAGGCCTACGCCAGTAATGCAAAACGCGCCAACGATATCCGCAGCGACGGCACCACCGGCATTGCGAGCTACACGCTGGCGCTGATACCGGCACAACCCGGGAGGCTGAGCCTGCCGCCGATCCGGTTTCCGTATTTTGACCCGGCACGCGGCGTGATCGATATCGCCAGCGCCGACGGCCCGGAAATTGAGGTCGCGCGCGGCGAGCTGCCGCCGTCTATCGATGGTGTTCCTGCCTCAGCGGCCAGCGACACTGCCGGACCGTCGCCGACCGGTATGTCGAATCTCATCTGGCAAGGCGTCGCACTGATCTTTGCCGCGCTGTGGCTGGTAACGCTGTGGCGATGGAAGCGGCACCGCACTATCGCGTCCGCGGGGAAAACAGGCGCGGCGGTCACGATGTCGCCGCGGTTTGCCGGCCGCCCGTTGATCCAGACGATGCTCGATGCATTGCGGTCGGAGACACTTGAGCGAGGTCTGGCGGAGTGGGAACAGCACCACGGTATAGACGAACCACTGCGGACGACCGTGCGCCGTCTGCAGGAACATTACTATGGCAAAACCCGGCCGGGCGACGCCGCAGCGCTACGTGCCGCCGTCGATACGGCGGTAACGCGCATTCGCAACACCCGCACGGCGGCCACGGATGGCCGGGACGACTGGTCGCCGGCGTCGTTCACGGCACGCGTGCAGTCCTGACGCCGGCGACCGTATCAATCAGGCTGTTGCCCCCGCACGACAACATCACCACCTGATGGCCCCGCCCTGGCGGTATGCTTCCGCTGCAGCATTCGCCTTTATTGCCCGACCGGTTCTTCAACACCCGAGTCAGTAGCTGCCTTTTTTTCGTCGACCTTGCGCTCTTCCATCATCTGCTTGCGCTCGTCGCGACGTCGCTGCATTGCCTCGCTGGTCTCGTTGCCTTTTTCGTGCGTCGAGCCGGCCTTCTTTCTGGCCTTTTTTGCGGCCTTGTCAGCGCCGTCTTCGTCGGCGTCCTGCACATCGCCTTCCGCCTTGTGCGCATGCCTGATCTTATGATGTTTCTTGTTGCCGGCGGCCTGGTGCTTGTGCTCTTTCTTCACGGCCGTATCTTGCCCGGCAAGTTGCACGAACGGCGCCGCCTGCCCGACGGACGCGGTCAGGTACCCGACACACAGGGCGGCGAATAATACGGATTTAACGCGCATGGTAGTTCCTCGGATGGTCTGTCAGGGATCACCGTTTACCGCATAGCCGCGTGACGGCGATGATCCAACCCGACACGCGGTGTTTGACAAATGCTTGCCATTGCCGATGCACGGATGGACCTCGTGACGGACGGGCTCAAACAAGCGGTTACTGTTGCGGCAGCAGATCGATGACCTGGGGCGCATCGATCCGCCGATCGACGTCGGCGCTGTTGCGCTCGGACCACTGGCGCGCGCCGCGATCAAGAAACTTCTGTTCCTCCACCGGCAGCGGGCCACGCTTTAACGTGCTTTCCCATTCCCACAATGCCGAGCGCGCCTTGCGCACATAGGGATCATCCGGTTTGGAAAGATGGATATAGGCGCGCATCGCACCCAGCGCGCCTTCCAGATCCTGCAGCTGCTCCAGCGCGACGGCCAGGCCCCAGTAGGCGTTGGCCTGATACGGCCGCAGGTCTATCGCCGTCTGGAAAAAATCCCGCGCCGCGTCATAGCGCTGCGCGCCGATCAGCGCGAATCCCATGTTGACATGCGCCTCCGGCATGCGCGGCGCGAGCAGCAATACTCGGTGCAACGCGGTGATGGCGTTATCATATTGCTTCGCATGCAGCATCGCGACCGCCTGCAGAAAGCGCGTATCGATCTCGCGTTGGGCAAGCTGGCTGGCGTGCCCGGCCGGGTCCAGCTTCGCATCCACTGTCGCGGTTGGCGGCGCGTGCGCTGACGCCGCTCGCAACATGCCGGGGCGTTGCATCAGCAGCGCAATCGCCGCAATCAGTGCCACGACACAGAGCAGCGATACCAGCGCGACCGGGACGTCCTGCTGCGGATGTTCTATCACTTGTCCGGTCATATCACACCCTTGTGCACCGCCTCACTGATGAACGGCGTGCTGAAATAGGTCATGAAGGCGACGACAAAAATAATCAGAATAAAGGCCGCGCCGAGGCGGATCGGTACGTTCCAGGCCAGACGCGCATGTATCGCGCCGCCCAGCGCCAGCCAGGTCAGGAACGCCGACGTTTCCAGCGCATCCCATGACCAGAATCGCCCCCAGGCATCCTGCGCCCAGACCGCGCCGGCGATCAGCATCAGACTGTCAAACACCAGCGCCAGCACCATGAAGCGCCACGCATACCGGTCCAGCACGTCGTCCGCCGGCAGGTGGCGCAACCACGACGCGAACCAGCCGATCCAGCGCAGCAGGATCACCCCGGCGAGACCCGAACCCACCATGGAGAACGCCAGAAAAATCTTGCCGAAACCGACGTGTGCCCACAGCCAGTCGTTGTAATAGGTCGGCGGGAACGGCGCGTCCTTCGGTTCGATCATCAGCACCCACAGACCCAGCACCCAGATAATCGGCAGCGAGACGATCGCGCCGGGGCGCAGCAGCGGCAGACGCCAGTACACCAGCGTGTAGATGGTACCGAGGCTGAACAATTGGCTGACGAGCAGTTCGAACAGATTCACAAACGGGCCGTGCCCGATCCGCACCCAGCGCACGCCGAGGGAAACGGCGAGCAACACTACTCCGCACACCATGAACAACAACACCAGACCTTCGTAGCTGCGCGTGCCCGCCGCCAGAACCCTTTGCTGTGCGATACCGCGAAACGCGTAAAACGCCGCTAGCGCATACGCCGCCAGACCGGCCCACAACCACGGCATTTCAGTCGCTTCGCTAAACATCGTTGCTATCAACCCTTGTTGGTCAGCGCTGCGGACGACGCCGAATTGAGCGCGGTGATCTTGTCGGTCGCCGCGTGCACCGCCGTGAACGTCCGCCAGTAATGCGAAGCAAGCCCGATGACGCCAAGTATGGACGCGAGAAACAACCAGCGCAGTGTCGGATCGAAAAATATCTTGTAACCCATCCACTGGCGCAATTGTTCATAACGCAACCGTCCGCCGTCCAGTACCGTTTCGTCGCCGGGTTTCAGCTCGACACGACGGTCGCCATCGTTGACGACCAGCACGCTGCCGGTGCGCCGCACATCCAGCGTCCATGCGGCGTCCTGACGCAAGCCGGTATCCAGTTGCAACCAGAACTTGATTTCGCGGCCCCCGACGGGTGTCCAGCTGTTGCTCTGCTTGAAATCAAACAGTGGATAGGACGGCATGTTGACCGTGCCGGTGACGGGTGCACCGGCGTCGGGGAGCCAGGTCAGCACCGGCGTGAATCCCTTGTTGAACGTCGTGTAAAACCGGTAGCCATCGATCACCAGCGGCGTATCGTCACCGATCACGCGCGCCTGCCATTCGCCTTTTTCGTTGCGCACCCGGATATGGCTGCGCGTCGACCCGCGCACCAGCATCGGCTGATAGTCAACCGTGAACGGGCCCTGGGCAAACTGCACCTGATCCAGATTGCCACTGTGGAACGGACCGCTTTTGACATCGATCGCGTCGTCGATCGTAAACTGCTGCCCGTCCACCATTTCCACATGAGCCTCGTAATGGGTCAGGCGACCGACCCCGACGAGCACGACCACGGCGAGCAGGCCGATATGAAACATCAGTAATCCCGGCCGCCGGTTGATGCGTGGATTGGTCGCAATCGCCGCAACGAGATTCACCGCCAGCACCGACAACGGCGCCACTAGCACCCACACCGGCACTTCCGCCGGATTGCCATAAATCAGCGACGAGCCGACCGCGAGCAGCGCCATACCGACGATGGTCAGCCGCGTTGAGGACAGTAGCTTGCGAAACACAATCATGGCGAGTTACACATCGTTGACAGAACACGGCCGACGCACCTGCGCGACCGGCTTGATCATCTTTCGCGAGATAAACCGGCAGGGGCCCGGCCGCGTCAGGGCAGATCCGCGCAGCCTTCGCCGGCGACATTGGTCATCCAGGCGAAACCAATATCGCCGCTGCCCGGCGGGCCCGCCGAACCGCAGTTCGAGTCCACCCATTCGCCACTCCTGGCGAAGGAGCGTACCTTGAGCACCGATCCATTGTAGTAAGGGCCGTTCTCATAACGGGCTTGGGTGTTATTGCGCACCTGCGTGCCCGGCGCCAGACCGCCTTCCGGACCGACGTCGTTCAGGTTGGCGAGAAACACCTTGTTCTTCCATCCGTGCGGTATCGCGATATGGCAGTAATTACAGCGGAAATTCGTCCGTACCGCGTCAATGTGGCCGTTATGCAGATTCACAACGCGCACCGGTCCTATGCAGCCGAAACTATCCGTGGTCGTGCTGAATCCGCTGGCGCCGCCCGGCGCTTCACCGACGGTCTGCGCGCGTTTGCCATATGAGTTGTAATTATGGCATTTGAAACACAGATGGTTGTCGGTGCCCGGCGTATTCCCTGCGGCGAACCCGTCGTCGCCGTGCGTTTCTATACCGGCGATATTAGGACCGACACCGGCCCACGGCCCCTTCAACAGAAAATCATTGTTCGAACCATGCGGCCCCCACGGACTGCCCTGCTCACCGCCGCTGGGTATCGCGGTACCGGTGGCGGTATTGGAGCCATGGCAATCGGTGCAGTACATGGTCTGGATACCCACGCCCTGCTCGAATGGCGGCAACCAGCTGCTGGATAACAGATTCATCTTGAGATCGCTGGTCTTCGGCGCGGGCCGATTAACGAAATAACCACCCGCCGAACCTGCACGCACCACCGGCGTTCTGCCGGTCTCCGTCAACACCGGGTGCCACGAGCGGTGGTTGTTTGCCGCGTACGCGGCGGCCGCGCCGCTGGAGGTACCGGAGGTTCCTTCGCCTTTATGATCGCCCGGCGACTGGTACTCCATGCCCTGGTTGGTGTACTGGCTCATGTTGTTGGTGCCCGCCGGGGTACCGCCGGAAAAACTGCCGAGGAACGGCGCCGTGTCGTAGGCGTAATTGGAATGGCATTTCAGACACACCTGGTACTCGCGCGTCACGTGCGGGGCGCTGACCGCTGTGGTGGCGCCGGTTCCGCCGTCGCCGCGCTTGGCCTCGAAGGCGATCGGCTGGCTGCCAAACTGGGTACCGGACCATGCCGTCGGTTCGACACCCCAGATACCACGTAGCACGCCGGAGGCAATATTTGTATGCACGGCCTCACCCGCCGCGCTGATCTGCGCCGGCGTGTGGGGATGGGTGCCTTCGGTGTCCGGAATCGCATTGTTGGCGTTGAACAAGCGGTTCTTCACCACGCGGTGCGGATTGTGGCAATCGGTACACTCCGCATGACGGTTGTTCAGATTGCCCTTGCCCATGTTGAGCGGCGATTCGACGAAGTCCTTGCCGGCCTGATTGGGCACATCCGGATTCGGCGAACCGATGTTATGCATTTCGGTTCCCGCCGGCTGATCGGCATTGGCGATCGGCATATGGCGGAACATCGTCGTGAAATCCGTCTTGATGTTCGGCACCTCGAAGGTAATGCCGCCCTGACCCTGCAGCGTCCCGCCGTCCGGCGAATGGCACGCGTAACAGGTTTCCTCGATCGCCGGGTTGCCACCCTGTTTGAATTTACCGCCGGTTGCAGCATCCACAAGCTGCGGCCCGTCGGTGCCTTCACGAAGAATGCGTCGCGAACCCTGCACCGTGTGCGGGTCATGGCAGTTCAGGCACGCGGCCTGCCAGACCTGGATGTCTGCCGGAAATTCGCGTATCGCCGCAGCCTCCGGTGTATAGCGCTCGTTGCCGACGACCTGGCTCGCATGCGCGGAACCCGCCCAGCCTTCCTTGTCATGGCAGGCGACGCAGATAATATCGCTGCCGGGATCAAAATCGCCGCCCGTCGGCACGTTTTCCTGGAACCGGTTCACGCGCAGAAACTTGATGTTCTTGTTCGGATCCGTATCGCGGATATGCGGGTCGTGGCACGAAATACATTCCACCTTGTTGTCTTCCAGCGGAATTGTCGGCCGCCGGTCGATTTCCGGCGTCGTGGAATCCAGATTGCCTTGTTTGCGGTTGCGAACATGCGCGTTGCCAACCGGATTGCGCAGTTCACCGTCGCGATTGAACTGCGCCAGATCGTAGGTGAACGAAATGGGGTGGTCGTTGCTCAGGTCAGTGCCGAGGCGTCGCGTAAAGCCCGTGGTCGGGCCCGCTCCTTCCGGAATCGTACCGCCCGGCCCGGGATTGTTACCGGCCATCGCGATGTTCGGATTGCCCCGGCCGTTAAGTACGTTGACCGCGCCGACCGCCAGCGTACCGTCGTGACACGACAGGCACAGCTTCGACTTGCCATTTGGCTGGCTCAGATCTATGGCATCAAGCGATCCCGAGGTATACGGCGTATAGGTCGCCGCCGTCAGCGAACGGTTCCATAACGGCGCCCGCGGTTCCACGGAGGCGCCGTGCGGCGTATGGCAGAACGCGCATATCTGGGATTCGCTGGCGGCTTCGATATTACGTTTCGCGCCGCCGGGCAGCGTGGGTTCAACCGTATGGGAAAAGTTATGCCGCGTGTTGCGGATGTCCGCAATCCGGTCGGCGAAAGAACAGACCGACCATAGCGCCAGCAGTACACCGGCACACAGCCCGACCCGAGTTGGAATTGAACGCCACCTTTCCTTCACGCGCCACCCAGATATTCGAATACCACCACGCGACCGTTAAACATGTCCGCCACATAGACTTGTCGTCCGGTATCCGTCCAGACTCCGGCCGGTAAATAGAACTGGCCCGTCCCACTCCCAGTGCCACCGATAGGCATCAGCAGATTGCCGTCGGCATTGAATACTAACAAATGGTCGTAAAACGATTCCACCACATAAATCAAACCGTTACTATCTACCGCCACGCCTTTCGGCCGCGGCAGGTCGCCGATGAACAGACCCCGACGCCCGATGACCTTGCGGCTCTCCCCGGCAGGCGAAAGCACCTGGATACGCGAGTTAAACGTATCGGTCACGTAGAGCTCGCCGTTCGCAAACGCCAGATAGGTCGGCGCATTGAACTCACCCGGCTCGGTGCCGGGCCTGCCCAGCGTCCTGACCAGATCACCCGCCCGGTCAAACACCTTGATATCGTGTGCCCGGCCGTCGGCGACATAAATCTCGCCACTCTGCGGATCCGTGGCCAGCCCCGTCGGCCGCAATATCTTGCCCTGTCCAATCGTGCCGACGGGCTCACCGAGCGCATTGAGCCGCACGACGTAGCCGAGCTCCGCGTCCGCCACCAGTAACTCGCCGTTGTCTCCGCCGGCAATTCCCACCGGCATCGAGAAACGCAGGTTCTTACCGGCCATTTCCCAGACATGCAGTCTGCCCGCCGGCACGTCAAACACATACACGGCCTGACGGCTGACATCGGTTACAAAAATTCGCCCGCTGGCGTCAACGTAACCGCGTTGCGGTCTTTGCAACACGACCGCCTGATGCTTACTCGACGCAAGCCCCACCAGCCATTTCAACGCCTTTTTACCAAATTGCAGCGCGGCATTCGGTTCGTCGGCCGGCGTAAAATTGTCTTCGCCGGTCAATTCGCCGACGTACCGGTAACGCGGCTGATCCGGCGGCGGCGGAAACACGTGCTGCTCCGGTCCTGGGGAACCCTGCAGCTGAAACCTTTCGGGCACAGCCGCGCACGCAGACAACAACAACGTTGCAATCACAAACGCGACGCCTGTTTTGCAACGCAACACGTTTCTCACTGTAGCGCTCGGCTATTCCTCAATCGCTTCCTTGACGACGCGCAATATCTGGATCCGGCCATTCAGGCTGTCAGCAACATAGATAAAACCCTGGTCCAGCCACATATCGGTGATACGCCGGAACTTGCCCGGTGCTGAACCGGTTCCGCCTGAACGCGCCACCAGCAGATCACCCTGATAGATTTTGATCGTATTATCAATGAAATCGCTGACAAATACGAGGTTATCGTCACTGACGACAACACTGTTGGGGTAAGCAACCGAATCGCGCGGTAGCGAATATCGGTAGCTGCCGTCGTCGCCCAGCACCTGGATGCGGTCACCAACGCGAGCGATGATATAAAGTCCCTCGGGCCCGCGCGCCATCCCGGTGATATTCAGAAACTGTCCCTCGTGGGTACCGCGCTTGCCAATCGCCGTCAACGCCTCCCCTGTACTATTAAACACGACGACGTGATCCATCACACCGTCGGCGACAAAGACATAACCGGTGCTGTCGTCCACCGACACCGACACCGGCCGGCGCAGGTTCAGGGTGTTCTTGAACTCGCGTATCTGACGACCGCGCTGGTCAAACTGCAGCACGCGCGCGCCACCCCAGTCAGCGATGAAAAAATCGAGATTTGGTGTCAGGAAGATATCGGTAACGTCGCCGGTTACCGTCCCCTGCAGATCGACGAGTTCGATAAACTCCCGTCGGTTCCGGTCAAAGCGCAGCACCTTCTGCTGATCCGCATCGACAATCAGGATCGTGTCCCCCCGCGCTGCAACAGCGACGGGCCGTTTAAGGCGTACGTCGCGGCGTCCGACGATACCATTGCCCTCGATGCCCGCCTCGATAGTTTCCCACGGCAGCAAGACCTCGGCGACCAGTCCAACCGCGGCAGCGGCCGTCGAGACGGTATCCGTTTCCTCTGAAAACAGGTTTTCGGTCTGCGGCGGCTGCAGACTGCAACCGCCGACAAGCAGCGAGCCGCTAAAGAATACGCTTAGCGCAAGAAACCGGATTCGCGCGATACGGAATGACATCGTCCACAATTCATGGTTGGCGGAAAGGCAACTTTTCCGTGACAGACGCCGCAATACTCCCCCTGGATAATCGCGGACATCGTTACAGGATTACCGCCCTTCTGCGGAAGAAATATCGATGGGTGACAGTTCAGACAGGTCAACCATTCCGTGTGGGGCCGGTGCGGAAAACGAACATACGGCATCGACCCGGTATTCTTGAAAATGATATCGAAATCGGCCGGGAACATTTCCTCGTCACCCAACAGGCTTTTGCGCGGATTAATAAGCCCCGAATCCAGCACCTCCACCCAGTTGATGATGTTCTGACCGTCGCGGGGAAATCCCTTCATCGCTTCAAAAGGCTGCTGCAGGACATTGACAGCATCGTTGGTCGGGTCATGGATTCCGTCATCCGCGACGCGCACCTCTTCGCCACGCAACTGAAAGTGCTGGCCCCTGATCCAGACAGGCACCTCTGTCGCCATAGCACCAGACACAAGCACCGTCATCAACAGGAATACAAGACTAAGTCGCAACATGTATCACTCGCGCGTCAATTGCTTCAGATGCCGGTGGCCGCGCATGCGCGGCCACCGGGATATTATCATCGTACGCCAGCCGTCATCAGCGCACGCTGCATTTGATTGGTTGCTTCCTGCATACCGATAATAGCAGTTTCGTAGTCCCCTTTCTTCGCATAGCCTGCGGCTTCGCCAGCGATTTTCTTGCCTTTCTCTACAAAGGTGTTAATCAGTTGGACCACATCTTCCGCCGGTTGTTTCTGTTCCAGCGCCAAAGGGACCAGGTCCGCGAATCCTTTGTAGCGCGCAACTTCAAACTGATACTCTTCTGCCGGCGTTTTGAATTTCTGATCGTAAACCACTGCCTCGCCCTGGAACGCCTGGCTCAATGCCGACGTTACCATGGACTGCGCCTTTTCCAGCGTGTCCGCTGCTTCCTTGTATTTGCCGTCGGTAGACAACGCAATGGCGTCGTCCTCCATCTTTTGTATGGTTTTCGGGTCCAGATCCGACGAACTATCGCTACGTTTGGACTTCGTCTTGCGCTCGTACTGCTGCAGATAGGATTCCTTGTAGTTCCTCAGATTGCCAAGCAATTCGGCGTAGCGTACGCGGTGATCGACGCCATCACTTCCTTCCTTGGGCACAAGGCCTACAGCGGTGTTCGCATCATCAATTGCCTTTAACGCGCTTTCCATCGCAGCACTGTTATTTCCGCCCTGCAGCGCGGACTCCGACGCGGCAAGATCCGCCTTCGCCTGTTCCATTTTCGCCCGCGCTTCGGCGTGTCCACTGTCGGCGACACGTTTCGCCGACTGCGACATCGTCAGCATTTTCGCGTAGGCAATTTTCTGCTTTACGTCCGCATCGGAAACCACGACAGGCTTCGCGCCCCCTGATACGTCTCCCGGCTTGTGCTCAAGCGTGACCTTTTCACCTTCGTTGACAATGTGCATCAGGCCGCCCATGTTCTTATGGTTACGACACTGATAAAACATCCGTCCTGGCGTCTGCTGGTTCGGCGAAAACGCCACCATACCCTTATAGGTAAATTGTCCAAGCACACCATCCGTCACGGTTCCGGCACCCCGACCGACTTCGTCGGTCGTCAGATAGAAATCGTGCTGGATATTGGTCTCGACATCAAACGCGTAGGTTACGCCGCGGGTCAGTACCAGTTCCTTGCTTTCCTCTCCGTCGACGGCAAAACCGATCTCTTTGCCCTGGCCATAAAACATGTGGGCCGGCGTTTTTGGCTTCACGGTAACTGTGAATGTCCGTGCCGCCTTGCTAACCGCCGCGGCCAGTTCCTGCTTGGCGTCATCCGTCTTCGAGGCGGCAGCAGCAAGCATTAACGGTGCATGATCGGCCATATGGACGTGCGACGACTCGGCGTAAACACCAATGGGGAGCAGTATGGGCAGCGTCATCACGATGACGCTTCGGGTCAACTTCTTCATGAACAATATCTCCTTACTGTTGATCACGTTACCCTGCCCCCCCCAGTGGCCAGCATTCCTGGAACTACTTCCAGGGATTGTTCACCGTGGCACTGCTCAACGGCGGTTTCCAGTCATCGGGTTTCGGCTTCGAATGGCACTTCTTGCACGTCTTGGTTTCGATTGGAAATGAAACCTTGCCGTGGCAGACACCGCATTTCTCGCCGAGCAAAATCGCCGACATACTGATCTGGTTGGCGCCTTTCTGCGGAATGAAAATCGCCGGATGGCAATTCGAGCAGGCGAGCCATTCAGTATGTTGCCGATGCGGGAACACCACATCGGGCATCGATGCCTTGACCGGCCGGACGATATCCATATCCAGTACGAAGGGCTCTTCGTCGGGATTGACTCGATCCCAACGCGGTGCAAGCGCCTTCTGATCGATCGACTTTACCCAATCGACCTGGTTACCGAACGTACTTTCCGGCAAACCCTTGAACGCCACCTTTGGGGGCTGTAACGCAAATGTTGCTTCGTTATTGGGATCGTGGATTCCGTCTTCCGGCGGAGGGAGGTTTGCCTCATGCTTCTTCAGGTTCTGGTTAAATGTGTTTGCGGAAGATACGTCGGCGAGATGCATAACCTCGCTTTCGGAAATGGCCGCAAACACGGAACCCTGATCCGTGGACGAACTCCACTCAACCGCAGCCGGCTGTGCCGGTTGCAGTACCTCCGAACTCCAGGCGGTAACGGCAATCAACATCGTAACGAGAGCCGTCAGCCAACGTGCATGTGCTTTATAACTCATGACGGTTACCCCTCACTTTTTGTCTGCAGGCTTTTCCAACGCCTTGTAGGTCGGCGCAATCAGACGCTGAACGGTACTGCCGTGAAAATGCGTCGGTGTTCCCGGAATTCCCGAGTGACACATACCGCAGTTTTCCACCGACCACGCGATTTCTCCGTTGTGGCAGGCACCACAAAACTGGCCATCAATAATCTTGGCCATGTTGATTTTATTTCCGCCTGCCTTGAACTGAAATCCCAGATCGGCGTGACATACCTTGCACCGGAAGCGAACCCGGTGGAACCAGTGAGGGAAAATAACCGGCCGCATGCCCGCAGCATCTGCATAGTTGTTGATCACAACGTCCGCATACTCGGCATGTGCCACCTGTGGTAGAGCAAAAGCGGTCAGACTTGCCATCATCGCAAACACGGCTGACCTCCCCAGATTACGACGCTGTGCATTCAGTGCCATAGCGATCTATCTCCTCGTTATTGCAAATAAAACAGTCAGATAATAAACCGTTTTTTGCTCTTACCCCCCGCTGTATCGGCTGGCAAGGCAAAACTTCAACCTAGAAACTACGCGTGACCTGGAAATAGATCAGGTCCGTTTGTTCCCCCCCTTGATCGAACATCCGCCAGCTCAGGCGCGTACTCACGAGCCCGATATTATAGTCCAATCGGTTCTCCCATTCGAATCGGTCGAGCCCTTTGTCATTCGCCGCCTGAGAATGCGATAAATCCGACAGGTAGCGCAACCTCGGTATTCCGGCAACGCGCGAATGCTGGAAGGTTAATCTGGCCACCAGCGTTTCGGTTTCGCTCGTCCCTAAACTGCCAAAATCCTGATTGACCATCTGCCAGGTCAGGTTACCCATTAATGACATTAACCGGCTAAGTGGCTGCGTCCGGCTCAACTGGAGGTTGAGAAACTGCTGCTCGTCATCCTGATCGCCAAAATTACGGGAATCCTGCAATATGGCCTGCATTAACGACGAGCCACCCCAGCGCAAATGGTTCCAGCTCGTCGTCATTGTATGGTCCAGTCGATACTCGGTTGCGCTGTTGCCGGACTGAATATTGGGGCTGAATGACTGGCCAACAGACCCGCGTATCGTCGAGAAATCGCTGGGCACCCAAAAACGGCTCAGATCATGCGATAACGTACCACCAAATGTCTGCCGGTTCTCGATGTCGCTGCTCTGTGTCGCGGCAAAAGCGTTCGCAAACCACTGATAGGTATATCCACTCAGATCGTGGACATCGGACTGGTACAGCGCACCGGTACGCAGATTGGTCACCGTCGACGAACCGCCGTCGCTCTCCAGGAGTGCCACGTCCCCGCGCGCATCCAGCCGCCAGCCCTTGGTCAGCTGGTAGAATCCCCCCAGCGTTCCGCTCAACGACGTGGTTTCCGTCGTTTTCGGTATGCCAGTGTAGACACTTAGCCCCGAAGCCGCCAGGTTGAACAGCCGCACACCGCCGGTGATGGTCAGCGGCCGATCCTGTGGCCGCCAGAACGCAAAACTGGAAATCTGTATCTGGTCGGTCTCGCGGCTGCCGCCGGTGCTCGCCACCTTGAAAGAATCGTCGGTCTGAACGATGTTCGTCAACGTATCAACCCGCAAACTTTTGTGCGGAAAATAAAAATGATCGGCCTCGACGATAAGACTGTCGCGTTCCTCCCCCGTCCGCACCCGTTCGGTTGTCTGCGTGGTTAGCTCCGCGATCAGGCGCTGCCGGGGCATGCGCAGATCGGCCTCGAAACCCATAGACTGGTCTTGCACCACCCCGCTGATACTGGAGTCCCATTCGCTAAAATCGAGCTTGGCCCGGTATCGATGACCGGTCTGCGTGATATAGGCCTGGGTCAGCCCGAGCCGCTGGGTTTTGAAATCCTGGCCGATCTTTACCAGGGAATTTAAGGAATTGCTCGGCGCGGCGGCTGTCGTGTCCACGCGACTATCGGACGCCAGGTACATCATGGTGAACGGCGTGGCGCTCTGTGGCAGCAGGTTGAGGTTGAGCTCCCCTGTCGCGATTTTCGATTCGGTATCACCCCCGCCACCGTATTCCGTATTGTCCAGCGTCGCAGTCAATCTCGCACCCACCTGGGCAAACCAGGGCCGCCAGATATACGTGTTGCCGGCCAGCGTACCGAGATACTGATTGCTGATGGTTTTATCGTCGCCGGTGGTCAGCGAGCGATACGTGTATCCGACATTCCCGGACCAATCGATCGGCGGCAGATCGGCCGTAGACAATACGGGCACCGCCGCGAGCGAGATCGCGGCCACGGAAAATACGCTGCGGCTGGCCCACTGTCGCAATTGGCTCGAGGAATAATTTGTCAACCGCGTCCGCGACAGCATCTCAGATAGCCGTTATCGTTGCTGCTCTGGTTGCCCGTGCTGCCGTTGCGCGGGGTCCCGATAGATAGTAATGATGGTGTTGTCGTGCAAGTTCTGAATGAATGCATCCCACGTACGCTCCACCTGATCTCTCAACAACAGTTCCGTAGCGCGTTCATGTGCCCCGGAAAAATCGTTAAGCACTGACGAAATCGTCTCGTCCAGCCGCAGTATGGCGATCCCCTGAAGCAATCTGACCGGTTTCGAAACCTCGCCTGCATCCAAGCCATCCAACACCCGTTGCGCATCGGCCGCCAGCATGCCTTGGTGTACCGCGCCAAGATCGCCGCCTTGCTGCGCTGACTCGTGATCCGAATATTCACGCGCCAGCTTGCGGAAATCCGCGCCGTCACGAAGCTGCGCTACAAGCTGCTGCGCGCGCGCTGTCGCGTCCTGCCACTGCTGGTTCGTCGCCCACGGATCGACGTGCAGCAGAATCAGCGAAACACGGGCGCGCGCCGGGGTAACGAACTTGTCCTTGTGGTCGTCGTAATAACGGCGAATAGCCGCCTCATCCGGACGCGGAACGTCTTTTACACCGGCCTCTAGTTGCTCGAGCAAATCGTTTTCCTCAAGCTCGGAGCGCAATTGCCCGAGTAGTGCGTCACGATGACTGCGCCACCCTGGCGATCGCTGGTTACGCGCATCCACCGTCGCGATCCGGCTATCGATTCTTTCTCGGCGCGGTACGTAGCCGCGGCGCTTCGCTTCCTGCAGCAACAACGTCCTGTCAATGACAGCCCGCTCTACCTCCCTGTTAAATTCCTCCACTTTCTCTGACGGCAAGCCGCCATGAAAAAAACGCTGGCGGGCAAGCGCGCGCGATACTGCTTCGTAGCGCTCCCAACCCACTTTCTCGTTGCCAACCACAGCAAACACCCCATCGCCAAGCCGCAATCCCGCTTGCCAGGCCGTTCCATCGTCAGCCAGAACCGCGGGCGACAGTGCAAAAACAAGCAGTAACCGCCACATACCGCGACCGCCTCGTGGACCCGCACCAGTTTTCGTAACCGTATCCCTTTCTCCTGTGCGTCATCCGGGCACACCATCGCCGCCTTTCGGGGAATTGCATCCCCCGTTTACGGGGGGCCCCGCAAACCACACACACTCACGTTATTTAGCGTGACAGGTCAGACAGACCGCACTGCCACTGGGATCAATCCGCAGAAAGGTGGGATTTTCATCCACGTGGGGATCATGGCAGGAAGCACATTCCACATACGGCTGCGGTTCACCGGCGTTGACACCCAGCGTCCCTGTTCGGGTATACAACTTGAGATCGGTTCTTTCGAAATTGGACGTACCGATTGGCGTATTCATCCACCAGAAGCGTGTATCACCGACGAACGCCGATTGCGGCCGATTAAAATCAGGATCGCGGCCCGGGCCGGCAGGATTCGAAATGGAATACCCGCCGCCGGCAAACTGCACGCCGATTGCGTGATCGTTCGTCAGATCCTTGCCGAGATTCGTAATAACGGTCGCGGGGCCGAGGCGCCCACCCACCGTTGCCGCCTGGCCACTCCAAACGCCATTGCTGAATGCCTGGACGTCAGCACCAGAACCTGGTTCGTTGATCAAGGAGTCCATTGCCTGGGTACCGTCATGGCAGGACAAACAGGCAATTGAAACAGAACCAATCGGCTCTATCGAGGCATCGAGCGTTGTCGTGCCAAGTTGATCGTAGGTAGTAAAACTTCTTGGCTCAGCGAGATGCCGATTCCACAGCGGTACCGCCGCGGTCGCGTCGGCACCGTGCGGCGTATGGCAGAACACGCAGACTTCTGGCGTGCCACTGAAGTTGCTGGCCGCATTGACTCCGCCCATTCCGAGATTATGCTTTGTGTTTGCAATACCGGCCGTTGCGGTACCGCTCAACCCAAGCAAGGTTACCACCAAGAGCGTTGACCAATACGGGTGTAGTCTTCCCGGTTTCATTCTTACCCCCTATCCCCGCACGTTTTGTATCACAGTTTGCGAAAAACTGTCAATGAAAACCGTAAGTTAGAGTAAAATATTCCGACAGTCGCGGCGCGATGTCACTCGTTGCTCATCGGCCGCCGCGAACGATTTTTCAACGTAAAACACCAAGTTAGTCGCGGTTCAGTCCTGCCGGCCAGGCCGTCGGCCGCGGACACGGCGGATCACCAACAACCGACCTCGATGCTCCGTATAGCGAGCCCTCCCGCAACCGGATGCGCCGACTGTGACAACTCATGGGCGAATTCGCGCGTTTCCCGCGGACCGCGGTGTCGTTTATACCGGGGGCGATGCATTTGCACAATAGCTCAGAATACACAAACAAAAAAGCCGGGCTTTATCGGCCCGGCTTTTTTGCGAAGAAGAACTAGCTCTTCTTAACCACCCACAACTGCAATGAACTCCAGCACAATGCTGTTTTCCGATACTTCAGCAACACCGGACTCGCCGTTGTCTAGCTTGCGGTACTCAAGATTTGTGGTCAGCTTGTCGGTCGGCTTCCAGATGCCCACCAACGTCATGGTCTTATCATTACTGTTGGTGGTAGCTTCGAAGTTGACGATGTCAAAACGACCGGTCACGCCCCAACCATTGCCAAAGTCATAGTTACCGAGCAGTGCGTAAGCGCTGTCGACTATCTTGCCCGCCGAGAAGATTTCGCCAGCGACGGTCAAACCACCGGTTTTCCAGACAGCGTTCAGGTCGATCAGATTCTCCATCGAAGCGGGGTTTCCGGCTTTGTTGCTTTCCTGAGTCAACACGCCCAATTCCAGCGCTAAGCCGTCCATTACCTCGCCATCGACCGCGAACAGTAATGAATTGGCTTCGTTGTTACCTCTGATTTCGTTCAACAGGCCGACCTGGATATTGGCAGGACCCACGCCAAACGCCAGCTCCGCGCCGCTAACGTTGTTGCCGGAATGAATCGATGTCTGACCGGCCAGTATGTTATAGATCTGGCCATGCGACACCGACCAGATGTTCGGGGCGTCTTCCGCTTCCAGACCAACCGGGTTATTGAATAAACCGCTCTTCAGCGCCAAACCATCATAGATATTCCAGCTGAAAAACGCCTGTTCCAGGCTGGCACTGTTACCCGTGCCATTGTCCAACATCAGATCGACATCCATGCGGACGCTCAAATCGCCTTCAGCCGCCATCAAATCGACTTCGCCAGAGGTATTGAACTTATGCACGGTCGAGTTTGCAGCACTGCCATCTACATCCGTCGCAGTGGCGCTACAGGCAGCCATCGAACTGTTCGGGCCAGCGAATGAAAGACCGGTTACGCTACCATTCGGGTTATCACAGGTATCGTTCGCAATGTCGAACGTTACATCGGCAAAACCGCTGGCAGAAAAGTCCACGGCCTGAGCCGACAACGGTGCGGCAAACACGCTGGCTACTGCCATGGCAATAAGTTTCTTGTTCATGAGATGCGCTCTCCCCAATTGATTAATCAAGTCAAGGTTTTCCTTGAGCTGACCAATTTAGCAACTTTATTCCGAAATGCAACAGATATTTATCGAAAAAGCGACAAAGGAGGTAAATCGTTGCTTATATACAACACTGGAGCGCTATTGGGTGTGAAGCGGGCGAACACAAAAGATGGCGGGAAACGAGATGGCTGGGGGACTAGGATTCGAACCTAGGTAAACGGAGTCAGAGTCCGTTGTCCTACCACTAGACGATCCCCCAGTAGGAGCGCTTCTGAAGCACTACGATACAAGCAATAGTACACCGGGGAAAGTGAGTGCGACGGTCCGACGATACGAAAGCCTACCCGGGCCGAAACCAGATCCGGCCCGGAGCGATAACCTAGCGCTTCGAGTACTGAGGACGTTTACGGGCCTTGCGCAGACCGACCTTCTTGCGCTCGACTTCCCGCGCATCGCGCGTCACAAAACCCATCTTACGCAGCGGCGACCGTAATGCCTCGTCATGTTCGATCAGCGCACGGCATATCCCGTGGCGTATGGCTCCGGCCTGTCCGCTTCCGCCGCCACCTTTCACCGTAACCTGGATATCAAAATTACTTTCCATATTAACGGTCTGCAACGGCTGCCGGACGATCATACGCGCCGTCTCGCGCCCGAAATAGCTGTCCAGCGGCCGCTTGTTGACGGTGATCTGGCCCTTGCCAGGACGCAGAAAAACCCGCGCAGTGGACGTTTTGCGTCGACCTGTACTGTAATGGTGCTGCTGCTGTGCCATCGGCATACCTATATAATCCCAATCCCAGTTTATATATCAAGCTGCTGCGGTTGTTGCGCAGTGTGTTTGTGCTCGGGCCCCGCGTAGACCTTTAGCTTGCCGAACATCGCGCGCCCCAGCGGATTTTTTGGCAGCATGCCCTTCACCGCCTTTTCAATAAGGCGCTCCGGCGCCTTTTCACGCAATTTCTCAAACGTGATTGTCTTCAGATTACCAACGTACCCGGTGTGGCGGTGATAAAGCTTGTCAGTCGCTTTGTTCCCGGTCACCCGGACCTTGTCAGCGTTGACAACGATGATGTAATCACCGGTATCCACATGCGGGGTATACACGGCCTTGTGTTTACCGCGCAGACGCCTCGCGATCTCGGTGGCGAGACGACCCAATGTCTTGCCTGCCGCGTCCACGACGTACCACTCCCGTTGCACCGTTTCCGGCTTTGCGCTGAAAGTTTTCATTTACGGAAACAACTCCATCGAAGCTCTTCGAAAGGGCGGGAATGGTACAAGAACCCGTCCCAAAGTACAAGCAAGAGTTCGCCGGGCGCTGGCCCCATGTCACTCCGCCAGCGTGGTCCAATAGCCCGGCGCTACTACTCTAGCGCTCCACCGGGATAACGACCCCGTTGGGTGTAGCAGGCAGCTGCGGAAACATCTGTAGCGGGAGCTCGCCCGTGAGGCTGTTGAGAAACGCCACAATGGCGTCTACCTGCCCGCCGTTAAGGTCAATATTCACCTGCGTCTTTGCCATCACCCGAACCGCCTCATCCAGGGTCGCAACCGACCCGTTATGAAAATATGGCGCCGTCAACGCGACGTTCCGCCAGGTGGGCACGCGCCACATGTTCTTGTCCTCGTCCTGTTTGGTAACCTCGTAGCGGCCCAGATCCTGGGTGAGCCGATACTGGCTATCATAGGTTGAGCCCGGGAAAACCGGGAATTTTTGAAAAAAACTCATGCCCATCGGCATGGATGCGGGTCCGGCGAAATTCGGACCGTTATGGCAACCCGTGCAGCCAACATCCTGGACCAGTTGCATGCCCAGCTTTGCTTTCTCGGATAAGCCGCCCTCTTCGCCACGCAAATACCGGTCAAACGGGCTATTCGGGGTCACCAATGTACGCTCGTAGGCAGCGATGGCCTTGGCGACGTTGTCATAGGTCAGGGGGGTATTTCCGCCGAACACCGCGAGGAACTGGTCGCGATAACCCGGAATCCGGTTCAGCCGGTCCAGCACGGCCTGCGCGTTCGGCATACCCATCTCGATCGGGTTAAGGATCGGGCCCTTGGCCTGATCTTCCAGTGTCGCGGCGCGGCCATCCCAGAACTGCGCGGTCAAAAACGCGGCGTTCCACACCGTTGGCGCCGAACGGCCGCCTTTCAGGCCGCTGACACCGATGGAAACCGAGCGATTGTCGGTGCCGCTCGCCATCACGTTGTGGCAGGAGTTGCACGACACCGTACCATCGATCGACAGCCGCGGATCAAAAAACAGCTGTTTGCCCAACTCCACCTTGGCGGCACTCATCGGATTATCCGATGGAATCGGCGGCAGCGCCGGCAGTGCTTCCATCGCGCTGGCCAGCGCCGGCAACCACGCCATTGCGCCAATAGCGATAATCGCTGCTCGCTTCATAGCGTTCATCAGAAACTCCTTTTTATTCTGTTGGATATATTCATCCCGGCGACTTTCCGGAATTCCATACCGACCGCCCGCGCCGGTGGCGCGGCAGTAGATATCTGCGAAGACTCAGATTTTCAAGCGCTGTACGACCCGTCCGTTACAGAGGTGCTCGTCGATTATCTCATCGAGATCGTCCCGGTCGACGTAGGTATACCAGACCGCCTCGGGGTAGACAACCAGCACTGGCCCCGCGCTGCAACGGTCCAGACACCCGGCGGTATTCACGCGCACACCGCCCTTGCCGGCGATACCCATCTCCTTGGAGCGCACCTTCGCATAGTCGCGCATCGACTGCGCATCAAAGTTCTGGCAACAGGCGCTGCCATCGTCACTCTGATTCACACAAAAAAACACGTGGTGGCGATAATACGACATAAACCTCTATTCCGTAGAATAATTCAGCGACGCATTAGAGTATCATGAACGATCTCCGTGAACCGTGTTTGCGCCCTAGTCCGTTGTCATTACGTTCCGCCGTAGATCCTGATATGCGAGTCGACCACAAGGCCAAGCTGGTTTCAGACGCCGACCGCTGCGTGATGTGCGGCCTGTGCTCACCAAGCTGTCCAACCTACCTGAAGACCAGAAACGAGGCGGAATCGCCACGCGGCCGTGTAGCGTTGATCAACGCCTTCGCCAGCGGACAACTGGCGGTCACCGCACGCTTGCTGGCGCACGTCGAAAGCTGCCTGCTTTGCCGCGCATGCGAGGCGATATGCCCGTCGGGCGTCGAGGTCACAGCGCTGATTGATCGTGCGCGTGCCGAGGTGGCGACTGACCGGCATCGGTCTCAACGCCAGCGCGTGTTCGATCTCGTTTTAAACAATCCGCGATGGCTGCGCCTGTCGGGCAGGGCCTTACGCTGGGGCGAGCGCAGCGGTTTGCGGGCGTTCGCGAGATACTCTGGTGCGATGAAGGCGACCGGACTGAATACTGTCGATGACCGGTTACCGGAAATCCCGGCCCAACTACGATTGCGTCGCTACTACCCCGCCGCCGGCGAGCCACGCGGCGATGTCGCGATGTTTCGCGGCTGCGCCACCGCCGTGCTCGATATGGCAACGCTGTTAGACGCGACCCACGTATTGAACCGCCTCGGTATCAATGTGCACGTCCCGCCGGATCAGGTCTGTTGCGGCGCATTGCATCACCACGACGGCGCACCGGAGGTCGCGGAATCCATGGCCAAAAAAAACGTGCGGGCGTTTGACCAACAGAACGTCGACGCGATAGTGAGCGTCGCCAGCGGTTGCACTGCCATGCTCGCTGATTACGAAACCCTCTGGCACGGCGTTGCAGGCACGCCGGCTTTTGCCAGCAAGGTGACTGATATTAACCGGTTTCTAATACAAACTTCCTGGCCGGCCGGTACGGTGGTTGCACCTCTGCGAAAACGTGTCGCCGTACACCTGCCGTGCAGCCAGGCGTTCGGGCTGAGTGACGCAACCTCGACCGCCGAGTTATTGAGGAAGATTCCTGACGTCGACCTTGTCGCGCTGCCCGGTAACAAGATTTGTTGCGGCGCCGCCGGCAGCCATATGTTGACGCACAGCGACATGGCCGATGCGCTGCTGGCCGACAAACTGGCCGAACTGAAAAAAATCGCACCGGACATCCTGGTGACGTCCAATATCGGTTGCGCGTTGCACTTCCGCCACGGCTTGAAAAACGCCGGCCTCGACGTTGAGGTCCTGCACCCGGTCGCACTGCTCCGCCGCCAGATGACCTGAACGCCAGCGGATCAGTCGCGGGCAGCACCGTTTTAAGGTAACCTGGACCCATGGATACCCGCCGACAGACAGTCGCCGACCATATTATTGCCAACCTGGATCAGGCTGCACGTACGGTGTTCGGCCGACCAACGCCCACCGAGCGGGCGAACCCCGGCGGATCGGTCGCAGAAAACCGGTTGAGCGACCGGGAACGGCTCGAGTCCGCTCGCTTAATGCGCGTCAACCACGCCGGTGAAGTGGCCGCGCAGGCCCTTTATCAGGGACAGGCGTTGACTGCAAAGCTGCCCGGCGTGCGCGCCCGCATGGAACGCGCAGCGCTTGAGGAAAACGATCATTTGCTCTGGTGCGAGCAACGGCTCGACGAACTGGGCAGCCACACCAGTTACCTGAATCCGCTGTGGCACGCGGGATCGCTGCTGATCGGCGCCTGCGCCGGCCTGGCGGGTGATAAGTGGAGCCTCGGCTTCGTCGCGGAGACCGAACACCAGGTGGTCGCCCACCTGCAAAATCACCTGTCGAGCCTGCCGCAGAGCGACCTCAAAAGCCGCGCGATTCTGGAGCAGATGGCTGAAGATGAGGGCCGCCATGCAACCGTGGCGGTGCAAGCGGGCGGCGCCAACCTGCCCGCGCCGGTGAAAACCGCGATGTCATTAATATCCAGCATCATGACGCGCACCGCCTACCGCCTCTAGTTAGCCAGAGAATTCTCCAGGGGCGCAGGCGGACTAACGAGTGACGTTTCTGCCGTAGAATATTTCGGCCATTTCCCGCTGCAAACGATCTTCTATCACCTTCTTTTCCTGGGCGGTGAGATCCTTGGCGTCGGACCCGAACAGGTAGTTGTTCAGATCGAAGTCTTTCAGAATCATCTTCGTGTGAAAGATATTCTCCTGATAGACATTCACATCCACCATCTGATACCGGTTTCTCGTATCGCGCGACAGAAAATTCTGGATCGAATCGATCTTGTGATCGATGTAATGCTTGCTTCCCTTGACGTCGCGCGTAAAGCCGCGCACACGATAATCCATGATCACGATATCCGATTCGAAACTGTGAATCAGGTAATTCAACGCCTTGAGCGGTGAAACGCGACCACAGGTTGACACGTCGATATCGGCGCGGAACGTGCTGATATCGGTATCGGGATGACTTTCCGGATAGGTATGTACCGTCAAGTGACTCTTATCCAGATGCGCAACAACGGCGTCCGGTAGTGGGCCGGGCTCTTCCACATCCGAAACCTGCATCGTCGACGACTGCGTGTGCAACTGTTCCTCGGCGATCAGCATCGTCACGCTGGCGCCCTGCGGATCGTAATCCTGATGCGCGATATTCAATATCGTCGCGCCGATGATGTTCGAGACGTCCGTGAGGATGTTCTTCAACCGCTCGGCGTTATAGGCGGTATTAATGTACTCGATATATTCACGGCGCTGCGCCGGCGACTTCGCATAGCAGACATCGTAAATATTAAAACTGAGCGACTTCGTCAGGTTGTTAAAACCATGCAACTTCAACTTCTTCAGTGGTTTCACGATCATGCGCAACGGCCCCAGCAAAAAACGAAAACCCGTACGGTCACCTTCCGCCTCCCGGCAGACCGCGTATTATTTCGCAAGCGTACCCGCTTCGCAAACCGTTCAATGACAAACGCCGCAGGAACGGTGGCTTTTTGGCCTATTTCCCGGCGATGGGCGGGTGGTGGATGAACTGCACCGAAATACCCGAGGGATCTTCGCAATAAAAGCTGCGGGCGCCATCGCGATGCGTACGCGGCGCCGTCTTCATGACGGCGCCATTGACCTTGAGATGGTCGTACCAGAGATCCACGTCGGTGGCGTGATTGAGCAGGAAGCCAATATGATCAAGGCGCTGGGGGCCATCGGGCGCGTGGCGGCTGTGGTGCAGCGCCAGATTATCGTTGCCGCTGGTCAGATAGACGTTGGCAGAATCCGGTCGCCACTCAACAGTCATGCCGACCAGATCGACATAAAAACGCTCGCTGGCCTCCAGATCGGCGACAAACAGCGCCACGTGGCACATGCCGGCGGTCGGGGGCGGTCGTTGTGCCATCGGTTACGGCCCGTTTCCCTGACTGCCTGCCTCGACGATCTCGTAGCTGTGCGAGATGTCGACGACCTTGCCCAGCATGATCGACGCCGAACAATACTTGGTTGCGGTCAACTCGACCGCCCGGCGTACCGCTTCCTCCCTGATCCCGCGACCCGTCACGACGTAACGAACATGAATCTTGGTAAACACCTTCGGCGTCGCGCTGGCGCGCTCGCCGTCCAGTTCTACCACGCAATCCATGACATCGTGTCTGCCCTTGCGAAGGATGTGCACCACATCGTACGCGGTGCAGGCGCCCATACCCATCAGCAACAATTCCATCGGTCTGGCGCCCAGATTCCGTCCCCCACCCTCTTTCGGACCGTCAATGACAATCGCGTGTCCGCTCTCCGATTCTCCGACGAACATCGCATCCTGAACCCATTTAATATTGATTTTCATGAACTGCCTCACAAAAAAAGCTAAACAGACACCTGTTCGCGGCCGACAATATAGACACAAAATTTATGCTGGCTTGCCTTTCAGTAATCAGCATCCGAGAATGGCAGTATTATAGGTTCAGCCTACATTTATGGCACGCTTACAAAATAGTCTGGCCGATAACCCGACGATCGAACGGTTTCTCGCGCACTGCCATCGCCGGCGTTATCCTGCCAAGAGTGTGATTATCTACGCCGGGGACAAGCCGGATGTACTGTATTTCGTCATCCAGGGTTCGGTCAGCGTGCTAATCGAGGACGACGGCAACGAAATTGTCCTTGCCTACCTCAACGCCGGCGACTTCTTCGGCGAAATGGGTCTGTTCGACGAGGATCAGCAGCGCACCGCCTGGGTCCGGGCCAAGTCGCAGTGTGAGATCGCCGAAATTAGTTATACGAAATTCCGTCACCTCGCCCAGGAAGACCCGGAAATCCTCTTCATGCTGGCTTCGCAGATGGCCTGCCGGCTGCGCCGCACGAGCAACAACGTCGGGCGCCTGGCCTTCATGGACGTCAGCGGCCGTATTGCCGGCACGCTGCTGGATCTGTGCAAGGAGCCGGACGCCGTCACCCATCCGGACGGCATGCAGATACGCATCACGCGCCAGGAGCTTGGCCGTATCGTCGGGTGCTCACGCGAGATGGCCGGACGGGTTCTGAAAAGCCTCGAGTCACAAGGCCTGATCTCGGCCAAGGGTAAAACAGTCGTCGTCTTCGGCACTCGTTAACGCACGACGGGCAGCGGACTGCCCGCCGACACGGCTGGGGTTATCGACATCAGAAGCGGTAGGCGAAACCCAACGCTATCACCGGATACAATTCAAAAGCATCGAGCGCCTTGTTAAGATTCTTTTGCTCTTGCGCAAGCTCGGACTGGAATGTCGGATCCGTTGCCAGCGTACCGTCTGCCGTCAGCTTTGACTCAGTGCTTCCCTGGAACAGCACACCAATATCCAACACAAACGTAAACCTGTCGTCCTTGCTAACTGCGTTGCCCCAACCGATACCAACGTATGGCGTCAGATCGTCAAATGCCACGGTCCCGCGCAACGTTCCCACCTCGCTCGGTGTATAGACTGTGCTGCCGATCGTATAGGACGTATTCGTCGGTTTGGCGACTAACGACAATTCGTTGTTGTTGAACGCAGCACCGGCACTCAGGCGCATGCCACCCGAAAATGGATGCCAGTCGAACATCATCATGATGGAGCTGAGGTTCAAATCGATATTATAGTCAACCCCGTCCTCGGCACCGTTGCGCGCCAAATTCAGCACGTTCAGCCCCACGCGCCCGTTGACGTTATGCATCAAATCCTTGGTTAGCTCAACACCGACACCAAGCGTACCAAGTTTGGCGCCCACACCGACATCCGCCATCGTCATCGACGGCAGCAGTAACGCGCCTGTGACCGTCGCCAACATCCCGTTCCTGATCATCATCGTGTACCTCCCACGCTAGGCAGTTACGGTTGAAGAAACCGCTACAGGAAGCCGTATCGGCCTGTGATGGGCTATGTTTAGGTGTGCCCGTCGAACAACCGGCGCAGCTGCGCACCGGGATCCGAGGCGGTCATGAATGCCTCACCTACCAGAAACACGTTCACCCCATGGCGCCGCATACGGGCGACATCGGCCGGCGTATGGATGCCGCTTTCCGTCACGACAATCCGGCCGGCAGGAATCACAGCGACCAAATCGAGCGTCGTTTCTAGACGGGTCTTGAAGGTCTTTAGATTACGGTTATTGATGCCAATCAGCCGGGCATCAAGGGTGAGCGCGCGGACCAATTCCACGGCATCATGAACCTCGACCAGAACGTCCATGCCGAGACGCGCCGCCAATGCCGCGAGTTCCCGCATATGCTCGTCGTCTAGCGCGGCAACAATTAACAGAATGCAGTCCGCGCCGATCGCACGCGCTTCGTATACCTGATACGGATCGATGATGAAATCCTTGCGTAGCACCGGCAGACGACACGCGGCGCGCACCTGCACGAGATACTCATCGTCACCCTGGAAGAAATCTCGATCGGTCAGCACCGACAGGCAAGTGGCGCCCGCCTGCTCATATGCCGTCGCTATCTCGACCGGGTAAAAATCCTCGCGCAGCACACCTTTGCTCGGCGAGGCTTTTTTTATCTCGGCAATGACCGCCGCATGACCGTGCGCAATCACGGACTCGATTGCCTGGCGAAAACCGCGCGGCATCGGCGCCGAACGCGCCCGGCTCTCCAGCTCCGCAAGCGATACTCGCGCGCGGCAGGCGGCAACTTCCTCCGCCTTGCGCCGCAGAATGGCTTGTAAGATATCCGGCTGTTGCATGGCTGCCTGTAACAATCGGTGATTGCGCTATGACGTAAAGATCAAGGCAAAAGGCCTTTCACGCGAAGCGGTTGGTATATTGGACGAAACGATCCAGCCTGTCGCGCGCAGCACCGGAGGCAATCACTGCCTGTGCCCGGGCAACGCCCTCTGACAGTGTGGCTTCGATGTCGGCCGCATAAATCGCCGCACCGGCATTCAACATAACGACATCGCGCGCCGCGCCAGGCGTGTTGCCCAGCGCCGCACGCATCATGGCCAGGCTTTGCTGCGGGTTCTCGACCTTGAGTTCACGGATAGGCGCCCGCGCCAGACCAAATTGCTCTGGCGTAATCGTGTACGCGTTGATCAGGCCTTCCTTCAATTCCGCGACATCGGTAGGCGCGCCAATACTGATCTCGTCCAGCCCATCGTCGGCGTGTACGACAAGTACGTGTCGACTACCGAGGCGCGCCAGCGTTTCGGCAAGCGGAATCAGCCATTGGCGCGCGAACACGCCGACTACCTGACTCGGCGCTCCGGCCGGGTTCGTCAACGGTCCAAGCAGGTTGAACACCGTGCGCACACCCATTTCGCGCCGCGGCCCTATCGCATGCTTCATCGCACTGTGATACAGCGGCGCAAACATAAAACCCACGCCAACATCGACGATACACTGCGCGACCTGCGCCGGTGTCAGATCGAGATTCACACCGGCCGCCTCCAGCACATCGGCGCTGCCGCAGCTGCTGGACACTGACCGGTTGCCGTGCTTTGCGGAATGACCGCCGGCCGCCGCGACGACAAACGCGCTGGTGGTGGAGATATTGAAGGTATGCGCGGCGTCACCACCGGTGCCGCAGGTATCGACCAGATGCGGCACGTCGACCGCGACACGCGTCACCAGATCGCGCATGACCTGGGCTGCGGCGGCAATTTCCTCGACGGTCTCGCCCTTCATGCGCAGACCGATCAAAAATCCGCCGATCTGCGCCGGCGTCGCCTGACCGGTCATGATGGTACGCATCACGTCGGTCATCTCACCGGCGCTGAGGTCGCGGCCTTCGGTCAACGCACGTATCGCCGTTTGAATATCCATCTGTTGCGCCGTCGATATCCGTAATTTCAGCCTGTAGTGCGTTCCAGAAAATTCTTCAGCAACTGGTGCCCATGCTCCGTCAGGATCGACTCGGGATGAAACTGCACACCCTCGACTGCCAGATGACGATGCCGCAGCCCCATCACCTCGTCGACCGCGCCGTCAGCGTTTTGCGTCCAGGCCGTGATTTCCAGGCAGGCCGGCAGGCTGTCGCGCGCCACCACCAGCGAATGATAGCGCGTCGCCTGAAACGGACTCTGCAGCCCCGTGAATACCCCCGTGCCATTGTGGTGGATCGCCGACGTCTTGCCATGCATGACCGCGTGCGCATGCACCACCTTGCCGCCAAACACCTGCCCGATACACTGGTGACCCAGACACACGCCGAGCAGCGGAATCTTGCCGGCAAATGCCTGGATCACGTCGTTGGATACACCAGCCTCGTTGGGCGTGCATGGTCCCGGCGAGATCACAATCTGCGCCGGCTTCATGCGGTCGATTTCGCCCACCGACAACTGATCGTTACGGAACACGCGCACCTCGGCGCCGAGCTCACCCAGGTACTGCACCAGGTTATAGGTGAACGAATCGTAGTTGTCGATCATCAACAACATAGAGGCCCCTATCCGCCAAACCCGCCGCTCTCGGCCAACGCTACCGCGCGGAATATCGCGCGACCCTTGCTCATTGTTTCCTTCCATTCCAGTGACGGCACCGAATCTGCGACGATTCCGGCACCCACCTGGATATGCAACGTCTGGTCCTTGATCACCGCTGTACGTATCGAGATCGCCGTATCCATATTGTTACCCCAACCGAGGTAACCAACCGCCCCCGCATAGATGCCGCGCTTGACCGGCTCCAGCTCATCGATGATCTCCATCGCGCGGACTTTCGGCGCACCGCTGACCGTGCCGGCGGGAAAGGTCGCGCGCAACACATCGATTGCCGTCCTGCCGGGTGTCAACCGGCCGGTGACGTTCGACACGATATGCATCACATGGGAATACCGCTCGACGACCATTTTTTCGGTCAGCGTGACGGTGCCGGTTTCTGCCACACGACCGACATCGTTACGCCCCAGATCCACCAGCATCAGATGTTCGGCGAGCTCCTTCGGGTCGCTCAGCAGATCCTGCTCGAGATTTCGGTCCTCCCGCTCGCTGCTCCCGCGGCGACGCGTCCCGGCGATCGGCCTGACGGTGACAAGATCGTCCTCAAGACGCACCAGAATTTCCGGCGACGATCCGACGATATGAAACCCGCCAAGGTCCAGATAATACATATATGGCGACGGATTGAGGCGACGCAACGCGCGATACAGGCTGAGCGGCGCTGCGCTAAAGGGAATCGACAGGCGTTGAGACAACACCACCTGCATGATATCGCCTTCGACTATATACTCCTTGGCACGACCGACCGCCGCCTCGAACTGCTCGCGACTGAAGTCCGACTTGAAGTCCTCTTCGTCGACCTGTGCCACCGGGTGTTGCCGGGTTTCCGCCTGCAACGGCGCATGCAGCAACGCGACCAGCGCGTCGAGACGCTGCTTCGCCGCGCCCCATGCATCGGCTTGCTTCGGATCCGCATGGACTATCAAATAAAGCTTGCCGGCGAGGTTATCAAACACGACCACTTCGTCGGAAACCATCAGCAATATGTCTGGCGTCCCGACCGTATCGGGATTCGGGCAAGTACGAATACGCGGCTCGATGTACCTGACGGCGTCGTAGCCGAAGTAGCCCACCAGCCCACCGGTGAATTTCGGCAGATCGCGCAGTTGCGGTGACCGGAAACGCCCCTTGAACGATTCGATCCACGCCAGCGGGTCCCTGACACTGATCGTCTCGTCCACGGTTCCGTTGTGCAGTAGTTCGACATCATTGTCGCGGACTCGCACAATCGTCGTGCAGGGCAGGCCGATAATCGAGTAACGACCCCATTTCTCGCCGCCCTGCACTGATTCAAACAAATACGAATACGGGCCATCGGCCAGTTTCAGGTAGGTACTCAACGGCGTATCAAGATCGGCGGGAACTTCGCGTACGACGGGGATGCGGTTAAAACCGGCGGCAGCGTATTCCTTGAACTGTTCTAATGACATTGCGGCATGTGTGCTGGTTGCCCGGCCCCGGTTTCAGGCGGCACCCATCAATATACCGCGCAATGCGGCCAGCGTCTCGATTACCACATCCGGTTTCGCCTGACGGATATCCTCGCCGTGGTTATAGCCGTACGGAACGCAGGCCACCTGAAATCCCGCCGCCCGTGCAGCGGTCACATCGTTAACCGAATCACCGACCATCAACGCATCGGCAGGCGCGACCTTGAAAAACGCGGCGGCATGCAACAGCGGCATCGGGTCCGGCTTTTTGCGCGGCAGGGAGTCGCCGCTAACGACCAGCGCGAAATAATCATAGACACCGAGATCCTTCAACAACGGCTCGGTAAACTCCGCCGCCTTGTTGGTGACGCAACCGAGGGCAAACCCGGCGGACTGCAAGTCGTCGAGCCCTTCCTCGACACCTGCATACAAGCGGCTGCGCTTGCTGGTGTTGTCACGATACAACTGGAAAAACACCGGATAGGCCCGCTCGAACAATGCCTCATCGGGCTCACCTTCAAGCTTGCCGATCAATGCGCGGCGCACCAGACGCTCGACGCCGTTACCGACCCAGTCGCGTACGCGTTTCTCGCCATGCGGCGCCATATTGAGGTGTTTCATCATTTCGTCGACGCAGAAAGCCAAATCGGGCACGCTGTCCACCATCGTTCCATCCACGTCTATCAGTATCATTTTCGGCCTGCGTAATGCCATCAACATGCCACCCTGCGGCTGGCTCGCCATCAAACCTTGGCCAGCTCGGCGCGCATCGCCTTGATGGTGGCCTTATAGTCCTTGGTGCTGAATATCGCCGACCCCGCGACGAAGGTATCGGCACCGGCGGCCGCAATCTCGCGAATATTGTCGACCTTGACGCCACCATCGATCTCCAGCCGGATGTCGCGACCGCTGGCGTCGATAATCGTGCGCGCCTCGCGCAGTTTCTGCAGCGCCTCCGGAATAAAACTCTGGCCGCCAAACCCGGGGTTGACCGACATGATCAGCACCATATCGATCTTGTCGAGCACGTGCTTCAAATAATCGAGCGACGTCGCGGGATTGAACACCAGGCCCGATTTACAACCCGCGCCGCGAATCAGTTGCAGCGTGCGGTCGATGTGCTCGCTGGCTTCCGGATGAAAGGTGATATAGGTCGCGCCAGCAGCAGCGAAATCCGGAATTATCCGGTCCACCGGCTTGACCATCAGATGCACGTCGATATCCGCCGTCACGCCATGTTTGCGCAATGCCTCGCATACCAGCGGGCCTATAGTCAGGTTCGGCACATAATGATTGTCCATCACGTCGAAGTGGACGATGTCCGCGCCGGCGGCAAGAACGGCCTTGACCTCCTCACCCAAACGCGCGAAGTCGGCGGATAGTATCGACGGGGCGATCTTGTAATCTGACATAATTTTGACCTCAACGATGTAATCGAAACGCTGGCCGCTAACCCGGGTAGCGTCGGCGGGCCGATAACTTTACCTGATCAATCGGCCATTTTCACGTGCTGAATGGGGTCAAGCCACGCCACTCACGGCCGCGCGCGACGTGAAAACACCATGCAAAACAGAGGAGAATCCTGGGCGGGGAGTGAGAACGCCGGCACCCGAACGGCGCCGGCGGGAATTGACTTGGCGATCAGGCGCTGACCAGACCCTTCCTGCGCATATTCCATCTGACGGCTGCCCAGCCCGCTGCAAAGATCACCGCGGTAACGGCAACATCGAACAACGAAGTCATCGGTATGTGGTACTCACCCTGCAAAGAACCCGCGATCCACGTATAGCGCTCGATCCAGGTCCCGATCACGATCGAAAACGCCACCATGACGATAATCACCGGGTTATGGCGATTCGGTGTAATCGCAAGCGTGGTAAACGGAATGATGAATTTCAGCACCAGGAACGACCACCACAGGCCGGCATAACCTTCATACATCATGTTGAAATAGCGCCCCATGTCACCCGGCAGACGGCCATACCACATGATCAGGAACTGGGTGAAATACAGATAGGTGTACAGAATCGTCATGGCGAGCATGAACTGCGCCATGAAGTTGAAAATGTGTAATTCAAACGGCTTGTTCAACTTGCCTGACTGACACAGGAAAAACAGCAGGATCGTGAAAAACGCCAGGAAGCAGTGGAAATTGCTCTGGAAATGATAGAACGCGTAACTCGCGCTGTGCCAGCTCGGTAACATCGTCATTTCAAAATCCCACGCCACCATAGTGGCATACGAGATGTAGAAAAATGGAATCAGCAGCGCGACATTGCGAAAACGGCGCTGCGCCTTGTAGGAGCTGTCGGTTTCACTGAGGCGCTGGTATTTGACAAACAGCGAAAACAGCGTTGCTACGATCGCAAACCCGGCAACCTCGCGCAACACAAGAAACGTGTAGTTATGCCAGCCCGGCAAGTGATTACCTTCCTCATGTGCATGCGCCAGCCACTGAAATGTCGCCTCGCCATTCGACAACAGTATCGCGAGCAAAAATCCGGCCAATGCAAACAGCACCCACAGGGAGCACGCAATATCGCGGACCTGAAAACGCCACTGACCGTTAGCGAGATGCAATACCGACGAAAACACCACCGAGCATAGCGCGATATAAAGGACGAAAAGGAAATCCGTCGTCAGAACCGACCAGCTGCCGAACACAATATCCATAGCTACCCCTGATTGTTCGTTTTCAATTCCGGTTACTGCGTGGCCGCGGTATGCACGCCGGCCGCCGCGGCATCTTTGGCGAGACCATGACGAACGTAATTGACAACGTGCCAACGCTCCTCAACGTTCAAGTCGTTCGATCCGCGATGGTCTTCGCGCGCGGCCGGCACACCATAGGCGGGCATTACATAACTGCCGAACGTGATGGTGCCAAAAATCCAGCCTTCGGTGAGCGATTCCTGTACATAACTGTCCACCAGCGAGATCGCGCCGATCTTGTTGGTCACCGGGGAATCTGCCTGGCCGGTCAGACCGTGGCACGCCGCGCAGTAGATCCTGAACAGCGTACGGCCTTTTTTCATCGACGCGTCCGACAGGGGAATCGGGTTAGTGAGCCCCTTGGCTTCCTCACGATTGGCAATCTTGGTGGGGAAACCCGTTACCGGCACGGAACGAGTCGGAAACGGGTACATTTCCTTTTCGTTAAAGGGTTCCTGCGGCTTCAGGCTGGGCTGATTCATCATGTCCGTGGACCAGGGCCACGCCAACGCCAGGGTCGGAGCGAACAAGAGCGCTGCAAACAGGCTGACAACCTTCATCGAAGCACCTCTTCACGAATTTCCAGCACCTTGTGCCGTTTAAAAAGCTGCTTCACCGGTTCGAGCTGATTGTCGTTCAGTGACATCTCGATACCGACCTGATCGACGCTGACATTCTCGCTATAAAGCGAGTTGCGCTTGCGCAGCAACCGCGCAGTGATGATGAAACTGATCACCGTAAACAATACGCCGAACAGGATCAGCATCTCATAGGTCAGCACGATATTGGTCGGCAACGGCACCACCGGCTTGCCGCCCTGAGGCTGTACCAGAAACGTCGCTTGTGCCGACGACAGGAACAGGAAGCCGAACGTCATGCCGAACAGCGCGCCGCACAACGTGAACTTCGGCACGTGCGATGGTCGTTCGCCGAGCACTTCCTCGATTTCCGGATGCTCGATCGGTGAAATCAACGTTACGTCGTCGACACCGAGGCCGGGCACGCGACGGTCACGCAATTCAGCGATCGCGTTGAAGGCCTCTTCGAAATCGCGGAACAAACCCATGATGCGATGTTTAGCCATTGTTTATGCTCCCTCCAGACCTGGCGTCGCGGTTCCCGACGACTGGTGATCGCCGGTACGACGATGGAATACATGCGCCTGCTCGTCGCGCGCCAAGCGGCGGCGGTGATAGACCATTTCCTTGACCTCGTACATCGAGACCGACGGAAATATCTTCACAAAAACCAGGAACAGCAGTCCGAACCAGCCAAAGCTGCCAAAGACTATCGCCCACTGCACCATGCTGGGGTACATGATGTCCCACGCCATCGGGTGATAGCCATACGCCAGGGTCGGCGAAACGATCATGTACCGCTCCAGCCACATACCGACGTTCAACAGCAGTGACACGACGAACATGGTCGGAATATGCCGCCGCAGTTTCTCGAAGGCGAGCGTAAACGGCAGGACCGAACCGAAGAACATCATGGCCCAGAAGAACGGCGAGTACGGACCGTAGAACTTGCCCAGCAGTACCTCCTTGTCGGCATAGTTATGGCCGTACCAGACCGATGCGAACTCGATCAGGTTGAGGTAGGTCCAGACCATCGCGATCGCGAACGTCAGTTTGCAGGTCTTCTCCAGAATCGGGATCGTCATGTACTCCTCGAAGCGGAAGAAGTAACGCAGACAGATAAACAGCGTGATGATCGCGGCACATCCGGAGTACAGCGCGCCCGCAACGAAGTATGGCGGGAACGTGGTCACATGCCAGCCGGGCTGGATCGACATCGCGAAGTCGGACGACACGATGGAGTGCACCGATACGGCCAGCGGAATCAGGAAACACGCCATCAGCAGATAGGTCTTGCGGAAGTTACGCCATTGCCGGTCGTCACCGCGCCAGCCCAGTGACAGCGCAGTATAGAGTTTCTTGCGCCAGCCCCTGGCGTTGTCACGGCAGATCGCCAGATCCGGGATCATGCCGATAAACAGAAACAGCGCCGACGACGTCAGGTAGGTAAATACCGCAAACGCATCCCAGATCAGCGGTGAGCGGAAGTTCGGCCAGATGCCGCGATCGCTGACGTACGGCAACGTCCAGTAGATATTCCAGAGGCGGCCGGCATGAATGACCGGGAACAGGCCCGCGGTCATCAGCGAGAACGTCGTCATTGCCTCGGCGAACCGGTAGATAGGCTTGCGCCAGTCGGAGCGGATGATATGCAAAATCGCGGACAACAGGGTTCCGGAGTGACTCATGCCGATCCAGAAAATGAACGTCGCGATATAGATATCCCACATATGCGGCCAGTTCAGGTTTGCCGGCCCCATCCCGGTGCTGTACTGGTAGATCTCGGCAGTTACCGCGCACGCCAGCATCGCGATGCAGCACCCGACCGCGATCCAGTACCCAATGCGCGGGTTCTCCATACTCCGCAACACGTCCTTGTTGATCTGGGCCCACTTTATGTCTTCATTAATATCTTTTGTCTGCATGCCTACACCATTTACCGAGTGACGTTAAGTGGAATAAGAAATCCGCGTCAGACTTCCCGGACACGCTCAAGAAACATGACACATGGATCGGTATTGAGCTCCTCCAGGAGGCGGTACCCGCGCAAATCAGGATTCGGCTTCTTTTGCGAGGTCTTGCCGAGCTCGACCTGATGACCGCGCCATAACTTGCTCACCTGGCTATCCGGATTGAGCATATCACCGAAGGAGATGGCGCTCGTCGGACAGGTCTGCTGACAGGCCGTCTGGAATTCCATGTCCTGCACCTTCGCCCGCCCGGGCGCGACCTTGAATTGCTGATCGCCCACATTCACGAAGCCACCCTCCGCCACCACCCGATTCTCCATTTTAGCCTTGTCTTTTGCCGCACGTATCCGTTGCACGCAGAACGTGCACTTCTCCATCACGCCCTTGTCCCGGACCGTCAGATCCGGATTCAGCTGCATATGCAGCGGTGCCGGCCATGACGATTCGTAATACGACCAGAAGTTAAAATAGCGCAGGCGGTACGGACAGTTATTGGAGCAGTAGCGGGAACCGATACAGCGGTTGTACACCTGGGCATTCAGGCCATCCGGGGTGTGGTAGGTCGCTGCCACCGGACAGACCGGCTCGCAGGTTGCCGCGTTGCAATTCTGGCAATTCGTCGGTACAAAACTCGCGCCGTGGACCTGATATTCGCTAACGCGGTCCTCGCCGAGGTTCGGCTCGTCCCAGTAACGCTCTACCCGCATCCAGTGCAGTGCGTGGCCCTTCTCGAACTTCTCCTTGCCGACCACGGCAAGATTGTTCTCCGCATAGCAGGCGACCGAACAGGCGTTACAACCGATACACAGATTGAGATCGATGGCCATGCCCCACATATGCTCGTACTTGTGGTGGCCGCCCTGTTCGCGACCCTTGCGGTAGTCACCCCAGTTTTCAAGCAGATTCCTAAGCGACATCGGTCTTGCCTCCCTCGGTACGGTTGAACTGGTCGGAGGTAATGGTCGCCGCAAGCTTGCGGCCCAGCTGCGTATCGTTACCGCCCATCTTCACCAGCTCGTGAGTTCTTCCGGTCTTCTCGATCCTGACGCGCGTAGCGAACAGCGCCAATTCACCGGTCTTGCTGTCCGTCACCTGGCTGAGTATCTTCAACGGATTCACACCGCGTGGCTTGCCGGTCGGATCGACGTTATAACGCCCGTACTCGGTGTGCCCCCGCCCCATCGGCACGGCGATCGCGTCCTTCTGGATACCCTTGTAGATGAAAGCCTGGGCCTCGATCGACCCTTGAGCAGAAGAAACGCGGACGTAGTCTCCGACCTTCACATCGAACTTCGCAGCCGTCGCCGGATGCATTTCGACCCAGGAATCCCAGACCGTCTTGGTGATCTGATCCGGCGCCTCCTGCAACCACGGTAAATTAGCGTGCCGTCCGTCCCACATCCCGAGGCGGGCCGCCGGCACCAGGTGATACTGATACTCGCTGTCGGCCTTGTAGGCCGGCAGAACTACCGTGCTGGCGGACACGTTGAGCGTACGCGCTTCGCCCACCAGCTTGATCAGACCGGTTTGCAAAGTCGCCTGCCAGAACTCCTTGTCATTGGCCGCGCCGTGGCGAACGCCGGCCGGCAAGCCTGCGGCAAAGTTGTTCAGATACGCATAGTAATCGGCAAACGGCGCATAGTCGGACGCACGTTGCATCTTCAGCAACGCCAGCAACAAGTCGCCCATACCGCGCGTAGTCTGATACAACGGCTCCATCAGCGGCTGCTGGAAACCGAGCACGGGCTCACCCGGCTGATAACCGGCCGCGTGGGTACCCCAGTCCTCCAGCGCAGAACGAATCGGCAACACCAGATCCGCCAGCGCCGTCGTCTCATCGCGGAACATCGAGAACGCGACCTTGAACGGCACCTTGGCAAGGTGATCTTCCAGTGCGAGGCTGGCCGGCGCGGTATAGACCGGATTCGTGCCGTAGAAAAACACCGTATCGAAACGCTTGTTCTTCAGGCCCTCGGCAAAACTCAGCAAATCAGCGGTATTGCCTTCACGGGCCGCCAGTTGCGGCAACGGAAAACTATGGCCCGGCTCGATGGTCTGGCCGACATTGCCGAGCAGGATATTCAGCAGCATCACGGCCGTGGCCGATTCGTAACCGTGCGCGTGCCCTTCCGCCGACGGCCCGCTGATGACCAGGCTCGGGCTATGCTTTTTCAGCATGGCCGCGGCGCGCTCGATCAGGTCACCGCTGACGCCGGTCACCTTGGCAACCTCGGTGAACGGATAATTGGCGATCAGATTGCGCACCGCTAGCGGCAGATGGCTCGCATCAACATGGTGCTTGAAGATCAGTGAATTTGCGATGCCCAGCGCCAGCACACCCTCTGTCCCGGGACGTACCGGCAGCCACAGGTCGGCATTGGCGCCCGTCAGGCTCATCGCCGGTTCCGCCTGGATCAGCACACCGCGCGGCGCGGCACGGAATTTTGCATATTGCGTCGCGAAATGAACCGGGGAGTTCCAGGTACCGAGAAAATCCGCACCGAACGACAGCACCGCCTTCGCGCGGTCCAGGCGATAACGCGGCCGCGGATCACCGAGCGTGTCGCGGCTTACCGCCTGCCCGACCGCCGTGTTGATGACTTCATGTACGAAGTGATTGCCAGAGTTGATCGCCTCAAGGTGCGCCTTGATCAACACTGCCTGATGGCCACTGACGGTACCGGTCACCCAGGCAAACTTGTCGCCGCTCACGCCGCTGCCGGCACCAATCTTACTCTCCAGCAGCTTGAAGGCCTCATCCCAGGAGACCGGAGACAACTCGCCATTCTGCCGCAGTAACGGCTGGGTCAGGCGATCCGGGTTGTAATGCGTCTGTAGCGACGCCTGGCCCATCTGGCACAATTTCGAATAATTGATCGGCGAATCCGGGTTACCCTCGAGCTTCAGGACGCGACCCTCGCGCACGCGGCCATGAAAGCCACAGCCGGCCGGACAGGCCTGGCAGGTCGACGCAAACCAAACACCAATACCCGGAATGACATATTCCTCGGGCACGAGGTACGAGACAACCCTTTCCTTGCCTTCCTCCAGCGTCACGGTGGTGGGCATATCGCAACCGGCGAGCGCGGCACCTGCGCCACTCAAGCCGACGATCTTCATAAACTCGCGACGATTAACCTTGTTAGCGCTCATCACAATCCATCCTCACTTCGAATTTCGTGGCGGGCCGTGTTACCCCGGGGCAGGTCGCTACTTATGACATTGCCAGCAATCAAAGGGCCCGTGATTCGCTTCGTGACACCGCTTGCAGAACCCCATATTCAGTGGCTTGGTTTTATGAGCCACGGTCATCGTCTTCACTTCACCGTGACAGAATGCGCACACCTCCGAAACGTTTTCCGTCGGCAAGGCGTCGTTATCAAACACAAAGCGCTTCAGGTGTTTTTCGTGCGTAAAATGCACGTAATCCGGCACGTCGTGAACCTTGTTCCACGGCGGCGGCTCGCGGTTTTCCCAGTATTCCGTCAGCTTCTTGATGCGCGGCTTGTCGGTCGCAATGACGCTGTGGCATCCCATGCACTTGCTGGTCGGCGGAATCCCGGCAACCTTGCTGCGACGCGCATAGGTATGGCAGTACATACAATTGATTTTATTGACATCGGCATGGATGTTATGCGGGAACTCGATCGGCTGGGCAACGTCTTTTCCGTCATGCGTCCCCTGCGGCGGAATCGCTCCGGGAACTTCCGCGACGGCTGTAAAAGACAGTACTAACGCGGCAACGCCCAGCACGATGCCCAAGCTGCCAAGGACACGACGCGCATTACCACGCCTACCGCTATCATACGAACACTGATGGTTGACAGACATCTCCACCCTCAATAAGTAATTACTGATTAGGTTTCAGAATTCAGACAAACCGAAGCGCAATGCGAAACTGCAAGCATAAGGAAATACCGGCTCATAGGCCATGACCATAGCGAAATGAAGTATTCCAGCCCTCACCCGTTCGTTTCATCGACCTGCCGGCAGATACACAGCCGGGTTCAATACGAACCGGCTCCGTCTGCCCCCCCTGCTTTTGTACGCACACCGCGTGAACGATGCGCTGCTGGTACGACCTGCCTAAACCCGGAACTTTTTTATTGGAATATTCCAGTGTTACAGAGTACCGCCAAGCACTCACCAGAGCCCGGCATGCTAGACCAGTTTCGCGCACGGTGTCAACGACAAAATCACTCAGGTATTGGTCAATCAATATGCCTGAAATCCGGCCGTTTTGCCAACCGCTTGCCGTCACTCAACCAATACGTCCGATGCTGTAAGGATTTAAACCTGAGCGCCTGAACAGCAAAAATAATGGTAGCGAATGATCGATCACCGAACCGGGACGTCGAGGCGGACAAGTATCGAGTCCGCTCGTCGTCAGCCAATTGCCTGCCGCAGCAATCGCTTGCACCGTTCACGGTGACGATAGCGACATCAACCGGTTTTTCCAGGTCAATAATTACCGCCGCAATACTCGCGGCCAGCCGCGAGGCGATGGCTGGGCTGGCGGCTCAGGCGGGGTTATCGATGTCGATATGCCGGTGCAAAATGCCGAATGTTGCTGCAATATGATCACCCAGCGCCTGCACGCCATACCGCTCCGTGGCATGATGCCCCGCCGCGAAGTAATGAATATCTAGTTCCCGCGCCTGATGCACGGTACGTTCCGATATCTCGCCGCTGAGATAGGCGTCGAGGCCCAAGCGCTGCCGCCTGCTCCAGATAATCCTGTGCCGCGCCGGCCCAGAAACCGATGGTTGCGATCTGTTCCGGTCCCGCCGCGACATGTAACGGCAGTCGGCCAAGTCGGTCAGCCACTCGTTGCGCGAACGCCGCGGCGGATACCGGCTCACGCAGCCTGCCATACCTGCCGATCGCAGGCCCCGCGGCCGCACCAAAACCATCAACGATATCGATACCGAGCACGCGGGCGGGCTGGGCATTGTGGCCATACACAGGAGGCGCATCGAGCGGCAGGCAGTACGCGATCAGGCCGATATTGTTCGACAGCAACAGCTGCAGACGCCGTCGGCGCATCCCGGTGATACAGACGTCCTCGCCCCTTCAGAAATAACCATGATGCACCAGCACCGCGTCGGCGCCGGCATCGATCGCCGCCTCGAGCAACGCGACACTGGCGGTTACGCCGGTGATCAGGGTATGGACGCTCTCCCGACCCTCGATCTGGAGACCATTGGGCGCGTAATCAACAAATGACGCGGTATCGAGCAGCTTGCCGGCATATCGGACAAGTTCTTGCAAACGGACCATCGCGCACCTATAAATCGTTGCATTCGACTCGGGTTTGTCTCTACGTGTAAAGTATCGGGCCTATGGAAATAAAAAAATTATTACCCTATCTGGCGCAAGGCGTAATTGTCGGTGCCGCCATCGGTTTCGTCGCCTTGCTGTTGTTCCGCCAGGACAGCCAGCCGCAACATGCTGTCACCCAGCTTACCGAAAATGGCGGCGAGATGTCGCGCCTCCGGGAAGCGCCGCGGCACCCGGACGCGGCACCGGCATCCTACGCCGATGCCGTCGCCGCCGCGACGCCGGCGGTGGTCAACGTGTACACCACCAAGATCGTGACGCAGCGGCCGAACCCGTTGCTTGAGGATCCGTTCTTCCGCCGGTTTTTCGGGGACGTGGTACCGCAAGTGCCGCGGCAGCGCCTTGAGAACAGTCTCGGTTCGGGCGTCGTTGTCAGCAACAACGGCTACATCCTGACAAATAACCATGTGATCGAGGGCGCCGACCAGATCGAGATCGCGCTGGCCGATGGCCGCACGGCGCAGGCATCCGTCGTCGGCACCGATCCGGACACCGACGTCGCTGTGCTGAAGATCGATCTGGAAAACGTGCCAACCATTGTGCTCGGCGGCTCGGACAACCTGCGCATCGGCGACGTCGTGCTGGCCATCGGCGATCCGTTCGGCGTCGGCCAGACGGTCACGATGGGCATCGTCAGCGCGACCGGCCGCAGCCGTCTCGGCATCAGCACCTACGAGAATTTCATTCAAACCGACGCCGCCATCAATCCCGGGAATTCCGGCGGCGCGTTAATCAACGCCTACGGCGAACTGATCGGCATCAATACCGCAATCTATTCGCGCAGTGGCGGCTCACAGGGTATCGGCTTCGCCATTCCGGTCAGCCTCGCAAAAAGCGTCATGACGCAGATCATCGATCATGGCCGGGCGGTGCGCGGCTGGCTGGGCATCGAAACACAGGACATCAATCCCGCGCTGGCGGAATCGTTCGGCCTGCAAGACACGCGCGGCATCATCGTCGCCGGCGTGTTGCGTGGTGGGCCCGCCGATCAATCCGGCCTGCAACCGGGCGATGTCATTACCGATATCGACGGCAAGCCGGTCACGGATTCGCGCGGCATGATGAATCTCATCGCACAAACCAAGCCGGGCACCGTCATCGAAATCCGGCTGACACGCAACAACTCGCCCAGCGTCGTCAAGGCAACCGTCGGTGACCGTCCGTCACCGCACGAACGCTGACCGGGCCTCCGGAACCATACGCGGCCTGGCGCGCGGCACGGAGCAACACTCGCGGCACTTGCGTCGCCGCTTTTTTCAGGCAGACGTGAGCGGTTCAAACGTTCGCACCGAAGTCCTGCGCCTTTTTTTCTCACATCACCGCGAGACGGCAGATCGCCTGCCTGCTAGCTGTCAGGCGGCGGCGGATGTTCCGGCGTACCCTGGTCGTCCGGTGGCGACTGGTCATCGGCGGCCGGAACGGCGATACGCTTTGCCACGTAAACACCGACCTCGAACAACAACCACATCGGTACCGCGAGCAGCGTCTGCGAAATGACGTCTGGCGGGGTTAACAGCATACCGACAACAAACGCACCAACGATCACATAGGGGCGTTTTTCGATCAGGCTCTCGGTCGTTGTGATACCGACCCTGACGAGCAGGATCGTTGCCACCGGCACCTGGAACGCGACACCAAACGCAAAAAATATCGTCAACACGAAATCGAGATACCGGCCGATGTCCGTCATGACGGTGACGCCCTCAGGCGCGACTGCAACAAAAAATCTGAACATCAACGGAAACACCACGAAATACGCGAACAGCATGCCGACATAAAAAAGCGCCACCGCGGCCGCCATCATGGGAAGTGCGAAACGTCGCTCGGAGCGATGCAGTCCGGGCGCGACAAATGCCCAGAACTGATACAGAATCGCCGGCATCGAAACAAAGACGGCGAGCACCATCGTAAACTTGATCGGCGCGAGAAACGGCGAGGTGACTTCGGTAGCGACCATCGTCGCTCCATGCGGCAGCTCGTTCAACAACGGCAGCGCAAGCGTCGAATAAAGCTGATTAGCGAACGGCATTAAAACGAGAAACACCACCAGCACAATACCAAGAATACGCAGCAAGCGGCTTCGCAACTCAAGCAAGTGTGCGGTAAACGGCAGTTCCGGATCCGGTGGATACTTATTGGGACGAGGCATCGCGGCTGGATGTCGTGGTGATTGCCGGCGGCGCATCGCCTGATGAAGCCTGCGCGCCGCTGCCCGGCGCATTGGAATCGGAAGGCGGCCGCATGCCTGCGGGTATCGACGTACTTGTCTCGTCGATCTGCTTATGCAGATCGGCGATGCTGGTTTCCCGATCGATCAGGTTCTTGAGCTCTTCGGCCTTGTTGACCTCACGCTCGAATTCATTCCGGATGGACGCTGCCATCTGTCGCGCACGATGCAGCCAGCGGCCGGCGTCGCGCGCTAACCTGGGTAAACGCTCCGGACCGACCACCAGCAGCGCTACGACGGCGACAACAACGAGCTCCCCGAAGCCGATATCGAACATGGCATGTTACGACTGGGCGCGGTCCTTTTCCTTGGACGTGACTTCACCCTCGATCACGCGTTTGCCGGCCGGCTGATCGAGCTTTTCTGCGGTCTCATCGTCGCCTTGCTTCTGATCCTGCATTGCCTCGCGGAATCCCTTCACCGCGTTGCCAAGATCGCCACCGAGGCCACGCAGCTTCTTCGCGCCGAACAACAACAACACGATGACGAGAACGATCAATAACTGCCAGATGCTAATACCCATGGTAATTCTCCAAAACGAAAACGCCTGTCTGCCAGGCACGCATCCTGTGACGTATACCGAGCGTCCCTGATAACCCCTGGAGAGGTAGCTGGCAAGCCGGTTTGCCACGCGTCGCCCGGCCGGCCCGCTATTTCCGCGCGGCTTTCTCGGCCAGCCCTGACTGCCCGAAACGACGCTCCAGTTCATGCAGCACATCGTCCACCTTTATTCCCCGGTGCGTCAACAAAACCAGCGTATGAAACCACAGATCGGCGGTTTCATGGACCACCTGCCCGTCGTCCGTACCCTTGCCGGCGATAACGGTCTCTGCGGCCTCCTCGGCAATCTTCTTCAGTATCGCGTCGGTACCCTTCGCGTACAGCGCGGCGACGTACGATTGCGCCGGATCAGCGGATTTGCGCTGCAGCAGCACCTGTTCGAGTTGTTTCAATGTATCGGCCATAGCATGAACCCGTTAGTCGCACGTTGGTGCGTCGTCACTCTTTGTAAATGGCGGCGGGATCTTTCAGCACCGGCTCCATCACCGTCCACCGCTCGCCAACCAGCTGCCGGTAAAAACAACTTTCGCGCCCGGTATGACAGGCGATGCCGCCGCCTTGTTCGACACGCAGCAGAATCGTATCGCCGTCACAATCCAGGCGGATTTCCACCACGCGCTGCCGGTGCCCCGATTGCTCGCCCTTGTGCCACAGTTGCCGGCGGGAACGCGACCAGTACACCGCCTCGCCGCCGGCGACCGTCTGCTGCAACGCCTCACGATTCATCCAGGCGCACATCAGCAGCCGGCCGGTCGCCTCGTCCTGCACGACCACCGGAACCAGCCCGTCGCCGTTCCAGCGGATGTCGCTCAACCATGCGTCGCTCATCACTACCGTGCCTCGTCACACCGGGGATATCACCGATTTATCGCGTCATCCCGGGCGGTACACCGATGCGTCAGTGCGCGGGCAACAGAACCGCCCGCGGCGGATATTCTACAACCTTACCTCGATGCCGTGGGCCGCCATGTGGCGCTTGGCTTCCTGGACCGTGTATTCGCCGTAATGAAATATACTTGCCGCGAGCACCGCATCGGCGTGCCCCAGTGTCGCCCCGGCCACCAGATGATCCAGCGTCCCGACGCCACCCGAGGCAATGAGCGGCACCGGCACCACATCGGCGACCGCGCGGTTCAGCGCGATATCGAAACCGTCGCGGGTCCCGTCCCGATCCATGCTGGTCAGCAGTATCTCGCCGGCGCCGTATTCCGCCATCCGTTGCGCCCAGCCTACCGCATCAATACCGGTCGGATGCCTGCCGCCGTGCGTGAATATCTCCCAACGATCGGGCGTACCCGGCGCGCTGACCTTTTTTGCATCCACCGCGACGACGATGCACTGCGAGCCGAAGCGCTGTGCCGCCTGCCGGACGAACTCCGGATTACTTACCGCTGCCGTATTGATCGCGACCTTGTCGGCGCCGGCGCGCAGCATGCGGCGGATGTCCTCGACGCTGCGGATACCGCCACCCACCGTTAGCGGAATAAATACCTGACTGGCCACCGCCTCGACAATGTGGATCATCGTGTCCCTGTCCTCGTGGCTCGCCGTGATATCGAGAAACACCAGCTCGTCGGCGCCCTGCTCGTCATAGCGCCGCGCGATCTCGACCGGATCGCCGGCGTCACGTATGCCGACGAAACGCACGCCCTTGACGACGCGGCCCTTGTCCACGTCCAGGCACGGAATGATACGGGTGGCAAGCGTCATCACGATCAATCCAGGAGGCTTAAAAACCCATGCAAACAAGCCGTGTCGCAACGGCGTTCACCGGCCGGCGGCAACGGGACGGGGGCCGCAGAAATATTCAGGCCGCGCCGCATAGCTCGCGGGCCAGGCGCTGCCCCTCGGCAAAGTCCAGCGTGCCTTCATACAGGGCCCGGCCGGTAATCGCGCCGATGATGCCCTCGTCCGCGACCGCGCATAACGCGCGGACGTCGTCGAGGCTGGACACGCCGCCGGAGGCAATCACCGGTACCGTGATCGATCGCGCCAGCTGGACGGTCGCGTCGATATTGACGCCGCTCAGCATGCCGTCGCGGCTGATGTCGGTATAAATAATCGCCGACACGCCGTCCTGCTCGAAATGCTGCGCCAGGTCGTTCACGTCATGGTGGGAGAGCTTCGACCAGCCGTCGATGGCGACCTTGCCGTCGCGCGCGTCCAGCCCGACGATGATATGACCGGGAAATTCCACGCAAACATTCGACACGAAATGCGGCGTGTTGACCGCCTTCGTGCCGATCACAACGTAATTGACGCCGACGTCGAGATAGGCCTGGATGATGTCGTCATCCCGTATTCCGCCGCCCACCTGTATCACGAGATCGGGAAAACTCTCCGCGATCTCGTGGATAACGCCGCTGTTGACCGGTTTACCGGAACGGGCGCCGTCAAGATCGACGAGATGCAATCGCGTCGCCCCCGCGCCGACCCAGCGCTGCGCCATCGCCAGCGGGTCATCGGAATAGACGGTCTGGGCATCCATATCCCCCTGACGCAGACGCACGCATTTGCCACCTTTGATATCAATCGCGGGGATCAATAACATGACTCTTTCCTCGACCATAGGTAAACAACGGAAATATCAGAACCGCCGCTAACGGCTGGCACACAACGGCCGGGGCCGATTAGCGGCATGAACCGTTCCATCGCAAAAAATTGGCCAGCAGCGTCAGGCCCGCCTGCTGGCTTTTTTCCGGATGAAATTGCACAGCAAAAATATTATCGCGCGCAAGCGCCGACGCAAAGGTTTCGCCATAACCGGTCGTCGCGGCGACGTCACGCGTATCGTCCGGCACGACATAGTAACTGTGCACGAAATAGAAACGGCTGCCTGTTTCGATATCCTTCCACAACGGGTGCGTCCCGACCTGGTCGACAGGGCTCCAGCCCATGTGCGGGACTTTCAGGCGTGCGCCGCCGACAGACATGCCGCTGAAACGTCTTACCCGGCCGCCGATCGCACCCAATGCCGGCGTGCCGTCATTCTCATCACTGAAGTCAAGCAGCGCCTGCATGCCCAGGCATATGCCCAGAAACGGCCGCGTGCGCAGCGCATCGACTATGGCCGGGATCAGTTCAAGACGCGCCAGTTCCGTCATGCAGTCGCGCAGCGCGCCGACGCCCGGCAACACGACACGGTCTGCCTGCCCTACCCTGCCGGGATCGCTGGTGATTTCGATACGGGAGCCCCCGGACACATGTTCCAGCGCCTTCGAAACAGAGCGAAGGTTTCCCATGCCGTAGTCGATTACCACTGTGGTCGCCATCGGGAAGATCTATACAGTTTTGCTGCTGACTCGCTGTGCTCTCAGAGACTTCCCTTCGTGGACGGGATGACGGCACCCATGCGCGTGTCGGTTTCCAGGGCCATGCGCATGGCCCTGCCCCACGCCTTGAAGATCGTTTCGACGATGTGATGCGCGTTCTCGCCCCGGATGCGGTCGATGTGCAGCGTGACCAGCGCATGATTGACGAAGCCCTGGAAAAACTCACGGAACAGATCGACGTCGAAATCACCGACGCGGGCACGCGGGAACTCGACCTGATACACCAGACCGGGGCGTCCGGAAAAATCGATGACGACACGTGACAACGCCTCGTCAAGCGGCACGCAGGCATGCCCATAGCGACGAATGCCCTGCTTGTCGCCGACCGCCTGCGCAATCGCCTGGCCCAGCGTTATGCCAATATCCTCAACGGTGTGGTGCGCGTCAATGTGGAGATCACCCCTGGCCTTGACGTCAAGATCGATCAGGCCGTGCCTGGCGATCTGGTCGAGCATGTGGTCAAGAAACGCGAGCCCGGTCTGCAGGCGCGCCTCGCCGCTGCCGTCGATGTTCACGGCGACTTCGATGTCGGTCTCTTTCGTCTTGCGTTTGACGCTGGCTTTGCGTGCTTTCATGACTGCGAATTCTGCGGCTGCCCGGGGGCACCCGCCGTTAGCGGGTCCACCATCGTTGTTCCTGAATGGCGACTAGCATACCTCCAAGTTCCACGGCGAGGCAAAAACGCTTCATGTGGCCAGCGCCGCCGTTAACGCTGCCAGGAACGCCGTGTTCTCCTCCGGCGTACCAACGGTTACACGCAGACAATCCTTCAGCACACCGCCCTCGCCATCGAGACTCTTGATCAACACGCCCCGCGCCTTGATCGATTCCAGTATCGGGCGGGCACGTCCGGCGGGGACACGGAACAGGATGAAATTCGCCCGGCTGGGAAACACCGTCAGTCCGGCGAGCAGCGCCATTGCCCGCTGCAAGCGCTCGCGCCCGGCACATATCGCGGCGGCCTGCTCCCGGAGCATATCCGCATGCCGCAGCGCGAACGCGGCGCTCGCCTGCGTCAGCACGTTGATGTTGTAGGGCAGCCGGATCTTGTTGATCTCGGCCAGCCATGCGGGCGCGCCGATCAACAGGCCGAGACGCAGTCCGGCGAGCCCGATCTTGGATAAGGTGCGCATGACCAGCAGGTTCGGATACCGGTCGAGCAAATGCATGAAACTGTGGCCGGCGAATATCTCATAGGCCTCGTCGATCACGACCAGGCCGGGCGCTGCCTCGATCACCGCACAGATGTCGTCCTCGTCAAACAGATTGCCGGTCGGATTGTTCGGGCAGGCGAGAAATGTGAGGCGCGGCTCATGCTGTTCGATGGCCTGCCGCAAGGCGGCGACATCCAGACCGAAGCCGTTCGCAAGCAGCGGCACGCCGACGAAGTCCATGCCGGTCGCCAGCGCGATCGGCCGGAACATCGAAAAGCCCGGCTGCACCCCGAGCATTACCGTACCGCTGCTGCCAACCGCGAGCGCCAGCATCTGGATCAACTCGTCCGAGCCGTTGCCGAGCAACACCTCGTAGTCGGAGGGGATCGCAAAGAAGCGCCGCAGTTCGTCCACCAGCACGCGTGACGCCGCGTCCGGATAACGATTCAGGCTGACGTCGCGCAGTTCCGCCAGCCAGGCGTCGCGCAGCGCCGGCGGCCACGTATACGGATTCTCCATCGCGTCGAGCTTGATCAAGCCGCCGGAATCGGGCACGTGATAGGCGGACAACTGGCGCACCTCGCGGCGTACCAGCCGCTCGACCAGCTGCGCGAGTTCGCCGCGCGCGGTGGCTTTGGATGACGATGACATCGGTGACAGTGTGTCCGGCTATGGTTTGGTGCGTTTACTGATCCGATACTCCGCCGAGCGGGCATGCGCGGTCAAGCCTTCACCGCGCGCCAGCCGCGCCGCGGTCACGCCGAGTGTCGTCGCGCCCTGCGCCGAACAGTGGATCAGGCTCGAGCGTTTCTGGAAGTCGTAGACCCCGAGTGGCGATGAAAAGCGCGCGGTGCGCGCCGTCGGCAACACGTGGTTGGGCCCGGCGCAATAATCACCGACCGCCTCGGCCGTGTAGCGGCCCATGAAGATCGCTCCGGCGTGGCGGATGCCCGGCAGCAGCGCGTCGGGATCGGCGACCGACAGCTCAAGGTGCTCCGGCGCGATCCAGTTAATCACCTCGACCGCCTCGGCGAGATCGCGCACCTCGATCAGTGCACCGCGCGCGCTCAGCGACTTTTCGATGATCGCCGCCCGCTCCATGCCGGGCAGCAGCCGTTCGATGCTGCGCGTGACCTGCGCAAGAAACGCGGCATCGGGACTGACCAGTATCGATTGCGCGTCCTCGTCGTGCTCGGCCTGCGCAAACAGATCCATCGCGATCCAGTCGGGATCGGACTGGCCGTCGCAGACGATCAATATTTCCGACGGGCCCGCGATCATGTCGATGCCGACCGTGCCGAACACCAGACGCTTGGCGGTGGCGACGTAGATATTGCCGGGACCGACGATCTTGTCGACCGGCGGCACGGTTGCCGTGCCATAGGCCAGCGCGGCGACAGCCTGTGCGCCACCGATCGCGAACACGCGATCGACACCGGCGATCGCCGCCGCCGCCAGCACCAGATCATTGACCACGCCGTCCGGCGTCGGCACCACCATGATCAGCTCGCCGACGCCGGCGACTCTGGCGGGCACTGCGTTCATGAGTACCGACGACGGATACGCCGCCTTGCCGCCCGGCACGTACAACCCCACGCGATCCAGCGGCGTGACCTGCTGTCCGAGCACCGTGCCGTCCGCTTCCGTATAGGTCCACGACGTCGCCTTCTGGTGCTCGTGATAGCCGCGCACGCGCTCCGCCGCGAACATCAGGGCCGCGCGCTCTGCATCCGGTATTTTCTGCAGCGCCGCCTGCAGGCGCGCCGTCGGGATTTCCAGCTCGCGCATCGCCGTGACACCGAGGCGGTCGAAACGGTTGGTGTAGTCGATGACCGCGGCATCGCCGCGGATGCGCACGTCGGCGAGGATGTCGCGCACGCGTTGCAGCACCTGCGCGTCGCTCGCGTCGTCCCAGGCGCGCAGACGCGCCAGCTGCTGGCGGAATTCCGGGGAGGCGGTTGTCAGACGTTGCATGTTCATGCGGCGGTTCGGGTTAGCGGCGTTGCGCGGTCAACAGAGTCGAACGGTCAGGCGCCAGCGGCTTCTTTCACTGCCTGCTCCATCAAGCCAAGAAATTTCTTCACGGCATCATGTTTCATCTTCATCGACGCGCGATTTACGATCAAACGCGAACTAACCTCGGCGATGGTTTCCAGCGGCGTCAAACCGTTCGCCTGCAGCGTGCTGCCGGTATCGACGAGATCGACGATGCGGTCCGCCAGCCCGACCAGCGGTGCCAGCTCCATCGACCCGTACAACTTGATGATCTCTACCTGGATACCCTGCGCCGCAAAATAGCGCCTCGTGGTGTTGACGTATTTGGTCGCCACGCGCAGCCGCGAACCGCTTTTCACCGCCGTTTTCGGCCCGGCCAGCATCATCCGGCAACGCGCGATTTTCAGATCCAGCGGCTCGTACAAACTGTCGCTGTCGTATTCGAGCAGCACATCCTTGCCGGCAATGCCGAGATCAGCGGCGCCGTACTCGACAAACGTCGGCACGTCGGCCGCCCGTATGATCACCAGCCTGACATCAGGCCGGTTGGTCTCGAGTATCAGCTTGCGGCTGCGTGCCGGATCATCGACCGGCACGACACCGGCCGCTGCCAGTAACGGCAGAGCCTCGCTGAAAATGCGTCCCTTGGACACCGCAATGGTCAGTACGTTATTCATCGTTCGACAACCCGGCACAGCATCTTGCAAAACGTGGACAGCGGCACACTACCGTTATTCGGGGACCCGCCGGATGCGCGCACCCAGCTGTGCCAGCTTTTCTTCAATACACTCATAGCCGCGATCGATGTGATAGATGCGATGCACGGCGGTATCGCCCTTGGCCACCAGTCCGGCCAGCACCAGGCTCGCCGAGGCGCGCAGATCCGTGGCCATGACCTCGGCGGCGGTGATCTTGTCGACGCCTGTGCAAAACGCGGTATTGCCTTCCAGCCGGATGTTGGCGCCCATGCGCTGCAGTTCGAGCACGTGCATGAAGCGGTTCTCGAACACGGTTTCGGTAATCGCGCCGGAACCCTGTGCAATCACGTTCATCGCCGTGAACTGCGCCTGCATGTCGGTCGGAAACGCCGGGTATGGCGCGGTGTGCACGCTGACGGCCCTGGGGCGCCTGCCGTGCATGTTCAGCTCCACCCAGTCTTCACCCGTGGTGATCTCTGCGCCGGCCTCGCGCAACTTGACCAGCACGGACTCGATCAATTGTGGCCGCGTCGACTTGAGCTTGACCCGCCCGCCGGTGATCGCGCCGGCCACCAGATAGGTGCCGCTCTCGATGCGGTCGGGCAGTATGTCGTAGCGAGTGCCATGCAACGAACTCACCCCCTCGATGGTGATGGTGTCGGTACCGGCGCCCTCGATGCGCGCGCCCATCGCAGACAGATAGTTCGCCAGATCCACCACTTCCGGTTCACGCGCGGCGTTCTCGATCACCGTCGTGCCGTCGGCCAGCGTCGCGGCCATCATCAGATTCTCGGTACCGGTCACCGTCACCAGGTCCATCACCAGATGCGCGCCCCTGAGGCGGTTGGCTTTGGCCTTGATATAACCGCCCTCGACGGTGATCTGCGCGCCCATCGCCTCGAGCCCGCTGATGTGCAGGTTGACCGGCCGCGAACCGATCGCGCAACCGCCGGGCAGCGATACCTCGGCCCGGCCGTAACGCGACAGCAGCGGACCGAGCACCAGTATCGACGCGCGCATGGTGCGCACCAGCTCATACGGCGCGCAGAATTCCTTGATGGTCGATGCGTCGACCTCGACATTCATGCGTTCGTCGATCACGAGGCGCACACCCATGCGACCGAGCAATTCCATCGTTGTCGTCACGTCGTGCAAATGCGGCACATTGCCGACCGTGACCGGTTCATCGGCGAGCAGCGCTCCGGCGAGTATCGGCAGCGCGGCATTCTTCGCGCCGGAGATACGGATTTCGCCGTCTAGCGGCACACCGCCGGAAATAATCAGTTTATCCATGAATCAATCAGTACCTGAGAAATTGCCCAATCACCGCCCCGCCAGGATAGCAACGAGGCCGGCCTGTCGTCACGGTTACCTCGGTTGCGCGGGTGCGCCGCCGAGCTGCTCCCATTGCAGCTTCGTATAGGTTTTCATCGATAGCGCATGGATTGCAGACTGCATGCGATTGCCGAGTGTCCCGTAAACGATGCGCTGCTGTTGCAGCAGGCTCTTGCCGGCAAACTGGTCGGATACGACCACCGCCTCGAAATGCACGCCGTCGCCGTCGATCTGGACGATCGACCCCGGCAGCCCCGCCTCGATGAGTTTCTTGATGTCGCCTGCCTGCATTGTCGTTTACCGCCCGGTGTTTGCCTTGTTGCAAGTCGGCGAATGATAACAAAAAACAGCTGGATTCTCAGCCCGGGCACCAAACTGCCGGATTTAACTACTGCAGGGGCAGCAACGTGTCGAGACTGCTGACCTTCGCGATGGCCAGCAACGGCCCGGGAATATTCTGGAACCGGATCTGCTTGTGCTGGTGCTGTGCGGCACGCAGCCACTCCACCAGTAACACCAGCCCGGCGCTGTCGGCACGCGTGACACCGGCAAGATCCACGGTCACCGTATCCCCGTCAGCGGCAAACCGGTCGTGGCGCTGCCAGATTTCCGGTACTGTTTCGAAGGTCAGTTCGCCGGCGATGCGGTAGTGGCCGCCTTCGCCGACTTCCACGGTATATTTAGCCATTGCCCGACTGCCGGTTCTTCTGCACCAGCTGTTCTATCAGCCCGTCCATACCCTTGCTGCTGATCTCGCTGGAAAAACTCGACCGGTAATTGATGACGAGGCTGATGTCCTCAACCGTCACATCGAATATTTTCCAGGTGCCCTGATCGAGATACAGCCGGTAACTGACCGCAACCGGCTGGCCGCCGGGACGATCGATGCTGCTGTGCACCACCGCCTCCTGGCTGCCTTTGTCCCACTGCGCCGGCTGGTAGGTAAACTTGTCATCGACATACTTCATCAGCGACGACGCATAGGTCCGGACCAGCATGGTACGGAACTCGTCGGTGAAGCGCTTGCGCTGATCCGGCGACGCATCGCGCCAGTGCTTGCCCAATACCCACTTGGACATCCGTATAAAGTCGAAATGCGGTATCACCAGATCCTGAATGACGCCGTAGATGCGGTCGGGATCCTGCTCGATCTGCGCGCGCTCGGCCTTGAGCCGCGCTATCGTCTGGTCCGCCGCCTGCTGCACGAACTCGTGCGGCAACGTTTCGGCCCGGCCGGTGACCGCAAACAAACCCAGCAATAACACCAGCAATACGCGCATCAACATGTTAACTGCCTCCGTTTTCCTTCACCGTCTGGTTGAACAGGAACTTGCTGATCAGCCGTTCCATCACCAGGGCCGACTGTGTCAGGGAAATGCTGTCCTGATCGCGCATATAGGTGTCGTCCGCGCCGGGCTCCAGCCCGACATACTGCTCACCGAGCAGTCCCGAGGTATAAATGCTCGCCGAGGAATCCTTTGGAATCCGGTCATACTGCGGATTGATCCTCAACGTTACCACTGCCTGATAGGCATTCTGGTCAAATTCGATCGCCGCTACGCGGCCGATACGCACCCCGCCCATCGTTACCGGCGAACGCACCTTCAGGCCGCCGATATTCTCGAACCGCGCGCTCAACTGGTAGCCGTTGCCTTCGGTAAAGGCGCTGATGTTGCTGACCTTCATCGCCAGCATGAACAACGCCGCCAGACCGGCCGCGATGAACAACCCGACCGCCACTTCGATGGATCGCCTGTTTATCATGATTATATGCCCCCGAACATCAATGCCGTCAGAACGAAATCGAGCGCCAGGATCGCAAACGCCGAGTGCACCACGGTACGCGTTGTCGAGCGGCTTACGCCCTCGGTCGTCGGTACCGTGTCATAGCCTTCATAAACCGCAATCCACGTCGCCACGAAACCGAATACAAAGCTCTTGATGACACCGTTGACGATGTCTTCGCGCAGATCGACATTCGCCTGCATCTGCGACCAGAACGCACCGCTGTCGACGCCGAGCAGGCCGACACCGACGAAGAATCCGCCCAGGATGCCGACCGCGCTGAAGATCGCCGCCAGCAGCGGCATCGACAACATCCCGGCCAAAAATCGCGGCGCGACGACGCGCTTGATCGGATCGACCGCCATCATTTCCATACCCGACAGCTGTTCGGTCGCCTTCATCAGGCCGATTTCCGCGGTCAGCGCCGACCCGGCCCGGCCGGCGAACAGCAGCGCCGCCACCACCGGCCCGAGTTCCCGCACCAGTGACAGCGCGACGACCTGGCCGAGCGAATCCTCGGCGCCGAAATCCACCAGCGTGTTGTACATCTGCAGACCGAGCACCATGCCGACATTCAGCCCGGAGATCGCGATGATCGTGAACGACAGCACACCGATCGAGTACATCTGCGCAATCAGCAGCGATGGTCGCAGCAAGGTATCCGACATGCCGCCGAACACGCGAAGCAGGAACAGATGCCCGCGCCCGAGCCGTTCAAACAGGATCAGGCCGGTACGGCCCAGCGACTGCAACCAGTCCATTACACGATACCCCCACCGACCCAGGCGATCATCCGCCATCCTCCAGCAGGTCGGCACGATAATCCGGCGCCGGATACTGGAACGGCACAGGGCCGTCCGGCAACGCCTGCAAAAACTGCTGGACCCAGTCCGAACGGGATTTTTTCAGCTCCGCCGGCGGTCCGTGATCGACGACCTTGCCTTCCGAGATCATATAGATGTAATCGGAGATCGCCGACACCTCCGTCACGTCGTGCGAGACGATGATACTGGTAATGCCGAGGCTCTGGTTCAAATGCCGGATCAACTGCATGATCACGCCGACAGTGATCGGGTCCTGTCCGGTGAACGGCTCGTCATACATGATCATCATCGGGTCCAGCGCCACCGCGCGCGCCAGCGCCACGCGCCGCGCCATGCCGCCGGACAGCTCCGCCGGCATCAGGTTGCGCGCGCCACGCAGACCAACCGCCTGCAGCTTGATCAATACCAGGTCGCGTATCATCGCTTCCGGCAATCTGGTGTGTTCGCGCAACGGATAGGCGACGTTCTCGAAAATCGTCAGACCGGTAAACAGCGCACCGGTTTGAAACATCATGCCCATATGCTTGCGCAACGCAAACAGCTGGTCGGTCTTCAGCTTTGGCACTTCCAGACCATCGACCAGCACGCTGCCGGAATCCGGCTTGAGCTGGCCGCCAATCATGCGCAGCAGCGTGGTCTTGCCGGTGCCGCTGGGACCCATGATCGTCGTTATCTTGCCGCGCTGGATGTCGATGTCGGCGCCGTCGAAGATCACGCGCGCGCCGAAACGGAAATGCAGATCGCGTATCTTGACGAGCAGTTCCGGTCGATCCGATGCGGTCATACAGCCGTGCCCGTTATCCGCAACGCAGCCGCCGGTGATCCAGCGCCGGAAAATTGCGGCGCACGGTATCCAGCAGCGTGCGATCGATATCGACGCAGATCACGCCAGCACCGTGCGCCTGGCGCCCCCGGATGACGCCCCACGGATCGACGATCATGCTGTTGCCATAGGTTTCGCGGCCGCTGATGTGATAGCCGCCCTGCGCCGCGGCAATCACGTAACTCAGATTCTCGATCGCGCGAGCCCGTATCAGGGACTCCCAGTGCGCCTTGCCGGTAAGCGCGGTGAACGCCGCCGGCAGCGCCAGTATTTCCATGCCATCGTCGAGCATGCGGCGGAACAGCTCCGGGAAACGCAGGTCGTAACAGACGCCGACGCCGAGCCGTCCGAACGGCGTGTCGACGACGCATACCTGGTCGCCGGGCTCGATCGTCACCGATTCGTTGTACACCTCGTTGCTCTCCGCCAGCCTGACGTCGAACAGGTGCATCTTGTCGTAGCGCGCCACGCGCTCGCCGGCGGGGTTGTACACCAGACATGACGCCTTCACCCTGCCCGGATCACGCGCGGCCAGCGGTATCGTTCCGCCGACCAGCCACAGCTTGTGGTCGCGCGCCTGGCGTGCCAGAAAATCCTGGATAGGGCCGGTCCCGTCGCGTTCCCGGGCGACCAGTTTGTCCGTCTCGCTGTTGCCCATCAGCGCGAAATTTTCCGGCAATACCACCAGGGCGGCGCCACTGCCGGCGGCCAGCCGGATCAGCCGCTCGGCCTCGCCAAGATTGGCGCTGACGTTCGGGCCCGACGCCATTTGAATCGCGGCGGCGCGTCCCGCGACGGTGCTGCTGGGTTCTGCCATGTAATTACCTTTTCCCTGTCTGTCCCTGCTTGGACAAACGCTCGACCACCGGATTGCTCCAGTCGCCCTTGACCGAATACTGGACCGTTACGATATCGTCGATACCCGGCTTGAACAGCTTCTCCGCCAGAAATATCGCCGCGCCTACCACCGGCCCGCCGGCCAGCGCGCCGGCAACCGGCAGCCCGGAACTGACCTGCGGCGTCACGGTGACCAGTTGATCGTAATCATGACTGGCCAGACCGACCCGGCCCTTCATCTCGATACGCGCGGCCGGGCCAGCCAGATAAAAGTCTTCAGTATAGGCGTTACCGCCGTCAATGGAAAACTGGCCGGACAACTTGTCGAAGCCAAAGCCCTTTTTAAACAAATCGCTGAAATCCAGCGATAGACGCCGCGGCAACGCCTGCACACTCAACAGCCCGAACAGGCGACCCGCGCCGGGTTCGATATCCAGAACCTGGCCGTTCTCAATATTAAGGTGCAACCTTCCGTCGAGCTTTTCCAGCGCGAACGCGCTTAACGGACCTTGCCAGAGTGCAATCAGCTCGACCTGACCCTTGCCGCCGTCGATACCGCCCACATAGTCCAGGTTCTTCAGCAGCTGGCCCAGGTTGGCGGTATCGGCCTTGATGTCCACCGACGAGGAGTGCGCGCCCGTGACGACCACCCAGTCGCCGCGTATGGCAATCTGCGCCGTCGGCGAATCCAGTTTCATTTCATCGATGTGCATCCCGTCGGGACGCCGCGAAGTCACCAGATCGAGGCTGCCCCAGTCGGCGTTACCGTAGATGAACTGCCGGCTGCGCACGCGCATGACCGGCAGTTTGCGCGGATCGAGCGGTTGCTTGCTGTCCTCGCCCGTCAGCCGCGCGAGCTTGAGATACTCGAGATCCATGACCAGCGGCACCGACAGATCAATCGGGTACTGCACCTTGCCGGCCAGTTGCTGGCTGGTAACATCCGCCAGCCACATTTTCGGGTCGCGTCGCGCGACCAGCCGGACATCGTCGAACTGCCGATCAAATACGATGGCCTGTCCGATTTCGATACTCACGCTCGACAACTTCGGCGCGTCGTCGCGCAGCGCCCCGCCCGTGTCAACAATCTCGCTCCATTCCCCCGGCGCCATGCGTTGCAGCTGACCGGACACATGGATGCCCGGCGTCGCCGGCAATACGGCCTCTCCGCCACCGAAACGCAATGCCACCCGGTCCGTCACGAAACCCTTGCCGGTATCGCGCCGGCCGTAGACGACGCGCAACTCGTCGCCGTAGTCGATGCGCACTGGGTGCTCCGGCCCCTGCGGCAATGCCATCACAATGCGCAGCGCGCGCGGCGTGCTCGCGCCCTTGCCCAGTGGCGGCGGGAAACGCACGTCGACGCCCTGCAACCCGGAACGGATATCCAGCGTCACGTCCGCCGGCTTGTCGACCTGCGGCTGTATGCTGAGCTCGGCCTGCCAGTCGGTCCGGCCGCTGACGCGATCAAACACCAGCGGCAGGTCGGCGATCCTGGCGAATTCGCGCATCGACGCATTGCCGCGCGCAAAGAAGCGGGTGACCGGCGGCTCGACCGCAGCATCGCTGCGCGCGCCGATCCGCGCGGGCAAACCCATCAGCCGCGCATCGATGTCTTCTGCCGACAGCCCCGCATCGGTGAACCCGAGGCGGCCATTGATATCGGTGATGTCGACGCGGTTACCGGCCAGTTGCAGCGTAGTGTTCTCGAACACGATGCTGGCGTCGACGCCGGCACGCGCATGCTGCCGCAACGGGACGCGCAAGGCGAGCTGGAGCTTGCTGTCACCGCTCGCCGTCGCGCCTTCCAGATATTTTCCGAACCGGTCATGCAGCGGGCTTTCGCGCAGATACCGCAACGCGTCGCCGGTCGGGCCGTGCGCACTGCCATCGATCACCACCTCACGTTCCGGCGCCGCGAAGTCCGCGATCGTGACAAGGGTCCGATCGAGCGTCGACGCAAACGACTTGCCTTTATGACCGATGACCGTCATACCGCTGTTCTCGAAGGCAACCTCGGCCTCGACCTCTTCCAGACGCGGCCAGCCGCGCGCGTAATCGAGAATCGCATCGCGCACGTTAAAGCGCGTCTCGAATCGTCCGCTGCCATCATCGAACGGAAAATCTTTCGTGTCACCGTGAAACACCAGCCCGCCGGATGTTACATCGCCGCCGACGATGGCCTGGTCGAGCCAGTCGACGGCCGCCGGCGACATAATGCGTACCGGCAGATACCGTGACGTGCGGGCCGCGTTACCGTGTTCGTAACTGACCAGCAGGTCGAGGAACGGTGACGACCGGTCATCCGGCAACACCAGGGTCATCGTGCCTTGCGCGGCAATATCGTTGCTACGCGCATCAAGCAGCCCGGTCCGCACCTGCCACGCGTCGTCACTGCGATGCCAGTCGATGCGGCCGCTCGCTTCATTAAGGGACAACGGCCCGCGGAACAGATCGCCGAAATCGATCACCGCCTGTTGTGTCGCGAGATCGAAATGGCCGTCTGTCGCGCTGGTCGCGAGCGAACCGGCCAGACCGGCGATCCCTGGCACCTTCTTCCACGGCCGCGTCGTCACGGCATCGAGGTCGGCGGCGACATCGACGCTGTCTGCCGCGTCGTTGTTCTTCTGATAACGCACACGCAGGCGTCGAACAATGCCACGCGGCTCGATATCGATCACCGCTGCACGCCAGTCGTCCTTCAGGTCGCGGCTGGACAGCAGCAGCCTGGCAAGGTCATCGATGCGCGCATAATCCATTTCGCCCTCGAACACCGGGCCGTCGTCGTAGCGCGCGTAGGCCATATGAAACTCCGACGGCGGCCAGATCCCGTCGCCGCGCTTCACCAGGAACCGCTCGGCACCGGCCGCCCAGCCGTCATCGCGCCGCTGCCAGGTAAACCGCCCTGATACCGCGTCGATCAACACCCCGGTCGCCGATTGCGCTCGCTCGTTCGCAGTGCCGGGCGCGCCTACAAAATGCAGACCGGAGGCGCTGACATCCGCGTCGATGTTGACCGGCTTGCCATCGACCCAGTTGCTCCACAGCTTGAAATCCGTACGGCCGTCGGCCAGCCGCGTGCCCAGCAATTCGGTATCGCCGAGCCAGCCCGGCAGACGCACGGCGGTGCCTTGCACATAGACCTCGCCGCGCCAGTGATCCGATCGCATGAAATTGCCGCTAACGTCGACGCCGAACTGCAACCGGCGCCCGAGGTCATCCGGCAACATCGCGAAACCCTCGAGCTGATGTTGCTCACCCTGATTGCGCAAGCGCAGATAGACATCACTGAAACGCTGCGGTATTGCGTCTTTCATCCGATCTATCCATTCGATTTCGCCGGCCTCGACGGCCAGATGATTCTGCCGCAAAAACCACTGCTCTATCGCCTCTCGCTGGCGCTGGCCGGCCGCTCCATCCTGCACGGCGGGTTTCGGACCGGCGTAGCCGCTGACCGAAATTGCGCCGGCAGTGTCGCGAACCAGTGTCAGCCGGATGCCGACAATAGTGATCGCGCCGGGTTGAAGCGCGCCGAAGCGTAACGATTTCAGCAGGTCGATGCCGATATAGGCCTGATCAAACCGGGCGAGTACGGTCTCGCCGTCATGGTCCAGCAGCTGGACATCGTCGAGCTTGAGGCGCGGACCGAAACCGCGCCAGGCGGCGCCGAGTCCGCCGATGCGGATCGGTTGCTGAAACGACCGGCTGGCCCATTGTTCGACGTTTTCGCGGTACTTGCCGGCGACCGGCAGGAGCAGCTGCATGGTGCCGGTAAACGCCGCCATGAAGATCACCGTGACGGCAACGGCGACCCAGCAGAGTCTGCGCAGCTTGCGGAACCACTGGCGATTCGAACTCACGATTGGTCCAGGCTCGTCACGAGTATGTCACTTGGGTCCGGCCATGGCCGGCGGATCGGGGGGCACGCGCCGGGCAGTTAACCCGCACGAGGGTTACATCGGCACGACATCAAACTGTTCCTGCGTATACATCGGCTCGACCTGTACCTTGATCGGCTTGCCGATGAATCTCTCCAGATCCGTCACATTGCCGGACTCCGCGTTGGTCAGCAGCTCGACCACCTCGTGGGCGGCAATCACGCGATATTGCTGCACGTCAAACTGACGCGCCTCGCGCAGTATTTCGCGAAAGATTTCGTAGCAGACGGTCTCGGGCGTCTTGATCGTGCCGCGCCCTTCGCAGGTCGGACAGGTTTCGCACAACACATGTTCGAGGCTTTCGCGGGTACGTTTGCGTGTCATCTCGACCAGCCCGAGGCTGGTGATCTCGCTGATCGTCGTCCGGGCGCGATCCCGCGCCACCGCTTTTTCGAGCGCGCGCAGCACCTGACGCTTGTGCTCCTCGTCCTCCATGTCGATGAAATCGAGAATGATGATGCCGCCAAGATTACGCAGCCGCAGCTGCCGCGCGATGGTCTGGGTTGCCTCGAGATTGGTTTTAAATATCGTTTCTTCGAGGTTGCGCCGCCCGACAAACGCGCCGGTGTTGACGTCCACGGTAGTCATCGCCTCGCGCTGATCGATAACCAGATAGCCGCCCGATTTCAGCGACACCTTGCGACTCAGCGCCTTCTTGATCTCGTCCTCGACCGAGTAAACGTCGAACAGCGGCGTCTCGTCGGGGAAATATTCGATACGCAGCAACAGCTCCGGCATGAACTGCCGTGCGAACTCCACCAGTTCCTCGAACGTCGCCTTGTCATCCACCCGGACCTTGTCGATGTCCGATCCGACCAGGTCCAGCATCGTGCGTTGCACCAGGCGCAGCCCTTCATAGACCAGCGTGCCGGCAGTGGCCTCGCCGGCGCGGCTCTGGATCTTGCCCCACATGTTCTGCAGAAATTCGATATCGGTGACGAGTTCGTCGTCGGTCGCGCCCTCGGCGGCCGTGCGCAGGATGTACCCGCCCGGCGCGCCCGCGGGAATGTGCTGCCGCACGAATTCCTTGAGCCGTTGCCGTTCGGCCTCGTCCTCGATTTTTTGCGATACGCCGACGTAGACCGGACCGGGCATGAAGACCAGATAACGCGACGGAATCGATATCTGTGTGGTCAGCCGCGCGCCCTTGGTGCCGAGCGGCTCCTTGACCACCTGCACCAGAACTTCCTGTCCATTCGACAACAGCTGGTTGATAGTAGCGCCGCTTTTACCGTCGCCGACCGAACCGGCGGCAACATCGGAGGCATGCAGAAAGGCGGTGCGCTCGGCGCCGATATCCAGAAACGCTGCCTGCATGCCGGGCAACACGCGGCAGACCTTGCCCTTGTAAACACTGCCGACCCAGCCCTTTTGCGCGCCGCGCTCGATCGATATCTCCTCGAGCACACCCGCCTCGACCAGCGCCACGCGTGTTTCACGCGGCGTCACATTAATCAGAATTTCCTGGCCCATGCGTCGACCGAATGTTGTTTCAGCTTAATCCAATGCCGAATTCCGTCAGCAGCTCCGCCGTTTCATGCAACGGTAAACCGACGATACCCGAATAACTGCCCTCGATACGCCGGACAAATATCGCCGCCCGTCCCTGTATCGCGTACCCGCCCGCCTTGTCGCGCGGCTCGCCGCTGGCCCAGTACGCCGTCATCTCCACAGCGGTCAGCGGCCGGAATGTCACCTGGCTGACACTTAACCGGCACGCCTCGACCAGCGGGCTGTCAGGCGCCGATTGTGACATGTGGCGGCCGGGTTGCCCACTGCCGACCAGCGCCACCGCGGTCATAACGGTATGGGTATGCCCGGACAGCCGCGCAAGCATGGCCAGGCCATCGCGCCGGTCGCGCGGCTTGCCCAGAATCTCGCCGCCCTGCTGCTCCGGGCCGGGATAAACAACGACCGCGGTATCGGCGCCGAGCACCGGCAGCGGGTCGCCACTGGCAGCCGCCGCCGTCCAGCCACACCGCGCCTTCAACAGCGCCAGACGCCGCACATAGTCGGCCGGCGCTTCACCGGGCAACGGGGTCTCGTCGACGTCGACGCTGACCGGACGAAAACGGACGCCGATTTGTGCAAGCAAGTCACGTCGCCGCGGCGACGAGGACGCCAGCACGATCCGGCAGGCACCGGTCATGCGCGATGATACGGATGGTTCTTCAGGATGCTCCATGCCCGGTAAATCTGTTCCGCGACCAGGATACGAACGAGCATATGGGGCAAGGTCAACGGCGACAAGGACCAGCGCTGGCCGGCACGTGTTAAACAGGCCGGCGCCAGGCCGTCGGCCCCGCCGACCAGCAGCGCAACGTTGCACCCGCTGTGCAGCCACTGGTCGAGCCGGCCCGACAGCGCCACGCTGCCGAACGACTCGCCGTTGACGTCGAGTGCGACCACCAGCGCATTGTCCGGAACTGCCGCGAGCATACGTGCGCCTTCCATCGCCATGGCCTTTTGTTCGTTAACGCCGCCGGCCCGTTTCACCGCGGGTATCTCGACCAGATGCAGCGCGCATTCGCGCGGCAGGCGCTGGGCGAATTCGTTGAACCCGTCGGCGACCCAGCCAGGCATGCGCTGCCCGACGCTGATCAGATCGATACGCATGGACACCTCCCGGGGTAACCCTGAAAATCCAACCGCGTATTTTTCAGCCATGAAAAACGCCGGGCGGGATTTTCGTTCTTCTTCGTTTTCCAGTCACTCTCGCAACCGGGAAGTGGCGGCACGCCCCCGCACCACACGAACCTCTGCATGAATCATGCGGCTCCCGGGCAACACCAGGTTTATTCTTCCGCGACCGCGGCGGCCTGCTTGTCGATATCCCACAGCCGCTCGAGTTTATAAAACTCCCGTGCGCTGGGGCGCATTACGTGTATAACGACATCACCGAGATCCACCAGCAGCCACTCGGCCTCGCGCTCGCCCTCGACACCCAGCGGCCGAACCCCGATCTCGCGCGCCTTTTCCAGGACATGATCCGCCAGCCCCTTGACATGACGGGTCGAATTACCGCTGACCACCACCATGAAGTCGGTAATACTGGTCATCTCGCGCACGTCGAGCACCTGTATGTCCACACCCTTGAGATCTTCCAGCGCGTCTACGACGGCAGTTACCAGTTGTCGGTCATTCTTCATTATGTAATTCCATTGTTCAGGCGCCTACCATTTCCACCGGTTCCAACCCCCTCTCCCGCCCGGAGCGGGGCGGCGGGATCAACAAAAAACAATTTTTCATACTCCCTCATCCTCGGCAACTGCTCCTGCGTTGCTCTCGGTCACTGCTCCCGGCGCGACTCTACCTAGCTCATCCATGGGCTCGTCCTGCCTCCATGCAGTCGCAACCTTCCCCCTAAGTCCGCAGCAGGCCCGTGCAAAGTGAGCATGGTCAAACCGCCGACGGATACAAGCCCTGCTCCAGAATATAGCGACCCACCCCGTCCGGCAGCAGATAACGCACGCTATGGCCAGCGGCTACCAGCTCCCGGATACGGGTTGCCGAGATATCAATCTGCGTCACCGACTGCTCGCACACCAGACCGGCCGGCTGCGCCCGCAACATGGCGAAATCCGTCACGCGACGGTCCGCGAACATCGCCGCCAGTTCGCCTTGCAGCGCAGATGGCGCGCCCGGGCGGCGCACGACAATCAGATGCGCAAGCTCCGGTATCTCGCGCCAGCGCTGCCACGTATCGAACCTGATAAATGCGTCATAGCCAACGACCAGACACAACGGCGTGTCGCCAAGCTCCTCACGCAACGACGCCAGCGTATCCACCATGTACGACGGTCCCGGACGACGCAGCTCGCGCTCGTCGATCACCAGACCGGGCTCGTCACCGACCGCGCGGGTGAGCATAGCCAGTCGTTGCGCGGCGCTCGCCCCCGGTGCCGCTCGGTGCGGTGGCTCGCGGCACGGGATCAGCCGCATCTCGGCCAGCGCCAGCTGCCGGTATAGCTCCAGTGCGGTGCGCAGATGACCGAAGTGGGGTGGATCGAACGTGCCGCCGAAGATACCGACCGGGTTCGTCATGTCCTTCGGACAGCACAGTCAAAGTAATCCGAAAAACCAAGGGAGAAATCTCTCACTGGTTCGTCATTCCGGGCCCCTGCTTTCGCAGGGGCAGGCTGCGCGTAGCGGACGAGTCCACGAACGGACGAGGTAGAGTCCTGCCGGGAGCAAGGACCGAGACCATGTCCGGAACCAGGGGTCGAGACCCGGAATCCAGTGTTTTCGAATCATGGCGTCGCTGGATTCCTGCGAAGTTTATACCCGGAGGGTACGGGAATAATAACAGCACGATTAATCAACGCTTTGCTAGCGACGTACGTGGCCATCCCCGATCACTATGTATTTCAGCGAGGTCAACCCTTCCAGCCCCACCGGCCCGCGCGCGTGAAACTTGTCCGTGCTGATGCCGATCTCGGCACCGAGTCCATATTCGAAACCGTCGGCGAAGCGCGTTGACGCGTTCACCATCACCGAGCTCGAATCGACCTCGGCGAGAAAACGCCGCGCCCGCGTAATATCCTCGGTGACGATCGCGTCGGTATGGTTCGAGCCATACACGCGAATATGCTCCATCGCCTGATCCAGACCGTCGACCACGCGTAGCGACAAGATAGGCGCGAGGTACTCGGTATGCCAGTCCTCTTCGGTCGCTGCGGTAATGCCCTTGAGTATGCCGCACGTCACCGCGCAGCCGCGCAGCTCGACACCTTCCTTGCTGTACATCCGGCCCAGCTCCGGCAACACCTGCGCGGCCACCGCGCGCGCCACCAGCAACGTCTCCATGGTGTTGCAGGTGCCGTAGCGCTGCGTCTTGGCATTGAACGCAATCGCGATCGCCTTGTTCAGGTCGGCCTTGTCATCGATGTAGACATGGCAGACGCCGTGCAAATGCTTGATTACCGGCACGGTCGCCTCGCGGCTGATACGCTCGATCAGGCCCTTTCCGCCACGCGGCACGATGACATCGACGAATTCGCTCAGCGCCACCAGTTCACCGACCGCCGCGCGGTCGGTGGTGTCGATTACCTGCACGACATCGACCGGCAGACCGGCCTGTTCGAGACCGCGATGCACGCAGCGCGCAATCGCGCGATTGGACTGGATTGCCTCGGAGCCGCCACGCAAGATCGTCGCGTTGCCGGATTTCAGACACAAGGCGGCGGCGTCAGCGGTGACGTTCGGCCGCGACTCATAAATAATGCCGACGACGCCGAGTGGCACGCGCATACGCCCGACCTGGATGCCGGACGGCCGGTAGTTGAGATCGCTGATCTCGCCGATCGGGTCCGGCAGCTGCGCAACCTGGCGCAAGCCTTCCGACATCGCGCGGATGCGTAACGGGTTCAACTCCAGCCGGTCGACCATGGCGTCGTCGAGACCGTGCGCGCTCGCGGCAGCAAGGTCCTGCTGGTTCGCGGCCAGCAGTTCGTTCGCTGCTGCATCGATCGCCGCGGCAATCGCTTCGAGCGCGGTGTTTTTTTCCGCCGTGGTCGCACGCGCCATCGCGCGCGCGGCCGCGCGCGCGCGGCGACCGACATCGATCATGTAATCGTGCAGTTTGAAACCGGACCGGTCGGGTGTTGCGCTCATGGCTCTATACCCCGCGCTACGCCAGCGCGGCATGGTGGATAACGGGTTTACCCGCGATATTGAGCGCCAATTGTAGCAATTCATCCCACGCATTGCCCACGGCCGCGCCTTTGACCACCCGGTCGATCGTCGCTACATCCTGCAACAGGCGCCGCCAGCGCGCCATATCGTGCCGCGCCAGCGCCTGCTTGACCAGCGGCCGGCGTTTTTCCCAGACACCTGCCGTGACCAGTGCCTGGTCCAGCGCGCCGGCCGACGGCCGGCCGGCGACACCGGCCAGCAGGCGCAGCTCGCGCGCCAGTGCCCACACGACCAGCACGGCTTCGGTGCCCTCGCCGCGCAGGCCATCGAGAATCCGGATGACCCGCAGCGCATCGCCGGCGAGCGCCGCGTCAACCAGCTTGTAGACGTCGTAACGTGCGCTGCTCGCCACCGCATCGATCACGGTGTCGGCGTCGAGCTTGCCGGCACCATATTGCAGGCGCAGCTTCTCGATCTCCTGCACCGCCGCCAGCGGATTGCCTTCGATCCGCTCCGCCAGCACCTGTGCCGCTTCCGGCGTCGGGTTCAGGCCCGCCGCCTGCATGCGCCGGTGGATCCATTGCGGCAACTGGCCGGGTTCGATCGGCCAGACCGGCAGGAACACGCCGGCGGCGGCGATCGCCTGCACCCACTTCGCGTTGCGACCGCCACTATCGAGCTTGCCACAGACAATCAGCAATACAGTATCCACCGCCGGACGCGTCACGTAATCCACCAGTGCCGCTGCGCCCTGCTGGCCAGGTTTGCCGGACGGCAGGCGCACCTCGATCAATCTTCGTGCGGAGAACAATGACAAGCTGGCCGACGCGTGTGTCAGCGACGCCCAGTCATAGTTGCCGTCGGCACTGATGACGACACGCTCCTGACAACCCGAGGTGCGCGCCGCGGCACGTATCAGATCAGCGGCCTCCTGCACCAGCAACGGTTCGTCGCCGGCGATGAGATACACCGGCGCGACACCGCGCTCAAGATGCCGTGGCAGTTGTTCAACCGTCAGTTTCATCGTGGGCCTTTTGTCTGAGCTTTTGCAGGCGACGCAGAATCTCGTTGATCACATCGCGGCGCATGTCTCTATATAACAGGCTTTCCTCGGACTGCTTGGCCAGTACGTCGTTCTGGTCGAACGAGTAATCGCGCACCCGGCTGATGGACTGTTCCGGCAACCGTTCCTTGCCAGCGGCATCGCTGACACGGAAACTGATCGCATAGTGCAGCTCGTATTCCTGCACCTTGCCGGTCGAGCCGACCGACAACACCCGCCGCGAGCGGTCCTCCTTGCTGATGGTCAGCACCGCTTCCGCCGATCTCGCGTCGGCCGCGAATTCGGTGCCCGTCGAGCGCAACGCGCGGCGCAGATCAACAATAAACTCGTTACTAACGCCGTCGTTCTGCAGCCAGGTCACCGGCATGTCAATATCCGCCAGCGCGGCACCGCGCAAGTGAAACCCGCAACCGGTAAACACCAGCACCGCAAGCAATAGCAGACCAATCGACACCCGGCGCGGCCACAACAACGGCGTGCCGGCGACCGGATATCCTGACGCGTTACTGAACAACGATATTCACCAGTTTGCCGGGCACGACGATCTTCTTCTTGATCTGCTTGCCCTCGATAAAGCGCACGACGTTCGGCGCCGTGATGGCCGTCGATTCGATCTCCGCATGGCTCGCCGATGCCGGCACCGAGATGCGGTCCCGGAGTTTGCCGTTGACCTGCACGACCAGTTCGATCCGGTCGCGCACCAGCGCCGCCGGATCGAACTGCGGCCAGGCAGCATCGAGAATATCGGTGGTATGGCCAGCCGCACGCCACAGTGCATGCGCGGCATGCGGGATGATCGGCGCCAGCAACCGCAACAGCATGTCGATGCTCTCGGCGAATACCGCCTGCGTATCGCGATCCGCCTCCTTGACCGACACCTGCGACAGGGTGTTGACCATCTTCATCGCTGCGGCGATGACGGTATTGAACTGATACTTCGTCACGTCACGATTCGCCTGCTCCAGCAGCGCGTGTAACTCGGCGCGTAACTGACGGGCCGACGGACTGGTCTTGCTCCAGTCGGTGGCCATGGAGGCCGTCGTCCGTTCGCGTACCAGCACCAGATGCTCGGGCTCCGTGGCCAAACGCCACAGCCGCTTCAGAAACCGGGACGCGCCCTCGACCGCATCGTCGTTCCACTCCAGGCTCTGTTCCGGCGGCGCGGCGAACATCGTGAACAGCCGCACGGTGTCGGCGCCGTACTTGTCGATCAGCGCCTGCGGGTCGACGGTATTGCCTTTGGACTTGGACATCTTGGCGCCGTCCTTCAGCACCATGCCCTGCGTCAGCAAGCGGCTGAATGGTTCGGCACCGGTCACCAGCCCCGCGTCTCTCATCAGCTTGTGAAAGAAGCGCGCGTACAGCAGATGCAAAATCGCATGCTCAATGCCACCGATGTACTGATCGACCGGCAGCCAGTAGTCGGCACGGCCATCCAGCATCGCCGTGTTGTTGTCATGGCTGCAATAGCGCGCGTAATACCACGACGATTCCATGAAGGTATCGAAGGTATCGGTCTCGCGTTCGGCCGCACCGCCGCATTTTGGACAGGTCGTTTGGTAGAACTCCGGCATCTTCTTGAGCGGCGACCCGCCGGCAGCATCGAACGCCACGTCCTCGGGCAGCACGACCGGCAATTGCGCATCCGGCACCGGCACCGCGCCACATTTGGGACAGTTGATGATCGGGATCGGCGCACCCCAGTAGCGCTGGCGTGACACGCCCCAGTCGCGCAGACGGAAGTTCACGCGCCGCGTACCCTTGCCGGCGACTTCCAGATGTTTCGCAATCGCATCGAACGCCTGCGCGGATGTCAGCCCGCTGAACCTGCCCGATTCGATCAGCACGCCCTTGTCAACGAACGCACCCTGCTCCAGATCGACTGCCGCGCCGTCCTGCGGCGCGATGACCTGTTTGATGCCAAGGCCGTATTTCGTGGCAACTTCCCAGTCGCGCTGGTCATGCGCCGGCACGGCCATGACCGCGCCGCTGCCATAGCCCATCAGCACAAAGTTCGCGACCCAGACGGGAACCTGTTCGCCGGTGATCGGATGCACGGCCTTCAGCCCGGTGTCGACGCCGCGCTTCTCCATGGTCTCGAGCACCGCCTCGGACGTGCCGGTCTGTTTGCACTCGGCAATAAACGCGGTAAGTTCGGGATGATTCCGCGCCGCACACCCGGCCAGTGGATGCTCGGCGGCGACCGCGACGTAGGTCACGCCCATCAGCGTGTCCGGGCGCGTCGTGAACACGGTCAGCGGCTCACCGTCGACCGTGAATTGCAACTCGACGCCCTCGGAACGGCCGATCCAGTTGCGCTGCATCGTACGCACCTGCTCGGGCCAGTCGGTAAGCGTGTCGATCTCGGCCAGCAGTTCGTCGGCATAATCGGTAATCTTCAAAAACCACTGCGAAATCTCTTTGCGCTCGACCGGCGTGTCGCAGCGCCAGCAGCAGCCATCGACCACCTGTTCGTTGGCGAGCACGGTCTGGTCGTTCGGGCACCAGTTCACCGGCGCGGTCTTTTTATAGGCAAGGCCTTTGGCAAACAGCCGCGTAAACAGCCACTGCTCCCAGCGGTAATACTCCGGCCTGCACGTCGCAATCTCGCGGTCCCAGTCGTAACCAAAGCCGAGGCGCTTGAGCTGCGCCTTCATATAGGCGATGTTGTCGTAGGTCCAGCGCGCTGGCGGCACGTTGTTCTTGATCGCGGCGTTCTCGGCCGGCAGACCAAACGCATCCCAGCCCATCGGCTGTAACACGTTCTTGCCTTTCATGCGCTGGTAGCGGCTGATCACATCGCCAATCGTGTAGTTGCGCACATGCCCCATGTGCAACCGTCCGCTCGGGTACGGGAACATCGACAGGCAATAGAATTTTTCCTTGCCGTTGTTTTCCGTGACCGCGAAGCTGTTGTTCTGCTCCCACGATGCCTGGGCCTGCTGCTCGACTTCTATTGGTTCGTATCGCTGATCCATATTCAGATTTTCTTCAATGTCACTGATCCGGCCCTGCGTGTATCATAAGGTTCGTGGAAGCCCCAATGAATTCGTCATTCCGGGCGGAGCGAAGCGAAGACCCGGAATCCAGCGGCCGTTAGCGGGACTGGATTCCCGCTTTCGCGGGAATGACGAATCTTGATACATGTCGCCCTCGCAGGCGATGCTCAATAATAGGAGCTTCCTGATGTCGATATCCGCAGCCTCCCGCCTGGCGGCGATTATAGCGTGGACGGCAAACAATTGACGGCAAAAACAGGTGAACCGATGATTCAGCACAAGCAACCCGCGACCGGCGACCGGCTCATAGCCGCCTACAACCGCATGATGGAACGCGTCCGGGCCATGATCGACGAGGCCAGCAAGAAGGCGCTGCCGACATTACAGCATCGCGTCGACGCGGCCAAGGCCAAGGCCGTCGAGCTCGGCGAACTGACGCGTGAGGAGGCCGAGAAGATCGGCACCTATTTAAAGCGCGATATCGAGGATGCCGCCGAATACCTGTCCGGTCCGTCGCAGGAATTCGCCGACTGGCTCAGGTTCGATATCCAGCTGATCGAGGAACGGCTGCTGGAGATGTTCCTGACGGTGGCCGACCAGACCAAGGTGGAGCTGATGGAACTGGAACACGAGGCCCGGCGCGCCGACGCGTGGCATACCGGCGAGATCGCCGGCATCGGTACCCTGCAGTGCTTCGACTGCGGTGAGCTGCTGCACTTCCACGCCACCGGCCACATTCCCCCCTGCCCCGTGTGCCGCGGCACCGCGTTCCGGCGGGTAGCGCCGGAGGAGTGACGCGGAGATGCGGTGCTACACTTGCTATGGCAGAGGAAGCAATGCAAAGAGTTCTTGATCGACTTGCCGAGATAGAAGCTGCTCTCGACGACCTAAAGCGAAAAGAATCGGTCTTCCCAAGACCGCTGTTGACAAATTTGTAGCAAGCGTAGCCCGGATGGAATGAAATGAAATCCGGGGATTGGTGGGTTGGATGATGAACTCCTCGATTCCGCTGCGCTGCATCGAGGCTACAAAATTAATGCGAGTGCCGATCAGGCAATCGGCGCGCAGCAACAACTCGCGTAACACATCCTGGCCGTTGTTGGATTGCGTCAAACTAATCCCGCCGACTTTAGTCGCCGCCGCTGCTCGACGATGTCGTCACGCGACTCCCCCAGCAGCAGGCCTGCCATGGTCGGCGCCGCACCGGTGGCGCCCATGGCGGCAGGGTCGAAGGTGCCGAACGGAACAAAGCACCCGGTATCCATCAGATCGCGCGCCGCGCGCAGCATGTCGCCGAAGCTGCCGGCATAGCGCCAGATGCGAAATTCGGCGGACGGCAGTCCGGCGCGTCTGGCCACGGCATCGTGTATCAGCAGCGGTGTCGTCGATCCGTTGAAACGAAAGTTCAGATCATAAATATAAAATGAGCCGTCACCGGTCAGCGCGGCATCCATGCCGGCGAAACCGCGGTAGCCGAGCCGTGCTGCGCTCGCTACGATCTCGCCGGCGGCATCGATCAGCGCCGCCGGCGGCGCGACGTCCGGCCCCAGCCAGTTGCCGAGATAGCCGCACTGTGCATCGATGATCTGTTCGGTGGTACCGATGTACGACACCATGCCATTGGCGGCCACGGCATAGTTCACGCAGAAATTTTTCGCCATCGGGATATAGTCTTCAATGACGATGCGTTCGCAGCCGCTGAAGGTTGCCAGTGCACGCGCAACGTCTGTCGCGGTATGGCACAGGCGGACGCTTAAGCCGCCGCCACTGGTCTCGTCGCTCGCGACCTTGATAAGTAACGGCAGCGCATGTTGTTGCAGCGTTTCGGCATCGAACAACGATGGATCACACAATATGCGCTCCGGAAGACAGAACACCGGCACCAGTTCAGCGAGGTTGCCCTTGTTATTGAGCCAGGACAGCAGCGATGAATCGATCCAGGTCGGGCCGGGGCGCAGCGACGCGTCCGGTTGCACGTGCTGGTCGATGACGATGATGCCCTGCTCCGCAAAGCGCACGAGCTGCGTATAACGGTCATCCGGGTCGCGATAGGTCACCGGTGTGGCGGTGATCTGGAAGCCGGCATCCCGCAGCAGTGCCAGACCCCCGCCGGTCGCCGAACCCGCGCTGCACAACACCGGCATTTCGCCGGCAATAACGAGCTGGTTGCCGGTCTTGGCGTCGGCCGATGCCGGGTTGTGCGGCACCCAGTCAGCGGCGTTCTCGGGCGCGCGCGAGTTGAATGCGTAACCGGGACCGCACAGGTCAAACAACGTAGGTTCTGGAATAATCAGCGCCTTCACGCAGGGAGCCAGTCTTGAGAACTTCACCTTTTACCCGTCAGCGGGGCATCCGTATACGTGTTATTTCCCATGACGCGAATACGCCTGCTGGCATAGTATCGACACTGCCATGAAGAAACTGAAAAATCTGATTACTCATATGCGACAGGCATCGGGCGTGCGCAGCATACCCGCGCAACTGCTCGACATCATTTTGCACAAGCTGATTCTGTGCGTGAGCGCGGCGGATTACTACCATTTTGAGTTCTATCGCCCGGGCAAGACCTGGCAACAGAAAAGCCGTTATGTCGCGCTTGGCGGCTCGATCTACTGGCCGTTCGAGAACAATGAGTTCAGGTACGGCACCGCGCTAACGGACAAATATGTGCAGAAGCACCTGCTGATCGGGTTCGACCTGCCGACGCCGCGACTGATGGCCACGGTGGGGCCGGGCCGGGACATACAGGACGACACGCAGTGGCGTGATTTTTTAAATACCGTACAGCAGCCGATCATGCTCAAGCCGGTCAGCAGCGCCGGCGGCGACGGTATCCTTGCGGTATCGAGGCGCGGCGAGCGGTTCTTCGCCGGCACGGCGAGCCAGACACCGGAGCAGCTGTGGGAACACATGCAATCAAAGTCGTATCAGGGATTCCTGATCGAGGAGCGGGTCAGCAACACGGGCGTACTGGCGCGCCTGAATCCAACAAGCCTGAATACCTTTCGCGTCGTGACCATCAAGACCAACGACGGCGTCTGGCACGTGGCTGCGCCCGCCGTAAAAATCGGCGCGCCGGGTGCGGTGACCGATAACAATGCCCAGGGTGGTATACAAATCAATCTCGATGAATCAGGCAGACCACGCCACACGTTTGATTTCGCTACGCGGCAGTCCATCACGCATCATCCCGAGACCGGTATCGATCTGATGAATCTGGAGCTGGAGGGTTATCGCGACGTGATTGACCTGGCGCTGCGCGCATCGCGGTGCTTTGGTTTTCTGGGCACCGTCGGCTGGGATATCGCATGGACGGATCAAGGCGCGATGATCATCGAGGGCAATATCGTCTGGGGTTGCAGCAGCCTGCAACGCGGCGGACCGGGCATGATCACCGATACCCTGGCAGCCGGATTGAAGCGGCATCACGTCTTCGGCCGATGGGACAAAAGCCGACTCTATCCTGGCTACAACCGCCGGCCGTTCTGGTCCTGACGGAGATGACGGCGACGGAAAATGTCAGCGCAAAGTAATAATGCACGTTCCGGCACCGGAGCGATTACCCGAAATGAAGGCGATAATTAATCGGTTACGCAGCAGGTTGCGGGTGTATCGAAAGAATGGCTGGCTGCTGGATGGAAATGAAAAACACAGCAACAGCCATCTCAAAATATTCTACGCGCGGCGCGCGCTGAACAAGAATTGGATCGCCCACCTCGCATACGGCGTTGTGTATCGCGAAGACCACGAGGGCAAGGTCTGGATATGGGCTATTCCGTGGTTGGCAGCGCGATACAGGGATATCGCACTGGTGATAGGCCAGGAAAATGCCAGCGAACTCAAACGGGCTGGCCGCCGCAGTGACTTCTATGTGCCGTTCCGGGTAGATAGCGAATTCAATCTACCGCTGAACGAAGACAAAATCAGGAGCAAGGAAGGCGTTCGCAGCGATATACGAAATGTCCGGAAATATCGCCAAGAATACGAAATCACCCACGAAGATCAGAAATTCCGGTTGTTCTATGACACGATGTACGTGGCTCATACTCTCAAGGCGCAGGGTAACTGCGGGGCGCTGATGCCATTCGATTTAATGATAAAACAGATCGACAGCGCGGACCTGATACCGACCAGACGTGGCACAGAGTACGTTGCTGGCGAAGTCGTCGTCCATGAGCGGAATGGCGTTCGCGCGTGGTCGCTTGGCGTGAAGGACGGCGATAACCGGTATGTCAGGGAAGGGGTGCTTGGCGCTATTTAACATTTTGAAATGCAGTATCTGGCTGAACAGGGTTTCTGCAAACTGAATGCCGGGGCGTCGCGGGCGTCCCTTGAAGGCGGCGCGCTGCAATACAAGAAGAAGTGGGAAGCGCGCATCACCCCGCCCGGGTGCGGAGGCTTCCTGTTGCGTATTGCCAAGGGATCACCGGGTCTGACGGCTTTTTTGCAGAATAATCCATTCATCAGTTGTCTGAACGATGCTCTGGACGGCATCATATTCGGGCCAGAACAATGCGCGATCACCTGCGACCAGAACGACAGGGTCAAAACGAAGTGCGGGATTCCAGGCTTGAAGGACCTTGAGATTTATTATTTGAAAGAATCCGGCGAACAACATCCGGTTGCAAGGCTGGAAAACCTCGCGACAATGCCGGCGGATGGCATCCCCGGCCGGCTAACTGAACTGTACGAATAACCGGATTGTGATCGACACGCAGCCACTGATATCGCCATGAAAAAATTAAAACGCCTGGTATGGTATATGCGCAAGGCATCACAAGTACGCAGCATACCGGCGCAGCTCGTCGACATTGTGCTGCACAGACTACTCCTCTGCCTGAGCCCGGCCGATTACTACCGTCACGAGTTTTATCGTCCCGGCAAGACGTGGGAAGAAAAAAGCCGCTATGTCACGGCAGATGGCTCGGTGTACTGGCCGTTCGAGAACAATGAATCAAAATTCGGCATCTCGTTAACGGACAAGTATGTCCAGAAACACTTGCTGATCGGACTAGGCCTGCCGACACCGCGACTATTGGCCACCGCAGGCACAGACCATAGTATCCAGACCGCCGCGCAGTGGCGTGAGTTTCTGGAGAACGTCGCACAACCTCTGGTACTCAAACCGGTGAGCAGCGCGTGTGGCGCCGGAATTCTGGTAGTGAAAAAAAATGGCGATCGCTTTCATTCCATCAGGGACAACTACACGGCGGAACAACTCTGGGAACACATGCAACGCGTATCAAGAAGAGGTTTCCTGATCGAAGAAAGAGTCTGCAACGCGGGAGTACTGGCCCGCCTGAATGCGACCAGCCTGAACACTTTCCGGGTCGCGACCATTAAAACCAGTGACGGCAGATGGCATGTAGCCGCGACGGTCGTACATATCGGCGCACCGGGTACTATGGTGGATAACGAGGAGGACAGTGGTTACCAGATCAGCCTGGACGATTCTGGCCGCCCCCGTTACGCATATGATTTCACGAGTCAGACCGCGATCACGCACCATCCCGAAACCGGCATCGATCTGATTAACCTGGAACTGGAGGGATACCGTGACGTGACCGCTCTTGCGCTCCGCGCGTCGCGGAGTTTCGGTTTTCTCGGCACCATAGGCTGGGATATCGCGTGGACCGACAAAGGCGCGATGATCATCGAGGGTAATATCGTCTGGGAGTGCCACAACTTTCAGCGCGGCGTACCCGGCGTGATAAACGATACGCTCGCAAGAGGCCTGACGCGGCACCGTATCTTTGACCGCTGGGACAAAACGAGACTCTATCCCGGTTATGACCGGCGGCGGTTCTGGGCCCGCTGGAACCGTACCTAAAAACAATTTCCGTTCTGTCTTCCGGATCAAATGGATTGACGGCCATGTGTTTTGCTGCTTGCCAGGTATGACATCACAATGTCGGCCCGACCCGCGAACTATGCCCGACCACTCCGCAGCCACCCGGCCACCATAAGAAACGCGATCGTCAACACCACCACCGGTACATTGCCCGCATCGATATACGGCGTCGTGCCCCGCTGCGGCTGGACCGTACCGCTCAGTACATAGGTCTCGAACTGCGGCGCGGTGTCGACGAGCTGGCCTTTCCGGTCGATGATCGCGGTGACGCCGGTGTTGGTGGCGCGCAGCATCGGCCGGGCGGTTTCAACGGAGCGCATGCGCGCGATCTGCAGGTGCTGGTGCGGGCCTATCGAGCGGCCGAACCAACCGTCGTTGCTGACGTTCACCAGCAGGCCCGCCTCGGGCAGCGTTTCGATGACCTCTTCGCCGAACGCATCTTCAAAACAGATCGAGATGCTGATCTTGTGGCCGGCCGCCTCAAGCAGCGGCTGACCACTGTGGCCGGCGCTGAAGTCGGACATCGGCACGTCCATGAACGCGACCAGCCCGCCGAGCAGATACTTGAACGGCAGGGACTCGGTGAATGGAACCAGATGGCGCTTGTGATAAAAGCCTTTGGTGCTGCCGGCGCTGATCATGCTGTTGTAGTACCGCCCGCTGGCCAGGTCCATGTACAACACGCCTGCCAGCAGGTCAGTGCCCTCGGCGCGCAGTTCTTCGCTGAACTCGTCGAACATGAACTCGAGTTCGTCGTAAAACGCCGGCATGGCCGATTCCGGCCAGATCACCAGATCGGCGCCCCACTGCTGGCGCGTCAGATCGCGATACATATCGATCGTCGGCTGGCGCTGGTCGGGATGCCATTTTACGTCCTGCGAGATGTTGCCCTGGATCATCGCAATCTTCAGCGGTGCGCCATCCGGTTCAGTCCACTCGATCTGACTCAACACAAAACCGGCGAGCCAGATTACGGCGAGCGAGGCGAGCCAGCCCGTCTTGGCCATCCAGCCACGGTCGGTCAACAGCAACACCAGCAGCCCGGCACTTAATGCGACCATCAACGACACGCCATAGACACCGGCCACCGGCGCGTAGCCGACAAGCGGGCTGTCGATCTGGCTGTAACCAAGATTCAGCCACGGGAATCCGGTCAGGAACCAGCCGCGCACCCATTCGGCAAGCACCCAGCCGGCCGGCAGTACCAGCAGCAGCTGCAGGCGCGCGGCACGCATCCCCAACCTGTGACTAACGCGGTTACACCAATAACCGTACAACGCCGGGAACAGCGCGAGAAACGCCACCAGCAGCGCGGTCAGAAATAGCGCGAGCGCCAGCGGTACATGGCCGTAGTGGTGGACGCTGATAAATATCCAGGTAATGCCCGTACCGAACATGCCCAGACCGAACAACCAGCCACGCCAGAACGCCCGGCCGCGTGACACCTCCAGCCACAACGCGAATAGCACGGCGGGCGCTACGACGGCGACCGGAAAATAGTTGAATGGCGCAAAGGCCAGCGGCAAAGACGCACCGGCGGCGACTGCCGCAACATCACCCGGCCAACCGGTCCGCAGAATTCGTGGGAACATAGGGCAAGGGTAAGCGAGCGCGTTAAGGTCGCTTACGTCTTCGGGCTGCCATCCTGACCATTGCCGTCAGCAGCAATATCACCGGTACCGTCGTGCAGCGACACTTGCAGCAGGTGGATACGACGGCTGTTGGCGTGTAACACCTTGAACTCGAAAGGCTCCAGCACCATGGTTTCACCGCGCTTGGGCAAATGGCCGAACCGGTTCATGACCAAGCCGCCGATGGTGTCGAACTCTTCTTCGCTGAACTGGGTATGGAAGTACTCGTTGAAATCCTCGATCGCCGTCAGCGCCTTGACGGTATAGTGCCGGTCATTGTGCTTTTTGATGTGCACGTCGTCTTCGATATCGTGCTCGTCAATGATCTCGCCGACGATCTGCTCGAGCACGTCCTCAATGGTCACCAGACCCGCCACGCCGCCGTACTCATCGACGACGATGGCGATATGGTTGCGGCTGGCACGAAACTCTTTCAACAACACATTCAGGCGCTTGCTTTCCGGGATAAACACCGCCGGGCGCAACAGGTCGCGCACGTTGAAACTGGCCTCGGTGCCTTGCTGAAAGTAGGGCAACAGGTCCTTGGCGAGCAAAATACCCGCGATGTCATCACGGGTGTCGCCGATGACCGGGAAACGTGAATGGGCGGACTTGGTGATCACCGGCAGCAGGTCCCGTAATGAGGCATCCCGCTCGACGATGACCATCTGCGCGCGCGGTATCATGATATCGCGCACCTGCATCTCGGCCACTTGCAGCACACCTTCGATCATCTGCAGCGCATCGCCGTCGATCAGGTCGCGGCTTTGCGCATCGCGCAAGAACTGGATCAGTTGTTCCTGGTCTTTGGGTTCGCCCATCAGCGCCTGGCTGAGGCGGTCGATCCAGGAACGGGTCGCGGTCGCGGTACTCGGTCGGGGGTCGTTCATAAAGGGCAGTAAAACGTGGAGAAAACGATAGTGCAATACATGGATCTTTCAAACCTGCGTGATATTAATGCTTGATTCTATAGTCTGTTCGTCCGGCTTTCACCAGATTCTTCATACGGGCTGGCCCAGCCTAAGGCCTTTAGTATAGATATTTCAATGGCTTCCATCTCTGCTGCCGCGACGGAATCGACATGGTCGTAACCAACCAGATGCAATGCGCCGTGGACAATGAGGTGGGTCCAGTGTGCCTGCGCGGTCTTCCCCTGGCTGGCCGCCTCGTCCATCACCAGGGGCGCGCACACCACGATGTCACCCAGCAAAGGCGGGACTAGCAGGTCCGGCTGATCCATCGGAAACGACAGGACGTTGGTCGGGCCGGCTTTTTGCCGGTATGTCTGGTTAAGCGTGGCGGACTCCGCGCGATCGACGATCCTGACCGTCAGCTGACCGCTGTCGCACCGTCCGTGCAGTGCCGCGCGTACCCATTGCCGGATCTCGCGCGCCGCAGGCAGCCACAGCTCGCGGGCCGGTTTGACGGCCTTCTGGATCGCTACCTGGATGGTCACTCGTCTCCTGGATAGCCGCGTTTGTCGGGCGACGATTCGAACGCCTCGTACGCGGTCACTATCCGTTGCACCAACGGGTGCCGGACGACATCTTTCGCCTGGAAAAACGTGAAGCTGATGCCGTCCACGTCTTTTAGTACTTCGATCGCATGGCGCAGGCCGGAGCGCTTCTCGCGCGGCAGGTCGGTCTGGGTCACGTCGCCGGTCACCACCACCGTCGAGCCGAAGCCGATACGCGTTAGAAACATCTTCATCTGCTCGATCGTCGTGTTCTGCGCCTCGTCGAGAATAATGAACGCCTCATTGAGTGTGCGCCCGCGCATATAGGCCAGCGGCGCAATCTCGATGACGTTACGCTCGACCAGCTTGGCGACGCGCTCGAACCCCAGCATCTCGTGCAGCGCGTCATAGAGCGGGCGCAGATACGGGTCGATCTTCTGCGCGAAGTCGCCCGGCAGAAACCCGAGCCGCTCGCCGGCCTCCACCGCCGGCCGCACCAGCAACAGGCGGCGCACCTGCTCGCGCTCCAACGCTTCAACCGCGCACGCCACGGCAAGATAGGTCTTGCCGGTGCCCGCCGGGCCGACGCCGAAGCTGATGTCGTGCGAACCGACGTTTTTCAGGTAGCGCGCCTGGTTAGGGCCCAGCGCCTTGATCTGGCCGCGACGTCCCATGACGCCGAGGTCATCGCTCTTGACCGGAGACTCGGTCAACACCGGCTCGGGGCCGAAGCCGGCCTCTTTCAACAACAGATGAATCCTCGACGGCGTCAGCGCGGCGCGCGCGGTCTCGCCGTAGAGGCTACGCAGCATCTCTTCGGCGGCATGCACCGGAGCCGCATCCCCTATCACCCGGAATACGTTGTCGCGGTTGTTGATCTCGACACCGAGGCGGCGTTCGAGCATGCGCAGGTTTTCATCGAACTGACCGCAGAGATTCGCGAGTCGCTTGTTATCGGCGGGCTCCAGTATGACGTCACTGGATTTGAGATGGGTATTCAATAGTTTCTTGCGTAATGATTTGACTGATGTGGACATTCAGATAGCACTTCTACCAGTTGGCAACATGAAGTTCTCCCGGTTGTTCGACAAGTTCTCCACGCAACGAGCGCGGCAGCGCTTCGGTAATTCGTATATCAACAAACCGCCCGACCCACCGTTGATCACCCGCGAAATTGACCGAGCGGTTATTTTCCAACTTGCCGGTCAACACGGCGTTGTCCCTGCGCGACGGGCCTGCCACCAGAATACGCTGTACCGTGCCGACCAGGCGCCGGTTCTTTTTAAACGCCATATCTTCGATACGGCTCTGCAGCACAGCGAGGCGTTCCTGCTTGACCGCGAGCGGCACGTCGTCCGGCAGATTCGCGGCCGGGGTGCCGGGCCGCTGGCTGTACATGAAGCTGTAGGAGTCGTCGAATCCGACCGCGTCGATCAGGTCCATCGTGGCCTGAAAATCGGCGGCGGTCTCACCGGGAAAGCCGACGATGAAATCGGAGGAAAGGCTGATATCGGGCCGCGCCTCGCGCAGTCGGCGTATCGTGGAACGGTACTCCAGTGCGGTATGGCCACGTTTCATCAGGGCCAGTATCCGGTCCGAACCGCTCTGCACCGGCAGGTGCAGGTGTCCCACCAGCTGGGGTACGTCTTTATGGACCTTGATCAGGTTCTCTGTCATCTCCACCGGATGCGATGTCGTATAACGAATCCTGTCGATACCCTTTATATCGGCCACAAACTCAATCAATAGAGCCAGATCCGCCTCGCCGCCATCCGCCATATCGCCGCGGTAGGCATTGACGTTCTGTCCGAGCAGCGTCACCTCGCGCACGCCCTGGGCCGCCAGTTGGCGGATTTCATCGATCACGTCATCGAACGGCCGACTGAACTCCTCGCCACGGGTATAGGGCACGACACAGAACGTACAGTACTTGCTGCACCCTTCCATGACCGACACATAAGCGGTCGGCCCATCGGCACGCGGCGCCGGCAGGTTGTCGAACTTTTCGATTTCGGGAAACGTGATATCGACGACGGTGCGCCGCTCACGCACCAGCCGGTCGAGCATCGCCGGCAGCCGGTGCAAGGTCTGCGGACCGAATACCAGATCGACGTAGGGCGCGCGCCGATGGATCGCATCGCCTTCCTGGCTGGCCACGCAACCGCCCACGCCGATGATCAAATCCGGGCGCGCCAGCTTCCATTCGCGCCAGCGCCCGAGCTGTGAGAAAACCTTTTCCTGGGCCTTTTCCCGCACTGAACAGGTATTGAGGATGAGAACGTCGGCGTCTTCAGGGGTGCTGGTTAACTCGAGCCGGTGTGAGTTCGCGAGCAGGTCAGCCATGCGCGACGAATCGTACTCGTTCATCTGACAGCCGAATGTCTTGATAAATAACTTGCGTCCCATACGCTCCTTAACAGAAACCCGATCGGGCGAGCGAATCGCGATGGGACTATTGTCCGTGATCCGGCGCCGGCAACGCAAGTCAACTGCACAAATCCAGCGACTCAGGAACCGCCAAAAAGATTCCGGAGTTACCTGCGGTGCGGCAAGGCTTCGGCTGTTTTTTTTGTCCCGAAAAAATCCATTGAGGGTTTTTCCGGGGTCTCGTCACTTATCGTAGCCGGCCTCCGAGGAAATCTTGTGGATCGCCAGATCGGCGCCTTCGAATTCCTGCTCCCGGGTCAACCGGATACCGACCGCGGCCTTGAACATGCCGTAGACGACGAATCCGCCAATCAGCGCGATGCCAACCCCCATTGCGGTACCAGCCAGTTGAGACATAAAACTGACGCCACCGACGCCGCCGAAGACCTGGAGTCCGAAAATGCCCGCCGCGATACCGCCCCACGCGCCGCACAGGCCGTGCAGCGGCCATACGCCGAGCACGTCATCGATCTTCCAGCGGTTCTGGGTAAGCATGAAGGTCACGACGAACAACCCGCCGGCCACAGCGCCGGTGACCAACGCGCCGATCGGATGCATCACGTCGGACCCCGCACAGATCGCCACCAGCCCGGCCAGCGGCCCGTTATGGACGAAACCCGGGTCGTTTCTGCCGGCTGCCAGCGCCGCCAGCACGCCACCGACCATCGCCATCAGTGAATTCAGAGCAACGAGGCCGCTGACCGCGTCGATCTTCTGCGCCGACATCACGTTAAATCCGAACCAACCCACGGTCAGTATCCATGCACCCAGCGCGAGAAACGGAATGCTCGACGGCGGATGCGCAAACACCTCGCCGTTCTTGCCATAGCGCCCATGGCGCGCACCCAACAGGATCACCGCCACCAACGCCAGCCAGCCGCCCATCGCGTGCACCACCACCGACCCGGCGAAATCATGGAACGCCGCGCCGAATTGCATCTTCAGCCATTCCTGAATACCGAAATTACCGTTCCAGGCAATGCCTTCAAAAAACGGGTAGATAAACCCGACCAGCACCGCTGAAGCCGCCAGCTGCGGATAGAATTTCGCCCGCTCCGCGATACCGCCCGAAATAATCGCCGGAATCGCCGCAGCAAAGGTCAGCAGGAAAAAGAACTTGACCAGCTCGTAACCGTTCTTCTCCACCAGGGTTTCGGCGCCCTGCATGAAACCCATGCCGTAGGCGACGCCATAGCCTATAAAGAAGTACGCGATGGTCGAGATCGAAAAATCACAGATAATCTTGACCAGCGCATTCACCTGGTTCTTCTTGCGCACCGTGCCGACCTCGAGAAACGCGAAGCCGGAGTGCATCGCAAGCACCATGATCGCGCCAAGCAAGATAAACAATACATCGCTGCCGCTTCGAAAGGCTTCCATAAAACTCCCCCCTGTTACCCGAGTACCCGCTGTGGCGCGCCTATTGCCAGAAGCAAACTCTGTTAGTGCGTAATTTATATAATCAATCTGCTATTCGCTAATGAAATGCGTTTTACGGCGAAAAACACCTTAAATTGCCGCAAATCAGGCGCAGTTTTTACTTTTATAGTATGCGCTCTGGCGCGGCTCGCCCTGCGGGCGGCCGGACCGCGGCCGGAAACCCATGGCAAACAGTCCAGCCAGCGCGATAACCATCAGCCAGCCCGGAGCAAATACGCCGCCACCCCCGCCCCCGGCGGAGACTACCCGCGTCGTGATGCTGGCGAGGTTGTTCGTTAACACCGGATCCGATTCACTGGCGCGGGCGATGAGTGCGGCCCGGGTATACGATGCGGCGTCTGCCGGCACGTAGGTGAGCAACACCGATGCCGATGCATTGCCGGCCAGCACGCCCAGTTCACAAACAACCACCCGCTGCACCAGAGTACAGGTACCCTGCGATGGCACGGCCGACAACACCGTTAATGACTGCGGTTCGTCGAACGAAACCGGGGAGGTATCCACCAGCATGATTTCGTCAGCCGTGTCGGGACCCCCGTTGATCACGGTCACCGTCGATGTATACGGTTGCCCGGCGATCACCGACGATGTCGCGTTATCGGTCTTGGTCACGACCAGATCGGTGCTCCGGGTCGGGGCGATACGTACGACAAACGCATCGCTGGTGCCGCGCAGCGACGCCTGAATAGCGGCAACGGACGGAAACGTCAGCAGGTCACTGCCGGCGTAGGTGTCGGCAATCTGGCTGTCGGGCGCCGGCGTCGCGTCAGAGCGCAGCGTCTGGCCAACGACATGCGCGACGTTCGCCGCGTCCAGCGCGATACCAAACGCGGTGTCCGATCCCGGCCCGCCGAGAAACGTGGAATACACCAGCGCGCCGCTGCTGGAAAGATTGACGACAAACGCATCCGAATCGCCCAGCAGATACCCCTGCATGACGTTCTTCAACGGAAAACCGGGCGAGACCGTTTGCCCGGCAACAAATGCATTACCGCTCGCATCGACCGCGATCGCGTTACCGATATCAATGCCCGCGCCACCGAGAAACGTCGAATACGACAACGCCGTGCCGGTCGCGTTGAGTTTGGTGACGAACGCATCCCGCGTGATCCCGGCGGTGGCATGCGTTGCCTGTACCGGGTTCAATGTCGGGAAATCCAGCGATATGGTGGCCCCGGTGACATACGCGTTGCCCGAACCATCGACGGCGATGGCATAACTGCGATCGAAGTTGATCCCCCCCAGGTAGGTGGAATACACCAGACTGCTGCCAGCACTGCCGAGCTTCGTCACAAAGGCATCACCGGCGCCGGCGGGAAATTCCCGGTAAGCACCGGCCGTCTTGGGAAAGTCTCCTGAAAACGTCGCGCCGGTGACATAGGCATTGCCCGAGCCGTCCACTGCAATACCCGTGACGCTGTCATCGCCGGCGCCACCGAGAAACGTCGAATAGGTCAGCACACCGGTGCTGGAGAATTTCGATACGAAGCCGTCTTTCGCCCCGCCGATCGCCCCCTGAAAAGGCGACGCGGTCGGAAAACCACCCGACGCCGTCTCGCCGCCGACGTACGCGTTACCGGAACCATCCACGGCGATCGCCGCGCCGCTGTCGGCGCCACTGCCGCCATGATACGTGGAAAACACCAGCTCATTGCCCGCCGTGTTCAGCTTCGCAACGAAGGCGTCCGACAGACCGCCGTCACAGCCACTGCCGCTGCCGCACACACCGTCACGCGGGCTTGCCAGCGGAAAATTAGACGATGTGGTATCGCCGGTCACAAACGCATTCCCGGCGCTGTCGATCGCAATGCCGTTACCGGCATCGTCGCCGCTGCCGCCGAGATAGGTCGCGTAAACCCGGCTGCCGCCCAGGTTGAGCTTCAGCACAAACACGTCCTTGTTCCCCGCATGCAACGCTTGCGTGGTGCCGGACGACGTCGGAAAATCGATCGAGTCCGTCTCGCCGGTTATATAGATGCCGGTTGCATTTACCGCAATGCCACGGCCAACGTCGCTGCCGCTGCCGCCGTACACCGTCGCGTAGCTGATCACCGGATCAATGATCAGCGGGTAGGCGACATCATAGGAAGCGATGTCGAAACCGACCTGGTTGCGTGCCTTGTGGATAAATCGCCCGTCGACCGGGACGCGCGCGCCCGCGATATCCTGATAGACCACCGGCGCGTGCTGTACCAGCGTGCGCCCGGCGCTGCGCAACACCAGATTGCCGCGCTCATCAATCGCCACTGTCGCACCGTCGAACTGCAGTCGGATAGCCTCGGCACGTGCGCCAGGATTGACGACGAAGTCGTATTCCGCCGCATTACCCTCGCCGTGAAAAACCAGATTGATGCCGGGATAAAGCGCGCGGTAGACCACAGTATCGAACACCGGCACGTCGGTACGCCAGGCGTCCAGGTTACTACCGGTCAAATAATTCAGCTGCTCCGGCTGGAGTCCGCGGCCCTCGACCGGCACCGCCGGATCGGCGCCGACAAACCGCAACCGGACCGATGCGCGCTGACTGGTCACCGGGTCGGCATCGCCGGCCAACGACCAGACCACTTCGTCGCGCGCCAGGAACAGGGTGTAACCGCGGCCGCGCGCCAGATACCGGACCTGCGCCGACACCTGCCCGTCGTTACGCTCGAAACGCAGCGGAAACCCGTCGGCAACAGCCTTCGCTGCCAAGGCGTTCGATGCAGCGGATACGGACCCCGGCGCCCCGCCGGCATGCGCCGCGGGCATCAGCAACAGCGCCGCGAGCACGGCCCAGAAAACGTTGCGTTTTGTGCTCGAATGCCTTCGATAATTCCGCATGCGTTGAGCATAGCACGAGACCACACAGAGGTCTTTTGCGGCGCGGATCAACCGCGTCATCCACGTGCCGGCGCGACGCTCAAGGCACGGCGCATTCCAGCCGATATTTTAACCATGGGCCGAAGTTAACGATATCGGCGCCGGGGATCCCCCCCCCCCCGGGCCAGGGTTCGGGCGTAGCACCGACAGAATTCCGGTGGCTTAACGATCATTTCAGGAGTTCGACATGCGTCGCCCGTTCCACCTGTTACCGCTCGTGCTGCTGCCCCTGACGCTAGTCGGCTGCGGGGGATCGAGCATACCTGCGACGACGCCAGTAACGGTCGCAACCTACACCGTCGGCGGAACCGTATCGGGCCTGGCCGGCACCGGCCTCGTACTGCGTAACAACGGCAGCGATGCCCTGGGCGTCAGCGCCAGCGGCGCGTTCACCTTCGCCACCGCGCTTACCGACGGCAGTGGCTACAGCGTCACCATCGCGACGCAACCGGGTTCGCCGGCGCAGACCTGCGCTCCGACAAATAACAGCGGCGCACTCAGTGGTGCGAATATCACCAACGTAACGATTACCTGTACCACGAATTCCTACACCATCAGCGGCACGGTATCCGGGCTCACCGGCAGCGGTCTCGTATTGCGCAACAACGGCGGCAACGATCTGGCGATCAGCGCCAACGGCGTGTTCGCCTTCACGACGGCGATCACCAGCGGCAGCAGCTACGGCGTCACGGTCGCGGCGCAACCGGGGTCACCGGCCCAGACCTGCACGCCGACGAGTAGCAGCGGCACTGTCAGCGGTGCAAACGTCACCAACGTGGCGATTACCTGTGCGACGAGTTCCTACACCATCGGCGGCGCGGTGTCCGGGCTCACCGGCAGCGGCCTCGTAATACGCAACAACGGCGGCGACGATCTGGCGATCAGCGGCAACGGCGCGTTCACCTTTGCGACAGCGCTCGCCGACGGCAGCAGCTACAACGTCACGGTCGCGACCCAACCGGGGTCACCGGCCCAGACCTGCACGCCGACGAGTAACAGCAGCACCGTCAGCGGTGCGAACGTCACCAATGTCGCGATCACGTGCACCGGCGGAGGCGCCCCGCCGGCAACGACGCTAATTCTCGGCGTCGGCATCAAAACGTTCAACTTTTCCTGGGCGGCGTCCGCCGGCGCGACCCATTACAAGCTCTATGAGGACCCCGACGGCGTCTCCGGGTTCAGCCAGGTCGGCGGCAATATCGCCGGCACCAGCACCAGCGTCGATATCGCGGTTCATCGACACAATTGGGTCAACGCGGTCTACATGCTTGATGCCTGCGTCAACGCGAGTTGTACCGCCTCGAACCAGGTGACGACCACCAGCGCCATGCTCACTGCCATCGGTTATTTCAAGGCATCGAATACCGGCGACAGCGACGAGTTCGGCGCGGTACTGGCGGTAAGCGCCGACGGCACCACCCTCGCTGTCGGCAGCTACCGGGAAGACAGCAACGCCACCGGTATCGGCGGTGACCAGACCGATAATTCGGCCAACGACGCCGGCGCAGTGTACGTTTTCACGCGCAGCGGCACCACCTGGTCGCAACAGGCCTACATCAAGGCGTCCAATGCCGAGGCCGATGACCGGTTCGGTTACTCCATCGCGCTGAGCGATGACGGCAACACGCTGGCCGTCGGCGCCTACCAGGAAGACAGCAATGCCACCGGTATCGGCGGTAACCAGGCGGATAATTCCTCCACCGAGGCCGGCGCGGTGTACGTTTTCACTCGCAGCGGTACGACCTGGACGCAACAGGCCTACATCAAGGCCTCCAATGCGGGGGATCTTGATACCTTCGGCTACGCCGTTGCCCTCAACGACAACGGCAACACCCTCGCGGTGGACGCCATTGACGAAGCCAGTAATGCCACCGGCATCAATGGCGACGAAGCGGATAACTCCGCTACCAGCGCGGGTGCGGTGTACGTCTTCACACGCAGCGGCACCACCTGGACACAACAGGCCTACATCAAGGCATCCAACGCCGAGGCGTTCGATACCTTCGGCTATGCCGTTGCCCTCAGCGGCGACGGCAATACGCTCGCGGTGGACGCCAATAACGAAGCCAGTAATGCCACCGGCATCAATGGCGACGAGACGGATAACTCCGCTACCAGCGCGGGTGCGGTGTACGTCTTCACGCGCAGCGGCACCACCTGGACACAACAGGCCTACATCAAGGCATCCAACGCCGAGGCGTTCGACACCTTCGGCACCGCAATCGCGTTAAATGGCGACGGCAATACCCTCGCTGCCGGGGCATTCAATGAAGACAGCAATAGCACCGGCATAAATGGCAACCAGGCGGACAATTCGGCGAGCAGGTCAGGAGCGGTGTACGTCTTCACGCGCAGCGGCACCACCTGGACGCAACAGGTCTACATCAAGGCATCCAACGCCGAGGCCAGCGACCGGTTCGGCGTGGCGCTGACGTTAAGCAACAATGGCAATACGCTAGCTGTCGGCGCAACAGGCGACAGCAGCAATGCCACGGGTGTTGGTGGCGATCAAACCGACAACTCGAATAGCGGGGCCGGGGCCGCGTATATCTTCACCCGCAGCGGCACCACGTGGTCGCAAGACAAATACATCAAGGCGTCGAATACCGGCGCCAGTGATCGATTCGGTCAGTCGCTGACGCTGAATAGCGACGGCGCCACGCTGGCGATCAGTGCTACACGAGAGGACAGCAACGCGACCGGCATCGGCGGCGACCAGACCGACGAAACGGTATTGAACTCCGGCGCCGTCTATCTCTACTAACGCCGGCGGGACATCGCGGCTACCCGCGAGACACCGATAGCGCACTCGACGCGTCAGCGAAGATAAGCCGTTAACGCGTCCCGGATTGACGGGAACGCGAACGCGCTCAACGCTATTTCGGATTTATTCAGCCATACCACTCCCGCGACGTCATCGGCCGGCAGGATCGCGGGCCGCTCAGGCAGCACCATCGTGAAAATCAGATCCAGCGTCCGGTACTCTACGGATCGGTATGGATAGACATTCGGGTATGAACCAAAGTAAACCGGATTGACGCATTCCACGCCCAGTTCTTCGGCCAGCTCGCGCCGCAACGCCTGCTCAGCCGACTCGTGGTAATCGACGAAACCGCCGGGCAGGTCCAGCTTGCCCGCCTCCGGTTCGCCGGCCCGCACACAGGCGAGTATCGCGCCATCCACTTCAAGAATCGCGGCGGCTGCCGCGGCGACATTCAGAAACAACGTAAAGCCGCAGGCGCTGCAGACATGGGATTTCGTTTGCCGAAGAAAAACAGGTTGAGCACAACGTGGACAGTATTTCATGGCCGCATGATCCGACGTGTGCCATTCAAGAATGGTGGCTATGGGTGGACTCGAACCACCGACCTCAGCATTATGAGTGCCGCGCTCTAACCAGCTGAGCTACATAGCCACGGATAAGGGGCGCCTATAATACAAAAAAATCCGCGATCCGGCTCCCCCTGATTAAACCAGATCGCCGCCGGGACTCAGACGTTGAAGCGGAAGTGCATGACGTCGCCGTCGTGGACGAGATATTCCTTGCCTTCCAGCCGCCATTTGCCGGCTTCCTTCGCGCCCGGTTCGCCGCCGTTGGTAATGAAATCGTGGTAACCGATGACCTCGGCGCGGATAAAGCCCTTTTCGAAATCGGTGTGGATCTCGCCGGCGGCCTGCGGCGCCGTCCCGCCGACCCTGACGGTCCAGGCGCGCACCTCTTTTTCGCCGGCCGTGAAGAACGTCTGCAGACCGAGCAGTTGATAGCCGGCCCGGATGACCCGGTTCAAGCCCGGCTCCGCCAGTCCGAGGTCGGACAGGAACTCGGCCTTTTCATCGTCGGGCAGATCGGCCAGTTCGGCCTCGATGGCCGCGCAGACCGGCACGACAACGGCGTTCTCCGCCGCGGCAATCCGCTGGACAACTTCGAGCAACGGATTGTTTGTGAAACCGTCCTCGGCGACGTTGGCGATATACATCGTCGGCTTCGCGGTCAGCAGTTGCAGCGACTTCAGATACTTGTGCTGCTCGTCGCTAAACGACAGCGCGTGCACCATGCGGCCGGCATCGAGTTGCACGCGCACCGCATCCAGCACCTCCTGCTGCATCTTCGCCTCTTTGTCGCCGCTGCGCGCGGCCTTGCCGGCGCGGTGTAGCGCCTTCTCGACGGTATCCATGTCCGCCAGCGCCAGCTCGGTGTTGATTACCTCGATATCGCCGGCCGGGTCGACTTTACCTGAGACATGCACGATGTCGTCGTTCTCGAAGCAGCGCACGACATGCGCGATCGCGTCCGTCTCACGGATATTGGCGAGAAACTTGTTGCCGAGACCTTCGCCCTTCGACGCGCCGGCTACCAGTCCGGCGATGTCAACGAACTCGATGGTCGTCGGCAGCACGCGCTGCGGCTTGACGATCTCCGCCAGCGCATCCAGCCGCGGGTCTGGCACCGCCACGACACCGATATTCGGCTCGATGGTACAGAACGGATAGTTCGCCGCGGCGATACCGGCGCGCGTCAGCGCGTTGAATAGCGTGGACTTGCCGACGTTCGGCAGGCCGACGATGCCGCATTTAATGCCCATACAATGATCCCGCTAAACGCCCATATGTTAAAGAGTGCCTCGTCACTCCAGCCCGGGGCCTGCCCTCGACAGCGATCGGGGCCGGGAATGACAACCGTAAATGCGACCTGCAACAATCACTCCGTATGCAAGCGGTGCATCGCCTTCTGTAACTCACCGCCAAACAACAGCGGCATGACCGGCAGCGCCGCGGTGATTGCGTCATCGATGCCTTTCCTGTCGTCGCCGGACGGCGGACCGAGCACATAGTCCGTGACCAGATCAGCGCTGCCCGGATGGCCGATACCGATACGCAACCGGACGAAGTCGTTGCCGCCGAGGTGGTCGATGATGTCGCGCAGACCGTTGTGCCCACCGTGGCCACCACCCCGTTTTAGCCGCGCGGTGCCCGGCGGCAGATCGAGTTCGTCGTGTGCGATCAGGATATTTTCAACGGGGATCTTGTAGAACCGGGCGATGGCGCCGACCGCCTCGCCGCTGCAGTTCATAAAGCCCGTCGGCCTGGCGAACCAGACGTCGTGACCCGTAATGGGCGTCTTGCAGACATCGGCGCGAAACTTCGCCTCGGCCCGCAGTTCCGCCCTGACGTCCGCGGCCAGCCGGTCGAGCAGCCAGAACCCGGCGTTGTGGCGCGTGCCCTGATAACGCGCGCCCGGGTTCCCGAGACCGACGACAAGTTCAATGCGCGATGACAAAGCCGGTGCTCCGCTGGCGGACTGTTGAAAAACAGCCCGCGTGCGGTGCAGGGACGCGCCGCCATTTTTCAAACAGTAGAAACACTGTTTGAAAAATGAAACAAAACAAAAATCGCACTTTTTGTTTTGTTTGTTGAAAAAGGCCACGGATGGACTTTTTCAACATCTTGATAAGCCTCGCCGCAACACCGGCAGGAACGGGATTAATCCGCGTCCCCGCCCTTCTTCTCCGCCTCGGCACCCGCGGCTGCAGGCGCACCCGCGGCGGCCTCGACAACCAGCGCCGCTTCCGTCTCGACGACGGCGCGCGGAATGTAAACCGTGACAACCGGCTGGTCGTGCTCCCCGTCCTCGTGCGCGAGCGCCGGAATTTCCACACCGGCCGGCAGTTTCAGCCCCGACAGATGAATAACATCGCCGATACCCAGCGCCGACACGTCAACCTCGATGTATTCCGGCAGATTGGCCGGCAAACAGGCGATTTCCACATCGCTCATCAAATGGGACACCAGACCGCCGCCGATCTTGACGCCGGGCGCTATGTCCTCATTGATAAAATGCAGCGGCACGTGCATATGCAGTTTTTCGGTCGCGCTGACGCGCTGGAAGTCCAGGTGCTGAATGCGCGGCTTGCTGGCGTGGCGCTGCACATCGCGCAGAATGGCCTTCTCGGTCTCACTGCCAATCCTGATATCAAGAATGCGCGAGAAGAATGCCTCGTGCCGTAGCTGGTTCATCACCTTGTGATGGTCAAACACCACGTTGACCGGCGGCTTGCCAGCGCCATACATAATTGCCGGAACCTTGTCTGCACGACGCAAGCGGCGGCTCGCTCCTTTCCCCACGTCGTTGCGGATCTCTCCGACCAGTTCAAAATTATTCGCCATTACCATTACTCCCGATTTAAATACGCCACACTGCGTGGCAACTAATGGGACACGTCCGCGACCAAACATGTCCCCGATAACGCGCAGTGATAACAGGAGTTAATCTGGCTGTTATCACTGCGCAAATTCGTTCAGTCCATGAACAGCGAGCTGACCGACTCCTCTTCATGGATGCGGCGCATCGTCTCCGCCAGCATTTCCGCGACGCTCAGCTGCCGGATGCGCTTGCAGGCCTTGGCCTGCGGCCGTAACGGAATCGTGTCCGTCACCACCAGCTCGTCGAGCACCGATGCCTCGATATTCTTCACCGCCGGCCCGGACAGCACCGGGTGCGTGCAATACGCGACCACCCTGGCGGCGCCCTCGGCCTTCAGCGCCCGGGCGGCCTCGCACAGCGTACCCGCCGTGTCGACCATATCGTCGACCAACACGCAGGTGCGCCCCTCGACCTCGCCGATGATGTTCATCACGCGGGCCTCGTTCGGCTGCGGACGGCGCTTGTTGATAATCGCCAGGTCCGCGTCGTCGAGCCGTTTCGCCAGCGCCCGCGCCCGGACGACGCCGCCGACGTCGGGCGATACAATGATCACCCGCGGATATTTCTGCCGCCATACCTCGCCGAGCAATATCGGTGACGCATAGACATTGTCCACCGGCACCGAGAAAAACCCCTGAATCTGATCGGCGTGCAGATCCACGGTCAGAATACGGTTGGCGCCAACGTTGACAATCATGTCGGCAACCACCTTGGCCGTGATCGGCACGCGTGCCGAATGCGGCCGCCGGTCCTGACGCGAATAACCGAAATACGGTATCACTGTCGTGATACGACGCGCTGACGAGCGGCGCACCGCGTCGATCATCGCCATCAATTCCATCAGGTTCTCGCTGGTCGGCGCGCAGGTCGGCTGGATGATAAACACATCCTTGCCGCGCACGTTCTCCATGATCTCGACCATGACCTCGCCGTCGCTGAAACGACCGACGATGGCCCTGCCCAGCGGCACGCGCAGATGCTGGGTGATATCTTCAGCCAGCTGGGCGTTAGCGTTACCGGTGAATACCACCATGGCGCTGTCAGACACTAGTTGCTCCTCTACGCGGCGCACGCACCTTGGCTCCGGATCTCGCTGCTAACCAGTTCGACAGGTCAACGGCCGGAAAAAAACCATCTGTTTCCTGTTTGCATACGGACGGGGCCACGATTGCCACGTACATCCCGTCGCTACGCCCTGCGGGCCAGCGCGCCGCTACGCGTCGCTGTTCGAATTCGTTCCCGGCGAATTCGCGAACCTTCCAGGTTCTCATCCGGGCACTCCGGTAATACTCAACTCCTGCGGGCCGCCTGGTCACTCGCCAGTATCCGACCGCGAAAATATTGGCTGGGGTGCCAGGATTCGAACCTGGGAATGCGGGGATCAAAACCCCGTGCCTTACCGCTTGGCGACACCCCAATGCGTAACCGGCGCAGCACGGTCAGCCTGCTTCACCTTCGATCATCGCGTGCAGCGGCGACCGGTTCCTGCCCCTGGCGACGAACCCGCTCCAGTCCGCCGGCAGCTGCCGGCGCACCTGCTCGGCCGCATCCCGGTCGTCAAACATCGCGAACACACAGGCGCCACTGCCACTCATACGCGCCGGACCAAATCCCGCCAACCAGTCGAGCGCCGCTGCTACCTCGGGGTAACGCCGGCGAACCACCGGCTCCAGAACGTTTTCGCCCCGGCCCGAAAGAAAGTCGTGTATTGTGATGGCCGGGCAATTCCTTGTCAATTCAGGCGCATTAAACACCTCGGCGGTCGCGACCTGACACGGCGGCACGACAATCAGATACCACGGCTCGGGCAATATGATCGGGGAAAATTGTTCCCCGACCCCTTCGGCCCATACCGCGGCGCCGTGAATGAATACCGGCACATCGGCACCCAGTCGCAACCCCAGGGCCATTAACTCGGGTTTGCCGAGGCCCAGTCCCCATAGATGGTTCAGCGCCACCAGCGTCGTCGCGGCGTTCGAGCTGCCGCCGCCGAGACCGCCGCCCATCGGGATACTCTTATTAATATGAATGTCGACGCCGCGCCGGACCCCGGCGACCTGCTGTAACAACCTCGCCGCACGCACCGTCAGGTCGCTTGCCGCCGCCACACCCTGCGGGCCCGTCGGACGACGCACCTCGGCGTCAGCGCGCTGATCGAACTTCAGTGCGTCGCAATATTCGAGGAACTGAAACACCGTCTGCAGGGTGTGATAGCCATCGTCGCGCCGGCCGGTCACGTGCAGAAACAGATTGATCTTGGCGGGCGCCGGCCACCGGCTCACGTCGCCACCACCTTCGCGCCCCATTACGTCAGCCTGGCACATGCGGTTCACCCGGATCCGCCGCGATCGCGCGCCACGTGTCGATCACGAACCGCAACCGGACTTCGTCTCGCGTCAGGGTCACCTTGGCGGGCAGCGGGATACCGTCCACCGGCTTGTACCGGTGGAACTCCGCCCGCCAGCCCGACTGCGAAAGCGCGACCAGCAGGCCATTATTGTCCAGCTCGGTGTCGGCGGCGACGTCCGGGGCCGGCATGCCAAGAATCCAGTAGCGCAGAGCGGAGACCGGGACAGTCCAGCCCAGCTCATGCGCCAGCAGCGTCTCCGCATCGGCGGCCGCGGCGATCGGACGGTCCGGCAATTCTATCGTGACGACGCCGCCCGCCGCGCGCACGGCCGCAACACCCTGGCCAAACGGGCCACTGAACTCTATTGCGTAACCGTCGTCGCCTTCCTGAACCCAGTGGATGCTCGCATTCCAGCCGTCGTCGGCGGTGCGTACCGCGACGCGTCCAGTTAACTGCCAGCGGGCAAGTTGGGCAAGTGTGTCGCGGTGTTTCTCCCAGCGCTGCTGGATGGTGGCGTCATCCGCGCGCGGCGGTGCCGACGATGCGCAGCCGCCGATAAGCAATGCGACGACGATCGCGCCAATCGCCAGCGGAGCCGCACTGAAACGCGCCGCCCTCGACGCGACGCCGCCCGCGCGCTGGAAAATAGCCGGCAAAACCATACGAAACACAAACTCCGAGTATTGCTGCGAGACCGGGGGCGGGTAGCGTGCCCGATTACTTGTCGAAGCGCCGGATGGTCTCGATCAGCACCTTGGCCTTCGGAGCGACATCGAGCGCCCGTTTCCAGACGTCGCGCGCCGCCTGCTGGTTACCGGAGACCCAGAGCACTTCGCCGAGATGCGCTGCGATCTCCGAGTCCGGACTGGCGTCCAGCGCGCGCCGCAGATTGGTGATGGCCTCTTCGTGCCGACCGAGCCGGTACAGCACCCATCCATAGCTGTCGAGGATGTAGTAATCGCCGGGTCTGATCTCCAGCGCGCGCGCGATGTAATTCAACGCGTCCTGATAGCGGGTGGTCCGATCCGCCAGCACGTAGCCGAGCGCATTCAGCGCCGACGCGTTGTCAGGCTCCTGTTTCAGCACCTGCAACAGATCCTTTTCTACCAGATCGAGTCGGTCGACCTTGTCGGCGGCCATCGCGCGCGCGAACAACAGGTCCGGGTTGGCCGGCATGCTTTCCAGCGCCGCGTTATAGACCTCGATCTCTTCATTGTAGCTGCCGCTTTCATGCAGCAGACTGCCTTCGGTCAGATAAACGCGCAGCCGGTCTGCCGGACTGGCAGTCGTAATATTTTGCAAGCGGCTGCGGGCACCATCGAGGTCGCCCTTTTTCGCGAGCGCAAAGGCGATGCCGAGCTGCGCCTCAAGATAGTACTGGCCGTTCTCGATGACATCGAACCAGGCAATTGCGCTGTCGTACTGCTCACGCAACGTCGCGACGCGTCCGAGGTAATAGCTGGTTTCCAGCACCTGGATGCCTTCACGATTGAGCTTCAGCAGATTCTCCTCGGCCTCGTCGAGACGATCGAACTGAAACGACAGTACCGCGTAGGTAAACAGGATGTCCGGGTTATCCGGCGCCTTGTGGACCAGGATATCGTACTGCCGGTAGGCCTCCTCGTAACGCTGCTTGCCGACCAGCGCGCGCGCGTACGTCAGACGCACGTTCAGATCGTCGGGATATCGTTTCAGCACGTCCTGCAGATAGGCCAGCAGTCCGGTGATATCGCCTTTCATCTGCAGAACTCTGGCGCGCAGCAAAATCGCGCGCGATGAATCGGGTTGTATGCCGAGCAAGCGGTCGACGGTCCGCTCCGCCACCTCCAGCTGACCGGCATTGACCGCGAGAAAACTGTACGCGTACAGTGCCGACGGATCGTCCTGCCGGCCTTCGATCAAGCGTTGCATCAGCTCAAGCGTCATCTGTTTGTTGCGCTCGCGGGCAAGCAGCGAGGCGACCATCATGTAGCCCTTGTCCGGACGCGACTCGCCTAGCGCCAGCAGCGCCTGCAGTTGCTCGAACGCGGCGTCGTACTGCTGCTGCCGGACATAAATGCTCGCCATAAACTCGTGCACCTGGATTTCGCCGGGGTCCAGCTCAAGCCACAGCACACCGGCAGCGCGTGCCGATTCGTCGTCACCGGCCAGCGCCGCCGCGCGCGTGGCCAGCTCGGCCAGGCGGCGATCGCGCGTCTGCTTCGCGAGTTTCAGATAGAAATCGGCGGCAACCTGATACTGGCCGCGCTGCACGGCGATATCCGCCGCCGTCATCTGATAAACGATGTCCGGCGACAGCGCTACCGTCGGTAGTGGCAGCGGCGCCTGCTGCGGCTGCGCAAAATGACTGCTATCCGGTGCAATCATGGGTTTCCGGGGCCCGGTCGCGCACGCGCCCAGCAGACCCGTCAATACGACCAGTGACAATATGCGGCTCAACAACGGCTCAATTCTCATGACTTGATCAATACCTTTCCGGCCATCACCGAGGGGCCGGTTCGACGCCACCGGCAACGACAGTTGGCTTTTCAGCCGCTAAAATAAAACGAAATCTCCGAAATAACAGTAGCCTACCGCCTGCGCTAAATGCAAGTTGCTTGCCAGTCCTGATGAAAAGAAACCTGGCCCGGTCTGCCTCGCGACACATTACCGTGTCCGTTCTGTCGTCTGGTTATGGTAAACCTTTATAGTGGCCGACGCGCCACAATCCCCGCGTGCCACCGCCCGGTTGTTACCGCCGGCCGCGGACGAGGCGCTGGGTCCGCGACGCAAACTCCTCTTTTTTCGCAATTATTCGCTATACTTAGCAGGTTTCGATAGCTGATACTTCGTACCACCATGCCTGCGGTTCTTTAGTTAATTGATGCCTTTATTTGCAGTCGGGATCAACCATAAAACAGCGCCGGTCGGCATCCGCGAGAAGGTCGCGTTTGAACCGTCGCGTGTTCCGGAAGCGTTGCTGGACCTCCGGGCGCAAACCCGTGTCAGCGAGGCCGCGATTCTGTCGACGTGCAACCGCACCGAGGTGGTTTGCTGCGCCGACCAGAGCAGCGGCGACACCATCATTGACTGGTTCCGCCACTATCACGGTTTGCAGCCGGAAGACGTCAATCCCTACGTCTACGTTCATCCGGAGCAGTTCGCTGTCCAGCATCTGATGCGCGTCGCGAGCGGGCTGGATTCGCTGGTACTCGGCGAACCGCAGATTCTCGGGCAGCTCAAGGACGCCTACACGACGGCAAAAAAGGCCGGCACCGTCGGCATCATGCTTAATCGCCTGTTCCAGCACACGTTTTCGGTGGCCAAACAGGTGCGCACGGATACGGCGATAGGCGCCAGCCCGGTATCCGTTGCGTTCGCGGCGGTCAATCTTGCCAAACAGATTTTCGGCGATTTTCCGTCGCAGTCAGCGCTGATGATAGGCGCCGGCGAAACCATCGAACTCGCGGCGCGGCATCTGCACGAAAACGGTATCGGTCGGTTGATCATCGCCAACCGTACCGTGGAACGCGCCCATGCGCTGGCCGCCGAGTTCAATGGTGTCGCGATCGCGCTGGCCGAGATACCTGACCACCTGGCCGAGGTCGATATCGTAATTTCCTCTACCGCAAGCACCTTACCGATCCTCGGCAAAGGCGCCGTCGAAAGCGCCCTCAAGGCGCGCCGGCACAAGCCCATGCTGATGGTGGACATCGCCGTGCCACGCGATATCGAACCGGAGGTCGCCGATCTCGAGGACGTGTACCTGTACACGGTGGACGATCTGCGCGAAATCATCGACGAGAACATCCGCTCCCGGCAGGAGGCGGCGCAACAGGCCGAGGAGATCATCGACACGCAGGTCGCGCATTTCATGACGTGGCAGCAATCGCTCGGCGCCGTCGCGACGATCCAGTCCTACCGCCACTGGGCCGAACGTACGCGGGACGTCGAGGTCGGCAAGGCGCTGCGTGCGCTTGCCCGGGGCGAAGCGCCGGACGCTGTACTCAACGAATTCGCGCGTCTCATTACCAACAAACTGACCCACGTTCCGACAACGCGCCTGCGGCACTCCGGCGCAGATGGCCAGGAAGACCTGCTGAAGATCGCCCATCATCTGTTCGATATCAACGACCCCGAAAACTAGACAGCCGTGAAAGCGTCCATACAGAGCAGGCTGGACCAGCTCGCCGAGCGTCTGGAGGAATTGAGCGCCTTGCTCGCTGACCCGGGCACGATACAGAACCAGAACTCGTTCCGCTCGCTGTCGCAGGAATACGCGCAACTCGACCCTGTCGTCAGCATCTACCGGCGCTACCGCTCGATTGTCGGTGACATCGACAGCGCCAACGAAATGCTGGCCGACGGCGACACCGGTGTGCGCAACATGGCCGAAGAGGAATTGAAGACACTGCGTCAGCGCGCGGCCGAACTTGAGCAGGAGTTGCAGAAACAATTATTGCCGAGCGATCCACATGACAGCAGCAACATCTTTCTGGAAATCCGCGCCGGGACCGGCGGCGACGAGGCCGCGCTGTTTGCAGGCGACCTGTTTCGCATGTATTCACGCTACGCGGAACGCCGCGGCTGGCAGGTCGAGACGCTCAGCGAAAGTCCCGGCGAGCACGGCGGCTATAAGGAAATCATCCTGCGTGTCATCGGCCTGGGCGCCTACTCGCGCCTGAAATTTGAATCCGGCGGCCACCGCGTGCAACGGGTCCCGCAAACCGAGGCGCAGGGCCGCATCCATACCTCCGCCTGCACGATCGCGGTGATGCCGGAGGTCAGTGAAATCGACAAGGTCGACATCAACCCGGCGGACCTGCGCATCGACACCTATCGCTCCTCCGGCGCCGGTGGCCAGCATGTCAACAAAACGGACTCGGCAATCCGCATCACGCACCTGCCCAGCGGCATCGTCGTCGAGTGCCAGGAAGAGCGCTCGCAGCACAAGAACCGCGCCAAGGCGATGTCGTTGCTCAGCGCGAAACTGCTCGCCGCCGAGCGAGACGCGCAGGCGGCCGAGCAGGCGGCCACGCGCAAGATGCTGGTCGGCAGCGGCGATCGTTCGGAGCGCATACGCACCTATAATTTTCCGCAGGGCCGCTGCACCGACCATCGTATCAATCTGACGCTCTACAAACTCGATTCCGTCATGTCAGGAAATCTCGACGATGTCATCGCCCCGCTGATCAACGAGCATCAGGCCGAACTGCTGGCCGAACTGGGCGTATAGAAGGTGCCACTGACGGCCGGAAACCTGCAGACCGTCAGCGCCGCGCTGGCACAAGCGGCCGCACGAATCACCGTCAGCGCTACGCCGCGACTGGACGCGGAACTGGTGCTTGCCGCGGTGCTCGGCGTTTCGCGCACACAGTTGCGCACCTGGCCAGACCGACCGGTACCGGCGGCCGCATCTGCCGGGTTCGACGCAATGATCGCGCGCCGCGCCGCCGGCGAACCGGTCGCCTATCTGCTGGGCCAGCAGGAATTCTGGTCATTGCCGCTGCGCGTAACGAACGCGACGCTGGTGCCGCGTCCGGAAACCGAATTACTGGTAGAACAGGCGCTCGCCAGAATGCCGCGGGATGTCACGGTGACGGCGGCGGATCTTGGTACCGGTTCAGGCGCGATTGCCCTGGCGCTGGCGCATGAACGGCCGCACTGCCAGGTCGTCGCGACGGACTGTTCGCGGGCCGCACTCGACGTGGCAACGGAGAACGCGGCGCGACTGGGTGTCGGCAACATCCGTTTTGTCGAAGGCTCGTGGTTCGAACCGCTGGCCGGACGGCGCTTTGCGGTCATCGTATCGAATCCGCCGTATGTCGCACCGGACGACCCGCATCTGCAACAGGACGGGCTGCGTTTCGAGCCACCCACCGCGCTGATCGCCGCGGACAACGGACTCGCCGGCCTGCGCGCGATCATCACGACGGCGCACCGACATCTCGAGCCCGGCGGCTGGCTGCTGCTGGAACACGGCTACCGGCAGGGCCATGCGGTCCGGTCCCTGCTGGCGGACCACGGTTACCGCGGCATCGAGACCGTCAACGATGGCGCCGGCAGCGAGCGCGTTACCATGGCGCTATTCGATTTATGACGACCGGCACGACACCACGCTCAAGAACAACGGCGATCAGGCTACCGCGCGCCCTCGTTAATCAGTTACTTAATCACGCGCAGCTGGCGGGGAATGCCGAGGTATGCGGACTGATCGGCAGCGGCGGCGGTATCCCGGAGCGTTGTTACCCGGTCGCCAATATCGCCGCTGAACCGACCACCCGCTACGACATGGACCCGCGCGGCCAGATCGATGCGCTGCGCGCCATGCGTGAACACGGCGAGGAATTGTTCGCGATCTACCATTCGCATCCGACGTCACCGGCGGTGCCGTCGGCTATCGATCGCGACGCCGCGAATTATCCGGATACGCTTTATCTGATCGTGTCGCTCGTCACGAAAGGCGTGCTGGACCTGCGCGGTTACTACATCCGCGACAGCGCAATATTGCCGGTCGAACTGGAAATCGGCTAACGCCGCGCTGTCGGGCTGATCAGCCCGACAGTTTCTTCTTGAGAATATCGTTGACCTGGCCGGGATTCGCCTTGCCCTGCGTCGCCTTCATCACCTGGCCGACGAAAAAGCCGAACAGCTTGTCCTTGCCGGCGCGATAGGCGGCCAGCTGTTCCGGGTTCTGCTGCATCACGTCATCGATGACCTGTTCGATCGCCGCGGTATCGGTCACCTGAGTGAGGCCTTTTGCCGCGATCACCGCATCGGCATCGCCCTCGCCGTTCCACATCGCCTCGAACACCTGCTTGGCGAGCTTGCCGGAAATCGTGTTGTCGGCGATACGCCGGATCATTCCCCCCAGCATCGCCGCGGTGACCGGGCTCTGCGTGACATCGAGCCCGTACTTGTTCAGCGCCCCCAGCAACTCGCCGGTGACCCAGTTGGCGGACAGCTTGGCGTCACCGCCGGAGGTTTTTTCAGTCGCCTCGAAGAAATCGGCCAGTTCGCGGCTCGCGGTCAACACGCCGGCCTCGTACGGCGTCAGGCCATACTCGTAGACAAACCGGCCGCGCTTCTCATCGGGCAGCTCCGGTAACGTCTGGCGCACCTGCTCGATAAAATCCTCGCTGATCTCGACCGGCAGCAGATCGGGATCGGGGAAATAGCGGTAATCGTTCGCCTGTTCCTTGCTGCGCATCGGGCGCGTCTCGTCGGCCGCGGAGTCGTACAGCCGGGTTTCCTGGATAACCGTGCCGCCACCTTCAATCAGCGCTATCTGCCGTTCGATCTCGTGATTGATCGCACGCTCGATATAGCGGAACGAATTGAGATTCTTGATCTCGGCGCGCGTGCCGAACGTCGCCTGCCCCCGTGGGCGCACCGAGACGTTCGCGTCGCAACGGAACGAGCCTTCCTGCATGTTGCCGTCGGATATTTCGAGGTAACGTACCAGCGTGTGTATCTTTTTCATATACGCGGTGGCCTCGGCAGCGGAGCGCATGTCCGGCTCGGAGACGATCTCCAGCAGCGGCGTGCCGGCGCGGTTCAGATCAATGCCGGTCAGACCGTGAAAGTCCTCATGCAGCGACTTGCCGGCGTCCTCTTCCAGATGCGCGCGCGTGATGCCTATCGTTTTGCTCTGGTTGTCACCGAGCTGCACCTCGAGCGTGCCATGCTCGACGACCGGCAGTTCGTACTGGCTGATCTGGTAGCCCTTGGGCAGATCGGGATAGAAGTAGTTTTTGCGCGCGAACACCGAACGGCGCGCGACATTCGCGTTGACCGCCAGACCGAACTTCACGGCCATGCGCACGGCCGCCTCGTTCAGCACCGGCAGTACGCCGGGGAAGGCGAGATCGACCGCGCAGGCCTGCGTGTTCGGCGGCGCGCCGTACGCTGTCGCGGCACCGGAAAAGATCTTGCTCTGCGTGGCCAGCTGGACGTGTATCTCCAGCCCGATGACGGTTTCCCATTCCATGATGACTACGGCCTCACTCGCCAAATTCTGCGGGCGCGCGCGTATGCCAGTCGGTGACCTGCTGGTACCGATGGGCGATGTTCAGCAGGCGCGCCTCGTCAAAATAATTGCCGATGATCTGCAGACCGACCGGCCGGCCGGCGCAAAAGCCGGCCGGTATCGACATGCCGGGCAGGCCGGCCAGATTCACCGCAATCGTGTAGATATCGGACAGGTACATCGTCACCGGATCGTCGGTCTTCTCGCCAATGTTGAACGCCACGGTCGGCGACGCCGGCCCCATGATCACATCGACCTTCCTGAAGGCGTCGCTGAAATCCTGGCTCATCAAGCGCCGGATCTTCTGCGCCTTGAGGTAATAGGCATCGTAATAGCCGGCCGACAGCACATAGGTGCCGATCATGATGCGGCGCTTGACCTCGGCGCCAAACCCCTCGCCGCGCGAGCGCTTGTACAGATCCTCGAGATCCCGTGGCTTGTCACAGCGATGGCCGAAACGCACGCCGTCAAAACGCGACAGATTCGACGAGCATTCGGCCGGCGCGATCACATAGTAAACCGGCACGGCCAGCGCGCTGTTCGGCAGACTGATGTCCACCACCTCGGCGCCAAGCTTGCGGTATTCCTGCAGTGCGGCATCAATAACACCGGCGACGCCACTATCGAGCCCGTCACCGAAGTATTCGCGTGGCAGACCAATTTTCAGACCCTGCAACGGTTCGTCCAGTGTCTTCGTATAATCCGGCACCGGCCGGTCGACGCTGGTGGAATCGCGCGGATCGTATCCGGCCATCACGCCGAGCATGGCAGCGGCATCCCCGGCGCTGCGCGTCAATACGCCGCCCTGGTCAAGACTCGACGCAAACGCAATCATGCCGTAACGCGAAACACGGCCGTAGGTCGGTTTGATGCCGGTGATACCGCACAACGCGGCGGGCTGGCGTATCGAGCCGCCGGTATCGGTGCCGGTCGCGCCTGGCGCGAACCGCGCGGCCACCGCCGCTGCCGAACCGCCGGACGACCCGCCCGGCACCGCGGCAAGATCCCACGGATTGCGCACTGGCCCGTAGAAACTGGTTTCGTTCGACGAACCCATCGCAAATTCGTCCATATTGGTCTTGCCGAGCAGTACCGCGCCGGCGGCGTTGAATTTCTCCACCGTGGTGGCGTCGTAGGGCGCGATGAAGTTATCCAGCATCCGCGAACCGCAACTGGTGCGGATGCCGGCGGTACAGAAAATATCCTTCTGTGCTACCGGGATGCCGGTCAACGGGCCGGCGTCCCCTTTGGCAAGCCGCTGATCCGCGGCGCGCGCCTGCGCAAGCGCCCGCTCATCGGTGACGGTAACAAAGCTGTTAAGACGCCCGTCCAGTCGCCGGATGCGCGCTAGCAGATGCCGCGTCAACTCCACGCAGGAAAACGTTCCGGCGCGCAGCGACAGCGACAGCTCGACAATACTCTTGTTATGCATGCTCGATTCCGGGCAATATCGGCGGGCGTTCGTTCGGGATCACCCGGCCGACCGTCCATGCCGGTTATTCAATCACTTTGGGGACCAGATACAGGTGCGCCTCGACCGCCGGCGCAATGGACTGGAACCGGTCACGTTCATCGGTCTCTGTCACCCGGTCGGCGCGCAGCCGCTGCACGGCATCGAGCGGATGCGCCAGCGGCTTGATGTCGCCGGTTTCGACACCGTTCATCTGCTCAACCAGCCCGAGAATATTCGAGAGATCGCGTGCGTATTGCGGAATCACTTCCCGATCTATCGCGAGGCGGGCCAGATGGGCGATTTTTTCCACGTCGGAACGCTCAAGACTCATTCGTCAAACTCCGATAAAGTTGGCCGATACAACCAGCGGAGAGTATTATACACGGCTACCTTGTCCGGGGCGCTCCCGGGCTGTTAAATTGAATCGAGCATTCCTTTATAAATCTGGACGATCTTGCGTATGGTTTTCAAGAAGCTTCGGGGATATTTCTCCAACGACCTGTCGATCGATCTCGGCACCGCCAACACGCTCATCTATGTGCGTGACAAAGGCATTGTACTCAACGAACCGTCGGTCGTGGCGATACGCTATGACCGCGGACCCGGTGGCCCGAAAAGCATCGCGGCGGTCGGCGCCGAAGCGAAATTGATGATCGGGCGCACGCCCGGCAACATTCAGGCTATCCGTCCACTGAAGGACGGCGTGATCGCGGATTTCACCGTCACCGAGAAGATGCTGCAGTATTTTATCAACAAGGTGCACGAGAACAAGTTTTTCCGGCCGAGTCCACGCGTGCTGGTCTGCGTACCCTGTGGCTCGACGCAGGTCGAGCGGCGCGCAATCAAGGAGTCCGCCGCCGGCGCCGGCGCGCGCGAGGTCTACCTGATCGAGGAACCGATGGCCGCCGCGATCGGCGCCGGCCTGCCGGTGAACGAGGCGAGCGGTTCGATGGTGCTCGATATCGGCGGCGGCACGACCGAGGTCGCGGTACTGTCGCTGAACGGTATCGTCTACTCGGCATCGGTACGCATCGGTGGCGACCGCTTCGATGACGCGATCGTTAACTATGTGCGCCGCAATTATGGCACGTTGATCGGCGAAGCGACGGCCGAGCGCATCAAGCATGAGATCGGTTCCGCCTATCCCGGCAACGAAGTCCGCGAGATCGAAGTGACCGGACGCAACCTCGCCGAAGGCGTGCCGCGCAGCTTTACGCTCAACAGCAACGAAGTACTCGAAGCGCTGCAGGAACCGCTGGCCGGCATCATCGGCGCGGTAAAAACGGCGCTGGAGCAGACGCCGCCGGAGCTGGGCGCCGACATCGCCGAGCGGGGCATGGTATTGACCGGGGGCGGCGCATTGTTGCGCGACCTGGACCGGCTACTGTCGGAAGAAACGGGCCTGCCGGTGGTGGTGGCGGAAGAACCGCTGACCTGCGTCGCCCGCGGCGGCGGCAAGGTTCTAGAAACGATCGACGAAAGAGGCGGCGACTCTGTTTGCGTTGAGTGACGATCATCAGCCACGCCGGCACACGCGCGCCGGCCTCGATCAGCCGGTGACGAACAGACTGTTCAAGAGGTGAGTTATCAATCCTCTCTTTATTCAAGGGCCTTCCATCACCACACGCCTGATTCTCGCGTTGCTGGCCGCCACCTCACTGATCATCCTCGACTACCGTCAGAATCACCTCGAAAGCGTCCGTGACGCACTGTCGGTGGTCGCGTATCCATTTCAGCTTTTCGTCAACCTGCCGCGCACCGTCGGTACCTGGGTGGACGAAAGCCTGGCGACGCGCCAGACCCTGCAGGCGGACAATACCGGCCTGCGCGCGCAGAACCTGTTGCTCAATGTGCGGCTGCAGAAACTGGCGACCCTGGAAAGCGAGAACATGCGACTGCGCGAGTTGCTGGATTCCTCGTTCAAGATTAACGAGCGCGTGCTCATCGCCGAGTTACTCGCGGTAGACCTGGACCCGTTCACCCGCCGGATCGTCATCAACAAGGGCAGCCGCAACGGTGTCATCGAAGGCCAGACCCTGGTCGACGCCCACGGCGTCATCGGTCAAACGATACACGTCGGACCGTTGTCGAGCACCGCGATGCTGATCACCGATCCGAGCCACGCAGTGCCGATCCAGATCAATCGCAACGGACTGCGCGCGGTGCTCGTCGGTACCGGCGAGACCGACCGGCTGGAGCTGATGCACGTACCGAATACCGCAGACATCAAGGTGGGCGACCTGCTGGTCACCTCCGGTCTGGGCGGCCGGTTTCCGCCCGGCTACCCGGTGGCGCGCGTGACTGCGTTCTTGCCGGATCCACGTGAGCGGTTCGCCCAGGTCGCTGCGGAACCCATGGCAAACATCGAGCAAAGCCGCGAGGTGCTGCTGGTCTGGTCGGCTACCGAAACCGCGACCGGCGTCGTCGCATTGCCATCCGGCGTGATGTTGCACGACGTATCGTCCGGTGCGCAGGGCGCGGCGCCGGCCGGCACGTCACCGACGCCGGGCAGTCCGTAATGCTGGTGCGGCGCAACGGTGGCTGGATAATAGTGCTGAGCTTTGTCGTCGCACTGCTGCTCACGATCGTGCCGTTGCCGGGCTGGGCCGGTTACCTGTGGCCCGAATGGGTTGCCATGGTACTTGTCTACTGGTGTATCGCGCTGCCCCACCGCGTCGGGGTCTTCGTCGGCTTCGGCGCCGGCCTGATGCTCGACGTGCTGGTTGGCACCGTGCTGGGTCAGCACGCCATGGGGCTGTCGGTCGTTGCCTTCCTGTCACAGAAGCTGCACCGCCGCATCCGCAATTTCCCGCTATGGCAACAGGCCCTGACCGTGCTGTTGTTGCTCACCGTCCATAAACTGCTGATGGCCTGGGTAAATGGCTTTACCGGACAACCGATGCACGGCGCGTTGTATTGGATATCACCGCTCGTTAGTATGCTGATCTGGCCGACGATGTTTTCGTTGTTGCGCGGTGTGCGGCGGCGGTTTCGCGTGACCTAGCACGACGTGCCGACACCAACCAACGCCTGGCAGCATATCCCGGTCGCGACGCAGCCCGCCGACCCTGAACTGACACAGACCCCCTGATGAAAGAACGGATTACCATCAAGGACTATCTGCGTGAATCGCACCTGTTCAACAACCGCGTGGTTTTCGCCGGCGTGGTCATCGTCGTGCTGTCACTGATCATTGTCGCGCGCCTGATCTATCTTCAGGTTGTCGGCCATGAGTATTACACGACTCTGTCGAACAAGAACCGCGTCGATATCGTGCCAATCCCGCCGACACGCGGCCTGATCTATGATCGCCGCGGCACGTTGCTGGCACAGAACCTGCCATCGTTCAGCCTGGAGATCACGCCGGAGCGCGTTGCAGACCTGGAGGCAACCCTGCAGGCGCTCCGAAAGCTGATCCGGATCACCGACAACGATCTCGAGCGCTTTCGCAACCGGTTCGCAAACAAACGGCGTTTCGAGGCAATCCCGCTGCGGCTGCGTCTCAGTGACGAGGAGGTCGCACGCTTCTCAGTCGACCGTCACCGCTTTCCCGGCGTCGAGATAGCGGCGCGTCTGATGCGCGACTACCCGCTCGGCGCGCTCGCCGTCCATGCCATCGGCTATATCGGCCGGATCGACGAGGATGAACTGCAACGGGTTGATCTGGCCAATTACAGCGGCACCAGCCATATCGGCAAGACAGGTGTCGAGAAGCAATACGAAAGTGTATTGCACGGGACCGTCGGCCATCAGGCCGTCGAAACAAACGCGCAAGGTCGCGTGATACGCGTGCTCGAGCGGACGCTGCCGACGCCGGGCGGCAATCTGTATCTGACGATAGACGCGGATCTGCAACGCGTTGCGGAGGCTGCGCTGGGCGATAATCGCGGTGCGGTCATCGCCATCGTGCCGAAGACCGGGGAGATTGTCGCGTTTGCCAGTCTGCCCGGCTTCGATCCGAATCCGTTCGTCAACGGCATCGAGCAAAAGGACTACGACAAACTCGCCCAGTCACCCGACCACCCGCTCTTCAACCGCATCCTGCGCGGCCAGTATCCGCCAGGCTCGACGATCAAACCGTTCATCGGTCTCGCCGGACTGGAATACAACGTGATCAACGCACGCAATCAGACCTTCTGTCCGGGCTGGTACGCGCTGGAGGGGGACGACAGAAGATACCGCGACTGGCGGCGCGAAGGCCACGGCGTAACCACGCTGGCCAAGGCGATATACCAGTCGTGTGACGTGTATTTTTATGACCTGGCATTCACCCTCGGCATTGACCGCATGTACGAGTTCATGAGCCGTTTCGGTTTCGGCCGGAGCACCGGCATCGATATCGCCGGTGAAGTTGCCGGCCTGATGCCGTCGCGGGAATGGAAGCGCGCCACACATCGCCTGCCCTGGTTTCCCGGCGAAACCATCATTACCGGCATCGGACAGGGCTTTATGCTGGCGACGCCCCTGCAACTGGCACACATGATCGCCACGCTTGCCAACCGGGGCGCATCCGTCCGTCCGCGCCTCGCGTACGCGATACAGGATCTCGGCAGCGAACAACCGGCTATTCTTGAACCGGTGCAGGAGGAGCCGCTGCCGATCGTCAAGGCCGAGAACTGGGAGACCATCATCGACGCCATGCAGGAAACCGCCCATAATCCGCGCGGTACGGCCTATGGCATCGGCAAAAACGCACCGTACCGGATCGCTGGCAAAACCGGCACCGCGCAGGTCTTCGGCCTGAAAGAAGACGAGAAATACGTTAAGGAAGAGGTTGCCCTGCGGCTACGCGATCACGCGATGTTTATCGCGTTCGCGCCGGCCGGCGATCCGCAGATCGCGATCGCGGTGATCGTCGAGAACGGCGGCAGCGGCGGGTTGGCCGCGGCCCCGGTGGCACGGGCGGTTATGGACAAATTCCTGAAACCTGGTGCTACGTAATGGAAACCGATCCCCGCTATCGTTCAGGCTGGTCCGAATCACGTCACTACCGCACACTGGTCCGGCGTCTGCATATCGACGTACCGTTATTCATCGGCTTGCTGCTGCTGTCGCTGACGGGACTGGTGATACTCTACAGCGCCGGCGGACAGGACAGCGACGTGATCATCAAACAGGGCGTCCGGCTGACGATCGCCTGCGCGCTGATGCTCGTCGTTGCGCAGATCAACCCGCGCCACTACGCCAGCTGGGCACCGTGGTTCGCCGGTGCCGGGCTGCTGTTGCTGGCGACCGTGCTGGTCGTCGGCGATATCGGCAAGGGTGCGCAGCGCTGGCTGGACCTTGGCTTCATGCGCTTTCAGCCGTCGGAAATGATGAAGCTCGCGCTGCCGATGGCCGTCGCCTGGTATCTTGCCGATCGCCCGCTGCCGCCATCGGCACGGCATTTGTTTATCGCGTGTGCCCTGGCGATCATTCCGGTACTGCTGATCGCGCGGCAACCCGACCTGGGCACCGCCACCCTGGTCGCCGCGTCAGGCGCTTTCGTGTTGCTGCTGGCCGGCATTTCCTGGCGGCTGATCGCGGCGCTGGGCGTGCTGATCGGCGCGAGTATTCCGGTGATCTGGTATCTGATGCACGACTATCAGCGCAACCGCGTGTGGATGCTGCTCGATCCCGAATCCGATCCGCTCGGCGCCGGGTACCATATCATTCAGTCGAAGATCGCGATCGGCTCCGGCGGTATCTTCGGCAAGGGATGGCTGAACGGCACACAGTCGCACCTCGAGTTCCTGCCGGAGCGATCGACGGATTTTATTTTCGCCGTGTTTGCCGAGGAGTTTGGCCTGTTCGGCATCCTGTTGCTGCTGACACTGTTTCTGTTTATCGTGCTGCGCGGCCTGCTGATCGCCACGCAGGCTCAGGATACCTTCACGCGCCTGCTGAGCGGCAGCCTGGTACTGACGTTTTCTGTCTACGTTTTCGTCAATATCGGCATGGTCGTCGGCCTGTTGCCAGTGGTCGGCATTCCGCTGCCGCTGATCAGCTTTGGCGGCACGGCAATGGTGACCCAGCTGATCGCTTTCGGTATGCTGATGTCCATCCATACGCACAGAAAACTGCTGCCAACCTGATCGAAGACGCCTGACCATGAGCCACATTCGAAAGTTTATCCCGATACTGGCTATCTCCGTCATGTCCTGCGCGGGCGTGGTCACCGCCGATGGATTCACCAACCGTACGGATATCCAGACATTTATCGACGAGCTGGTGACGCGGCACGGCTTCGAACGCCAGTCACTCAAAACACTGTTCGACAATACCGATCGGCGCCAGGACATCATCGATGCGATCTCCCGGCCGGCCGAGGCCAAACCGTGGTATCAATACCGCCCGATTTTTCTCAATGCGCAACGCATCAACGGCGGTGTTGAATTCTGGAACAAAAATGCGGCGCTGCTGGACAGGGCCGAGCAGGTATATGGGGTGCCGCCGGAAATCGTCACGGCGATTGTCGGCGTCGAGACACGTTACGGCGCCAGCACCGGGCGCTACCGCGTGATGGACTCGCTGGCAACGCTGGCATTCGACTATCCGCCCAGGGCCGCGTTTTTCCGCGAGGAACTCGAGCAGTTCCTGCTGCTGGCCAGGGAGGAAGCCGCCGATCCGCTGTCGATCAAAGGCTCCTACGCGGGCGCGATGGGGCAAGGGCAGTTTATCTCCAGCAGCTACCGGCATTACGCGGTCGATTTTGATGGCGACGGCAAGCGTGACCTGTGGAACAGTACCGCCGATGCCATCGGCAGCGTCGCGAACTATTTTCACGTGCATGGCTGGAAACCGGGCGAACCGGTTGCCGGCCGCGCGCAGGTGCAGGGCAATGCCTACAAGGAACTCGTTGCGCAAGACCTCAAGCCGCACACCTCGCTGGCACAATTTCAGACCCAGGGAGTCACCGCCAGCGACACCTTGCCTTCCGATGCGCTCGCTGCACTGATCGAACTGGAGACCGAAAACGGGGTCGAGCACTGGCTCGGTCTCGACAATTTTTACGTGATCACGCGCTATAACCGCAGCCAGCTGTATGCGATGGCCGTCTATCAACTGAGTCAAGAAATTCGCAGCCAGCGTCTTGGCGCGTTGAATGCCCGGTCAAAGTAACACCCCCCGGGCCAGGCCAGTTGCACGCGCTGTCATGACGACCATCCGTTCACCGATCAGCCGCCGGTTCAGCCGGATAGTATTGTCCTCCGGCCTGCTGTTGCTGAGCGCCTGCGCCACCCCTGTCTTCGATAGTCAGGACGGGGCCCCGGCCCGGCCAGCCGATGTCAACGCGATCCCCGATGCGGTGCCGCGCGTCGAACCGCGCAGCAAATACGGCAACCCGCCGACCTACGAGGTCTTCGGCCAGCGTTACCACGTCATGGAGGTCAGCGACGGGTTTGTCGAGCAGGGCATAGCCTCGTGGTATGGCACCAAGTTCCATAACCAGCGCACGTCGAGCGGCGAAACCTACGACATGTATGCGATGACGGCCGCGCACAAAAACCTGCCGCTGCCGACCTACGCCCGGGTCACCAATCTCGAGAACGGCCGCTCGGTGATCGTCAAGGTCAACGATCGCGGGCCGTTCGCCAAGAACCGTATTATCGATCTGTCATACACCGCAGCGACCAGGCTTGGCATTATCGCCAAGGGCACCGGTTTCGTCGAAATACGCGCCCTGGATCCGCGCCATCCACAAACGCCGCTGCCGGCTGGCCAGGCACCTGGCCAGCACGCCAACGTCTATCTGCAGGTCGGCTCCTACCCCACGCGCGACAAGGCAGAGCAGATGCTGGATCGCGTCAACCGCGCGTTGCCGGTCGGCGCACACATCACCGAAGGCATCGCGACGCAGCGCACCTATTACCGTGTCCGGATCGGCCCGATCTCCAGCGTGGCGGAAGCCGACAAGATTGCCGCGATACTGACGGAATCCGGCATCGAGGCCCCGCGCCTCGTCGCCGATTGATCGTCGCCGGGCGGTTACATTTGCGCCGGAATCAACGTTAAAATAGCCGTGCCAACGCAAGCAGCGGCCATCCCCCCGGGGGTTCTGTTCTCACTGCGACCAAGAAGGAAAGTCATGGAGTCATTCCGCACCTATCGTCATTTCACCATCCTGCGCCGGTTGCGCCGCCCGGCCAGCCTGATTGCCTTGCTCGCGGTGTTCGCGTGCAATGCGCTTGCCGCACCGCGCCCGGCACCGACGCCGCCGGGCAGCGAGGCGCGGGCATTTCTGCTGATGGATTTCCTCAGCGGCCAGACCATCGCCGAGAAAAACGCCGATGACCGCGTGGAGCCGGCAAGCCTGACCAAGCTGATGACGGCCTATATCGTCTTTGACGAGCTGCGCCTGGGCCACATCAAGCTGCAGGACAACGTATTGATCAGCGAGAAGGCCTGGCGCATGGAAGGATCGCGCATGTTTGTCGAGGTCAATAATCGTGTGTCGGTCGAGGACCTGCTGCAGGGTATGATCATTCAATCGGGCAACGACGCGACCGTGGCGCTCGCCGAGCACATCGCCGGCAGTGAAGACGCGTTCGTCAACATGATGAACCTGCAAGCCGCGCGGCTCGGGATGACCGCGAGCCTGTTCGCGAACAGTTCGGGCATGCCTGACCCCAATCACTACACCACCGCACGCGACCTTGGCCTGTTGACACGGGCGTTGATACGGAATTTTCCTGAATACTACAAATGGTATTCGGTGCAGAGTTTCACCTTCAACGGGATTACGCAGCACAACCGCAACAAACTGCTGGCGCGCGACAAGTCCGTCGACGGCCTCAAGACCGGCTATACCGAATCGGCCGGTTACTGCCTGATTACCTCGGCGCAACGTGACAATATGCGCCTGATCTCGGTGGTGCTCGGCACGTCGAGCGAGAACGCGCGGGCCGAGGAGAGCCAGAAAATGCTCAATTACGGCTTCCGGTTCTTCGAGACCCACAAGCTCTATGACAGCGGCAAGGAACTGGCGAGAACCCGCATCTACAAGGGGTCGGAAGATGAAGTGCCGCTGGGTCTGATGGACGATCTCTACGTCACGGTGGCACAGGGCCGTTACAAGGATATTCAGGCATCGCTGAGCATCAACAATCTGATTATCGCGCCAGCGGCAAAGGGGCAGCAACTCGGCCTGGTCAACGTAACCCTCGACGGCAACAATATCGCGCAGCGGCCATTGCTCGCGCTGCAGGAGATCACCGAAGGTGGATGGTGGCGACGGTTGACCGACGCAACCCTGTTGTTGTTCCAGTAACAGCGGCGCGCGGCTCACGATAACGCCTGTCCGCTTAATCAATGGAATAGAAATCCCGACGATGAACCTGCCGATCTCGACCTGCTACCTTAACGGTGAATTCCTGCCGCTCGCCGACGCGCGTATCCCGGTCATGGATCGCGGCTTTATCTTCGGCGACGGCATCTATGAAGTCATACCGGTATACAACGGCCGGGCCTTCCGCCTGGAGCAGCATCTCGACCGCCTTGGCAACAGCCTGGCGGCGATACGCATCGATAATCCGCTCGCCTCACGGCAATGGCAAAAAATCATCGGCGAGATAGTCGATCGTAACGGCAACGGCGATCAATCGGTATACGTCCAGATCACGCGCGGTGTCGCGCCGCGCGATCATGCGTTCCCCAACCCGACCGTGCCGACGGTGTTTGTCACCAGCAATCCACTGAAGAAACCGACCGCGGACATGCTGGCGGGAGTGGCCGCAGTGACGCTGGAGGATATCCGCTGGCAGTACTGCCACATCAAGGCGATTACGTTGCTGGCCAATATCCTGTTGCGCCAGCAGGCGATCGACGCCGGGTGCATCGAGGCGATCCTGACCAAGAATGGTCTGGTCACCGAAGGCGCGGCCAGTAACGTGTTTGTCGTGACCGGGAAAACGCTGGTCACCCCGCCCAAGGGTCCGCATTTGCTGCCCGGGATCACACGCGATGTGATACTGGAGCTGGCACGTGCTAACGGCATTCGTTGCGCGGAGCGCGACATCGGCCGTGACGAACTGGTCGCGGCCGACGAGATCTGGCTGACCAGCTCGACACGCGAGATACTGCCCGTTACCGTCCTCGACGGCCAGCCGGTCGGCAAGGGCCGGCCGGGGCCGCTGTGGACGCGGGTGCTGGCCTTGTACCAGCAATTCAAACAGACGCTCTGATGCGCCGCTCCGGGCATCCGCCATCCGGTTGCCCGTCATCCCCTCGCAACAGTTGCGCTATAATCACCTGCCGTAATCACCACCGCCATGATCCGTCCTGATGATCTCTCTGTTTGAATTTCCGTGTCAGTTTCCACTCAAGGTGATGGGCAAGGCCGTGAACGATTTCGATGCCTATGTCGTCGAGATCGTGCGACGCCACGTGCCCGGCCTGACCGAAGGCGCGGTACACTCGCACTTGAGTCGCAATGGTAACTACGTGTCGGTCACCGTTACCTTCGAGGCAAGCAGCCAGGAACAACTGGATGCGCTGTACCGCGAGCTGACCGGCTCCGACCGTACCTTGATGGTGCTTTGATGATGAGCGGCGCGCGCACCAGCGAAGCTGTCGCCAACCTGATCGTGCGTCCGCTACTGCGCGCCGACTACGCGCCGGCATGGCGCGCGATGCAGGCGTTTACCGACCAACGCACGCCCGCCACGCCGGACGAGCTGTGGCTGATCGAACATCCGCCGGTCTATACTCTGGGACGTTCCGCCAAAATGGAACACCTGTTACGCCCGACGGATATCCCGGTGATCGCGAGCGATCGCGGCGGCCAGATCACCTATCACGGGCCGGGGCAGCTCGTCGCCTATCTGCTGTGCGACCTGTCACGCCTGGGCCTGGGTGTACGTCCGTTCGTCAACCTGATCGAGAACGTCGTCATCGACGTACTGGCCGGCTACGGCATCACGGGCAGCGCGCGCCGCGACGCGCCCGGTGTTTACGTCAACGCGCAGAAGATCGCCGCACTCGGGCTGCGCGTCCGGCGCGGTTGCAGCTATCATGGCTTGAGCCTCAACGTCGCCATGGACCTGGCGCCGTTCGAGGCGATCAACCCGTGCGGTTATCCGGGATTGGGCGTGACCCAGATAACCGCGCTGGGCGGACCCCGCGACCTCGCCGTCGTGGCCGATGCGCTGGTCCGGCAGTTCAAGACGCGCGCCGGCTATGCGACGGTGCGCTATACTGCGCCGCTGACACTTGACCACCTGACCCCGACTACACCGATGAACCCGCAGGCTACCCATGGCTGACGTTGAGCAAAAACCCGACCTGGCAATCCCACCAGAGACTGCAACCGCCAGCGGCGGCAAACGCGGTGCGGCCAAGACCGCGCGGCTGCGTATCAAGATCGAGCCGACCGGTACGCCGCTGCGCAAACCGGCGTGGATACGCGCGCGCTCGCCGAATACGCCGAAGGTGCTGCGCCTGAAAGAGATACTGCGCGAAAACCGGCTGCATACGGTCTGCGAAGAGGCCAGCTGCCCCAACCTTGGCGAGTGCTTCAGCCACGGCACCGCAACGTTCATGATCATGGGCGACATCTGCACGCGCCGCTGCCCGTTCTGCGACGTGGCCCACGGCCGGCCCAAACCGCTGGATGCGCAGGAGCCTGTCAATCTCGCCAATACCGTCAAGGCGATGGGCCTGCGTTACGTGGTCGTGACGTCGGTGGATCGCGATGACCTGCGCGACGGCGGCGCCGATCATTTCGTCGCGTGCATCGCCGCGATACGCGCGGCGACTCCATCGACAAAGATCGAGGTCCTCGTACCGGATTTCCGCGGCCGCATGGATATCGCACTGGAGCGCCTCGGCGCCGCACTGCCGGATGTGTTCAATCACAACCTCGAAACCATACCGCGTTTGTACAAACTGGCGCGACCGGGCGCGGACTATCAGTGGTCGCTCGATCTGTTGCGCCGCTTCGGCGAACAGCATCCCCGCGTGCCGACCAAGTCCGGCCTGATGCTCGGCCTCGGCGAGACCAATGACGAGATCAAGCCCGTACTGCAGGACCTGCGCGCCCACGGCGTCACGATGCTGACCCTCGGCCAGTATTTACAACCGAGCAAGCATCACCTGCCCGTGCTGCGCTTCGTTCCGCCCGAAGAATTCCTCGAACTCGGCAACTATGCTGAATCGCTAGGCTTCACCAGCGTCGCCAGCGGCCCGATGGTACGCTCGTCGTACCACGCCGATTTGCAGGCGGCGGGTGAGAAGGTTTCCTGACACCAGCGCCGATCTATATATTGTGTAGGGCGCAATAAGCACAGCGCATTGCGCCGAATGCAGTCCCGCCCCCGGGTTACCGACTGCGAGTAGCCTCGATAAAGCGCAGCGCAATCGAGGACGACGCTGGCGCGGACTACCAACAATCCCGGATTCACTTCATTCCATCCGGGCTACACTCGCTAGAATTACTTAGCCGGCTCCGGCGGTTTTCAAGATAGTTGTCACCGTTTCGATCATGGGGCCTGAGCCTGTGGGTCAGCCGATTTTCCCGGGTTGAGGCAGACACTCTGTGGCAGTGACCAGTTCCGGCTGTCACCACTCCATCGGCGCGGGTTGCGCGCACGTGCTGTCTCATAAACATCCATGCGCTGTTTCATAATCTCCTCTGCCTGCGCGGTATGGCGCTGTTCCGGTGTCACGAAGTTCAGCCCGCTGTGCCGGTGCCCGGTGTTGTACCACGCCTCGAAGCGCAGCATCCAGGCACGGGCCTTGTCCAGTGTGGCAAAGCCCTCACTCGGATATTCCGGCCGGTACTTGCACGTCCGGAACACGCTCTCCGCCAATTGTACAGGGTCGTTTCCGTGATGCCTGTCTCCTTCGATAACTCCGCCACCGATCGACTCTCCGGCGGCATCATTCGCTTCAACACAGTCTGCTTCAACTCCTCTGCGAATACCTCGACATCTCTCGTCACCTTCCGCCTCCCGCTCGCTCCAGAGATTACAGAAATCAGTGACAACTATTCTGACGCGGGGGGGTAGCGCCGTTGCCATAGATTATATTCACCCCTGGCATTACGTTGGATGGAAGCGCCTGCCGCGGCGACGCGCCGCATGAAACGGCTTTTGAACAGGCGACCCGCCCGGGATAATCGTCATCCCGCGGAGGCAATGTCCACAACGCATGGACATGCTCCGGCAACACCACCATTGCCACGATTTCAAAAGGACGTTCGCGCACCACCGACAATAATGCCTTACGCAAATCGTCCATCCGGTCCACCAGAATCGAGGATGATCGATTGCGCAGTGCGATCGTGAGGAAATAGGTCCCGCCGGGAATCCGATTGCGCCGATACATGACCATCTACAGAGTCTAGCCTCGCCCTCGGGGACGGGGTAGCCTCGATTACGCAGCGTAATCGAGGGCAGCGCAGGCTCGGGTTACCGGCAGCCCCGGATTTCAGTCCATCCTGGCCACGCTTCGGCTGTTCGCCTTCATGACGCGATATCAGCGCTGCGCCAGCGCGCGCAGCGCGGCGGCCACGCGGGCAAACACGCTGACCCAGTCGTCACGCTCCGGTTGCCGGTACAATCGCATGGACGGATACCACGGGCTGTCGTCGCGCTCCAGCAGCCAGCGCCATTCCGCGGCAAACGGCAACAGCGTCCATACGGGCACGCCGAGCGCGCCCGCCATGTGCACGGTCGCGTTATCGACCGAGATAACGAGATCGAGCGCGGAGAGCTGCGCGGCGAAATCGTCCTGATCCTTGATCGGATCGGACTCCTCGAAGTGATGAATCTCGACACGCTGCCCGGCGCGCGCCGCCGCCAGCGCATCACGGCAGTCACCATACTGCACGTTGATGAAATGAACGCCCGGGGTCGCCAGGATTTCCTGCCACTGGGGCAGCGTCGTCGAGCGCAACCGCGCGGCCCGCGCCTTGGCGCCGCCGCGCCAGGAGATACCCACTTTTGGCCCGTCCCCGAGCGCACCGAAACGCTGGCGCCAGTAGTCGCGGCGTTGTGCGTCGGCGATTAGATAGGCCGGACGGCGCGGAAAGTCGGCGACACTGTGGCGGAAATAACGCGGCAGGCTGCCGATCGGCACATAGACATCCAGCGGCGGCAGCCACGACATCCACTGCCGGTCACCGGCGCGGAAACGGCTGACGACGGTCGCCGCCGGAAAGGATCGCCCGAACAATGTGACGAGGCGCGGTTCGCATTCGATCACACACCCCGCCGCACGCTCCATGGCCTCCGGCAGACAGGAGGCAAACATGATCTGGTCGCCGATGCCCTGTTCCGCGCAGACCAGTAATGAGTGATCGGCGATAGTCTCGTTGTGCCAGCGCTGCAGCGATGCATCCTGCACCGAGCGTTCGCCGTTGTGGAAACCCCATTCGTACTCGATCCAGCCTTTCTCGAACTCGCCTAACGCGAGCAGTGCAAGCGCCCGATCCCAGTGCGCGACCTTCAGTTCAGGATCGGCGGCAAGGGCCATATTGAAACTCTTCAACGCCTCACCCGGCCGGCCCAGTTCGCGATGCATCAATCCCTCGTTGAACCACGCGATCGCATAGTCCGGCTTGAGTTGCACGGCCCGCGTAAACCGCGCCAGCGCGTCGTCGAAACAGTCCTGCTTGAACAGTACGTTGCCCAGCGAGTTGTGCGCCAGCGCCGAGTCCGGCTCCAGCCGCAGCGCATCCTGATAACATTGCCGGGCCGCATCGAGCTCGCCATGCAGCTCAAGGGCCCGGCCGAGATTACGATAACCTTCGACGTAGTGCGGCTGGTTGGCCAGCACCTGACGATAGTTCGCGATGGCCTCGTCCAGCCGGCGCTGCTCGGTGAAAACTCTGGCGAGATTGCTGCGCGCCTCGACATGATCGGGCCGTAACCGCAGCGCCTGCTCGAAGTGACTCAACGCCTTCTCCGTATCGCCCTGGCGCTGCAGCATCACGCCGAGACTGTTATGGGCCTCGGCGAAGTCCGGCCGCAGCATCAGCGTCTTGCGGTAGGCAGCGGCTGCCTCGTCCGGCATGCCGAGCTTTTCATTGACCTTGCCCAGATTGAACCAGGCATCGGCGTAGTTCGCTTGCAGGCCGGTGGCCTTGAGATAACAGGCCTTCGCCTCATCCAGTTTTACCGCGGAGAAATACACCGCGCCGAGATTACTATGGACCTCGGCCGCTGCCGGCTGGAGCCGGATGGCGTGCCCGAACACCTGCATCGCCTCGTCGAGCCGGCCGAGGAAACGCAGCGCATTGCCGAGATTGGCACAGGCCTCGAAGTAGTCCGGCCGTATCGCCAGCGCCTGTTGCGAACATCGTGCGGATTCGTCAAACAGTCCGAGTATGCCGTTGACGACGCCCTGCATGAACCACGCCTCGGCATCGCGCGGATCGATCATGCAGATATCGTTATAGAGCGCCTTGGCCTCTAGCAGACGCTTCTTCTGCAACAGCTCGAGCGCCTGCCGCTTTTTCCCCTGGGTCTTGATGTTCTTGTGCTTCATGGATCAGCAGTATCCCCGGCACTCGCCCGCGGTCTGTTTATTTTCCAGGACCTGACGACCTGCTCACCTGTCTTTCGCCCCACCGATCACTGTCGAGAACAGGCCCCCGCGTGAACCCGGAAATTGGCTCAGTCTGCCGGACGCCGACCCGTGGGCCTGCACGCCAGAATAACCGATTCAATCGGATGCTTCTTGAGCTTCACACCATCGTTGCCACATCTGCCGATAAGCGGCGTGCAGTTCCTGACGAAACCGCGCCGGATCGCACAGCGGCGACACCTGCATCCGTGCGCGCAGCTCGTTCCGCCACATCGCCAACCGTGCTGTCTCGCCCGCCAGGCGACGCGCGACATCGCGATACGCCGTGGCGTCAGCGGCGATCAGTTCGGGCAGGCCGATCTGATTCAGGATACTGACGCCAACCCGGCCGGCATGCATCGTTCCGGCCAGTACCACCACCGGCACGCCCATCCATAACGCCTCGCAGGTTGTCGTCGTGCCATTGTAGGGAAACGTGTCGAGCGCGATATCGATACGCCGATACAGCGCCAGATGATCGGCGCGGGCGGGCAAGCGGCCCAGCAGTTCAACACGCGCCGGTGCTATGCCGTAGTGCGCGAACCGTTCGTGACATAACGCGCGCGTGCCGGTATCGGCGAGCGAGTTGTTCTTGAGTATCAGACGGGCATCGGGTAGTTCGGTCAGCAGCGTCGACCACAACGCGATGGCCAGCTCGGTGAGCTTCGCCTGATTGTTGAACGAACCGAACGTTATGCATCCGTTGGCTTGATACGGCGACGGCGCCGGTGGCGGCACATCTTCCGGCGGTGCGTAGCACAGAAAGCCGCCCGGCAGCCGCAGCAGCGATTCGGTGTGGTATTCGTCACTCGCTCCCGGCGGATCGGCCCAGCGATCGGTGATGCGGTAATCCATCGCCGCCAGCCCGGTGGTATTGGGATAACCCAGACAGGACACCTGCACCGGCGCCAGCCGGCGCGCCAGCAGTGGCAACCGGTTATTCGCGGTATGCCCGGCCAGATCGACCAGAATATCGATCTCGTCCTGTGCCACCAGCGCGGCAAGCTGCTCGTCGCTGATGCCGGCCACCATGCGCCAGTGATCCGCCAGGTGTTTGAACTGCCCGGTGATGGCGTCCGCGGCGGCGACATCGGCGTAGCCGTAGATCTCATCCGCCGACCCGCCGTGGCGCGCGAACAATGCCTGTGCAAAACTCGCCACCGGATGATCGCGGAAATCGGGCGACAGGTAACCGATCTTCAGCCGGCGCTGCGTATCCTGCCGCCGGGCGCGACCTGTCGCGCGGCCCGCGGCGGGATATCGCCTGCCCCACGCAAGGTGCTGCGCGTAGATTTCGGCGGCGGTCACGGCCGGATCATAATTCAGCGCCATCAGCAAACCGCTGTGCGCGGCCGGGAAGTCGGGATTACTGGCGAGCGCCTGTCGAAAACACTGCTGCGCCTCGGCCAGGTTGCCCTGATATTGCAACGCACTGGCAAGATTGTTCCACGCGAGTGCGTAATCGGGCTGGTGTTTCAGCGCAACGCGGTAATGGTCGATGGCCTCGCCGAGCTGACCTTGCAGCTGCAACACATTGCCAAGATTATTATGTGCGCTCGCATAGTCCGGGCGCCGCCTGACGGCCTCTTGATAGGCGGCGATCGCCTCCGCACTCCGGCCAAGATGGTGACAGGCGTTACCGATATTGTTGAATATGACTGCGTTGTCGGGCTGCGATCGCAGCGCCTGCCGGTAAAGCTCCAGCGCTTGCGCCGACTCGCCGGCCGCATGCAATACATTACCCAGATTAACCAGCGCCTCGGCAAACTCGGGCTGGATCCTGATGGCACGGCGATACGCACCGGCGGCCTGCGTCGATAGTCCGGCGGCGAACTGGCTGTTACCCAACCCCAGCCACGCGCCGGCATCGCCCGGCTGCAGCGTCAGCAACTCATCGAAGCAGGCGGTCGCGTCGGCGTATTGCTGCTGGTTATGATGTTGCAGGCCCAGCATGCGCAACACCTGAACGAGCCCCACCCGTGCCGGTTGATGCTGCGGATCGATGACCAGCGCCTGACGGAACGCGTCACGCGCCTCGTCAAGCAAACCGATCTGGCCGGACAAACCGCCAAGTACCGACCAGGCGCTGGCGTCGTTGCCGGCATGCCGGCAGATTTCCCGATACAGCTGCTGCGCGGCGGGCAAGGACTGTTCCTTGATCAGCTGTTGCGCGCGGTCCTTCTTCGCCTGTAACGCCCGGCGATTCATCAGAGCTTTTCCCGCAGATCGCGCCACTGAAAACCGGTCAGCGGCTCGTTAATTCCTTTGGTCAGCGCGATCACCTTGAATGCCTCGCCCATCTCGCCCGGCATCGTCAGACGCTTGATCTGCTGCGCGGTCGCCAGCCGCTGCCGGTCGTTTTGCTCACCCTCCTGCGCGAACGCGGTGATGCCTGTCGCAAACAGAAAATAGGCCTGCGTCGTATAACCCGCAACGCCCATGCCGGCGGCGACGGCAGTCTCGGCGACGGCGGTAAAATCGACATGGCTGGTGATGTCCTGCAGACCGACCAGCAGCAACGGATCATCGTGGGCATGATGACGGTAATGACAGCGCAGCGTACCGCGGCTGCGCTCAAGATGATAATACTCACGGCGGGGATAGCCGTAATCGATAATAAACACCATGCCTGCTTCAAGGCTGTCTGCAACACTCGCGATCCAGCCATCGGCCGCCCGATGGATCTCGGATTCGTAGCCCTCCGGCAGGCGCGCTCCGATGGCCTGCTCGATCCCGGCCACGCGTTCAACGAGACGCGGATCGCACGCCGGTACGGCGTGCCAGATCAGCCGGTCGGGCGCCACAGCGACCATCAGTTCGTCTACACCGGACGACCTGCGGCGGAAGCGCTGCACCGGCATCGCGTCGAGCACCTCGTTGGCCAGCACGACACCGCGAAATCTTCCCGGTGGCAACGCGTCCAGCCACTGCACCCGCGCGGCAAGATCCGCCGGCAGTTCTTGCAGACAGCAACGCTGGCGCTCGCGCAGATCAGCGCTGGTTTCGAGGATGAAATAGCGATCGGGCAGGCAATCCAGCGCCTGTAACTGTTGCAGCACGCCGCTGGCCAGCAGGCCGGTACCGGCACCGGCCTCGAGCACGTCACCGCCACCGAGCAGCGTAAGAACCTGCGCACACTGCCGCGCGACGCAGCGCGCGAACAATGGCGACAACTCCGGCGCCGTCACGAAGTCTCCGGCGGCGCCGAACTTGGGCAGACCGGCGCTGTAGTAACCCAGCCCCGGTGCGTACAACGCCAGTTCCATATAGCGCGCGAACCCAATCATGCCGCCGCGCGCGTCTATCTCGCGACGGATGACGGCCGCCAGCTTCTGGCTGTGTGCAAGCGCATCGGCAGAGGCTGCCGGCAGATCGCCGGCGCTGTTACCTGGCGCGGGACGCAACACGGGTTTTTCGTGGCTTTTGGTCATGTGATTGACCGATACTATACTGCAATTAACCTGGCAGATTACCGGAGCGTCCCGTGCACGACAACGTCAACCCGCTGGCCGGCAAGGTCGCCCTGATTACCGGCGCGGCGCGGCGCATCGGCGCTGCAATTGCACGCTGCCTGCACGCCAGCGGCATGAACGTCGTGCTGCATTGCCGCGCATCGCGCGCCGCCGCCGACGCGCTCGCGCGGGAACTTAACGCGCTGCGCGCGCAGTCCTGTGCCGTGGTCCAGGGCGACCTGCTCGACCGCGACGATCGTACGCTCGTGCCGGCCGAGGCCGTCCAGGCGTGGGGCCGGCTGGATGTGCTGGTCAACAACGCGTCGACGTTTCACGCAACGCCGGTGGGCACGGTGACGGATGGCCAGTGGGACGACCTGCTCGGCACCAATCTGAAGGCACCTTTTTTTCTGTCGCAGGCGCTGGCCGGCGAGTTGCGTAAACGCCAGGGCTGCATCGTCAACATCGTCGATATCCACGCCGAGCACCCGTTGAAATCCTATCCGGTATACAGCATCGCCAAGGCCGGTCTGGCGATGCTGACCAAATCGCTCGCCCGTGAGCTGGGCCCGGAGGTGCGGGTCAATGGTGTTGCGCCCGGCGCGATCCTCTGGCCGGAGCACGAGATGAGCGAGAAGGCCAGGGCGCAGATCATCGCGCGCACCGCGCTGAAACGCCAGGGACAACCGGACGATATCGCGCGCGCCGTACGCTACCTGATCCGCGACGCCGACTACATCACCGGCGAGATCATCACCGTCGACGGCGGGCGGTCGCTGAGTATCTAGAATTCCCGGAAAGAAAGTAAACCAAAATTAGGTCAAGCGATGCCAATATTAATTCCGCGGGAAGCGGACGTGGCGGCGAGCCGGCTACTCGTCAAAGCGTATCATGAGAATCCATGTCCGGTAATATACGAGAACCGATAGTTCTGGCAAATCAAATCGATATAGAGCGAGGTAAGTAATGAAATGCAGACGCCATCTTCTGTGCCTGATCCATCCAAAAATGCTTCTGCTCGTTATCCAGAGTAGTTGCTGAGTCATACCATCCGACAATATTGGCATGCGCCGGATATGGCTTACCGTCAGCATCAATTCCTAAATTTACCTTGAAGACTGCTTCGGCTGAGCCAACACCGCGTCCTATAGCAGGTTTTGGTGCGTAAATATCATAATGTGCGGCACAAATCTTCCAGACTTCGGCTTCGCTAAGACTTATTGAGCGACATACTGATGTTTCGAGCCTTCGAGTTCCCCGATTACGCCGCGGCATTAGGCGCGAGTAATGTATCGTTTTGCTCCTCTTAACCACATCACGATCTCGGCATATAAAGCTGCTCAATGGCTCATGGGGTCCTACTTCCGTTAGCAGTAACGTAGAGTCGGTCGATGTGGTGAGCCATTTCCTGAAGAGTCTCTTTAAAATCGCCGCGATTCGTTGCATCCATCGGTAACCATCCATGAACCCCCCCCTTCCTTCCAAACTGTCCAGCGAAATTGATTTTGTGGTGTGCACCAATGCTTAAGGAAAACAAAAAATCTGAACTAATCGACCAGCTCAAGCATATTTCACCATCAGCTTCAGGCATGAGGTCGGGAACCGGCGTGCCTCTCGGAAGAATAACGAACAGGGTTTCCGCAACACTCTTCGCAAGCTGGATCGTCTGGTCCTTAACGGGAAGTGCGCCATATCCGTCCCAGTTTCCACTACTACAATCGTTCTGAATATTGCCAAGGGCCGCTTCGACGGTAGGAAACCAATCCGCAGCACTCCCTTTTAAGTAATTCCGCTTTTGTAACTTCGCATCCTGAATCTTCTGGCTATCGTTGGTTACAGGCTCATAGTCAGTAGACCAAGTCAGGCCCGAATCGCGAATGGCAATTGCTGACGTCACTCGTAAAGCTCCACTGCTTGCTCCGTTAAACTTCCAAAGAAGCACTGATTCTTCAGTACTCTCAAGTGCTCAAGAATATCCCAAAGCTCGTCATTTCTAGGATTCAAGCTCCTTTTAGCAAATGCGTCTATATCCAGGATTACTGGAGCCGGTCCAGCTTGCGGCACGGATTCAAGCGCCAACGTCAAATTGACAAAGGAATCACTCGGAATATCGACCAACTGAAAGCTCTGAAAAAAAGATGCCAATGCTTGCGGCGCTTCCTCTGGAACATCAGCGAACTTCTGGAGATATGCTTGAAACTCCACACCACGCCCCAACGGAAGACGCAGATTGTTAATAAATCGCGTCGCTACTCTAGTGACATGAATAGGTGCCAACCGTTCACAGTAGACAGCCCACACACGCCTCGTTTCCTGTACTAACGCTTGCCAATCCAAATATGGCGGCAAACGACTCAGAGTAAATCCTCCTAATCGACACTGCGCAACGTACTTTTCGTCAGAGGAATGCAATCGTAAGCCTATTTGAGAAGCTTCCATCGTCGCATGATGCGGCTGTCCATCGAGTGACACCTTTAAACCCAACGTTCTTTCGGCGATTGGGCCCTTAACATAATAACCAAAGTCCAAATTATCGAACGCACCCTGAAGTTGGGCAAACGATAACCCTACTCGATGCTCGACATGGATATCGATCAGAGCTTCTGTAATGGGCGCATTAGGTAGGTGTCGTAGTATAGCCATAGCTCAATACGATTAGATTATAAAGAAAGCTACGCCGTTCGCCAGGCAGCTATGAAACGGCTTACTTGATATTTTCCTATACATCGGCAACTCTGATGCTCGCCTCAGTAATTTCAAGCCGCAAAAACGAAATTCTACCGTTTTATACGCTATAGCACATAGGGATGAAAGATCTTAAATATTCAAAATATGCTGGCACTGCTAATTTCTGGTGCAAAACAGCCTTAGAATTAGTCTACGACAACGGCACGTCCACCGCCCACAGCGGTTGCTTCGCCTTGTTGAAGTCGTGCCACAGTTCGGCGTAGCGCCGGCCGGTGACCGGGTGTTTTTCGTCGCCGGCGATTTCCGCGAGCGGTGCCAGTACGAAGGCATAGGTGTTGATGTCATCACGCGGCACCTGTACCTCGCCGGTATCCCGGACCAGATCGCCGTATAACAACAGATCGAGATCAATCGTCCGCGAACTGAAACGTGGCGCTGCGCGGTCGCGCCGCTGGCTGTTCTCGATGTCGTGCAGATACTGCGCGACGCGCTCGACGCTTTCCGGCGTGTCGAAGCGCACCACCAGGTTATAGAAATTCTCGCCGGCGAAACCGACGGCAGCGCTTTCATAGACCGAGGAGATCGTCAGGTCGCCGTAGTGGCGGCGCAGCGCATCGACGGCCGTGCGGACGTTAGCCGCGCGATCGATATTGCTGCCGATGCTGACGTAGACAAACGTCATATCAGGTCCGGGTACCGCGTTCGATAATCACGCCGACGTCCCGCGCGCCGCGCACCGCGCCCTGTTTGTTGACGCATAATCGCAGCCACGGCACGCCGAATTCGTTCAATACGATCCCGGCGCAGCGCTCGGCCAGCGTTTCGACAAGTTGATAGTCGCTGCCGCCGACAAACTCGATCAGCCGCTTGGCGACGGCCTTGTAATCCAGCGTATCATGGATATCATCGGTGGCAGCCGCCTTGCGGATGTCGGTCGCCATGTCGAGATCGAACACGACGGTCTGCCTGACGCGGCGTTCCCAGTCGAACACGCCGATGATGGTCTCGATTCTCAGATCGCGGAGATAGATAATATCCATAGCTGTTTCTATCAGTCGAACAACAAGTGGGTTTCTACTCAATCACCTTCTTGTCATTCCTGTACCCGAAGGGCATAAACTTCGCAGGAATCCAGTCGCACTAACGGCCACTGGATTCCGGGTCTTCGCTGCGCTTCGCCCGGAATGACGAATGATTTAGAGTTTCTCAAGAAAAAGCACTATAGATGTTAACAACAAGAAGAATCAAATAAGACTATGGATCTCGCCGCCGCCGTCATACTGACTGTCATTGCCTATTTGCTGGGTTCGTTGAACAGCGCCATTATCGTTTGCCGGATCATGGGTTTTCCTGACCCGCGCACGCAGGGATCGGGCAATCCCGGCGCGACCAATGTGCTGCGTTACGGCGGTAAGAAGGCGGCGATTATCGTGCTGCTCGGCGATATGCTGAAAGGTCTGTTGCCGGTGGCCGCGGCGCAGTGGCTGGGCCTGGCCGATGGCTGGCTGGCACTGGTCGCGTTCGCCGCGTTTCTCGGCCATTTATATCCGGTGTTCTTTGGCTTCAAGGGGGGCAAAGGCGTCGCCACTGCGCTGGGCGTCATGCTTGGCCTGTCATGGCCCGCCGGCCTGGCTGTGCTCGGCACTTGGCTGGCGACGGCGTTTGTGTTCCGTTACTCATCGCTTGCGGCCTTGACCGCAACATTACTCGCGCCGCTTTACGCGTGGCTGATACTCGGCTCGGCGGAGATACTGGCGATGGTCGTGGTCATGGGCTGCCTGCTGATCTGGCGGCATCGCTCGAATATCCGCAAGCTGCTGGATGGCAGCGAGGGCAAGATCGGCCGGTAACGCCGTCGGCGCCTTTAGGCCGCCGGCGGACGCAGCTGTTGCATATCCCAGCGGGCACGTACCACGATATCGCGGGTTGTCGCTACCTCACCGGCGGCAAGGCGCCGGCAACCCGCGTAGGCGATCATCGCGCCGTTGTCGGTACAGAATTCCAGCCGCGGATAATACAGCGCGATATCTTCCTGTCCGGCGAGGTTTGCCAGCCGCTCGCGTAACAGTGTGTTCGCGCTGACCCCGCCGGCCATGACCAGACGCCGCAATCCGGTTTCCGCGATCGCGCGGCGGCACTTGATCACCAGCGTGTCGACCACCGCTTCCTGAAACGCGCAGGCGATATCGGCCCGCGCCTGCGCGTCATCGCCGTATTGGCGTACGGTGTTCGCTGCAAATGTCTTCAGCCCGCTGAAACTGAAGTCCAGCCCCTGGCGATGGGTCATCGGCTTGGGAAAGACGAATCGGCCCGGCACGCCGTTGGTCGCCAGCTGCGCCAGTGCCGGACCGCCGGGATAGGCCAGCCCCAACAGCTTCGCTGTCTTGTCAAAGGCCTCGCCGGCGGCATCGTCCAGCGATTCGCCGAGCAAGCGGTACGCGCCGATACCATCCACGCGCAGCAACTGGGTATGTCCGCCGGATACCAGCAGTGCGAGAAACGGAAACGCCGGGGCGTCGGCTTCCATCAGCGGCGCAAGCAAATGCCCTTCCATATGATGAATCGCCAGTGCCGGCACGCGCCAGGCGAACGCCAGGCTCTGCGCAACGGACGCGCCGACCAGCAACGCGCCGACCAGGCCAGGCCCCGCGGTGTAGGCGATACCGTCGATATCGGCGGGCGCACAGCGGGCCTGCCGCATGACGGCCGTGATCAGCGGCAGCAGCTTGCGCACATGATCGCGCGAGGCCAGTTCGGGAACGACCCCGCCATAATCACGGTGCAGTTCGACCTGGCTATGGAGCGCATGCGCCAGCAGTCCTGCTGCCTCGTCATAGACGGCGACGGCGGTCTCGTCACAGGACGTTTCTATACCCAGAACACGCATCGCAAGGCCCTTCGGTTATCGCTGGAATCGGCCATGGTGCCGCCGATATCGTATATACTACGCGCCTCGCGGCCGGCCGGGAGCACGACCATAAACGCGCTCTGCCAGCGACGGTCGGTGACCGACAAACAAACCAAGGAACCTCTGATGTGTCGTCATTCCGGCCGTAGCGCAGCGAAGAGCCGGAATCCAGTGCTACAAATTCAACGGTTTACTGGATTCCTCGGCGGCTGTTCCCGACGCCGCCCTACCTCCTGCATCCATGCAGTCGCGCATACGCGGGAATGACGGACAAGAAATTAATCAGCGCTTCCCTAGAAAATAGCGGTGATGCGGCGCACGATCAAACCAAAAACAGCCGACGTATTATGATTCAGGTAAAAGGGTTAACCAAGATATTTCCTTCCGGGTTGCGTGCCGTGGACGGCCTCGACCTGACGATCAACGCTGGCGAGATTTTCGCGCTGCTGGGGCCTAACGGCGCGGGCAAGACGACGACGATACGTGTCATGTCGACGATTTCCGGTTTCGACGAGGGCAGTGTGCAGATCGCGGGTTATAACGTCGACAGCGACCCGCAAAAGGTACGTGAATCGATCGGGGTCGTTGCTCAACAAACCGGTATCGATTACTTCCTGACCGGCCGCGAGAATCTGGCGCTGCAGGGACAGTTGTACCGGATGAACCGGGCCGATATCAACGCGCGCATCGACGAACTCGGCGGTTATTTCGAATTGCATGACAGCCTCGACCGGCTGGTCAGTACCTACTCCGGCGGCATGCGCCGTAAACTGGATATCGCCTGCGCGCTGATACACCGGCCGAGGCTGGTCTTCCTCGATGAACCGACGCTGGGACTGGACATCAAGAGCCGCCAGAGCTTGTGGCGTTACATCGAGAAGCTCAACCGCGAATTCAATCTGACGATACTGCTGACCACGCATTATCTCGAGGAAGCGGACAATCTCGCGCATCGCGTGGCGATCATCAACCTTGGCAAGATTCAGGTGATCGGCACGCCGGCCGAGCTGAAGCATTCGGTGCAGGGAGATTCCGTCGTGCTGGAGTTCGCCGCCGGTGACCCCCATGCCGGCAAGTTCGCGACAGCGATCAAGCAGGAACCCTTCGTGTCGGACGTTCTTTGGGAAACGGATAAACTCCACCTCTACGTCGACAGCGGTGCCGGACGTGTCCCGCGCATCATGCAAGCCGCCACGGAACACGGCACGACCGTCCGCACCCTGTCGCTCGCCGAACCGACGCTGGACGATGTTTTTCTGAAATACACCGGCGCCAGTATCAGCGGCACGGCCGGTGAAACCACCGACGAGTGGTGGAAACAGTGGGCCGGCAAAGGTGGCGGCAACTGGAGCAACAAGTGGCAAGCCGATAATGGCAAACCGGCCGAAGGTACGCCAGACGCCGCGGACTGGCAGAAATGGCAACAAGGTGATAACAAGGGCGGCGGCAACGCGTCCGGCGAGTGGCCACAAGACCGCGATGCGAACCCAAGCAGTAACGCAGGACCGGAACAGTCACAGGACAGTAACCAGAAATGGCCGTCGGACAAATGGTCCGGCTCCGACGACTGGAAAAAGCGCGATAAACCGGAATAGATAACTCATGTTGGCGGATACCTGGCATCTGTTTGGCAAGTACATGCGCATTACGCTGCGCATGCCGATGTGGACGTTTTTCACGCTGATCCAGCCATTGATCTGGCTGGTGATATTCGGCCAGTTATTCCGCAACATGTACCAGGCCTCGGTACCGGCCGGCGGGCACTACATGGATTTTCTGGTGCCGGGCATCGTGATCATGACGGTGCTGTTCGGCTCCGCGTGGTCGGGGGTCAGCCTGCTGCGGGATATTACCTCGGGCACCGTGGATCGGATGCTGGTATCACCGGTATCGCGCGTCGCCATTGTATTAAGCCGCGTACTGCACTCGGCGGCCCAGGTGGTGGTGCAGTCCGTCATCATTCTGCTGCTGGCCGTACTGCTCGGCGCCAAGATCAGCCTGAATCCGCTGCATCTGGGCCTGATGCTGGTGATCGTGATGCTGCTCGGTATCGCGTTCGCGTCGGTGTCTAACGGTCTGGCCATCCTGTTGCAGCGCGAGGAACCGCTAGTCGCGATAGGCAATCTGATGACACTGCCGTTAATGCTGTTCTCGTCCGCGCTGATGCCGGTAGCGTTGATGCCGGAATGGATACGCACGGTCGCACACTTCAATCCGATCGACCATGCCGTAGCGGCGGTACGATCGGTGCTGATCGCACCGATGGATGCAGGTACCTACGCGATCGGTTTCAGTGTAGTCGCGGTGTTCGCGGCGGTCACCACAGGCTGGGCGATCAGCGCGTTCAATTCCTTGCGCGATTAGTGCGGCATTCGCTGCGCACTGTTTGCTTTGCTGGATGGTTCAATCAGTTTGCCAATTGCTGGAACAATGGTGGTGCTTCCATGCATCGCGCGCAGGCGGTTTTTCAACCGCCTGCTAGAAACGCAGCGACATTCCGACACTGAAGTAGCCCCGCGTGTAATCCCCCAGCGATGAGCTTTGCGGTCCGACGACTTCCTGCAGGTCCAGGCTGTTGAATATCAGGCCGACCGGAAGATTGGAGGCGTTGACGGTGTAGGTATAGTTGCCGAAGAAGGACATGTCGTTGGTGTACCGGTAATTGGTATTGAACCGGATCGCGTGCGTGACATTCTTCCGTTTCGTCGTCAATCCCGAGAATGTATCCGCGTTTTTGAAGTTTCTCAGCGACAGGTTATACCGCACATCGGCTGACACACGGCCGCCAAAACGATGTTCCAGGGTGACGGCACCGGTGTGCTCGCGGTAGGCGTAATCCCTGCCGAGATCCAGCGAGTTCTGGTTATCGGTAAAATCGTAATCAAGCGTTAACGCGTTTTGATCCCAGATCAGCTGGTCCAGCGAGGCGCCGAGCGAAAAGCTCGTCGAATCAAATACCGACGGCGTGACGGGATTCTGTGTCGACAGCGAAGCGCGTGCACGTAACTCTCGCTTGTTCAGACTCAGGCTGCCGGTCAGCGACAGATCGTCACTGGTACTGCCACGCTGCCCGGCGAGAAGATTGAGCCGCGTCTGGTGCGTATAACCGCCGCCCCAGCTATTGCCCTGACCCAGCACGGTGGCAAAACCGCTGTAACTCATCGTCAGGAAGTCAAAATGTCCGTCATGGAATTGCGCGTAGTTCGGCGAGACTGAAAAACGGTAGCGAATGTTATCGCGCGTCTTGAAATGATAGGCAAAGTTAAAGTTGAGATCGGTACGTAATTCCTGGGTGGGAACCGTATCGCTGAGATTGCTGTTGCCGTCATACGCCATCGAATATCCCATCGAATACGTCGTGCCACGCAGACGCTGCTCGACGTCGGTCAGCCGCTCAATAGCCTGGTCGATCATCGGCTGGCCCTCGGTACCGGACTGGATGACGGTGCGGTACTCGGCGATCGCCTCCTCGTCCCGGTTCTGACGCTCGAGCAGCAGCGCCAGATTCAGCCGGGCACGCAGATGATCCGGCTGGTGCTCCAGCAACGTTCGGTAGGTGGCCACTGCCCCGTCCGGTTCGCCTTGCTGGCTCTGTATCAACGCCAGAAGAAACAACCCGGCGGAATTCTGCGGATCGTCCCGCAGCAAGCCCTCCACTTCGCGCCGGCCTTCATCCATTTTATCCCTGGATAGCAGCTCGCGAGCGCGCGCTAATCGCAGTGTCGTCACGATCTCGTTGATGCGGGCCTCGTCCTGTGCGAGCGCGAGCGCCCGGGAATACTCCAGCTGAGCCTCATCCAGCCTGTTCAACGCATCCAGCGTCTTTCCCAGCATAACGTGCGGCTCAACCTCCAGGGGTTGAATACGCGCCATTTCCTCGAACTGCCGGCGTGCGTCTTCGAGCCGGAAGCGACTTTGCAGCAACAAGCCCAGCCGGCGGTGTCCCTCGGGATTATCCGGGTCGTACTGAACGACCTTCTCGTACAAGGCGATGCCTTCGTCGATCTTGCGCTCGCTGACGTAGCCGTTCGCGGTCGATACCAGCAGGCCCACCAGTACCTCGTGGGCCTGCTGGACCTGCGGCTGGTCACCGCCGTGTTTAACTATCGCTTCAAATTCCGCGATGGCCTTGTCGGGACGATTAGTCTCGGTGTAGAGGCGGCCCAAGCGCAAACGTGCGTCCAGTTGATCGGGCGCGGCATCGAGAATCTGGCGGTAAAGTGCCTCCGCGTCCGCCGTGTTTCCCGACTGGTGGTGTATGGTCGCAATGCCGAGATATGCCAGAAGGTTGCCTGGGTCAACCGCAACCACGTCACGGAACTGCTTCAGCGCTTCTTCATACCTGCCACTATCCAGCGCCTGCTTTCCCCGATACATTCCGAGTCGCGCGGCCGCTTTGTCTGCCAAAGCGGTGCCCGGGGCCAGCTCCATTACCCGGGTGAGATGAGGCACCGCACGTTCCATTTGATCCAGACTTCCATAAACCAGTGCGATGTTCAGATGTGCCGGGGCATCGTTGGGCTGCAGCTCAAGCAGCGCCTCGAATACTTTTTCGGCCTCGTCGAGGCGGTTAGCAACCATCAGGGCGATACCGAAGTAATTCATCAGCCGTGGTTCGGCGGGGTAACGCTTAACCTGACCGGACAACATTTCCAGCGAGGTTTCGGGATGACCCTGACTGATCAACTGCTTGCTCATCAGCAGCGTCAGACGTATTTCCGCCTCGCTGGCCGGCGGCGTGCCCGGTGCCGCGTCCATGATGCTCTGCAACTCTTTGGCGGCTTTTTCCGTCAATCCGCCCTTTTCATAGACATCGGCAAGTATCAGACGCAACGCCAGATTATTGGGCGCCTGCTCGACGCTTTGCTCGATATAACGCAGCCCTTCCGCGTAGTGATTGCCGCTGATCAGCGCCACGCCCATCTGGTAAAGCGCCTCGGGCGATTGAGGACGAATCGCCAGCGCGCCCTCGAAGCTCTTCCGGGCGGCCTCGAAATTCTGCTGCTTGAGAAACTGCTTACCCTCGCCGATCAGGCGCTCGAACGTGGGTGCTGCCTCGCCCGCCGATTCCTGCTGCACCACGTCGGTTTGTGCGTACGCCAACGGGAGGCCCGCGCCAGCGAACAACACGAGCGGTACGACTGCCGCGCGTGAGACCCGCCATACATTTCGGTTCAACAGGCGTAATGACCGGAATACCGGCGCGACCTGTTCGCCGTACGCAGACACGTTACGCACTCGCGCCGGCATCAGGCCGATACTCTGTGCAAAATACGATAAGGTCAACATGACTTGATATTCTGTTAATAGTAAATACTGACGCGCAACCCGGCCTTCCAGCCATCCAGGTCGATCTCAAGGTTGCGGTAACACGTCGCCCCCGTTGCTTGGGTGCACAGGTTGCCGCCGCTTTTGTACTGCGCCAATCCACCGATATTCCCCACCGGTGGATTGAACGAAGATATATTGACGGTTACGCCGTCAGTGCCTTCAATGAAATCCGAATCGGTTCCATGCAACGTCGGAACAAATTTTTCGATGCCGAACTGATAGCCGATATCGAAGCCGACTGACCACCAGTCGCGCACAAAATATTCGGCGCTAATCGCCGGCTGCAACATAAGCACACCCGTGGAGTGGGACTCCGATCTGAAGATACGCCTGAACCCCTGGGCAGTGCCCTCGGTGAAAAGCAGTACGTTCTCATCGCGATAATCAAAATCGAAGAGCTCATGCAACGAAAAGCGGGTGAACAACCGGACATTGCCGCGCTGATAGACCCGGTGCTTCCACCCGAGGAAGAAGTCGGTATATGAAATATTGACCTTGCGATCGTAGATAACGTCGTTGACGGTGCCCTGTAACGGAAACTCTCCGACCGAGACTCCGGCGCTGCTGCCCTCCCACGATCCCATGCCGAGGAACAACGCATGCCTGTCGTTCAGGTTTAGGTGAAATTCCAGCCCCGCATAGGCGCCGGAGTCTATCGTCGGCAGATCCGAATTCAACGTACGTACCGCGGTAACGGTTGAGTCGTCCGGCTGCAGGACGTCGCCGGCGACAACGAATGGGGCATGTAGCGCCCCTTTATTCAACACCCCGAGTTTAGGGCTGTGCATACCGAGGTACGGCGCCACGCCCCACTTCCGGCCGCTATCCGCCATGACCAGGGCGTTATGACACAGCAGCAGCATTCCTGCCGCCAGAGTCAGCCATGAACCGGCCCACGTCGAATCAGGGCGCACGGACCGCTGCACTCCGGAAAAATCTGGGACGGAAAATCGATATCAACAGCGGCAGTATCACTAACGTAGTCACGCAGCTGACGCCCATATACGCCGCGACAAACGCGCCCAGCTTCACGTGCGGCGGAAACCTGGAGGCGAGCAGCACCAGGAATCCCAATGTCACAACCGTCGCATTGAAAAATATCGTCCTGCCAACGCTGCGAGTGGTAGCGGCGATCGCCTCACGTTCGTTGGTCGATACCGCGATTTCTCTGCGGTACCGATATATATAGTGCACCGCATAGTCGACGCCAACCCCGATAGCAACACCTGCCGCAAGGGCGGTCGATACGTCGAGCGGAATAACCAGGAATCCGGCTGCTCCTGCCACCAGCAACGTGGCCACCGACACCGGAATAATGGTAAACAGGCCCGCAATGAAAGAGCGGAACAGAAGCGCCGCCAGCAACAGAATTCCCACCTTGGACAAGACGATTGCCGATGTCTGGCTATGGATCAGCAAATCCGCCCAGATATAGGAGTTGTTGGCGGAGCCCGCAAGGTTGACCTTCACACCGAGATCTTTGAATTCTTCAGCAACAAATCTGTGCACGCCGTCGATAATGGTTTTTAAATCCCGGGTATGGTCGGTCTTGATCGAAAAGCTGACATTGGTAATCCGGTAGTCATAGTCGATGATTTCATCCAGCTGCTCCGGCCGGCCTGACAGCGACAACAGAAACAGCGATTCGCCTATCTCGGCCTGCGTCTCCGGCAAACGATTGTAGTCCTCGTTTCCGGCGTGCAGGTTCTTGTTGAGGCTTTTGAGATAATCGACTATGGACAACGAATCCCCGACGTAGGGCAATGTTTCGATGTGGCTCTGTAAAGCCTCGATCTTGCGTAATACCTCCGGCCGTTTCAGTGCATCCGGCTTGTCGCCCTCAACAACCACGTGAAGAAAGATGGTGCCGTCGAACTTCTCGTTCAGCAGCCGGGTGGACAATGCCACCTCGCTATCGTTCCGGAAATCGCTCATCCAGCTTGAATCGACGAAGAGAGACAGCGAACCCCAGGCCGCAACTCCCAACAACAGCAATGCAACGATAGCTGCCGGGCGCGGACGCGCCCCTAGCGCGCCGCTGATATTCACCAAAACGCGAGTAATCACGCTTTGTTCCGCATAGGCGCGCATGGCGCGGCGCTTGGCGAGGTAGCCGCCGACCTTCGGCTTCATGACCGTCAACATCGCCGATATGAACATTACCGTAATCAGCCAGCATGACATAATGCCGATGACGGTAAACAGGCCGAAAATCCGGAACGGCGGCATTTCGGCGAATAGCAACGTCAGAAATCCAATCGCGGTAGTAACCGACGTAACCAACATCGGAGTACCGAGCTGGTCAGCCACTTCAAGAACAATCTCGCCTCCCGGACGATGCGGATCCTTGAGCACCGCATCGTAATAGTGGCTGAGAAAATGCACCGCATCACCGATGCCGACGGCAACCAGAATGACCGGCAACATCGTCGATATCGTGTAAAGCGGGACGTCCAGCAACGCCATCGCACCCATGGTCCAGATGATTCCGGCGGTCATCACAAACAGCGGTAACATCACTCCGCTCAGCGTCTTGAATATGACAAACAGCACCACGGACATCACGAGCACCAATAGCGGCACCATGATCTTGATATCCTCCTGGGCATCCAGCCCGGTGGTCACCTCAATGACGGGCCGCCCTGCGACGTAGAACGCGTCCCCGTTTGCTTCGGCGGATATGAACGGCGGGCCCGACACCGCATGCGGTTGCGTAGCTGTCGATTCCTTTTCTGACCGATTGCCCTGGTCGTTCCACCACTGGTTCTTCTTGTCACCCCAGTTGCCGCTCGCATTTCCGCTCCAGCTATTCGCACCTCCCCACGATGCGCTCGGTTTTCCCTGCTCTGTGTCGAGAATGTGCTTGATCGCGAAATAGGTCTGCCACCGGTTTTTCGCACCCTCCTTGAGTCTCGCCCGAATCATGGCCGCCGTGTAATCGGCCGAGATGACGTTGCCGACAAGTAGATCGCTGTTGGCAGCTACTTCACTGCGGAGCGCCTCGATCTGCTCCTCGGTATCCGGCACCTGCGCCATTACCTTCTGTGCAGACAGCTCTGTTTCGGTTCCGACAAATACGGTTGCTGTAGAAAGCGATGCGACATCGATCGAGCGCGTCGCTATTACGCCAGGCAGTGCCGACACCTTTTCTGTAATCCGTTTGATTCTCTGTAAGGTTTCTTTGTTAAAGACGCCATGCTTCTCATTAACAAGACCAATAATGACGGCATCCTTGACGCCAAAAAGCTCATCAACCTGCTCATCGAAAATGATCGCGCTGTGACCTTTGGGAAGATATACCCTGGCATCGGTCTCCCACTGCAACTTCGGAATCTGTAATGACAGAAAGATCGTTACCGCGACGATCACTGCAATAACAGTCTTTGGATACCGCACAGAAATCGTGTATAGAGACCGAAACATGTTTCTAGTCAACTCCCCTTTTAGACCGGCACCAGGTGCCACAGAGCCACAAGCCTAAAACCCGTACTTGAACTCAACAAACAGACGATCATTTGCGTCAAAATTGCCGAAGAACTGCGCCGATTCTTCGGTCACGTTTATGTTACTTACCGCGCTTGCCTGTGGCGCGCCGAATTTCGACTTTTTGCCGGAGAAGAGATCCATGCCGGTGCTGATCTGGAAGCGATCGGTCAGGTTAAACGTAATCTCCGGCCGGGTATAAAGTTCCGACAGGTTCACCAGGTAAACCGCCAACAACTGAAATACCGCCGATCGCTCCGGAAGCGGCTTTCGGACAAAGAGACTGATCGATGTATCAAACTGACCCTGAATCATCGCTTTGTCGTAGTCAGGAATGATCCATTGCACGATAGCCGGCGATATATCGGCACCCCACCGATTGAAATCGACACCCAGCCCCCACCGGAGATGGTTTTTCTGAACTTCGCCGTTGCTATCGAGGAATCCGTCGTTATCCCGGTCAGTCTTGCTAAGAATACCGAAATACTTATCCAGAACGTACGCGACTTCACCCTTTAGAATATAGCCGCCCAACTGCTTCACGTACGTTCCACCGAACATGTGTATTCGCGTATACGTCGGGAAAAACACCGGCGTGGAGTTAGGGTCGCGAACCTCGATCGAACGAAAAATGACCGGGAAATCGTCCCATGTATAGAAGTAGCTGAACGATACCTCGGCGCCGTGCATCGGCACAGAGTAGCGAACGCCGAACTCGGAGTTCTCAAATGTAAAGGATTCCGGAAAGGAGGTATTGGGAACCTGCTGAAGCAGCTCCCACTCCGAACCCGGCGGCGCAGGCTTATGAAATTTTAGCTCGGGGATCCATAAAAACTGGTAAGCACCATCATCTCGAAAATAATCGACCTTTAGTGTCCAAAGAGGGATTCGGTAATCCAGCAAATCCAGGTTAATCAATTCCCGGAAGTCCATCGGATTGATTTCATCCACCACTCGGTTTCCTTCAAGAACTCCCCACACAACGAACTGTCTGCCAAATCGAACGTCGACTGTATCGAGAAATATATCGGCGTATAACTCTCTTATCTCGGCAACTGGCGAGTCCTTCTCCTGGGGCAACTGCTCGACAAATACCAACGCCTCCTCAGACTGGCGAGTAGACCTTGCCGAGATCGTATCGTAGTCATAAAGATCGTAAACGAGATCATAGTAATACCAGCCGGAGACTTGAACCTCAGCTCGGGTATTTATGGGATAGCGTGCCTCAAGGTAGGCGGTATTCCTGATCTTGGTGAGCGACCTGGGTTCGTGATAACGATAAGCGGTCTCGTTTTTCAGATATCCGCCAAGGTCGAGTGACGAGAAAAAGGCAGAAAGTGCGTGTTCCATTGGCCCGGAGTAAATACTCTCCGGGTCGGGTAACACTTCAGTATCAGCATCACCGTCTGCAGGCGCCGCTTGAGCTTCAATGCGGAAAATGCCCAGTGACGCCAAGACCAGAAAAATAAATATGACGTTTTTGAACTTACCTCTCAAACAACTTCCTTGCAACTCTGACAAAGGACAACATGAGGGCCACCCGAATCATATACCCCAACGGTTACAGACGAGCCCGCTGACAAAGCAATGCCGCAGCGTGAACACTGAACAGGCCGGTTCAAACGCATCGCTTCCCAGCCCAATACGGATGCAAACTCCGGCGCAATCGCGTTCGCTACGCTAAACGCGGTCTGTGGGCCCGACGTCATGCCAGCGCAAGGTTCACCGAATGCTGCCATGAGAACATCGCGAATCAGCATAGAAACCGGCACGCCCAGTTCCTCGGCCCTGTCAACTACCCGGGACCGCAACTCCTTTGGCACGCGCGCACCAAGATACTCCTCCTTGCGTTTCATCGCGACCGTTCGCACCTTATTTCTGCCAGCAGCACGTTTTCTTGCGGCATCCCGCGCATGGCGCATTTCGTCTCGCATTGGTAACGCTCCTGCTGTCGCATTGCGGTGATTGCGCACGTAAAACAATACTCAAAAAAGTAACACAATGTGATACATTTTCACAGCATACAACGGCGCACACCTGTAACCCAATGGATATTAGGTTCATATTTACGATTCAAACAAGCCGGAGCTACGGCGGCGGAATAAGCGGAGGGGATGATCGACCCTCCAACCCCAACGAGGCTGTAGAAAAACCCAATTCTGAGCCAACAGGCCCGTCGTGGGGACGCGTTTATGGAAAAAAAATAGCCATCACGTAATCAATCCATGTTTTCGTTGGTACGATTGTTCGCCGCAAGAACAGCGCCACCTGCGTTTAATATCCCCTCGAATGACGTGTCACATGTTCTCCATTTCGCGTTATTGTACCGCCTAACCATGATGCGCCAATTTCTCAATATTGTGCATCAAACAATACAGCTTCCATTGCCCATCGACCTTGGTTTTTCCGCGGAGCGTGAAGCGGTCGAGCCGTTTGTTGCCACGTAAATTGCCAAACACAGGCTCTACCGTGGCGCAGCGGCGTGTGATCATTTGGCGACCCATGTCGGAATCTATTTTGATTTTCATTTTGTCCGTTTCGCTTTGTCTTCCACGCTTTCCTCGAAAAAAGGCGACTTGCCGTGTTTTCGTGTGACTGGGTTTGCGTAGGCATTCATCGCGGCGCTCGCATGGCATGCAGTCTTGTTGCGCGCCGCTGAATTTCATTGCCCTATACCCGCCTATGGTGCAGTTTGAACCGTTGCTGTAAAGGCGTTTCCCTGCGGGACAAAGGCAGTGCGAGTGGTCGTCCGCTAAGGTGAAATCAGCCGGGGTAAAGCATTTTTTTCGTTGACGGCGCTGTCTTGTCCCACAGGGGGTCTGCTTTTTCCTTGTGAATAGATTGACCCACGTAGCGTTCGTCGCGTTTGCGGTAGCCATTGTCAGGAATGTAGGCGTCGACCTTTTGCTCGGTCAGGGTGTTGAGATTGGCTTCGGAGTGATAACCGGCGTCGGCGGCAATCACGGTTGTTGCGGTGCGATAGGTGTGCGTGGCGGTGACGATGGGGACTAATAATTCTTGTTCAGATCCGGTCCCGTGCGCTTGCGCCTCAACGATGATTGGCGCTTTTTCGTCGACAGCGGCAATACCGGTGTATCTTTGAATGAACCGCCCCGGGTTTGGTGGAGGCTCCAACCTTTGAGAGAATGGAGCCATGAACAAGTCAAAGAAGTTTTCACCTGAGGTCCGTGAGCGTGCGGTGCGCCTGGTGCAGGCGCACCGCGGGGAGTACCCGTCGCTGTGGGCGGCCGTGGAGTCGATTGCCCCGAAAATTGGCTGCGTGCCGCAGACGTTGCTGGAGTGGGTCAAGCGTGTGGAGGTGGATGCAGGGCCGCGCCGATCTGCAGTGTGTTGCGGATCGCCCCGTCTGGCTATCGTCGTCACGCCGCCGAGGCACGCAATCCAGCGCTGCGCTGTGCGCGCTCGCAGCGCGACGACGAGTGGGTGCCGCACATTGAGCGTGTCTGGCATGCCAATAGGCGGGTCTACGGCGCCGACAAGGTCTGGAAGCAGATGAACCGCGAAGGCATTGTGGTCGCGCGCTGCACCGTCGAGCGACTCATGCAAAGGCTGAGATTGCGTGGCGTCATTCGCGGCAAGGTCGTGCGCACGACCATCAGCGATGCCCATGCGCCGTGCCCGCTGGATTGGGTCAATCGGCAGTTTAACGCCGACCGCCAATGCCGCGTCTTCACTCGACAGACCCACGGCAATGCACTCCCAAAACGCCAACCTGGCCTCTCGTTGATCGACGCCCGGGCGGCCTGGCGAAGGCATTGGTAGCCGCCCTGTCTGCTCTGTTGCCCAACCTCGTGGTCGTCCCATCCAACACCTCCTGTATCGAGATGTTGCAACGATCGGTTGAATCCGCCCAATACGTCAGCATTCGCTACACCGAGCGACTTGCCGAGGCCGGCATCGAGCCCTCGGTCGGCAGCAAGGGCGACAGCGACGACAACGCCCTGGCCGAGACGATCAATGGGCTGTATAAGGCTGAGTTGATTCATCGTCGCGCACCGTGGAAGACCAAGGAATCCGTGGAGCTGGCGACCCTGGATTGGGTCTCGTGGTTCAACAATCATCGGCTGATGGAACCCTTGGGCTATATCCCTCCCGCAGAAGCTGAGGCAAACTACTACAGGCAACACAACCGTCAGGCCGCTCTTGCGGCGTGACGTAAACCCAACAGCCTCCACGATTCCCGGGGCGGTTCACAGTACCTCGTGATCAATCAAGTAACACAGCGCATGTTCAAAACTGCCTGGAAGAACTTGCCGGTCAAAATCAACGCCCAGGAGTTTTAGCCCTTTGTAAACGGGCTTGTATCGTGCCATTTTTATCTCCTAATCGCGTCCGATGCTCAGGGTTAATTATCGCAGATTTCGAGACATGTTTTTGAGGGAAGATTGGCTTTTTCTACAGCCTCAACGGGCCATGGCATAGCGCTTAGTACCGGACGGCCGCGTTAAACTACTGCGCACGCTTCCGCAGTAGATTACGTTCTGACAATAAAGTGTCGTCAAGCCCCGTATTAACTTTTACGTCGGCAACCTCGAATATTGATCGATGGTCGTTTTGGACATTGTGTACCTCAACGCGATCCCACGCCCATGCGCCATCATGACGTTGCCATTTAATCGTCTGGGTCTTCAATAGCGTATTATTTTTCTTGTCGAAGTAATCGATCCTGACGTTTACGCAATCATCCGCGTTGGCTGACTTGTTAAACCACAAAATACGGCGGCTATATAGCGAACTAGATTCCTTAGGCGTACTTTCTACGACGTAGTATTCGCTACGATTCGGATCATCTGTTTCGTAAAAAGAGTGATTGTCCTCCTCAAGCGCGCGCATACCGATATCAGCGTATGTCAGATCTGATCCCAAAAAACTATCTCCCTCATCTCGAACGGAAACACGGCGCACTTTCTTAAGCACCGGCAAATAGATCCATTGGTCGGCGTTTTTTCGCGATTCGCGGGTATATGCCCATCGCAGAAATTTAGAGCCCTCAGCATCGGGTGGATACTCTGTAGTAAGCAACATTTTGTCTGCAATATCGTCCCGCCCCTTGTAATCCTTCCAATACCTGGAATACACGTTCTTCTTCTCGCTACCACTTTTGTCCTTCAACGTGATGCTTAGTTTCGTTTGCTGGTCGTTACCGGCGTTTTTGTAATAGCAACGCTTTACGATATCTACTGCCGAGACCGCATCTTCCGCCACTCCATACAAAGGTAAAGATACTGTCGTTAGCCCGACCAATAAAATTAATACCTGACGAGTTTTTACTTGAACCATTATTATTACCTCCTGATTGCCGTTTGCCGTGATCACTTATAAACCTAAGGCGCTGAAAATTATATAATCACGTCCACTCAAAATTCCCTCTTCCGATTAAGCGATGGATGCGTCGCTCGGCGACTGACGAGTATCCGTTGATATATTATTTTACTCATCCCTGATTAATTAGACCTGACTGCATGGTGACTTTATGCAGCCAAGCGCGTTCGCACGAGGCGTGAGTTCCTCCCAAATAAGAATAGGCACCGGTTGGTTAAACAGCCTAACTCATGTCTATTCTATAAATGGAGCTCTCGTGCTGGTTAAGCCGCCTCGGCTAGGGGCAGCGCGTAAAGTAAACCTGATACGGCGTCTGTCGGTCAAGGCGTGAATGCGGGCGACTAGAGCTTAAGACGCCGCGGTCATACCCGATCGAACCGCGCGCCTGTGAGACAGACTCGCAGGCATTGAGGTTTACCTCCTGGTATTTGACCAGTTGCCACAGCCGTTCAACGAAGATTTTATCTCGCCAACAAAACTGGCCAATCGTGTCGGTAACTCAGCTGATTCAGATACCGTGTTTTAAGCGAACCAGTAGAAAACGAGCCGGTGAGCTCGCGACCTAGACGCGCCATATTTGTCGATCGCTACCTGCACGGCATCCAGACGCTACTGCACACCCATGATAACTGAGAATCGCCATACCACTACGGTGCTGCGTAATTCACACTCGTCCACGGCCGAATAGGAGACAAAGCTCCTGGGCGATGGGAATATACGTGACTGACCTCTCGCCTAAAAACTGTTCGGCTGTAAAGTATAGAATTCCGGCAATTTCGTTAACCTGATAGAGCAGGATTTTTTTTGTCAACGCCGATTTAAAACTGACACACTTTTACAACGAACGCCGACTTAAATCTGATACACCTCCATTACATCCGCCTGCCGTTTAGGTGGTCGGAGTCGTCTCCCGCTTACTCTTTACCATACCCGCCGCCCGCTGGTTTTTGAGGCGGTAGCTTTCGCCGGCGATCGGCACGATGCGTGCGTGGTGCAGGAGGCGATCGAGCAGCGCCGCGGTCAGTGTGGCATCCTGAGCGAAGGTCGCCTCCCATTGGCCAAACGGCAGGTTGCTGGTGACGATCAAGCTGCCTCTTTCGTAGCGCGCCGCGATCACCTGGAAGAACAGGTCCTGCTCGCATGACGCTCTTCAACTGATTCTGCGCGTGCGCGGTGGTCAGTGCCAGCAACAGATCGGCCGCCGTGGTAAAGCGTGTCTTGATGCCGGCCTGCGCCGCCCGATAGCCCAAGGCCATCGCCAAATGGGTCTTGCCCACCCCCGAGGGGCAGACGAGTACCACATTCTCATTGCGTTCGACAAAGCCCAGCCCGGCCAGCTCCTCGAGCTGGCTCCGTTTCACGCCTTGAGCAAAGTCATAATCGAAGTCGTCCAGCGTCTTGATCGCCGGAAAGCCGGCCAGGCGCGTGAGCATGTTCTGCTTGCGCACGTTGCGAACCAAAGCCTCTGCCTGGAGTAGCCGCTCCAGAAAGTCGCTATAGGCCGTGTCTTGCTGCGCGTCATCCTGTGCGGCCATCGGGTACGCCTGCGCCACGAACGGGAGATTGAGCCGCTCGCAGAGCGTCAGCATTCTTTCGTGTTGGAGATTCATGCCGCCACCCCCGGCTCAGCGCGGAGTTGATCCAGGAGTTGCTCGTACACCGCCAGTGGATGTTGCGCAGGCATCGCTTGGGCAATCCGTTCGATGACGACCACGGGTCGCGGAGGCGGCGCGGCAGTGATGTCGCGCTGGGGTCGCGCCGCACCGATGTCGCCACGCCAGGGGCTGGGTAGCGGCTGCAAACATTCTGCTGGCAAGCGAAGCCGGGGCCGAACGTGGGTCGTGCCATGGATGCGCTCATTGGCGATGTCGGTTAGCCAGTGACGCACTTGGGCATTGGCCGTCACCGCATCCAGTATCAGGCCGGTCTGTTTGAGCGGCGCAACTCAGCGGCACGTAAAACGAACGACGTAAATAGCCGTTGAAGCGCTCAACCTTGCCCTTGGTGCGGGCTCGATACGGACGGCACAGTTTGATCACGAAACCGCAGTGGCGGGCGTAATCGAGAAATCCGCCGTGGAAGGACCTGTAAATAATTCTGTGTAACTGCCGGCTATAGAGACTCCGGCATCCGCTCGGGGAACTCGATCATAAAACGGTTCAGCGCACCTTTCCAGTGGCGGATTGGCATGGACCATTTCTTCGC
>JAHFRU010000043.1 GCA_023266115.1 Gammaproteobacteria bacterium
GGGGCATCGTCGCGGGCAACAAAGCTCAAATCGGCGGGCTCCAATTCGGCAAGGTCGGCAGGGGCGCGACCGTCAACATTACCACGGAGGTGGCCAATCCCGACAGCGGCGCGCTGGAGAATGTGTCGGGGCTGCTCTCCACTCTGGTCAATGGCCAGGCCAACGCGTTTGGGCGGACGGCATCCGATGAGATGGCGGCGCAAGCGCAAACCCCGGTGCCAGGGGTGAGCAAGAATGCGGCGCTGATTGCGGCGGCCCTGGTGGCCCTGATTGTGGCGGCGGTTTTTCTGCGCAAATGAATGAACAGCTTCGAGCACTGGAAGGACTGGGACTTCGACGGCTTGCTCATCGGCCAGCCCTTCACGCTGGGAGTGCATCACAAGACCGCCCTGCCGGGGACGGCGCGCGAGCATTACATCTGGATTGGGGGCGGGGCCTTCAGGCAGGAGGACATCTCCGACAATTGGTATCTCCAGGTTGCTCTTCGCTTCAGTCTCAACGGTTCGCCGGTCGGGTCGATGCTTTGGAGCGATGCCAGCACCAACGCGGTGACGGCGTTCCCGCAGCCCAACCGACCCATCCTGCGGGTCAAGAGCGACGGCAGCGGCAGTGTGCAACCGACGCTGCGGATGCAAGCGGCCAGCAACGGGGCCTGGTTCCGGGACAACCTGGACATCGGCTGTTTCTATGTGCCCCTGCCAGCCGATGCAGTCGAGTACGAGGTGGAGGAGGGCAGGGTATCGGTGGCGGCGGGCCGGCGCGTCTCCATCCGCACCGGTTTTAGAATCATGAGCTTTTGATTATGCCCGAACAGTTTTTCAAGCGCGATTACATCCACGGTGCCACCAACGCCGATACCGATTGGGAGAAGGAGCATCTGTTTTGTCAGCGCCGTTGCCTGGTGGGCAGCGTGGCGGTGGCCAACAAGGGCGCGGACTTTTGGCTCTGGATCTGCGACTCGCCCAGCTGCGGCGCGCAGAAGCCGACCATGGCCCCAATCTACGTGCCGGGCAACACCACCCAATCGCTCGACTGGAGCCTGTTGCCCAAAAAGTTTTCTGCCGGGCTCTATGTGTGCGCCAGCACCAACCCGGTGACCAAAACCGCCCCGGTCACCAACGACGCTTTTTTCGAAGCCGCCTATGAACTGTATTAAGCTGCTCCTTACCCTCGTCATTGCGCTATCGAGCTGGCGAGCCTGCGCGGCAGTGGGCGGCGTCGTCACAACTCCTGTTGTTCCAGCCGGCGGGGTGCTCTGGGTGGGTCCAAACGGCAGCAACAGTCAGCGGGGCACGTCCAACGCGCCGATGGCTACGTTGGACATGGCCGCGCGGGCGCTCCGGGGCGTGGGAACTATCATGATGATTGGCGGGGATTACGGCCGCCAAAATCTTGATCTGGCGCTGTGCAGCAACATCACCGTTTCGGCCAACGGCTTTGTCAGGGTGAACAATGGGGCGACCTACACCAACACCGGTGGGGCGGTCTTCATCTCCGACGGCAGCGGCGTCTATCACTTCCAAGTGGCCAGCGCGGATTGGATCACCAATTATACGTTGGCCAATCCGGGGCTGCAATTCATATACGAGTATGGGACGCCGGAACGCTTCATCCCGCTGTCCTCACGCCACCCGCTCCAATACATCCACAACTTTGCGCTGCGAGAGTTCTTCAGGCTCACCAACGCGTTTAGCCTGGCGCAGGTGTCGGCGGCCAACGGGTCCTACTTCGTTTCGAACGATTCGCCCTCCACAATTTTCTTTCGCCTCTCCGACGGTGCTGCCCCAGGGACGCGAACCCTTCGCTTCCCCTCGCGGTGGACGACAAATTGCCTTGTTTATAACGGCAAGCCCTGGTCCCACGTGGTCTTGCGCGGCATCCAAGCCAGTTTTGGTTACGAGGGCATCGACGTTACAGGAGCGGAATCGGCGGAGGTGGACAACTGCGCGCTCCTGGGCAATTACGACGAGGGAATAGCGAGCTGGGACATGAACGGGACGGTCAAAATCTTTCAGTGCGAGGCGTCAGCCAACTGCAACGATGGCTTCGGGTGGAGCACTGGGGGAGACAGGACCAACGCCAATTCGGTCAGCGAAACCGATTGCTGGGTCCACGACAACGCAGATGAGGGGACCTCCACGCACTACGGCGGGCCCGTCACGATTATCGGTGGCCTCTACGAATACAACAAGAGCGGCGGCATCACGCCCTTTGCCGGCGGGCGCAACACGGCTTACGGAACGGTCATCCGTGGCAATGACATCGGCTTTCAGCCGGCGGGCACGCCTACCATCGGTAATGCCAACTGGACCAATTTGCTGACCAGCATCGTCTGCAAAGGCTGTGTGGTGACCGATAATCGGTTAGGGGCTTACGAGACTGTCGGCGATGCGCAAATTCTGATCGACTGCACGGCGTGCTACTTCAGCAATACGTTTGAGTTTTTCCAGCCGACCGACACGGGCAACAATCAGCAAAGGATTGTCCTGCGCAATTGCTCCGTGGGCACCCTCAACGCTGTCTTCTCGCCTGCCGGTGGCTACTCCCTCCCGACGATCGTGGGCAATCTGACGGTCAACACGGGCGGCGGTCGATACGAGCCCATGAACGGGAGCCGCAACTATTCGGTGGTCTCGCTCACGGTTGGCATTAGCGGCTTTTACACGAACACCTTGCAGGATTCCGTTGTCGGGATACCCAACGCGGTCAGCGCGACGCAGGGCAGAACTAATTGGCTCACGACCGCAGTCGGGCAACAGGGCCGTATTTTGACCATCTACGATGGGGGCCGCACAGCCAACGGCGCGGGCATCTCGAACATTTGGATCGTGCCCGTGGCCGGGCAGCTCGTGGGATCAACCACGACCACGAACATCAACACGCTCTGCGGCAGCGTCACGGTCATGAGCGACGGGGCCAACTGGCTCCTGCTCGGCCGATTCTAAAGCTATGAGCTGGATTCCTGCATTTCTACTGGGCGGCGTCGACGTCGACGAAGAGCAGAAGCGTCAGCAGGAGTTGGACGCCCAGCTTGCCGCGCTCAATCGCTCGCGCCTGGACGCCGGGATCTGGGACCAGAATACCTATGACCAGGCCAACGCCCATCTGGAGGCAAGCCGCATCGACGATGTGAGCGGGGAGGTCGACAACGCTTTCCAGGTCGGATGGAACGAGGGCGTCGACAACATCCGCGGCACCGCCGGGGCCATCATCGGCACGCCTTTCCGGCTCATCCCGCCCATCGGCTGGGCCATCCTGGTGGTGGCCCTGTTGGTTTACATGGGCGGGTGGGCGCGCTTGAAAAACATGCTCAAGTGAACGAGCTCTTTAAGCTTATCCTCTCGGAAAAGGGCCGCGACTCCAACCGGGCGCTGCTCCTGGCCCTCACGCTCTACGTAGCCTGGCAGGTCACGCAAATTGACAAGCGCGTGGCCGTGCTCGAAACATCGGCCAAGGAACGGGACCGGGCCGCGCTGGCCACCAATCATCTGGTGAGGGTGCCGTGAAACGGTTCCTTGCGCTGACGCTGGCGCTGGCTGCGGTGGACGGCAGCCAGGCGCAATCCTCACTGCAACGCCATCCTGACGGCCTGTATCTGGTCATTTCCAACCCGCCCCCTTCGTTCCGGCTGCAATGGGCCCCGGACCTGGTCACCTGGCGCGATTACATCGTCAAGCCTGGCCCAGAGCCCGTGCAGGTTGTGGAGGTGCGCATCGGGCGGACCAACGATGCGCAGTTCTGGCGCGTCCTCCCTTTGGATGGCACTAACGCCAGCCAACGCTGAACAGGTTCGCCTCATCCGGGAGTATCTGGCGGCGCGATATCCCAAAACTCTCTTGCCGCCTCCCTGCTCACCAGCGCGCGGTAATGAGCAAAAAGCATCGTCTCGGAGTGCCCGGCCTCCAGCGCCGTCTTCCCGGCGTTCTCGAAAGCGGCCAGGTGGTAGGAAACAAACGAATGGCGCGTGACGTTGGCCGGCCAGGGCACCGGCGCCCCGTCACACTTGGCCAGGCGCACCACCCGCCGGATGGTGTCAGGGGAGACGGGCCGCAAGCGTCCTCCCAAGGCCAGCCAGCGAGTCAGTGCCGGCTGGATTGACACCAGGCGGCGGCGGCGAGTTTTAGCCTTGATGGCGGGCACTTCCAAGAATCCCCGGTCCAACAACAGGTTTTCCTCCCGCAGCCGGTGGGCCTCGGCGGAGCGCACCCCGGTGAAGTAGCGCACGGCCAGGTGTCGCATCACGTCCAGGTCCGCGCGCCTGGCGGTCTCCAGGATGGCCCGCACCTGGCCCGGGGTATGGATGCCCGGGGCCTCCAGGTCCCCGGCGGCGGCGGGCAGCTCCACCGCGCACGGCGTCACGCTGGCCACGTAGCCGCGGCGCTGGGCAAAGTGAAAGAGCGTGCGCACGTCGGCCAGATAGCCGCGCATAGTGCGCGGGGTCCAATCCTGGCCGAACACCCAACGCTCGACATCGGCCAGGCCGACGCTGGCGATAGGGGTCAGCGCCCGGCCCCGGGAGAAGGACGACAACGAGACGCGCAGTTGGCGCAGATAGCGGTCACTGCGGGCGGCGCGGGCCTTGGCCACGAGGAATTCGTTGACGACCTGGCGGACGGTGGCTGGGTCCGGCGACAGGGGGCCGATCGTGGTTTGCGGGGGGGCTGTGAGTGAGTGGGAGTAAACGGGCGTCGGGCCTTTGAGCGCGGCAGCCACGGCCGCTAAAGCGGCGGCCATGGCGGCCAGCGCATCGGCCAGCCCGCCCTGGGTCACCTGTGGGGCGACAGGTAGAGCGACAGGGGCGGGCGCACTTTTGCGCTTGATAGCCAACGAAAGAATGGTCGGAGCGACAGGATTCGAAGGGCTTTTTGAAGGCCCGTCTGACGCGTCTTCTGACATACTCACTTACGAGCCGAAGCCTTGGGCTCATTGAGTGGATAACGCGTGCCATCTGCGCAATTTTGCGTGGTGAATCTCATCGGCCATTGGAATCGGTAATGGGATTCTTTTAGTGCCTTCAGCCCCGAGCTAACCAGCAACGTCAACACATCGGTTTCCGTCCATTTCGGGAAGGATTCCAGTGCCTCGGAAAGCATCCTTTCCTCCTCGGAGTCCAAATAGATTCGGACCTGCTTCAGGGACTTTTTCGGGGCAGCCATACGGGGGGTGATAATACAGGTTTGACGGCATCTGTCGCTAATTGTCGTTGACAATGACAGTCAGTGACTGGCACAAGGAGACATGCTCTATGACAGAGCGTGACAAAACACCCATGGACACCCAAACACTCACGAAGAAGGAGCTGGCGACCCGCTGGGGCTGCTCCGTGCGCACGGTCGAAAGAGCTGTGCGTCAATTCCCCGTAACCCCTGTGGCCTTCATCGGCCATCAACCCGTGTTCGACCTGCCCTCGATCCTGAACATGGAAGAACGCCGGACCCGATACCGGCTCGAAAAGGCCGGCTACGCCACGCCGGACACCCAAATCATCACCGTCAAGGAGGCCAAGCGCCGGGCCGGGAAAGGCCGGCGATGACCACGGACACAGTCAGAACGATCTGGGGCAAGATTGCCGCCACCTGGCTGAGACACGCCGCCGCGATGGAGCAGCTGGCGGAGGAAGCCCAGAGGACGGGTCACCCTGAGCTTGCGCCAGGGTTCAAGGCCAAGGCGGAGGAGTTCAAAACCAACGCGCAGTTGGCCGAGGCCAAGGAGAAGGGAGAGCCGTCGTGAAAGAGAAACCTTATTGCCAAACCGTCCTGCCGTGGCTGAAGGCCAACCTGGGCAAGCATTGCCTCGCGCCGCTGACCAGCACCGACGCCAAGGCCCTGTCCGCCGCGGTCCAAATCATCGCGCTCTATGCCTGTGCCAGAGATCAGAGCGTATTAGATGCATTCGGAGGAGTGGTGGAGTTGATGCAATCCAGCACCCAGCACCTCGCTTATCACGCCATCGCGCATGTCATGGATTGGAGCGACCGCGATCCAATCTGGGCAGACGCCGGTCTGGGGCAGACAGCAGTGCGGCTCAAATGCGCTTACGAGCCTACCGGGGCGATGCGAGGTGGAGCATGACCAACCTAAATAAGCCGGTGACTAGGCGCACGGAGCAAACGAGCAAGGGCAAGCGGATTGTGGTCACGCTGACGAAGGACTCGATTGTCCTGCGCCTGGAACGATGCCGTTACCGTTACGTGCTGCCCATCTCGACGGCCTGGGTATATGCCGCGATGCTGCACGCCGAGGGCCAGAGGGGCGAGCGGAGAGGGAGGAAGCGCCATGGCTGACATCCAAGCGGCCTTTCAACTGCGCATCCTGCGCCAGCGCCATGAGCCGACCGTGCCGCTCACGGTCGACATGGAGCGGGCAATGCGCGAGGGGTTCTATCAGTGCCGGCGCTGCCACGGCGTCGTCACGTTCGTCAACGCCGAGGGCGCGCGCCAGTGCGCCAGGTGTCACGGGTTCGCACTGAAGTTTCACGCAGGCATCGACGCCTAGACATGAGGAACACACGCCGGGTAAGGACACGAGGGACCGTGTCAAGGGCAACAACTGTCCCCAATTCAACGCCCCAAACTGACTCCGAGCTGCCGCCCCACTCGCCGGAGATGGAACGAGCAGTCCTGGGGTGCATTCTGCTGGCCGCGGATAAGCAGTCCATGGCGGAAGCCGATGAGCTGCTGCACCAGCTTCGTCACCAGCACTTTTACGAGCTGCGCCATGCAAAGGTGTTCGATGCGATGCGAATGCTGCGCATCGACAACCATTCGTGCGAGGTCAGGATTCTGGTCGAGTGGCTCACCACCAAGGGTCACATGGAGGAGTGCGGCGGCCTGGCCTATGTTGCCGGGCTCCCCGAGGCCTCGGCGGGCATTTTCAGCTTCTCGGAATATCTGGCGGTGCTGCGGGACAAGGCACACCGGCGCTGGCTCCTGGCCAAAAGTTGCGAGCTCACCGCGATGGCCAGTCAGGCGGAGGTCACCATGGAGGAGACGCAACAACGCCTGGCGGAGCTCTTCGACGCAACGCACCGCAACACCGGCAAAGCGCTCATCGAAATCATCACGCCCAAAGAGGCGCGGGCCTTCGAGGCGGACCCTTCAGACTTTCTCGTCGGCAACGGGCTGATTGCGCGGGATCAATTCGTGACCATCGGCGGGGAACCGGGGTGCGGCAAGTCGCGCCTGGCTACGACCCTGGCCGTGGCCATGGCCCGGGGCAATGGCTCGTGGCAAGGCTATCCCGTGCGCAGCCAGGGCCGAACGCTTATCCTTCAGACCGAAAACAAGGGCACGCGGTTGAAGGAAGAGTTTGCCGCAGTGCCGGCGGACTTCGACGATTTTATCCGCGTGAGCAAGACGCTCCCCAGCGGCCTGGCCTTCAGCAATTCGGACTTCCGGCGCGAGCTCACCCGGCTGTTTGAAAAATGGCCGTTTGAACTGCTCGTGGTCGACCCGTGGAACGATGTGGTGGCGGAGGAGGCCCAAGGCGACTATGCCGAGGCGCTCCTGAACATCCAACGCTGCTTTCAGGGCAAGAAGATGCCGGCCACGCTCATCGTGGCGCACCTGCGCAAGCCCCGCGCGGACGCCAGCGGCCGGCGCAAGAGCGGCCGGGAGCTCCTGCACGAGCTCTCAGGAAGCCTGAAGCTTGGCAGCACGTCGCGCACGGTGTTTGCCGTGCAGCCGGCCAGCTACTCCATGGACGATGACCGGATCGTGTTTGAGGTAGCCAAGGCCAACGACGCCGATCCGGACTGGCTGAAGGAATATGGCACACGGTCAGCCTGGCACCGGCGTAACGCGGCCTTCGAGGCATGCCGGGACTTCGATTGGGATGAGTGGATGAACCCCGGCCAGCCCAACGCCGAGAAGCGGGCGGTGACGCTGGAGATGTTCCAGACGGCCTTCCGCGCGACGCAGCGCCATGGGATGAAGAAGGGCGAGCTGGTGCGCGAGATAGCCGAACGCTTCGAGGTCGGCGAATCGACGGTATGGCGCGCCATCAAAGGCGACGGTTACGGACGCAAGTGGATTGACGAGGCCGGCGGGGTGGTGGCGCTGAAGGAGGAATTCCGTTGAAAACAATCGTGCTGCTTCTGCTGATGATGGTGCTGGGGACTCTGTTCTGGATTATCTGGTTCGTCGGCCTGGTCGAGGTGCTCTCCGGGTTATGAAGGCCGAACCAACGATTGAAGGGCTGATTGTTCGAGTCTCTGGCGTTGTGCGACCCGTTCGCCGCGTGCGCATGGACCGCGAGGCTTGGTGTCGTCTGCGAAATAGCCTGAACCGAAGAGCACCCCAGGGCGTGCGTTACGAGCTACGGCCATGCGTTTGAGCGGCTGGGGAGAAAAATACCGGTGCCTGCGGTGCGGATACGAATGGCTCGGACGCAAGCGGACGACTGGCCAAAAGCCAGCACGGTGTGCCTCGTGCCGCACGCCGCTGTGGAACACCCCAAAGGTGAAGCCTTCCCAAGTCGACATCAAAGCGTTGCTGCACAAATGGCAGGAATTAAACCTGGAGGTCGTGCTCTATATCCACCATCGCTACCGGCACGATGATGGCGATTGCCACGTGAGCCTTCGAGTGGGGAAAGATGCAGGCACTTGCATTGCCAGCTCCTACGCGGCATCCGCAGCGGCCTGCTTCGCAGAATGTCTGCCTGAGGTGGAGCGGTGGGCCGCCCGTGATGCCGGCACGCCGGCGGTGAGAAAATCGACGGGCTAGTTTCTCATTTCGGGGCCCTCAGATCGCGACCTTGTATCGCCGCCAGGCCGTGAACGTGTAACGGCAGCCGTTCATGAAATGGGCTGAGCCCTTCAGAACACCGGTCTTGCTGAATTTCCCGATCACCGTGTCCCCGATGCCGCCGACGTTCGAATTGAAGTATCCGGCGTTGGAGAAGAACGGCCACTCGGCTTTGAAATTGAGCTGAGTCACATTTTCCCAGTCGACGATTCTACCGGCAAGCTGACCATCGGCGCCGACCTGGATGTCAATCGCCAGTCGCTCGTTTGAGCAAGTTCCGATCGGGAGCAGGATTCCGAAATAATTTCCGCGCCAAGTCGCGGTATTGGCAACTTGGGCACGGGTCGTGACCGCACAAAGCAAGAGAAGGGCTGCAAGGAGTGTTTTCATTGGGCCGCTATTCTCCGCCGCCCGTCCCGCCTGGTCAAACCGGAAAACCCGGCGCTCGCTCCCAAGGCAAAACCCGGGTTTTGCCATTTTGGGGAGCCCCGGGTTCTCAAGGCCAGGGCGGGCCGGGTGGGGGATTCTCTCTCTCTCAGGGTTTTTTGTGCAATGAGGGTATGAGTGGGTGTGGGAAGAAGGAATTGATCCCCCCTTACCCCTACCCGACGGGGGGTCAAAAATCGCGGTCTCAGGCTCTCAGGGTTGAAGGGGCACAAAACCATTCTCACTCTCTCACACCCCTAGGGGTGTTGAGTGAGTGAGAGTGTTTTTTTTGAGCAAAACGGGGGGTAAAACGGGGGGGTGCCCCTCAGTGGTGTGAGAGTGAAATTGTCGCGGTCTGACGACTCCCTCGACACGGGGCAACTGAGGTAGTCTGCGTGCCTATGCCATCCCCCAATGAACCTCCCAAGGAGGAAAAGAAGGCCCGCACCTTAGAGGAACTGGTAGCGGGCACGGCAAGGCCATTGTGGCCTTAGCCGGCGCTCTGGCGCTCCTGGCGGCCAAGAAGTAACCAAGGGGAGCCCGTGTAACAGGCGGGCTCCCTCCCTCCTATGCGAATCCTGCGCAATCCAGAGCCCCTTTCAGGGGCCGGCGGGGCACACCCCGCGGCGGACAATCCGCCGACACCAACACCGGCTCCGCCTTCTGATCCCTCGCCGCCGGAGCCGACGCCTCCCGCGGCCCCTCCAGCGGCGGCGGCGGTGCTTTCCAGTGACGTGCAGGAAGGCGACGCGGCCGAGATCGTTCGACTCCGGCGCGACCTGGAGACGGAGCGCAAGGGCCGCAAGGGAATCGAAACACGCGTCAGCGAGCTGGAGGACGAAAACCGGCGGTTGAAGACGCCGCCTCCGCCTCCGCCTCCGAAGGCGAAAAAATCCTGGCTCGATGGCGCAACGTTCTTTGAGTGAAAGGTGGAGGCGATGGCGAATCAAGCGACGGCAACTCCGCTCCATCCGCAGGGTTCTGCGCCGCCAGGCGGCGGCGCGCCTGCTGGTGTGGGGCCCACTGCTCACAGCTATACAAAAGGATGCCCCTGCGCCCGCTGTGAGGCCAAGCGGGAGAAGTGGCGGCAGAAGGGTAGGGCGAAGCTTCCTGGGGGCGGCGTTGTGGCTCCTGGGGCTCCTGGCCAGGCTAAACCCGTGGCCATGGCTGGAACGCCTGGCCCCGAGCCTGCGCCGGCACCGGGTGTTGTTCCTGCGCCTGCTGTTGATCCAAACTTTATCCCATGGACTGCCGATACTCTTAGACCGGTGTTTGAGCGGGTCGTCCCCGTGCTCGAAAAAAAGGACATGCGGGGGCTTAAGGAGCTGGCTGGCCAGGTTTCTCCGGAGGCTGTGGCCCTGGTGGAGCGCAAGGGCGGATGGGACGAGGCGGCCAAGGTTACCGTGGTGCAAAGCGGCAGCGAGGTCGCGGCCAAGTGGGCCAACAAATTCGGCATCAGCGCCGAGTATGCGCCCGAAGTTGCCCTGACGATTGCCGGGGTGGCCATCTGGAGTTCGCGCGAGTCTTTGGTCGACGAGCTGCGCAAGCTGGCGGCGGAGCGGCGGGAAAGGGAGAAGGGGGCCGATGCTCCAACTCAACGCTAAGCCAGGCTGCACGCTGGTGGCGGGCGTGAGTGGGAGTGGCAAGACGACGTTTGCTCTGCGCTGGCTGGTGGCCCGGCGCGACCTGACCTGCCGTTTTGTTTTTCAGGAGCCCAAGCGGGACATCAGCGAACGGCTGCGGCTGCCCGATGCGGAGGACGATGAGGAGCTGGCCTGTGCGGTCGAAGACGGCTTCGTGATCTATTACCCCGGCCGGATGTTCCCCGGGGACTGGGCCAGCGGCCTGATCTGGTTTTGCGAATGGTCCTATGGGGTGGCCAGCCGGCTGCCGGGGCGCAAGCTGCTCATGGTCGATGAGGTCTGGAAGTATTGCAGCCCGCACGCCATCCCGCGGGCGCTGGCGCAGTGGATTCAGGACGGGCGCTCGTTTGGTTGCGAGACGCTCTTTGCCACGCAGTTGCCCAACAAGCTCAACGAGGCCATCACGAATGAGGCGACCGAATTAGTATGCTTCCGGCTGCGAGGGCGTAACGCGCTGGCTTGCGTAGAGGAGCTGGGCGTGGACCCGGACGAGGCGCGGGAGCTGCCGCCGGGCGCTTTCGTCGGGCTGAACTGCGAGACCGGGGGAGAGCTGCGGGGCCGGCTTTGGTAGGCTCCTCCTTTTCCAGGACCCGGAGACCGGCGCGGATGACTTCGGAGCGGTTGTTATACCTGCCGGAGGTGACGAGAGAGGTGATAAAGCGGTCCCAGTGTTTGGTCAGCTGGTGCTGTGGCATAGGATGGAGAGGGTATTAGATGGGAGCTGCTACCGCAATGGGGTGACGTGGTATGACGTGGTATGACGTGGTGTGACTACTCCCTCGACAGACTTCTTTTGCTGTAGTGCTTTTCTCCGTCGCTAGTGACAGCCCACAAGCGCGGCTCATGGATGAGCCGGGGTGGGCCCTGGAACTGGCGCTGCAATCAATCCTTCGGAGGTCTCGCATGTCCAAGTTCAAACCATATCTCGTCACGGCCGTTACCGCGCTGGTGGCCATCGTCGTCTACAAGAAATTCCTGGCCGGCAAATTCGGTCTTCCGGTCATTTGATCCGTCCGTTCCACCAGAGCAAAGGCACCAACAACCAACCCAATCCTTTCCATGTCCGTTAAAAGAATCGTCAATCTTCCGACAGTGGCCGGCTGGATTGGCACCGCTGGCGGTGCCTTTGCCGCGCACACCATCGTCATCGATCTGCCCGTGGGGCCGCGCTATCACGCGATCTGGTGCAGCGCCAATCCCGGCGCGGCCAAGCTGGGGACCGATCTGTTTGGCGAAATGCGCCTGAAGGTCAACGGCAAGACGCAGCGCACGATGTTTGCCGACGAGCTCAACAAGCTCAACATCTTGAACGGCGTGCTCTATGCCTCGCGCGGCATCGCCACGGCGGCCACGGAATTCCATATTCCGATCTGGCTGGCGGAGCCCTGGCGCAACAATCCGGCCAGCGCCGACGGCATGGCCTGGGGCACGGGCGATGTGGGCACGTTCCAGCTGGAGGTCGACATCAAAGCCTATGCGGGCGCGGCGGCGGGTCTGACACTGCCCAACTTCAAGGCCATCATCGACAACTCGCTCATCAACGTGAACGGGGTGTTCCGTCCGACGCCCTTGGGGGTCATCACCAAGTGGCTGGTGTTCCAGCTACCCATCGCGCAGCTCTCGTCCTATCACGATTTCACCGGGCTGCCCAAGCGGGAGTTTTACCAGTCGATTCACCTGATTGACTCGAACATCGACGAGTTCGAAGTGAAGGTCGACAACACGATCATCCGGCAGGACACGGTGACGGGCAACAACGCCAAGCTCTACCACCGTGAGATGATTCCCAACCCGACGGCCACGGCCACGCCGGCCACGGTGGCGGCGGACATGCCCACGCGCGGGATTGTGGACATCGTCTTTGACGAGGACGACCGGCTTGACTCGGCGCTGCCCATGGAAGACGGGCGGGGCAACAAGGTCCAGGACTTCAACCTGCGCATCAAGAGTGGGGCGGGCGGCGCGGCCCCGCGCAACATCAAGACGATTATCCAGCTGGCCGGCCCGGCTGAGTAGGGGTCTAAAAAAAAAGGCAGGCCCCGGCGGGTTTCGCGGGTGTTTCCCGCCGGGGCCAATTCTTAACCGATGAAAATTCTCGACCTCTTCGGTGGGGGCGGCGGCAGCCAGGGCCAGGGCGATGCTTCCTTCGAGCTGCCCAGCGACGGAGCCACCAGCGGCCAGACGCGCAGCGTGCTGGAGGGGCTCTCCAACGCGGTGGGCGACATTTCGAACGTCTGGAACGCGTTTAGCGACGACACGCAGGACGGCAAGGCCGGACAACAGGTAGTGCGCACCGGCGTGGCGCAATCCAGCGATTCGGGGATGCATCTGCCGGTCATCCTGGGCGCAGTGGCGGTCATCGCGGCGCTCCTCTGGTTCTTCCTGCGCAAACGCTGACCTATGGGCGGGACCGATGTTGCTGCCAGTTTTTCCGGCTCCAGCTCCGCCACCAGCGGAACTCAGGTCGACCAGAAAAGCACGTTCGGCGATTTCATCATCGGCGGCAGCGGCGGGGCCAGCATCAGCAAACCAAGCCCGCCCTGGCTGTGGCTGGGCCTGGCGGCGCTGGCGATGGTGGCGGTGACGGTATGGCTGGTGAGAAAGTGAAAAACCTATGGGCGGAATGGACGAATTTGGATATGGCGGCGGCGGTGGCGGTGGTGGCGGTGGTGAGGGCGGCGCGCCCAAATCGGCGAGCTCCTCGGCCAGCTCGGCCAGCGCCATCCAGTTTGGCAATAGCCTGCTCAACAGCGATGCCGGCCTTACGCCTCTTGCCGGGGTCATCCTGGCGGCGGTGGCGCTGATTGCCTTCGTCGGGCTCATCATCGTGGCGCGGAAGTGACCTATGGGATTCGGGCCCTTCAGTAGCGAGAGCCAGACAAAGGACAATACCGAGACGAGCGACAATCGCACGGCGGCCTCGGAGGGCAGCATCGCTAGCGGCGGTCGGACAGGAAAGGGCAGCAAGAGTGTCACTGGTGGGGGCATCGTCGCGGGCAACAAAGCTCAAATCGGCGGGCTCCAATTCGGCAAGGTCGGCAGGGGCGCGACCGTCAACATTACCACGGAGGTGGCCAATCCCGACAGCGGCGCGCTGGAGA
>JAHFRU010000017.1 GCA_023266115.1 Gammaproteobacteria bacterium
GCGTGGCTTGAAAAGTGTCGACGACTGTGGAAAAACTGCGAGCGAAAACTGAACACCAGCGTGCAGATGGTCGTGCTTGCGTTTCTCAGCTTAATCTTGAAAAGATCGTGAACAGGCTCTGAACGCGACGGCCGGCGGGCGCCCTCATTGGGGCGCAAACCGGTGCCGATATATAGGGTGTGAAAGACACGGTATCGTACAAGTACTGGCACCATCCGTTGAACCGCGATCTGCTGACGCTCCGCCAGGTATATGACAGCATGTCGCGCGCCGGCGCCGGCCAGAACGAGATCCCCCTGATGATCCAGCTGGTGGAGAACCCGCGATATAAATTTCCTGGCTTCACGCTTTTTCATGGTGCGGTCGATCTCGAGCAGCACGATTACATCCATATCATTCTCGGGCGCGGCATGCTGGAGCTCGACGAGGCCTTCACGATTGGATTTACGATGGGCAGCACCAAGAAGGTTACGGATACCGAAGAGCAGTTGTTCGCGCTGATTGCGCAGTATCTGTATCCGACGGTCTACCAGTTCGGCGAGCGCGAGATCGAGGTATTCAGGGACGCGGTGCGGCTTGGTTACGTATCGGATTGCCAGCCGCTGGATGAAATTGATTTCCGACAGTACCTTGATATGCCGCTGCGAGTCGTGCGGGAGCGCATTGGTGTTGAAGCCAATCTGCTGCGCGCCTATTACGAGATCGAAAAGAATCGCTATCCGGACGCGCCCGCAAGCCGACGGCTGCTCGACGCCTGAGGCGGTACGGGGTCCGTCCGGTGGCAGGAATTCATGTCTGGCGGTCTGGACAAACTTTCGTTCATCCTTCATATTGACCACGATTTTCAGGCTTTTCCGCGTATTCAAGGGGTTTTACGAATGTCATCATGGGATAAAAACAAGGGTGATGCAGGCGGCTGGGGTTTGCCCGAAGGTATGGACCCGATGCGGGTCATGCAGGTGGCGTCGGCGTACTGGCAGTCGTGCGCGCTGCACGCGGCCAACCGCCTCGACATATTCAATCGTCTCGATGGCGCGAGAAAGGATATGGACACGCTGACGAAGGAAACCGGCGCTGACCGGCGTTGCCTGGGTGCGCTGCTGAGTGCGCTGGTGTCGATGGACTTTCTCGATCGCGACGGCGACGTGTTTATGAACAATGAATTCAGCAAGACCTTCCTGACGACGTCCAGCAAGCTTTACCAGGGCGGCATCGTCTATATGTTTGAAAACTGGTACGAGGCGTGGGGCGGATTGTATGACACGGTCACGACCGGCAAGCCGTCGGCGTTGATGCATCAGGAATACTCCGATCAGGAGACGCGCGATTACATGATGGGCATGCATAACCGTGCGCTGTCGCAGGCGGACGTGTTGACCGGCATGATCGATCTGACCGGCAAGAAGCAGCTGATGGACGTCGGCTGCGGGCCGGCCACCTTCGCTGTGAAGTTCTGCGAACGCTATGACGGACTAAATGCCGTGGCGATGGACCGTGCACAGAACCTGAAGATTGCCAGACAGATAGTTGACCAATACGGCATGCAAAGCCGCGTCAGGCTGGTGCCGGGCGATTACAACCAGGACAGCCTGGGGGCCGGTAACGACGCGATGCTGTTGTCGTCGATGACCAATCAGGAGTCGCCGGAGAATATCCGGAAGCTGCTGAAGAAATGCCACGCCTCGATGAACAAGGGCGGCGTGATCCTGATTCAGGAGCAGTTGCTGCACGCCGACAAAAAGGGGCCGATGCTGGCGGCGCTGATCGGTGTCAACCAGATCATCAATACCGTCGGCGGATCGTCGTATTCGACGGCCGAGATGGAAGACATATTGCGTGACGTCGGCTTCGTCGATGTCGAGTCACGCCAGATGGCGCCGCCGAGCCCGTTTATCATGGTAACGGGGTACAAACGCTAGCGCAATTTTCTGTCGACACGGTGTCTCGGTGGCTGCGGCGTGACGCCGGCGTATGTTGCATGAGAGTCAGGCGCCGGTCAGCATGCCGGTCATGCGGCGTGGCTCCCGTTTCGCGAGCAGCTGCGGGTAACCGCGCTGTATTGTGTTCGCGTCCTTTTTTCGCTGTTCGAAATCGTCGAGCCTGGCTCGCAGCCCCTTCATTTTCTCATTGTCGAGCAGTGGCCGGAATGCCGGTTTTTCGTCGGCGCTGTCCATGCGTGCGTGCCTGGGCGGTGTCGGCATGCTACGCGCGGGCCGTGGTCAGTGGTCCTCGATTTTCTGTCGACAGTGTTGGTCTGGCTCAGGGTTTTCTGTCGATGCACAGAGACTTTTTCGGTCATTGTTCATAGTCGTCTTCGCGAAATACAGGCGTTACCTCGCTGCTCGCGTAATGCGCGGCGGATCGACGGCACGGCAATTCGCGGGCCTGTTGGTGGTCGCGTGTCATGAATCCTTTGCCAGAAAAGGGGCGTTCTTGCCGCGTATATGTGACCAGAACGCCGTTGCGTCCGGCGGCAGTCACCGTGGGAAGAAAAGCGGGCGCGACGTGCAGGACGGCGGTGTACTATTAGCGGTGCCGTGCGTAGTGATCGTATTGGGGTAAGTCGGTGCATGGAATGCCGGCGGTGGGGAATTCTTGTGCAAGCGACGGACGTGTTAGCGCGAAAGGGGAGGGCTGGTATGGGCTGGCTGATTTCGGGGATGGTGTTATTGTTCGGCATTCATGTACTGCCGCACTTTCAGACGTTACGCGGTCAACTGGTCGAACGGTTCGGGCTGTGGCCGTATAAGGGCTTGTTCGCACTGGTATCGCTGGGCGGTCTCGCGCTGATCGTCTACGGGTTTCCACGCGCTGACGTCATCCCGCTGTGGAGTCCGCCGTCCTGGAGCAGCATCGCCGCGTTGGCGGCAATGCCGGTGGTGTTTATATTGATTGTAGCTGCCTATGTGCCGAACAATATCCGGCGCTTTATGCGTCATCCAATGCTGACGGGTGTACTGTTGTGGGCGGTCGCGCATTTATTGACCAGCGGTGATCAGGCATCGGTGACGCTGTTCGGTGGATTTGCGGTTTATTCGCTGTTCGCCATGTGGTCCGGCAACCGGCGTGGCGCACGGCTCTCGGATCGGGTGGTTACATTTGGGTATGACGCGGTAGTAGTCATCGCCGGGCTGGTCGGCTACGCCGTGGTTTTGTACGCGCATGCCGAGTTGTTCGGCGCCGCGGCGGTTCGCTGATCTATCGTTGACTTGTCGGGTCGCATGCACAGGCCCGGTTCCGGGTGAACATCAGGGGACGTGGTGATGTCGGCAGCACGGCGCGGGTTTGTGGCTTTGATCATGGCGTGGGGCTCGCGGCTTCGTTATCCGCAGCTGATGGCGCTGACATCGACGTTGTTCGTTCTGGATATTCTGGTGCCGGATTTCGTGCCGTTCGCCGACGAGATTCTTCTGGGACTGCTTACACTGCTAATCGGTACGCGAAAAAAGCGGCCGGTCATTCCCGATCCGACGCCCGGAAATGTTATTGATGGCGAGGTTGTCGAGCGACGCGACGCCCGCAAATGAGTAATGAAACGCGGATAGCTGGTCAGGCGGCGTTATCCGATATGGTTGTCAGGCCGGTGAGTTTTCATGAGGCGCTGGCTCCGATACGCGAGATTCGTGAGCAGGTCTTCGTTCATGAGCAGCATGTCCCGCTCGAAATGGAGTGGGACGGACTGGATGACACGGCGGACCACGTGGTCGCACACATGGACGGCCGCGCGGTTGGTACCGCGCGTTTGCTGCCCGATGGCAGGGTCGGCCGCATGGCCGTGCTCGGCCCGTGGCGCAACCGGGGCGTCGGGCGTGCGCTGATGGAGGAGATCATGCGGCTCGCCCACGCACGCGCCTTCCCCGTCGTGCATCTCGACGCGCAGGTTCATGCGATAGCGTTTTATCAGAGATTCGGCTTTAGCGTGTGCAGCGATGTCTTTCTGGACGCCGGGATTCCGCACCGCCGCATGCGGCGCCCGATGGTCTAGCGGCGTGGGGCGCAGGATCGCGCCACGGGGGACGCGGCTGGTACTATCGATCGGCAACCCTGTTGCGCTATCTGCTGATAAAGGAGTCAGTGACCGATGAAACGGGCGACGTTGTACCACCGGGATACTGGCAAGACTGTTACCGGTGCCGAGGAACTGATCGGCGAATGGCGCCGTGACTCCCGGACGCTGATCGTCCTGGACCTCGAAAACAACCCTGCCGACGCCGAGCGGGCGTTATTGATCGAGAATTTCGGGTTGCACCCGCTGGCGGTGCAGGACGCGCAGCGGGATCGTCATCCGCCCAAGCTTGAAGTTTTCGACGACCATACGTTTATCTTGCTGAAAGGGCTAGGCAGTGCACCGGAAGGTATCGAGTTCTCGACGATACAGCTGGCGCTGTTTATCGGTGAGCGATTCCTGGTCACGCGCCATTCCGGTCCGTCGCCAAGCGTGGACAGGTTATTCGAGGAAATTGGTGCCACTCCGGAGCTGTTTGCACGCGGTGCGGATGCGCTCGCAGTGCGTCTGGCGCGCATTCTGGTCGGTCGATATCTGTCGTTATTGCTCGCACTGGAGCCGCGGCTCGAACACATCGAAGCAGAGATCGTGGCGAATCCACACGACAGTGTCCTGGCCGAGTTGCTCGGTTACAAGACCGAGCTGAAGAAGTACCGCCGTGTGTTTCTTTACCATGAACACATATTCGGGGAGTTGCGTTCCGGGAAATTCCCGGGGATTTCGGCGGAGCGTCATCACGAGCTTAACGATGTATACGAGCATCAGGAGCGCGCGGTGAGCCTGGCCGGGTTGTATTACGAGCTTGCGTCGGATCCGGTCGACGGCTATATCTCGCTGGCCTCGCACCGCCTGAACCAGATAATGAAAGTGTTAACAATTGTAACAGTGGTGTTCGTGCCTCTTGGCTTTCTGGCCGGTATCTATGGCATGAACTTCGACAACATGCCGGAACTGCACTCGGAAAGCGGTTACTACATCATTATCGGCGTCATGGCGCTGATTGCGGTGACCCTGCTGGCGGTCTTCAAGATAAGGCGGTGGCTGTGATCCGGAAAATTCCGTACTGCGCCATATTTCTGTGATTTCTGTCGGCGGCACGGGCGATGGCTCCTTAGCATTCAATCGTCCGTTATGGCGGGCAGGAGATATCCGGCACGCGGTACGCCTTGCCGGGCGCCGTGTTTCCCGGGATGGACGAGACACCGGTCAACGCGCTCAGGCTGTTGCGGGCAGCGGTGATTATCGTCGTCGCGATCCGGCTGTCCATGGATATTCGGCGGGCAATGCAACAGGTCTGGTTCGTGGGATTTGGCGACAGCAGCCTGAATTTCGAGCTGGTTGTCTGGCCGAGAAGCGCCTGCGCGCGGTGCAGGCAACGTACGACGAAAGCCTCACGTTGCTCAAAAAGGCCAGCTCGATCTCCACGTCATAAAAATCGGGCAGCGCATCAGGCGACAGCGTTCGTCGTCAGCCGGACTTTCCCCATAACTCTTCCAGTCGCGCATCGCGTCCGCAACTGTGACGGTAAAAGCTGTAACGCAGCGGATTCTTGTTGTGATAATCCTGATGGTAGTCCTCGGCCGCATAGAATTCCGTGGCCGACACGATTTCTGTCACGATCGCTTCCTTGAACGGTTTGGCGCTAGCCAGCTTTGCTTTCGATGCCTCGGCAAGCTGCTTCTGGTTTTCATCATGATAAAAAATCGCCGTTCGATACTGACGCCCGACGTCGCAGAACTGGCGGTTTGCCGTGGTGGGATCAATGCTGTGCCAGAATATTTCCAGCAACCGTTCGTAGCTGATCTTGTCGGGGTCGTAGGTGATCTGCACCGCCTCGGCATGCCCGGTGCTGCCCGCGGACACCTGTTTGTACGTGGGATTCGTTTCGGCGCCGCCCGTGTAACCGGAGACAGTCTCGATAACTCCGGATACCTTGTCGAAGTCGGATTCGACGCACCAGAAACAGCCCCCGGCGAACGTCGCTTTTTGGTTATGACCAAACGTCATTTGAATCTCATCGGTGCCTTGTGTCGCGATGGACAGGCCGGTCAGCAACATTCCGGCCAGAATCAGTGTCGTTGCGTGGCGTAGCCTCATGATATTTCCCCCTATCCGTTGGCCGTGGGGACGAACTTCAGTGCCAGTCCGTTATTACACCAGCGCTGCCCGGTCGGTTTGGGGCCGTCATTAAACACGTGGCCTTGATGTCCGCCGCAGCGGGCGCAGTGGTATTCCTTGCGCGGATAGATCATTTTGAAGTCCAGTCTGGTTTCGACGCGGCCTGGCAGCGTCGTAAAAAAGCTTGGCCAGCCGGTGCCGCTGTCAAATTTCATTTCCGCGGCGAACAGCTCCAGGTCACAGCCGGCGCAGACATAGGTACCGGCGCGCTTTTCGTCATTGAGTGGGCTGCTGAACGAACGCTCGGTGCCTTCGTCGCGCAAAATGTCATATTGCTGCGGCGTCAGCAGCTTTTTCCATTCGGCGTTGGAATGGACTATTTTGTCTATGGTCGTCGTCATGTTCGGCGATTCTCCAAATGTGCGGCTCGCGATAAACGTAACGGGTAAAAGCCCCAGGGCATTGATCAAAAAGCGACGTCGATTCATCCTATACCCCTTCGGCGGTGGTCCGCCATGGCAGACTATTGTTCAGATAACGTCCGTTTGTCGGTCTCGTAGCACCCGCCTTACAGCTCGTGTAATCACGCTCGCCGCGCGGACGCGAACAACCGACAGGCATATTATTCAAGACCCGCGCCAGCCCCGGCATTTTCATGGCCGCCGTGACGGGTCGAGGATAAAGCCGTTATTGACGCGTACCAGCGGATTCATAAAGAAAATTCGGCTGGCGTCGACATAGTGTACGCCTGTCCCGACAGGCGTCGGGGCCGGCTCTGGACGCGATAGAAAACGTAGACGAAGCAGGGTCAAGGGTACTAAAGAGGCATCAGCGGAGCAGGGATATCATGACGCATCAGCCGGCATATTCATTACTGTTGGTGGACGATAACGAGATGAACCGCGACATGGTGTCGCGCAGTCTCGTCAGGTCCGGGTATCTGGTCGCCACGGCCGCCGGTGGTCCGGCTGCACTCGAGATGATGGGCGTCGAGGGCTTTGATCTGGTGTTGCTTGATCTGATGATGCCCGAGATGGACGGCTACCGGGTATTGGAGATCATGCGCGAATCCGAGCGCCTGCGTACGATGCCGGTCATGGTCGTCAGTGCCGTCAGCGGCCGGCAGAGTATGGCAAAGTGTCTCGCGCTTGGCGCGTGTGATTACGTCGTCAAGCCATCGGAAATGGATGTGCTGAAGGCGCGCATATGGCGCTCACTGGAGTATCGCCGCTATGCTCGCCCGCAGGAAGAGAGTGCGTCGGAACCGGAGCCCGTCGGCGGGAGGGTGCTGCTGGTCGAAGACAACGACGCGAATCTCGACATCCTGAAGCGCCGTCTGGTGCAGTGGAGTTGTGTGGTCGATTGCGCGGGCGACGGCCTGGAGGCAATCGAGCGTATCGCCGGTAGTGCCGGCGGCTACGATCTGATCCTGCTGGATATCGCGATGCCCAGAATGGACGGGTTCGAGGTGTTGCGCTTCATCAAGTCGAGCCCGAGATACAACCATATTTCCGTTATTATGGTTTCGGCGCTGGACGACTCGGGCACCATCATGCGTGCCCTGGAGATGGGCGCCGACGACTTCGTCAGGAAACCATTCAACGCTGTGGAACTCAATATTCGCGTGCAAAGCTGCATACGCGCAAAAAAGCTCCGCGATCAGTGCGCCGCGTGGCGTGAGCGTCTCAAGGGCCTTTCCTGACGCGTATGAGCGGTCGGTGACATAGGTAACAAAATCGTCCGGAGACATGGGTTCCACCTTATGGCGCTTTAGTCTGCCATATTCATCTTCAATCCGCATGTGTCGCTCATGCAGTCGGCCAAGCTTTAAGGGGCCGAAGTAGACGTTCCAAACCCCATCATCAATCTCTTCGAGCCCTACGTATTCCCCGGCGCACACGATCGAGACATTCACCCAGTCAGAGTTCCAGCGAATACCGCCGTTGGCGCTGACATAGCGCACTTCGAAGCGATCCGGGTATTCCAGTGCTGGAAGCCTGTTCGGCATCTCGCGGGTGGACGGGACATAGATCGAACCGGGTGTCTCCTGATCAAGCGCTTCATGCGGCCGCTCCTCGTTGAACTCGACCCGGAATCGGTTGAACTTCCTCTGCTGGCTGCCGGTAAACGTCGGCTGTTGTAACGCCGTTGTCAGGCTGTCCTGTGCCTCTGGCGCCCACCTCGCATCGTAGGGCTCGCCCGACAACCGGTTTTCCAGTGCCCGTTGCATCTTGTCAATATCGGCGCGATCGATAACTGCCAGTGCGTCGGCGCTTGCTTTTGTTTCGCCTGATTCCTGTGTAGCGACTTGCGGCTCGCCTGCCGGTTGATGGGGCGTCGACAGGGGCTCGTCGGGGGCAGGCGCTGACGTGTCAGCGCCTGCCCGATCGGACCGATCCAGTTTCAGACCACGTATTTCAAGATCCCGCAGCCGGTTACCGGTATCGGCTTCAAGGCGCGCAATTTCCGCGGTCAGTTGTACCAGTGCCGCTGCGATTTGCGCCGCATCGGACGCGGGGTCGAAGCGGTTGAATAATGCCTGTTGCGCGCCCTGGTCTGGCCGCGGCGTCGTGGTATCGCCGGCATTGACGAAGATCAGCGTGCCTATGAGTGCTCCGGTAATTACAATAGCGCTTGCGTACCGGGCCATGACGTCTCTCCTGTTGCTGGCGCTATGGGCCGGGAGTCACGCCGCCCACGCTGCTGTCCGTTAGTTTTCGTCAAGGCGGTAGGCGATGACGCGGGATTTGTTGGCTCAGGCAGTGGATGCTGAGGGCGGCACAGCGCACCAGAAGTAATAATGCGCGCCGTCGTAGTCTGACATCGCTGCGTAGCTGAAGGTCTTGTAGCCGGTGCCGGTTGCCGACCGGTGCTGAATGAAACCGGCCGTACCATAGGTGCTTTGTGCATGCAGATCGCACCAGAAAGACGATGTCGTCGCCTTGTATGCGCGGACATAGGCGTTGCTGATACCGCCACTGACGGCGTCACGAACCACGGGGCATTCAACCGTCAACGAACCCGTGGTGGAATCGTTGGCGATTTCGCCGCCGCCGTAGGTGCCGACCCCCGGGGATTTCTGGCACATCGTGCCGGGGTAGACCTTGCCGTCCTCGGCAACGGCCGTCTGGGTGGCCAGTCCGCCGGCGGCTGTGGCCATCGCCAGGAGAATTCTCATGTGGCGTTTTTTCATCGCGGTCTCCTTTTCATTTTGGAGAACACCCGATGAATCATCGCGGGTTTGCCGCGCCAGCGAAATGCGGGAAGTCTCCCCCGGGTCGTGACAAATTACCCGGCGGGCCGTGGCCAGCGCCTCGGGAAAAACCGTCGGAAAGACTTACAGGTGGTGGGACGCATGCCGAAGTTCGGGATGCTCCGGTCGCGGCGGACGCGGTAAAACTTATTCAGGACAGGCGATTGCCGGTATAATCGATGGCGCGCGACGGTTTGGCATGAAATCTGCTGTTTATCCGCATCAATCAGCATTCGGTCGAACATTGGCTGTGCCAGGTATGGCGCGATAACTGTTAGTGCCAGGGTATCCCGTTGTGCGCCGTCATCTTATATTGAAGCGTCAGGCGGATACGGCGCGACTCGCGCGGTATACGGAGCACGGTCGTGGCGGGATCGCTAACGCAGGGGAATGGGTGAAGGATCAGAGAATGTCAGGTGCTTGGATGTTGACTGTCGGTCGCCGGATCCGCGCGCGTAATCGTTGGTTGCGCAGGTGCCAGCTTGCCGTGCTTGCCGTAAGTTGCCTGGGCAGTGCTTTCGCTGCATCGGCGGCCAGCTTCAGCCAGACGGTCTGGAGCGGCGGCGCGTCGACCGCTGCTGCCACTCACGGCGCGAATCAAACCGGCTGGACACAGTTCCGCGACAAGAACAGCGATCTGCTGGTTATCAATAACGGTGGTGATCTCGGTATCGCCGGCATGTCGGTATTCGTGGAACATACGACCAGCACCGATTTCGCCGTCGCGCCCGGCATGGTGTTCCATACCAGCGACGCGGACTTCAATGCGGGCACGTTGAATAATGTGGAAGTCAGCGGCGGCAGTGTCCGGCTGGCCCCGGGCCAAACCACCGGGATTTACACATCGGCGGTGATCGATACCGGCGCGCATCTTGGTTATAAACGCCTTTTTTTTACGATCTCGCGGCCCGCGGGCACGAGAATCACCCGGCAAGGTGAAGTCGATTCCTTCATGATGCTGGGCATACGCACATCGGCCGACGGTGTTGCGTGGAGTCCGTGGGTGGGTTATGCGAATTCGTTCTTCCTGTTGACCGAGGGCAACAAGCGCTATTTCCAGTATAAAGCCCAGCTCGATACCGTGGATCCGGCCGTCACACCATTATTGCAGGACGTGACGATCACATTCCTGAACTATCCAGCGGCGACCGATATCGATGTGATTTGCACGACCGGGACGCCATGTGACGGCCATGTGCAACTGGCGGCGAGTTCTAACAGCGGTATATACGAGTCATCGATCATCGACCTTGTCCGGCCGCGCCAGTTACTCACCATCGATTTTGATCGCGTCGTACCGGGCGGGGCGAGCGCGAACCTGCTGGTGCGTGCCGGCAGTGCCGTCAATCCGCAGTTTGAGGCGGGCAAGTGGACCGACTGGTTACCGGTAGCGGCGAGTGGCAGCAGTATCGCGTCACTCGGTACCTACCAGTATGTGCAGTACAAGGTCGAATTGGCGCGCAATAGCGGTGCGACCCCGACGCTGGATCGTGTGCGGGTCAACTACGTAGGTGATCCGGTCGCGGGCGCACAGGTGTCGTTGATCTCGTCAAGTTTCGATACCGGGTTTTCAGATGCGTATATCGGCGCGATCGAGTGGGTGGAGTCATTGGCGCAGAATACAGAAGTCAGACTGCAGATCGCCACGGCGGCCGATCAGGCGACGCTGGAAAACCCGGCCGTGGTGTTTGTCGGGCCGGACGGTACCGGAGCCACCTGGTGGAATTCATCGAACAGCCCGTCCAATGGCGGCTGTTTCAAGCCGGGCAATGCGACGGTCGCGGCCTGCAGTGTCATGCCCGCCAATCTGCGGGACGGCGTGAACGATCGCTGGTTCGCGTACAAGGTGACGCTGGTGGCCAACAACAACGCTAACCCTGTCGCGCCGACGGTGTCGAGTGTCGTCGTGCAATATGACAACGGTGTGCCCGCCGGCGTCGTTGTTTCACCGACGTCCGGGCTGGTAACGTCCGAGAGTGGCGGTACCGCTGTATTCGGTATCGTGCTCAATGCCGCGCCGGTAACTCCGGTAACGGTCAGCTTGGCAGCGAACAAGCCGCACGAGGTCAGGTTGTCGACAAGTTCCGTGACCTTCACCGGCGCGAACTGGACCACCGTACAATTCGTCACCGTGACCGGCAAGGATGACGATGACCTGGACGGCGATCAGACCGTGACCATCAATACCGCGATAGCCGGTGGCAGCGATGCCGCGTTTATCGGGTTGGATGTCGCCGATGTCGTGGTCATCAATACCGATAACGATACTCTGACGGCAACCATCGTAGCGACCGACGTGAATGCGTCCGAGACCGGACAAGATTCCGCGACGTTTACCATATCGCTGAACAGTGTCGCCGCGTCGCCGGTCCAGGTCGGATATGTGCTGAGTGGCTCGGCCGTCGCGGGCACCGACTACATCGCAACGCCGGCGTCTCCGGTGACGATATCCACTGGCGCAGCCAGTGCGACCATTACCGTCACGCCGATCGACGATCTCGCTATCGAGGGCGCCGAGTCCGTTATTGCGCTGCTGACGGTTGGCAACGGCTACGTCATCGGTGCCCCGAACAGTGCGACGATTACGCTTTTTGACGATGAAGAAACCCCGCTGGCGACGGTTACGGTGACCGCCGGCAGCACCGATGTGCGCGAATCCGACCTGCAGCCGGGGTTGTTCACCATCAGTCGCAGCGGAGTCCTTGGCGCGCCGCTCGCGGTCTTCTATACGGTTTCTGGAACGGCGACGCCCGGCGCGGACTATATCGCCATGTCGGGCGTCGCCGTGATACCGGGCAGCATGTCCAATGTAGTGCTGTCGGTGATGCCGCTGGACGATACGCTGGCCGATCCGGCCGAGACCGTCGTGTTGACGCTAGGCGAGGACGCGAACTATCTGGTCGGTACCCCGGCCAGCGCGACGGTTACCGTCACCGACAACGATGATTCCTCCATCCCGGTCGTCACCATCACGGCGACGGCGTCCACCGCCAGCGAATCCGGGCCGCAACTGGGCGCGTTCACCATCAGCCGCACTGGCAGTACCGACGCGTCGCTTGCCGTATTCTTCTCCGTCGGCGGTTCGGCGACATCGATTACCGATTACCAGGCCCTGGGTGGCAGCGTGATTATTCCGGCAGGCAGCGGTTCGGTTGTGTTGAGTCTGGTGCCGCTGGCCGACACTAACGCCGAGAGCGACGAAACCGTGATGCTGACCCTGGTCGCTGGTCCCGGTTACGCGATTGGCGCGACAGCCAGCGCGACGGTCACCATTGCTGACACCGGGACAGCTTCCGCCGCCGGTGGCGGCGGTGCCGTTGGCCCCGCGGATGTGTTTCTGCTCTGGCTATGTGGTGCATTGGCCAGTCGCCGCCGATTCAATCGCCGTCGCAATCCGTGCCGGGATTGAAGCGCAGCGTTGGCGCGCCGGCACTGGAGTCCTGCCTCATATTAAAGCACCCGCCACGGGTCCTTGCCTGGGTCGGAGCGGTAAAGAACCCCCGAACACGGTCGACACAGTAAACCGCAATCATCCGTAAGATATCGCCGCACGAACCCGCCATACAGCGCCGTGCGGAATAATTCCTGTGCCGGACTGCGAGTTACATATGTCACCAATGGATACGTCACGCTACTCGGTGCTTGTGGTCGACGATGACGAGCAAAACCGTGACCTGTTGACGCGCAGCCTGGAAAAGGCTGGCTACCTGGTCGGCACGGCGAACGATGGCCAGCAGGTGCTTGATCGTCTCGGCGTTGAGCATTTCGATCTGGTTTTGCTCGACTTCATGATGCCGCGCCTGGATGGGTTACAGGTCATCGAGGCGATGATGCGGTCGGACAGAACCCGCGAGATTCCGGTAATCGTTGTCACCGCCGTCGGTGATCGGGCGCTGCTGGCGAAATGCGTTCAGGCAGGTGCCTGCGATTACGTAACAAAACCGCTCGAGATGGCAATCCTGAAATCCCGTATCAGCCAGGTGCTGGAGAGTCGCCGCTACATGGCGCGCGACAGCCTGCGGGAACACCGCAATCAGCCGGTGACGGGAAAAATCCTGATCGTCGAGGATAACGAGTTTAATCGGGATATTCTCACGCGGCGCGTACAGAAATGGGGTTGCGACGTCGACGGGGCCCTTGATGGCGAGGAGGCGGTGCGTCTATTGTCCGCGGGTGCATCGGTCTACGATCTCGTCATGCTTGATATCAGCATGCCCGGGAAAGACGGCTTTGATGTGCTGCAGTTTATTCGCTCACGGGAAGACTTGAGCCGAATTCCGGTAATCATGGTGTCGGCGATCGCCGATGCGAAAACAGTGTTGGGAGCGTTGAAGAAGGGCGCAATAGATTTTGTCACGAAACCCTTTAATGCGGTCGAGCTGGGAGTGCGCGTGCAGAATGCATTGCGCTTGAAAAAGATGCGTGATCGTATCGGCGTTCAGGAAAGCCGTCTGACGCCGGATTCCCCGCTGGAAGCGTTGATAGCGCGCCGCAAGCCGTAACGCGCGTTCGCATTGCGCGTTTTCCACGGAAACTGATATAACAGCCGTGGCGCCGGGCGGATGCCTCGTCGCGGTGGTGGCCTGTTTCCGGACGACTATCCGTACATGGCAAAAATTCAATTGATGGCGCTGCGCCACTCGGCATTCTACAGTCCGTACCTGATGACGATCGCGGGCGGGTATCTGCAAGACGAGGGTCTCGAACCGCAATACGCGGCCGCGTCGCGTGACCGCTCTGTCGCGGAAGGGTTCGCCTCCGGTATCTGCCACGTGGCGCAGTCGGCAGTGGCAACGTCGTTTGCCGGACTCGACGACGGGGCGACACCGGACATCGTTCATTTTGCACAGATCAATAGCCGCGACGGGTTTTTCATCGTCGCGCGCCGGCCGGACCCGGAATTTTCGTGGAGCAGGCTCGCCAGTGCGGACGTCCTGGTGGATCATTTCTTTCAGCCGCTGGCGATGCTCAGGTACGGGCTGCATCGTCAGGGCATTGATTATGAATCGCTCCGCGCAATCGATGCCGGCGGCGTCGATGAAATGGTACAGGCGTTCCGCGCCGGCATCGGCGGGTACGTTCATTTGCAAGGGCCGGCGGCGCAACAGCTGGAACATGATGGTGTCGGCCACGTGGTGGCTGCGGTCGGCGATGCGGTTGGCGAGGTTGCCTTCAGCAGCCTCTGCGCCCGGCGCGCGTGGTTGAGCACGGACATGGCGGGTGCGTTCATGCGCGCCTACCGTCGTGCCCTGGCCTGCGTGTTGACCGTGTCGCCCGCGGATATCGCCGTGCAACTGCAGCGGGCAGGATTCTTTGTCGACGTCGATCGGCTGGTGTTAACGGAGACGATCCGTGCCTACCGGAATCTGGGTTGCTGGCGGGCGGACCCCGAGATTTCCCGCGGCGCCTACGATAATTTGCTGGACGTGTTTTCGTTCAATCGCATGATCGAAACCCGTCATCCCTATCATAGTGCGATCGTCGCGCCGCCAGCCTGACCGGGAGGGCCGTTGCTGCGTGGCGTCCGGCGATGGTGAACGATTATTCGGGATTGATGACGCAGCGGCCGGACGGACAGGATATCTGCGGCGTGAAATCCGGATACGATTTCCGGTTCCTGGAGTGGATACGGATCAGGTGATTATCGGTGCCGCGGACCGGCGGCAGCGCATAGTCGAATGGATGATCCCAGTTTACCTGGCCGGGCCCGGAAATGGCGACCCCCTGTCCGGCGTCAAACGGAAAGAACTGCTTCAGATGCGCGAACTCCATACCGGCGCCGTGTGCCGACGGTTTGTGCCGTTCGTTATGCACCGCGGGACGCTTGCGCACGATCAGGGACAGTTCATACGTGTCCATGATCGCGGCCTTCCGGCAATCGAAACCGGCCATGATCACGTTGTAACAGAGTAGCGGGATGCTCCACGAGCTGAGGTGACCCGAAATCATCACCTCGCGCGGATGGGTCGGTACGATAATCGCCAGCACGCCGGATATCTTGTCCAGGAACAGCCCGATATTGCGCTGATGCTCGAGTACGTGAGCACCAGATCAGATCAAATCGTCTGTCCAGCGCCACCTCCATGAAGTCGCCGACATAGTCGGCGTGTTTCAGTATGTCGACTGAATAGACCTGTTTCCCGAACAGCGCGAGGAACCGTTTGTGCTCGCCTGCGCCGGCACCGATATCCAGAACGTTGGTGAAATCATGGCGGCTGACGACGCGCAACAGGCCGTGCAACCGCCAGTCGATGTGAAAATCGCTGGTGACATTGCCCGCGGCGTCAACTTGATCGGTTCCGGTCTCTCCGGTCATGGGTCAGGGCGGAAACAGGCGCTCCGCCGGGCGGCATAATGCGTGAATTTGCGCTACCATGCGGCGACAGTTTATGTGTCGGCTGCCCATGGTGTAAAATCAGCCGGCAAGGTTACGGTGCATCGTGTGGTTCGCATAGATGCTGCAGTTCTTCTGCGGGGCGGATAGTGATCGTTCTTCAGTGTTGTAGAGGATAAGGACATGAAACGCGTAATGTGGGTTTTCCTCGGGGTATTCGTGCTGGCGGTTTTGGTGGGTTGCGCATCCAATCTGTCCGGTGAGTCGTACTCCCGTGACGAGGCGCGCATGGTGCAACAGGTCAAGATAGGCGTGGTTGAATTCGTGCGGCCGGTGGTTATCGAAGGTACCAAAACACCGATAGGCGCCGGCGCCGGTGCCATCGTTGGCGGCATTGCCGGCAGTGGAGTAGGCGGCGGCAAGGGCAGCAGCATCGCCGGTGTCGTGGGCGCTGTCGTTGGCGGCTTGGCCGGTGCCGCGACCGAAGAACAGGTAACCAAGCGTCAGGGCGTCGAAGTCACTGTGCGCTTCGAGGACGGCAAGGTACTGGCCATCGTTCAGGAGGCGACGGAAAACGAATCTTTCGCCGTCGGTGACCGCGTGCGCGTGCTGACGGTCAAGGGCAATACGCGCGTCAGTCACTAGCCGGCTGTGGAAAAGCAGCCTGCGCGCGGTGCACGGATGCGACGCCATTTTCCGGTCAAGTGCCATTTGTTGGAAAAATACTGCCAGGTAAAAACGACTTTTTTGCCTGGCGTGTTGAAAAACACCATGGTCAGATTTTTTCAACATGCGTTTAGTCCCAGACGAGCGGCGGCTCGTCCATCAGGGCCGCCTGCTCGCGCAACGTCAATATGTGTTCTTCCCAGTAGCGGCCGGTGCCGAACCATGGAAAGGCCAGCGGAAATGCCGGATCGTTCCAGCGGCGCGCGATCCACGCGGCATAGTGCATCATACGCAGCGTTCTGAGCGGTTCGATCAGGTTTAATTCCCGCGGGTCGAATTCGCGGAAGTCCGTGTAGCCGGCCAGCACGTCCCCCAGTCGCGCGTTCATGTAATCCCGATCGCCCGACAGGAACATCCACAGGTCCTGCACCGGCGGTCCCATGCGCGCATCGTCCAGATCGACGATGTGCGGTCCATCGTCCCTCCACAGGATATTGCCCGGGTGGCAGTCGCCGTGCAGCCGGATACAGGCGACGTTGTGCGCCCGTGCATAGCAGTGGCGGATACGTTCGATCAGTTCCTTCGCCAACGTGCCGTATGCCGCTTCCAGATCTGCGGGTACCAGTCCGTGCTGCAGGATGTAACGGTACGAGTCGACGCCGAAATGCTCGATGTCGAGCGTCGGGCGGAAGCGGAATTTTTTTGTCTCGCTGACGGTGTGTATCCGGCCCAGGTACCGGCCGAGTTGTTCCAGATGCGCCGGATTGTCGAGGTCGGGGGAGCGACCGCCGCGGCGCGGAAACAGTGCGAAACGGAATGCGTTGTGGTGGTGCAGGGTTTCACCGTTTGCGGTTGCCAGCGGTGCCACTACCGGTATTTCCTGATCCAGCAGTTCCCGGGCGAAGCTGTGTTCCTCGCGAATCGCATCGTCGGACCAGCGACCCGGCCGGTAGAATTTTGCGATCAGCGGCGGCTGGTCTTCGATACCCACCTGATAGACGCGGTTTTCGTAGCTGTTGAGCGCGAGAAACCGGCCGTCGCACAGATAGCCGAGGCTGTCGACCGCATCAAGGATATCGTCCGGACCGAGCGATGCGTAGGCGCGGTTTTCCTCGTCCAGCAACGGCGTGACGTCAGGCGCCCCTGTTTCATTCCCGCCGGGAGTTGGTACGGACATGCGCGCTATAGTAACGCAAAGCAAGGACGGGGGCCGGATGCCTGACCGATCGAACCGCCGGTCGCCTGACGCGGCAAGCGCAGGACAGCTATCGGAAGGCGTTCAATAGTGCATGGGACGAATATTGGCGCGGTACGGTCGCGAGTCCGTCCCGCGTTGCGTGGCAAGCCGTCAAGTGGCTGACAAACACACCGGGAAACGGCGGGTCGGATGGAACCAGCCGGTGTCCCTAGTAGCGACCGTGCGTTTTGCTGATGTAGTTGCTGAGTTGCTGGCTTTCCTGGTTCATGCGCATCAAATTGGCGTGCGTGATGCGGAACAGCGCCCGCATGACCGTGTAGACCAGATGCGGATCCGACTCCAGCAGCGACTCGAAATCCGCCGGTTTCAGTGAATAGACCACGGAATCGCCGATCGAACGCAGCGTCGCCTTGCGGGCGGTGCGATCGACGAATGCGCGGGTGCCGGCACATTCGCCGACTTTCATGCGGTAGACAACGACGTCCTGTTCCTCGACCCGGCTCAGTACCGCCAGTTCCCCCTTGGCCAGCAGGAAAAGGGCGTTATCGTTTTCGCCTTCCCCGACCAGCTGCTGGTTATCGTTCAGGTGCTGTACCCGCATGATGCCGGCCAGCGTCCGGCATTCCTTGTCATTGAGCTCCTCACCTAGTGACGATGAGCGGATTATCTTGGCGTCGGGTTGGTCGCTCATGGCGGACTTCTCCTTGCACGGTTATGCGGTTGGACCGCCATATAATAATGGAATTGATGAAAAATTGTAGTGCCGGATCGCGCGGATGGGCTGCCCGCTTCGCTACGGGCTCCCCCAATCACACTCCGGAATTTATATGGCCGGTGTCGGTCAGTCGGACGACTGACGTACCGAGGGCTAGCCGGGTTTGCTGTCGGTCAGCCGGGCCAGATAGGCGCGGATGCGTTTGGCGTTCGCGCCGACATCGCTGCGGCCGACGCGGGATGTCGACCGGACGTCGACGCGTGTGCCATCGACCTGCGCGGTCAGGCGGATGACGATATCGTCCTTGAATCCGAACCAGAACGTTGTGTCCGTCGCCTCAATGCGCCCGGCGGAGTCGTCCGCGCTGACGATTTCCCAACCCATGGAACGCGCGACCGCCAGTGCGTGGTCGAAGGTATCCTCGGGCGATCCGCTGAATAAAACCGGACGGATATCCGGATAGGCATCGCGCTGCTGTGCGGCCGTGCCCGTCACCCGCGCTGGAACGGGGTTGGAGCCGTCGCCGCGCAGCGGCAGCACGGCAGTGAACGCCGGCGGGTTGTCCAGGTCCGTCGAGATGTCGTGGATCGGTGGCACGGTGCGGGCGGTATACAGCGCGCCCAATGGAACAGCGGCCGCAACGAATGCCGGTATCATCGTCAGCAAGGCGAGGCCGAATCCCCGCCTCCGGTTGCCTGGCCGCGTCGCGTACGCGCCCCAGCACAGCACAGGCAGCGCCGCCAATGCGGCGATAGTGCCGGAACGCAATAACGCAAAGCCGGTGCCGAAGGGCCACCACGCCAGACGCGAGCCGATGCCGGCGGTAACGATGATCGCCGCCCCGGCAATGGCGAGAACGGTGCCGATAATGACAATGCGTGACAGCGGTTGGGTAGACATGTGCCCGGATTAACGGTTGATTGTATGACGCCAGCGTACGCCGAAAACCTTGCGAGATCGACACTGCCGGAGAAGCGTCGCGCTACGCGCTCGTGGCCGCTTTTTACGAAGGTTTACATTTCTGGACGGGATCGCGCTGTTTTGTTCGCGCGGTTTTCGTCATAGTAAGCCCATGGAAGACATGACACCTGCAAGTGCGGTGGTACCGGCGCGGCGCTTCAGCAGCGTACAGATGCTGGGTCTCGTGATGCTGGCGGTGTTACTGACCGCGGCGCTGACGCTGGTGCTGGGTGCATGGTATGTGTTCCCGCGTGAGTTTGCGCCGGTGACGCTTGATCACCGAGAACAGCAGGTGCTGAATGCCAAGCTCGATCGCCTGGATGTGTTGACGGCCGGTGATAGCACCGCGTCGCGTGATCGATCCGCCGCGGACGCGGCTGGCGCACTGGAGCCGGAGCGGTACAGCGAAGCGGGCGCGAGCCGGAGTGTGCGTTTGACCGAGAAAGAGTTAAACGCCTTGTTGGCCCGCAATACTGACCTCTCCCGCAGGCTTGCTATCGACCTGTCGGACGGCATGGTCAGCGCAAAAATGCTGGTGCCTGTGGACCCCGGTTTCCCGGTGTTCGGCGGCAAGATGCTGCGAATCAGTGCCGGGCTGGCGCTCGACTATCGGCAGGCCCGGCCGGTGGTCATGCTCAAGGGTGTCAGCCTGATGGGAGTGCCGTTGCCGAACGCATGGCTGGGCGGGTTGAAGAACGTCAATCTTGTGCAGGAATTCGGCGGCATGGAAGGGTTCTGGAAAGCGCTCGCGGATGGCATCGAGCATATCCGTGTCGAGGATGGCCAGCTCGTGCTGCAGCTGCGTGAGTAGTGGCGAACGTCGCGTAGTCCGTCTCTCCGTTATTTTTCGTTTCCTTGCGACAGGCTTCCCGGTACAATCCGATCACGTTTATGACTATTTCAGGAGATTGTTACCGTGTCGATCAAACCGCGTGCGATGGTTGTCCCCGCTGTGTTGTTGCTGGCGTGCTTTGGCACGGGTGTGTCCGCTGAAGAGGCGGTCAAAAAGACTGTTGCCGACCTCTACGCCGACAAGGCAGCGCTCGCCGGCAAGCAGGTGCAGGTGAGCGGCAAGGTGGTCAAGGTCAACACCGGCATCATGAATCGTAACTTTCTTCATCTGCAGGACGGTACCGGTGGTGAGGGTAGCAATGATCTGACGATTACCACGCGCCAAACGGCCAAAGTGGGCGATGAAGTTGTGGTAACCGGCAAGGTCTCGACCGATGTCGATTTCGGCGCGGGTTATGTCTATCCGCTATTAATGGAAGAGGCGGCGGTGACTGGCTCGGCCCCGGGCGCCCGGTAGGGCGCCGGTATTGCTGTGATGTTGCGAAGGAGTGCCTACATGAAGTTCCGACTGGTTGTGTTGACCCTGTTGCTGATGATGATGGCGCCGGCGCATGCGCTGACGTATGAGCTGGAGCTGGGCCAGCGGGAACTGCAATTGGGCCTCGAGCAGCTTTTCCCGGTTAACCGCACCGATACACTGGTCTCGGTATTCCTGCGCGATCCGAAGATTATGCTGAAAAACGGCAGCGACCGTATCGGCTTGCGGGCCGAATTGGTATCCGAACTCGCCGGCGGCCTGACCGCGACCGGCAATGTATCGATAGACGGCAAGCTGCGCTACGAGCCAAAAACCGGTGCGTTCCATCTCGAGCAGACGCGTATCAACGATCTGCGCGTCGAGGGTGTGCCGGGTTTTTACACGGACCAGATACGCCAGTCCATCGAGCCCGTTGTCCGCGAGCTGCTGTCGAATAATCCCATCTATGTGCTCGACAGCAGCGACAAGGCGACGATGTTATCGAAGCAGCAGGTGAAGTCAGTCAAGGTTCGTAACGGCAAGGTGTTTGTCGAGTTGGCGGCGTTCTAGCCGACGCGAAACGACAGGCGGATAACTCGTTCGCCGCGGCTGGCAGGCATGTACCTCCGGAGCATGCTGCGACAACGTGGCTTTGTGTGTCGTGCTCCGCCGGTCGTCATGGCGGCGCAAGCGAGGCGGGTCCCTTCGCAGTTCCTCGATGACCACGGTCTCAATGTGATACCACCGCTTCAGGGTTGTGCGTCGTGCCGTCGTCGGGTACACGGCGGCGTTGTGCCCGTGATTGGCCGCGCGGGTCGGCACGGAATCCGTGCGGTATCTCGAACACCCTGCGATCAGGAAACGACGGCGCCTTTTTAAGTGTTAAACTTTGTCCGGACGAATCTCTCGCCGAACAGCGGAGAGTTTGTCAGGAACCGGATTGATTGTTGTCACCAACGAGTGCCGCCCATGAGCGATTATTTCGGTGATCTTGAGTCCCGCCTGCGGGAGTTTGCCGACGTACGCGATTGGGGCACTTTTCATTCGCCCAAGAATCTGTCAATGGCATTGATAGTCGAGGCGGCGGAGTTGGTCGAACACTTTCAATGGTTGACCGAAGAACAAAGCGCCAGTCTTCCGGCTGACAAACGCCGCGAGATCGGGCATGAGCTGGCGGATATTCTGATTTACCTGGTCAGAATCGCTGACCGGATGGATATCGACCTGCCGCAGGCGGTGGACGAGAAGATCCGCATCAACGGAAGCCGGTACCCGGCTGACCAGGTGCGCGGTCAGTCGAAAAAGTATTCTGACTATTGATGCCATGCTGCCTGTTTGCCTCTGGCCCTGAAAATAATACGCTGACATGTTGAGTTATCGCCACGGCTTCCACGCCGGAAATTTCGCGGACGTGCACAAGCACACCGTGCTGACGCTGCTGATCGAGGCATTGCAGCGCAAGGACAAGGGGTTCTGTTACATCGATACGCACGCCGGTGCCGGCCGCTATGATCTGCGAGGTGAGTTCGCCGGCAAGCTGCGCGAACATGAGCACGGCATCGGCCGTTTGTGGCAGGCCGGTGATGTGCCGCCGGAGCTGGCGCCGTATCTGGCCGCCGTGCGTGCCGCGAATCCGTCGGCCGGCAAGGAGTCCATGCGTTACTATCCGGGATCGCCGTTGATCGTGCGCAGTATGCTGCGCGCGCAGGACCGTATGGTATTGATGGAACTGCACAACACGGAGGCGCCGGTACTCGCACAGCTGTTCGCCGGTGACCGGCAGGTGGTTGTGCATCATCAGGACGGCTATCAAGGGTTGAAGGCATATGTGCCGCTGCAGGAGCGGCGCGGCCTGGTGTTCATAGACCCGGCCTACGAACTCCCCGATGAATTCGAGAGCGTCGTTGCCGGCATCCAGGAGACCCACCGGCGCTGGCCGACCGGTATGATAGCGCTCTGGTATCCGATACAGTTGCGCACCATGGTAACGCGCTTGCATAGGCTGCTGCGCGAGACCCGCATCCGCAAGATGCTGTTATGTGAGCTGCTGGTGCAGCCGGACGATGTGCCGAAGCGGCTTAACGGTTCCGGCATGATCATCATCAATCCGCCGTGGCAGCTTGATGCAACGCTGGCAACGCTGCTGCGCTGGCTGGACCATGCACTGGTTGTCGTGCCGCACCTGCGGCCGCGCATCGAGTGGCTGGTGTCGGAGTAAAGCGACGCGCATCGCGGTAGTGTGGGTTCGATGTTTGTTCAAGTGCCCCGTAAAAGTTCCGCCGAACGATAAAATTAATTTATTATTTGATCGGTAGCAAGTTGCGGCAGGATTGCCTAGTCTTGTGCGCGCATGGTTGACTGACAACAACACCCCGATGTTTCGCGGCTGGTCTCAAGGAGGGGCCTCTCGTGAAGTCCCCGTCGAGTCTTGCGTACATTCGGCAGCTATGCTGCCTCGGTCTGGATAGCGAGCTCACTATTCCCGTGCTGTTACGGGAACTCCGCGCGATTGTTCCGTACCAGTGCGCCGTTTTTTGCTGGATTGGCGCGAACGGCGAGTTGCGAAATCTTTATTCCGAGCCGCTGGATTTTTACGAATCGTTGCGCGATGAACATCATGCGGCCTGTATTCCCGGCAGCGCAGGTACGCCGGCGAAAGGCCTGTTGCGCGTGGATATACGGCCGGGTATCTATGCCGAGGAGGATCTCGTCGTTAATGCCGGCGCCTTCCTGTCGGCAATTTCGTGGCCGGTCATCGCCGAAAGGCTGCACCTCGGTCCGGTCATTGCCGCGGTGGCGGGCCACCGCGGTATCGCAAAGGGCGCATTGTTTCTGGTGCGTGCCGCCGGGCAGCCGGGTTTCACCGCGTGCGACAGGCAACTGATCGAGGGGATTTCGCCGGATTTGTCGGCGGCGCTGACCCGGCGTCACACGAGCCGGCCGAATTACAGCGATAGCGGTGCGGAGGGGATGATCATCAGCGATAGCGACGGGTCTATCCGGCATCTGTGCGCGAAAGCGCGCCACCTGCTTATCCTGTCCTGCCATTCCAATCTGACACTGTGCGAGACGAAACCGGACCAGATTCGATTGTCAAACACTGCGTTGAGGTGTTTGTTGCAACGACATTCGCGCAACCACGATCAGCCGCCAGACATCGATACACCGCTGTTGCAGGAGAATCGCTGGGGACAGTTCCTGTTCCGTTCGTTCCGCCTTGAGGTTGCGCAGGCCAATCATGAGCCGATGATTGGTATCATGGTGCGACATCAGGTGCCGTTACCGCTCAAATTACTGGCAGCCATGAAAAACGCGCCGTTGTCCGGCAAGCAAAAGGAGGTTTGTTTGATGCTCTCCGACGGATTATCGCATGGCGAAATCGCCGGCCAGCTGAGCATCAGCATTCATACGGCGATTGATCACGTTCGCAAGATCTACCAGAAAATGAACGTGCACAGCCGCGACGAGCTGCTGGACATCTTTCTCGAAAATCGCATCAGAGGTGTATCGTTTCCGGCGGGGCTGGAACGGCACTGACCGATTGGTGCCGCGTTCAGTGCTGCGTCATTTTGTTCATTGCAGTGGTTCGAAGACAAAATCCGATACCACGAAAATTCACCCGGCATAACCCCCTGTCCGGGGGGTACCGCGGCAGAGTTATTTTCGTTATAAAGCCGGTTGCGTGGTTACGCTACGAATGCAGCGCGACGCGGTGAATGAGGTTATCGGTTCACGCCTTCATGCAAAATATTATCGCCCCAGGGGGCGAGTGATATTTTCCGCCGAGTGATTTCGGGCTATCCGGTTTTCCGGTCCACGGCAGATTCTGGTGTCAGGCCAGCGAACGCATCGCCCCAGGCAATGCCCGCTGATCCCGGTGAGATTATCGGAGAGCATACATGGAAGAATTATTCAGATTTTTACTGGCGCGTCCGGCGGATCGTATCGATACGAAGAAGGATACCGTCCGGGTCCGGCCATCAGGTGACTATCGGGCGCAGTTGAACGAAGCGCGGGCATCCGGGAATCCGCGTGTGGCGTCGTTACGCATCGCCACCGAGTTTCGTGCCGGCGGCCGCGAGATCAGATCGATCGATAATCTCAAGTACGGCGAACTTCTGAACGAATTGTCGAAGCAATTGCGGGGCGTGGACGACATGCCGCTTGACGGTCTGAACAAGCTTGTTACGAAGCTGTTCGACGTCGACGCCGAACAGCTGGTGACCAATACCAGTTACACGCGCGATCTGCAGCATCTGGGTGACGTGATTGTGACTTCCGCGATCCTCGGGCAGGATGGCATCGTCACTTTGGAGGGCGCGGCCCGTTTGTTACGCGTGATGGCAGTCATCGACGCCGTGGCGGCGGGTGATGTCTCGCTGGCCGCGAACGGTAGACTTGCCGATGTACTGGCGACGAGCCTGCTATTGCCTGAGGATATCTTCCCTATTCCGGTACAGCGCGCGACCGGTAACCCGGCGGCGGACGATGCGGCGGGGTCCGGCACCGGAACGCTGGACACCAGCGAATTACGGCGGCGCCGCGATGCGGTATATGCGACCTACACGATGCTGACGCGCCTCGACCCGGATCACATCGATATTCCCGACAAACAAGACGCCTTCGAGGCGCGCGCGATGGAATATTCACCGGCCGCCGCGGTACCGCCGGTCGCTCCGACGATGTATCGGGAGGCGGCAGGCATCGGGATGCGTGCTGAAGCGCTGCACGTACTGCCGGCAAGCGAAGCAGGAGCGTTCAATCTTGCCGCCACCGCGCGCGTGGTACTGAAACCGGAGGTGACCGCGGCGTTCGGTACCAGTGAGCGCGGGGTGCTCGCGCAACGCAACCTCGATCTCACCCGCGTAACCGTGCCGACAGCACTGGACCGCTTGTCGGTGGAACTTGCCGACGTCGAAATGAAACTGGCCGAGGCCACCGCGGCGCCGACGACGATGGTGCAGCGGCTCGGCAGCCAGTATTACGTCGGTGAAGTGCTGGCGCCCCTGCACGGCTTTCCCAAGCACGCCGCTGTTCCGACCACGCACGGCAGCATCACGCCGGCGGGGATCGGTGATCTGCTGGTCGTCAAGCAGTTCCTGAAGCGCTATGAGGCGCGTGAGCTAGCTCATATCGAGAACATCCTGAAGGGTGAGTACAAGGAGCGCATCCATCGTCGCTCGCGCACCACCGAGGAGACCATCACGGTCGAGACGGAGGTAAAGAAAGAAGAGGAGCGCGATCAGCAGACGACGGAGCGTTTCGAGCTGAAGACCGAGGCCAGCGAGATCGTCAAGCAGGACCAGAGCCTCAAGCTTGGCCTGGCAGTGACCGCGAAATACGGCCCGATGGTCGAGATCAAGGCGACGGCCGATTTCGCCATGAATCAATCGAAGGAAGAATCAAAGAAGGTCGCGACCAGCTACAGCAAGGACGTCACCAGCCGCGCCTCCAGCAAGGTGTTCGAGCGCCGCCGCGAGGAGCGCATCCTGAAGACCATCGAGGTGTTCGAGGAAAAGAACACCCATGGCGTCGACAACAAGGCCGGCGGCGGCCACGTCATCGGGCAGTACCAGTGGGTCGACAAGGTCTACGAGGCGCAGGTGTACAACTACGGCAAGCGCTTGCTGTTCGACATTATGTTGCCTGAGCCGGCGGCGTTCTTGCTCTATGCGATGGGCAAACAGCCGAAGGCCGGCGCCGATCTCGTCAAGCCATGGCCGTTCACGCTGACACCAGCGGACATTACCGAGTGGAACTACAGCTATTACGTGAAGCAGTACGAGGCGGCCGGGGTGAATCCGCCGCCGCCGCCGTACGCGACGGTATCAAAGGCGCTCGACGGCAAGGGCACTGAAAACGATGGTACGACAAAAGCGTTCGAAGTGCCGTTGCCTGATGGCTACAGCGCGATCACCGGCAATGTCGGCGTCTGGTACAACCGCTGGAGCGGCGGCACCGTGGACATGGTGGTCGGCAAGGTCATGCATCGTTTTAGCGACAATGGCGGCTGGAGTTTCTCGCTGGCCTCGGAAACCGGCATGGTCGCGGTCGCGCTCAAGACTTACAAGGCCGAGGTATTCGCAGCGGCAGTGGAAATCTATTGTCAGCGATCCGAGCGCGCGCTGACGGACTGGAAGCTGAAGACACACACGTCGATCATGCAGGCCTACCAGAAGTTGTTGCGCGATTACGAAGACAAGCTCGCCGCGCTCGAAGTACAGGCGGCACAGCAATTCCAGGGCCGCAATCCGGTCGAGAACGAACGCCTGATTCGCGCCGAGCTGAAGAAGGGCTCGATCTCGGTGTTCACCGCGCAGCACTACGACATGTTCGGCGCGATTGTCTCCAGCCCGCAAGGCTATCCGCAGGCGGATCTGCCGGAGGCCTATGCCGAGGGCAAGTACATCCGTTTCTTCGAGCAGGCGTTCGAATGGGAGCAGATGATGTATTTCTTCTATCCCTATTTCTGGGGCCGCAAGAGCAACTGGGTCAACCGCTCGCTGTTGCAGGACGTCGATCCGATGTTCGCCGATTTCATCAAGGCCGGTGCGGCGCGCGCGGTATTGCCGGTGCGGCCGGGCTTCGAAAAGGCGATGGCGCATTTCATGGATACCGGACAGATATGGGACGGCGGCGATTTGCCGCCGATCACCAGTCCGTTGTATGTCAGCATCATCGAAGAGATCCGCGAGCGCGACAAGGCGCCGGGCGACGAAGTAGCGCAGGGCGATCCGTGGGATGTCCATCTGCCCACCACGCTGGTGAAGCTGCGCGACGAGGCGACGCTGCCGGAATGGCACAAGAACGCGCAGGGCGAGTGGGTGCCGGTCTAGCCGGCGGGAACCGGTTTCAGGAACTGTCCGGTGGCGCTACCGCCCATTTATAAAATCCATCCGGCGATCGGCATTGCCCGCCTCGGCAACGCCGATCGCAATGCGTTTTTCATCGGTCCCGAATTTCCGGGCCGGCCGGCAACCGGCGATGCGACTATCGGCACCACAGTTCCCGATTTCAAATCGGGTGGCAAGATCAAGCCGCAGGCCGCGCGTTTCCGTGTCTGGGAATATGTCGACAAGGGTGGCAAGTACGAGGCCAGCCGCGAAATCAATCTCGATGAAAAAGACTGCGTAGCGATCAACTGGACGGTCCATCTCGCCAACCGCAAGTCGTCGTTTTTCAATTTCGACGGCATGATGGGCGAGGAGCGTGCGCACCCGGCCGGCAATCGCCGCAACAACGGCTTCGTCGCCGACCGGCGCCGCCTCGAAATTGATCCGCTGCCGCGGGCCATCAGCGGCAAGAGCAAGCCGCCGGTGAAATTCAGTAAGGGAAGCAGCAGCACTCCGGCCAATGAGTTATGGCCGAATCCGGCGCCGTCGCCGCCGATCGAGTACCTCGGTGAACTGCGCACTGACGCGCAGGGACGTTTGATTGTCATCGGGGGACAGGGACTGTCGAGCTCGGTCGGCGGCGCGCCGCTGGTGCATTACGCCAACAACGATAACTGGTTTGACGATGTCTCCGATGGCCCGGTCAAGGCATCGATAGTGTTGCGCGACAAGGCCAACAAGCAGCACACCATTCCGGTAACCGGCGCCTGGGTATTGTGCGGCCCGCCGGATTTCGCGCCGACGCTCGCCAGCGTCGTCACGTTGTACGACGTGTTGTACCACATGGCGGCAGTGGAGTTGACGCTGCCAGCCAACGAGGCGTTATACACCACAGTGCTGAAATCGCTCGGCGACATCAACAAGGAATTCAAGGCCGCCGGTGCGGCGAAGCTGGCGGCGTATAAGCCATCGTATAACGACGAGATATACCCGTTCCTGCGCCGCGGGCTGGAGCAGGTGTTCGTGTTCGAGATGCTGAAATACTTTCATAGCAGCGTCAAAAAAATAAGTCTGGGCGATTCGAGCGCGGCGGCACAGGCGGCCCGACAGGCGGTTTTCGACCGGCTGCATACGCCCGGCCTGGCGGGTACCGGTGGCGCCAAGAACATGCCGAAGCTGCAGGGTGACGAACCGTACAAACCGGCGCACACGCATCGCATGGTCAGCGTCACGCCGACGCAGTTTGCGTTGCTGGAGCAATGGGTAAAAGGAAATTTCGTCGACGCGTCGGGCGTGTTACCGGCACCGCCGCCGCCGGCCGTTGTCACGCCGCACGGTCTGGATCGTGCAGCGCTGGAGAATTGCGTCGGCGCCGCGTTCTATCCGGGTATCGAGGTGAGCTGGCAGGTCCGCAACAAGGCGTTGTTCAGCGAGCCATTCCGGATTAACCACACGGCGCTGTCGCAGTATCTGGGTGACGCCACGCCGATACGCGCCGGGCATTTTTCGCGGCAGATGGCCGTGCCGTGGCAGGCCGATTTTCTCGAATGCCGGCTTGATGGCGGCAACGGCTGGTGGCCGGCGCAGCGCCCCGATATCGCGTATCAGACCAAGGCCGATTACGACGCCAGTCCGAAGAAAAGCGTCAACTGGGATCGTGCTTCCACCGGGGGCGTGACCGCAAACTGGCCGTCGGGCGGAGTCGCTCCGGTTAAAAAGGAAATGGTCGAACACTGGTACAAGTTCGGCATCCTGCGCGAGGGACCGCCGTATTATCATCTCGAGCTGGAACGCGAGCCGACGATTCCGTGAAATAGCATTCCGGTCGTTGCCAAACTGTTGCGATCGCTGACCGATGGAACACAATTCAACACGGTTCGACGTAGCGATAATCGGCGGCGGTCCAGCGGGCGTGGCGGCGGCGCTGACGGCGATCGCGGCAGGAATGACGGTCGCCATTATCAGTCCGCAACGCAGCCACCGTTCACCGAATGTCGAGCTGCTTTCCGGGCGCACCTGTTCGTTGTTACATGAGCTTGGTGTGTTCAGCCTTTTGCCTGATCAAGGCGCGGTTGAATGTTCCGGCATCTGGTCCAGCTGGGATGGCGGCAGTCCGGTAGAGCGGTTGGCGCCGTTCATGCCGCGCGGCGCCGGCTGGGTCGTTGATCGTACGGTGTTCGATGATGCGATGCTGGCGGTTGCGAAAGCGCGTGGCGCGCAACGGTTTGCCGGTCTGGCGAACGCAGTCGAATTTCATGACGACGGTGACTGGCGCGTTGCGGTCCAGACCGAGGCAGGGCGGTTGGGTCTGCGGTCACGGCTGCTGGTACTGGCGACGGGGCGCGGCGCGCGCCTGCGACAGTCGCTCGGCGCAATCCACCGGTGCGAGGATGATCTGGTGGCGTTCCAGTTATGGGACGAGACATTGGCCTCGGTTGCGGCGAGGGACCACATGCTGACACTCGCTGCGGCGGAGCGCGGCTGGTGGTACGCGCTGCCGCATCCGGCCGGCGGAACATTTACCGGTTACTGCACGTCGTCCGTGCACGCCCGCGAGGTCCATGCGTCTGACCTGCGGCAATGGCCGGCCTGGCATGCCGATACGCCAGTGCCGACGTCGGCGTCAGCCGCGCCTGTCGTTAGCCGCCGGTGGCGCGGCCGTTCCGCAAGTGTCGGCTGGTTACAACCCGGTGCCGGTCACCAGTGGGCCGCGGTTGGCGATGCGGCCTGCGCGGTCGATCCGCTGAGCGGCCAGGGGGTCGCGTTCGCACTGGAGTCGGGTATGCAGGCCATGCGTCTTTATGCGGCCGTGCGTTTGCTATCCGCCAACTGGCAGCCGGAGTATCTGCGCTGGCTGCAGGAGGTTCGTGACGAACATTTTCAGCAACGCCGGCAACACTACCTCGCCAGCGCAATACCGGCACCGTTCTGGCAACAGCGCCGCGCCGGTTCCCTGGCGCCAGACGGTGGCTGATCGATCGCCGGCAACTATTTTTCGTGTCCTCCTGAGTCAGGTCAGTTTTGGACATTTCTGTTTTATCGATTGTTCTCTAGTTTAGCGTCCGGAAGTACGTCGTTCGTTTAGCCGCCGTGTATTCGCGACAAGGAGAACCATCATGCAGGTACAAGGGACAGGTGATTGCGGTTACGTGCAGCCGTCGGAAAAAAAAGCTGTCGCGCGGCATGCGCTGTCGATAATCGTTCTTGCGGGCGCGCTGGTGCCGGCGGCGTTTGCCGGGCCAGGTGATCTGGACCCGACGTTCGGGGTCGGCGGCAAGGCGGTCAGTGATTTTTCCGCGGCGGGAGCGGATATTGATTCGGCCAACGGCGTTGCCATCCAGACAGATGGAAAAATTCTCGTCGCTGGCTATACCTATGATTCCGGTGCGATCCCGACGCAGCATTTTATGGTCACCCGTTATAACACCGACGGCAGCCTGGACGCCGGTTTTGGCGTCGGCGGACTGGTGCAAAGCGACTTTGGGTTTCCCGGCGTGTTTTATGATGTCGCGGTGCGGGGCGATGGCAAGATCGTTGCGGCCGGGACCATTCAGACTACGCCGCTAACGACCGGTGCGCGGTTTATTGTGGCCCGCTACCACAGTAATGGTACGCAGGATCTGTCATTCGGGTCCGGCGGTTTCGTCGTTACCTCCGCCGGGAGCAGTGGCACCGGGGGCTCGGCCGTAGTGATACAGCCCGACAGCAAGATCGTGGTGGCTGGCACTACCGGGCTGGCGCTAAACGGTCTGAACTTCGCGCTGGCGCGCTACAATCCCGACGGGTCGCTCGATGCCTCGTTTGATGGCGACGGCATTGTTACCACCGACATCGGCGGCAGTGGTGACGCGGTGCACGATCTGGCGCTGCAGGGTGACGGCAAGATCGTCGCGGTTGGCGGCAGTTTTGATCTGGCGCACTTTCCGAACATGGTTCTCTCTGCGGTCCGCTACAACACCGATGGCAGTCTTGACACTACGTTTGATGGCGACGGTAAGGTCACGACGACGCTCGGCAGCACCACTGATGCCGCCAATGTCGTCGCGATCCAGGCCGACGGCAGGATCGTCGTCGCCGGTTCGCGGATCAACGCAGGAAACGGCGCGCCCGACATGGTGGTGTTGCGTTACCTGACCACCGGTGGTCTCGACACCTCGTTCGGCGGTACCGGTATCGTGATCACGCCGTTCCCCTACTTGGGTAGCGCCGCGAACGGCGTTGTGATCCAGAGCAGCGGCAAGATCGTCGCCGGCGGCGTCGCTCCCGGATCGGGATCGGGCAACGATTTCGCGCTCGCGCGTTACAACAGCGACGGCACGCTGGACACGACGTTTGGCACGCTTGGGCTGGTGACCACGCCGGTCGCACTTGACCGAGACGATTTCGGTAATGCTTTGGCATTGCAGGCGGACGGCAAGCTGGTGTTGGCCGGGTCTAGCAAGACCTTCAGCGGCGATACGGACGTGGCGCTGGCGCGTTACAGCGGCGAGACTGTGGTGACCAACCGCCCGCCGGTCGCGAATTCGGGGCCAGACCAGGTGATGATGTGCCGCTCCTCGGCCGGCGCGGCGGTCATGCTGAACGGTGCGGGCTCCTCCGATCCGGATGGCGATACGCTGAGCTATGCGTGGACCGGTCAGTTTGCCGAAGGCGGTGGCGCGGTTGCCGGTGTCGGTCCGGTGGTGACACTGCCGCTCGGACAATCGATCGTCTCGTTGGTCGTCAACGATGGGCAGGTCGATTCCGCAGCGGACGACGTGCTGATTAAGGTCAACGTCGCGGTCAGCGGTCTGAAGCCGCCGCTGGACATGCTGGTACCGGCCGGCGGAACAGTCATATTTCCCGACAAGGCGTTCAAGCAGGGCCGCACGCTTCCGCTGAAGCTCGAGCTGTCTTGCGGCGGCATGCCGCTGGTGGATGTGGTGAACAAGCCGCGGATCGTCCGGCTGGAACGTATGGGCAGCCCGCTCGATATCGACACGCTGGATCTGGATGCCGGCGCGGCGAACGACAATGGTCTGGTGTTCCGTCTGTCGGACAGCCAGTGGATCTACAACCTCAGCAGTCGCGACCTGTTGACCGGGACCTATGTCGTGACCATCCGCCTGCCGGACGGTACCGACCATCAGGCCGGGTTTGTCCTGAAGTAGACGTTCGACCGCCAGGCAACGGGCCGGGAGATCTGCTCCCGGCCCGGTATTTATATCGCAGGATGCCGCGACAGGCGCCGGGAATTTCGGTACATTGCGCCTTCCGATGTTGCGACTGGTTGTACTTGCCTGCCGATGCCTATCCTGACGCTGACCGACGTATCGCTGGCCTATGGCCACCACCCGTTACTTGCGCACGTGAATTTTCAGATCGAGCCGGGCGAGCGCGTCTGCCTGGTCGGGCGTAACGGCACCGGCAAGTCGACGTTGTTCCGGGTGATCAGCGGCGAGGCCGTGCCGGACGACGGCGAGGTCTGGTATCGTGACACGCTGCGTATCTCGCATCTGGAACAGGACGTGCCGGCCGACGCCGCGAGCACGATCTACGATGTCGTCGCGTCCGGACTCGGCGAGCTCGGCGGCCTGCTGCGCGATTATCATCACGCCATACATGACGCGGCGGCGATGTCGGTATCGCTCGACCGACTGGCCGAGCTGCAACAGCGTATCGAGGTGAACGACGGCTGGAACCTGCAACAGAAGGTCGACACCGTGCTGAGCCGCTTGTCGCTGGAAGCCGACAAGCGCCTGGCGGATTGCTCCGGCGGTATCCGGCGGCGGGTTATGCTGGCGCAGGCGCTGGTCAGCGAGCCGGATCTGGTACTGCTCGACGAGCCGACGAACCATATGGACATCGCGGCGATCCTCTGGCTGGAAGAGTTCCTGCGCGGTTTCAACGGTGCGTTGATGTTCATCACGCATGACCGGACGTTTTTAAAGAATCTCGCGACGCGCATCATCGAGCTGGATCGCGGCCGGTTGACATCGTTTCCCGGCGACTACGACTTTTACCTGCGCAAGAAGCAGGAGATGCTCGAGATCGAGGAGCGCGAGCACGCCAAGTTCGACAAGAGACTCGCCGCAGAAGAGGCGTGGATACGCCAGGGCGTCAAGGCAAGGCGCACGCGTAACGAAGGGCGCGTGCGGGCGTTGCTGGCGCTGCGCACCGAACGCCGTCGCCGGATAGCCACGGCCGGCAGTGTCAGTCTCGATCTCGACAGCGGCTCGCTTTCAGGCAAGCTGGTCGCCGACCTGCGCCACGTGAGTTTCGGTTATGGCAAGCAGCGCATCATCGACGATTTTTCTACGCGCATCATGCGCGGCGATCGCATCGGCATCATCGGGCCGAACGGTTCGGGCAAGAGCACGCTGCTGAAGCTGATCCTCAACGCGCTGGCGCCGGATCGCGGCGAGGTTGTCATGGGCACGCGGCTGAAGACGGCCTATTTCGATCAGTACCGTTCCGATCTTGATCTCGACAAGACCGTGCGCGAGAACATCAGCCCGGGCAGCGACTACGTCGACGTGCGCGGCCGGCCGCGCCATGTCGTCGGTTACCTGAGGGATTTTCTGTTTCCGCCGGAGCGTATCGACTCGCCGGTCAAGGCGCTGTCGGGCGGCGAGCGCAACCGCTTGCTGCTGGCGCAGCTGTTCACGCAGCCGGCCAACATGCTGGTGCTCGACGAGCCGACCAACGATCTGGACGTCGATACACTGGAACTGCTCGAGGAGCTGTTGATGGAATACGACGGCACGCTGCTGCTGGTCAGCCATGACCGGACGTTTCTCGACAACGTCGTCACCAGCACCATTGTATTCGAGGGTGACGGCAAGGTGAGCGAATACGTCGGCGGCTACGACGACTGGCTGCGGCAGCGCGCGGCAGGCGGCAAGCCGGCAACGGTGGAGCGCCATGATGCGGCCGTAGCGCAACCGTCGGCGAAGACTAGTGCAGCGAAGCGCGCGGGCGCATCAAAGCTAAGCTATAGCGAAAAGCTCGAGCTCGCATCGTTGCCGCAACGCATTGAGGCGCTGGAGGCCGAGCAAGGCGAGCTCGAGCAGCAGGTAGGTCGTAGTGAGTTCTACCAGCAGGACAAGGACCGCATCACCGCAACGCTGGCGCGCATCCAGCAAGTACAGCAGGAGTTGGCCGCGGCCTACGGGCGCTGGGAATTGCTCGATGAAAAAGGGTAGCGAGCGAACGGCTGAACGCGACGGCGGCTGGCACGTCTACATCGTCCGCTGCGCCGACGGCACGCTCTACACCGGCATCGCCACCGACGTTGCCCGCCGCGTCGAGGAGCACAACAACAACCAGCTTGCCGCAAAATATACTCGCGCGCGCCGTCCGGTGAGTCTGGTTTTTAAGCAGCCCTGCGAATCACGCTCGGACGCCGCGCGCCGCGAGGCGGAGATCAAGCAGCTCCGCCGGATAGACAAGGAGGCGTTGGTGTCCGGTTGCATGGGAAGTTGATCCGTTCGGTTTAAAAAAAAAATGTAGCCCGGATGGAATGAAATGGAATCCGGGGATTTATTCCTCGAACTCATCCGAGATACCATCAACCGATGGTGCTCTATCGCCACAACCGCCTGTCCGGCGGCACGTACTTCTTTACCGTTACGCTCGCTGACCGGCGGATACGGTTGCTGGTGGATCATGCCGATCTTTTGCGTGAAGCGTTCCGTCAGGTTCGTAGTGCAACTCCATTTGAAACGAAAGCAATTGTTGTATTGCCGGACCATATCCACACGATATGGACCTTGCCCGAAGGTGACAGCGATTACCCGGCGCGCTGGCGTGCGATCAAAAGCCGCTTTACCCGTGCCGTAAAGGCGCGCGGCATTCCGTTAAGCAAAGCTGCGAATGGAGGACATGCCCTGTGGCAACGCCGGTACTGGGAGCATACGGTGCGCGATGCATGCTGACATGCAGCGGCATGTCGATTACATTCATTACAACCCGGTGAAGCATGGTATCGTCGATCGGGTTGCGGAGTGGCCATATTCATTGTTTCACCGGTAAGTTAGACGCGGAATGCTGGATCGGGATTGGGGAGCAGGCAAGGTTGATACATTGATGGGTGAGTTTGGAGAATGAATCCCCGGATTCCATTTCATTTCATCCGGGCTACGTGCCACGTGCCGGTGTCTGGTGGAGCAGAGCGTTAACGTATGACAACGAACCCTGGAGCCCGTGTTATCTAGGCTACGTGTGCTGGATGCAGGCAAAAAAAAGGGGCGGATCATCCGCCCCCTTTTTTTTGTTACTTTCCTAACCGGCCGTGCTGCGTGAACGCGTTGACGGGCGGCGGGGGCGTTGCCCCGGTTTGTTGTTGGTGCGGTAGCTGACATTCGGCCCATTGCCGTTCGAGCCGCTGTTCCCGTGGCTGTTGCCATGGCTCTCCGAGCGACCGTTCGCCGACTTGCCGAAACTTCGGCCGCGGCTGCTGCCATTGCCTTTTCTGCCGCGGAAGGCGGGTTTGTTACCGCCGTTGCCGCGCGGTTCCGGCAGTTTCGGTTCCAGGCCGGCGATGATTTCGCGGTTCATCTTGTTGCCGGTCAGGCGTTCGATGCCGGCGAGCTTGGACCAGTCGTCCGGGCCTACCAGCGAGATCGCGATACCGGTTGCGCCGGCGCGACCGGTGCGGCCGATGCGGTGGATGTAGTCTTCGGCGACCATCGGCAGATCAAAGTTGATCACGTGGCTGATGCCCTTGATGTCCAGCCCGCGTGCCGCGACGTCGGTTGCGACCAGCAGCCGGAACTTGCCGTGCCGCATGCTGTCGACGGTACGCTTGCGCGCGCCCTGGCTCATGTCGCCGTGCAGTGCCGCGCTGGCATGGCCCTTGGTTGCCAGCGTCTTCGCCAGTTTGTCCGCGCCGCGCTTGGTTGAGGTAAAGATCACCGCCTGTGAAAGTTCGTCACGCGTTAATACGTGTGCCAGCAGACTGTGTTTGTGGTGGATGTCGTCGGCCTGATGGATCTGCTGCGTGATCGACGCATGTTGATCCTTGTTCGCGGCCAGTTGTATCTGCGCCGGGTTGTTCAGCAGTTTGCGCGATATCTCCAGCACCTTGCCTTCGAGCGTCGCCGAGAACAATAGCGTCTGGCGCTCTGTCGGGGTTGCGGTGGCAATGGTTTTGACGGCATCGATGAAGCCCATGTCGAGCATCCGGTCGGCCTCGTCCAGCACCAGTACCTCGATGCGTGAGAAGTTCACCAGCCCCTGTTCCATATGGTCCATCAGACGACCCGGTGTGGCGACGAGGATGTCGAGCGGGCGACGCAGCATTTGAATCTGCGGGCCGTACGCCATGCCGCCGACGATGCTGCCGGATGTCATGCGGCAAAAGCGACTGAGCTGCCGGATGTTGTCGCTTACCTGCATGGCGAGTTCGCGGGTGGGCGCAAGTATCAGCGCGCGCGGGCCGTTGCCTTTGACGGTGGCAGGGTTCATCAGGCGCTGCAGTATCGGCAGCACGAACGCGGCGGTCTTGCCGGTGCCGGTCTGCGCCGAGGCCATCAGATCCCGTCCAGCCATGACCAGCGGAATCGCCTGGCGCTGTATGTCGGTCGGCGACGTGAAGCCGGTCGCCTCGATCGCTTGTAAAAGTTTTGCATTCAGTTTCAGTTCGGTAAATGACACAATAAAAACTCCATCCGCCGCAAAACGGCAGACATTAAGTTGAATAACCACGAACGTCAGAAGATGATATGGAAAGATAATCGTCGTCTGGTTCAGTCCGGCGCGCATCCGTTACCGGTGCCGCCGCACGTTGCTAACCAGACAACCAGTGATCGTAAAACACGGGGAAGGTCAGAAACGCTGCATCGCTCATTGATGAGCGAACCGGCATTCTACGGGTAAGCCATGAAAAAAGCGAGTTTTTTTAACAGGGGCGGTGGCAAAGGAGGCGAATTGGACCATGCGTCGGGGTTGTTGACAGTCAGTGGGGCTCTATTAGTAGAGTGTGGCGGCCATGTTTGAGCTTCATCCTCAGCTGTATAAGGACTGCCGGCCGGCCGGGCGGTTCGGGCTGTGCCGGTTGCTGTTGATGCTGGATGCGAACTACCCGTGGTTTATCCTGGTGCCGGCACGCCGAGAGGTGACCGAGATCTACCAGCTTACGGAATCGGACCAGCTGCAACTGGCCCGGGAGTCCGCCAGCCTCGCCAGCGCGATCGCGCGCGGATTCGACGCGCACAAGATCAATATCGCGGCGCTCGGCAACGTTGTGCCGCAGCTGCATATCCATCATATCGTGCGGTATCGTAACGACCCGTCATGGCCGGCGCCGGTCTGGGGCAAGGTGCCGGCGCTGGCGTATTCCGACGAGAAACTCGCCGGCGTATTTGCGATACTGCAGCGGCATTCGCCCGACGGGTGCGTACTGGAGGTTTGACAGGCGCGTTGAGGCGCCGGTGAGCCCGTAACACGTTTTTGCATCGGCATAATTCCGGAGGTGAGCGTGGGTCGAGCGTTATTCGTGATATTGATTTTGGCGTTGGGGCTGGGTGGATGCGCGGTGACGCCATCCGGCAAGGTCAGTGCGCCGCTCTATTTCACCGAGCAGCCGTTGCATGACGGTCTGACGGTGTCGTCCGACGAGGGCTGGTGGCGGATATCGTTCTCCATCGACCGGCCGGACCCGGCCCGGACGCAGTGGCCTCTCGATCTGCTGATCGCTCATCAGGTGATAGCTCCGGTGCTGGTGGCGTATGAGCAGCACCTGATCGCCTGGCGGTTTCATCGGCGTGCCGCGAATGACGAGACCGGCCATCGTTTCAGCTTCATCTTCTATGCGCATCGCGACATCGCCGACAAGGTCTATGCCGAAGTACAGAAAAGTCCGATGCTGCTGGTGTTGAAGCAGGCGAGGCGGGTAACCGGTGATTCGTATTCCGATACGTCGCAGATCGCCAGGCCGCTGATTGACGATACCAGTGATCCGTCCTGGTCACCGGATATCAAGGCCGCGTGGCCGATCTATATCAACGGTGTCAGCCAGATGTGGCTGACGCTGATCGACATCCACGCGCGCCAGCTCGCTGCAGGGGCGCAGGAACGGTCGCTTGAGCAGCTGGAGGCACTGTACGCTCGCATTAACGACCAGATTACCGCGAGCTGGCGCGAGGAGGGTCAGCACGCGTTATTGCATCATCTCAACGCGATGTTTGGCTATGAGCCCGTGCTGATCCATGATGTTCAGGAAAAGCGCTTTTAGCTGCACGGTCCGGTCGACGGCGAGTATGTTTGCCGGTGTGCTTGAGTTGGCCGACGCGTCACAGACCGGCTGGTATCGCACCGCTGCGATCCCCGCGCGACTGATCGGTCGGCCGCTGGCCGTGCGGGCCGGGGTGTAGCTGAATGTTGCAACATCGGCAAACCGCCGGAACCAGGTTCAGTACCGCCGACAATCTCCACCGAGCAGTTTCGCCGGCGTTATCCGCCCGGTGTCCAAGCAGCGCTGACGGCAGCGATGGCGCGAAAGATCTGACGTCCGGTCACTCATGCAATAGTTTTATTCGCCGATACATTATAGGTAGAATATCTTTTCGTAACGGACTGAATTTCAGCCTGATTGCGACGCGGGACGCGAGGATGTTTGGATGGCAATACCGCTGATATTGCGACTGGATGTCACCGGCAAGCCGGTCAAGTGGATTCCGTGGCAGGAAGCGGCCTGTTTGTATTCGCGTGATATGGTCGCGTGGACCGCGGGCGAGCACACCTTCCAGCTGCACGGCGGATACTCGCGCCTTTCCGGTTTCCAGACCCTGCTCGATATCAACTCCATCATAGCGGTACGTGGCGAATACCAGCGTCACTACGCGGAAGTAATTCCGCCGCTGAATAATCGCGAGCTGTTTCGTCGCGACGGCCACACCTGTTTGTACTGCGGTCGCCAGTTTACGGATATGGCATTGACGCGCGATCACGTGAATCCGCTGTCGCGCGGTGGCCGCGACATCTGGGTGAACGTCGCAACGGCCTGCAAGCGGTGCAACGCACACAAGGGCCGCAACACGCCAGAGGAAGCGCATATGCCGTTGCTGGCCGTTCCCTATGTGCCCAATCTCGCGGAATATCTGGTGTTACGCAACCGGCGTATCCTGGCCGACCAGATGGAGTTTCTAAAGACGCAGTTCAAGGATGTACGTCAGCTCTGGACGGCGTAATTTTCCGTGACGCAATAAGTCCCGTTTGTCCTTCCAATTCTATAAAGCCGTTTCGCCCGCCACGCTTCTTGAATACAGCCTATCAACCAGGCCGTGTGCTTTCTGTCGCGTATAAACACATTAGAGACATAGCGGTTTACGAGGATACGAGCAGGTCCGGCTTCGTAACAGTTGTTTGCAGTTCTTTAAGCAGGGTTTAAGGCGACGGCTGGTTTGACGCCGTATGATGGTTGCGTGTTTGCAACTTCGTTATGTTCTGTTCTGTTCGTCACAAGGAGGACATCGTTATGAATATATTTTATAAAGTCGGAATGTTGTTGTTTGGCGCCCTGTTCGCCGGGTCTGTTGCGTTGGCCGATACGCCGCCATCACTGAAGGTTCCGGATACGCACTCGATTATGAGCAAGGGCAACCTGACGCTTTACCGCGTACAGGTTGAAGGTCTTGAGTTTGGACGCAACAACGAAGAGATCGATGCCGAGGTATTTGTGACCCTCGACAGCAAGCCGGACATGGTGTTCACGCTGCGCCTGCACGGCGATTCGCCGCCGGTGAATACCGTCATCGCCAACACATTGCGCGAGGCCTATCTCAGCAAGACGCCGGTGACGATCTATCACCAGATCACCCCGGGCCGCAAAAACGTCAAGATCCACATGGTGCAATTCGACCGGTAATCCGACGGTCGGTAGCGGGCATGGAAGCCCGCACATGGGGATAGGGGTCAAAGCCGGCGGCCCTGCCCCCTTTTTTTTGTTCTACCTGATCGCCAGGTATTTTTGTGGCGGCTATTTTCTCATTGCGTTTTGATCGGCACGTTGTCAGCCGTACACGCCGTGATGCGCGTGAAGGATGAGCGAACCGGCACAGGAGATCCCACGGCTACGCCAGGGCGCCCCGGCCGAGCGATGCGCGATCGTTGACGGCATGGGCGCCACGCAGGTTGATAGCCGCGTTATCGATTTCTCATAAAGGGCGCTCGCTTCGCGCCGCCATAACCAAGTAGTTCTTGAGACGCCTTCGTCGCTGCGGCTGGATTCGCGAAAACACCACCCGCCGCCACGGCGTCGGCAGGGCGCATGCCGGTCGTCGCGGACTACGGGCGGCGGCTTGTAGAGAGGCGGTAAGTGGTATGAAGGAGTACGCTGTGTAGCCCGCGCCGGTGCCGGGTGGGCGCGACGAAGGTCAGGAGCGTGGCCGGGGGCCTGTCGCAGACCAAAACTGTAAAAGCGCTCGACGGGGCGGACGTGCTCAGGTGAATTTTGCTGCCGGTGCCGGGAAAAGAGGCCGCCTGCGCGAGTGCCGAGCGTGCTTTGACTGTGGTCGGGCGCGTCGATTTCTTTGGTGGTTTCTGGGATAATACCGGCCTGTTGGCTGGTGCGGCCAACGCCAATGAAACCTGTATAAACTACCTTTTTTTTCAAGACACCACGACGGTATACGCGCGCGCATCGTGGTTGTGGGTCGCGAATCAGGTCATCAAGTTACAGACCGAATATGAACAGATCTAACATAGTGCTCGCATTCCTTATCGTTGTAGTGACGACGAGTCTGTGGGCCTATTTCAATCAACCGCAGTCCGAGCCGGCCTGGCCGAAGATCATCCAGGGATTTTCGTTCATGCCGATGCGCGCTCACCATGACCCCGTTGCGGGGTTGCTTCCCAATGCCGCCGAGATAGAAGAGGACCTGATGCTGCTTTCCGGCAAGGCGCACGCGGTGCGCACGTATACCGTTGAGCAGGCGTTTGGAGAAATACCGCGATTGGCTCAAAAGTATCAACTGAATGTTGCGCTGGGTGGCTGGATCAGCGCCGATCTTGCCAGGAATGCACGGGAAGTGGAGACGCTGATCGCTGTTGCGCGCGCGAACCCGCGCAACGTGGTGCGGGTGATTGTCGGTAACGAGGTGATCTTGCGCAACGATATCCCGATGGAGCAGGTCATTCAGTACCTGGACCAGGTACGAGATGCCGTTGAGGCACCGGTGAGCACCGCCGAACCGTGGCACATATGGCTGAAATATCCTGAGCTCGTGGACCATGTCGACTATATTGCGGTCCATATGCTGCCTTACTGGGAAGGCGTCGATGTGGAATCGGCAGGTGATTACGTTGTCCGGCGCATGAACGAGCTGAAAATGGCTTTCCCGGACAAGCCGATTGTCATCGCCGAAGTGGGTTGGCCAAGCAATGGTCGCACCCGTCAGGCCGCGGTAGCGTCGGTCGCCAACGAAGCGACCTTTCTGCGCCGTTTTCTCGACCGCGCCCATCAAGAGAATTACGTTTACTACATCATGGAGGCCTTCGATCAGCAGTGGAAGCAGCAAACGGAAGGGTCGGTGGGCGCGTACTGGGGGGTCTATAATGTCGACCGCAATCTGAAGTTCGAGATGTCCAGTCCGGTTATCACGATCCCCGAATGGCGAACGCTCGCGGGGTTGTCGGCGATAATCGCTGCAACGATATTCACCTTTCTTTTGCTTGACAGCCGCAGCCTCGATAATCGAGGACGCGCATTTTTGGCGGCGGTGGCAACCGCAGCGGCGACTTCAGCGGTCTGGATCTGTTACGAATACACGCGGCAGTACCCCACAGTGACGATGATTGTCGTCGGCATTGTCATGGCGTTCGGCATGATCGGGGTCGTCGCGTTCTTGCTTATCGAGGCACATGAATGGGCTGAGGCGCTGTGGGTAAAGAACAGACGCCGCAACCTGGTGCCGGTGGTATGCGCGGATCATCAAATGCCGATGGTGTCGGTGCATGTGCCGGCGTACAACGAGCCGTCGGAGATGCTGATCAAGACGCTGGACGCGCTGGCGCGGATTAATTACCCGCGTTTTGAAGTGATCGTGATAGATAACAACACGAAGGACCCGAACGTTTGGCAGCCCGTAGAACAACATTGCCGGTTTCTCGGGCCGCGCTTCCGGTTCTTCCACGAGGATACCCTCGCCGGCTTCAAGGCCGGCGCGCTGAATTACGCGCTGCGGCGCACCGATCCACGCGCAGAGGTGGTGGCGGTCATTGACAGCGATTATGTTGTCGAAAGCGACTGGTTGCGTGAGCTTGCCACGCAGTTTGTCCATCCAAAGATTTCGATTGTTCAGGCGCCACAGGACTATCGCGATGGTGAAGACAGCCTTTTCAAGGAAATGGCGTACGCCGAATACCGGGGATTTTTCCACATCGGCATGGTGACGCGCAATGAACGCAATGCCATCATCCAGCACGGCACCATGACGATGGTGCGCCGCTCGATACTGGAGAGCATCGGTGGATGGGGCGAGTGGTGTATTACCGAGGACGCCGAACTCGGTCTGCGTATATTCGCCGCCGGTCATGACGCGATCTATGTACCGCAGAGCTATGGCAGGGGCCTTATTCCGGATTCCTTTGGCGATTACAAGAAGCAGCGCTTTCGCTGGGCTTATGGATCGATTCAGATCATGCGCCGGCACGCCCGCGCGTTGTTTGGTGCCGGCGCGCTGACCGCGGGTCAGCGTTATCACTTCCTGGCGGGCTGGTTTCCGTGGCTCGCGGACGGCCTGAACCTGATTTTTACGGTGGGGGCGATCGCGTGGTCGCTGGCCATGATCATCGCGCCGGACAAGGTTGATCCGCCGCTGATTCTTTTTACCTTGCTGCCGCTGACGTTGTTTTTGTTTCGTGGCATCAAGCTGGTTTATCTGTACCGGATGTCGCGGATCGTGGCGACGACGCGCCAGACGATCGGCGCGGCGCTTGCCGGTCTGTCGCTGTCCCATACGATCGCTAAAGCGTCGCTGCAGGGAATGTTCACGAGTAACAAGCCGTTTTTCCGCACGCCGAAGCTCGCGTCGGGGCCGACATTCTTTCGTGCGCTTGCTACCGCCTGGGACGAAATGTTTCTGATGATGGTGCTGTGGGCGGTGCTGGGCGGCGTGGTCTATCGCCACGGTTGGGGTGCCCTCGATCTCGAGTTGTGGGTCGCGACGCTGACGGTGCAGTCGGTGCCATACGCCGCTGCGGTGGTGATGTCGCTGATCAGCAGTCTGGCACGCAGCCGCCGTCAACCGGTGACCCCGTCGACGGACGTGGCCCCGGCGGACGATACGTCGGAGGATCTGAGGAAGGCCGCCTGAATCGATCGGGCCTGCGTTGACGGCGTGTCGGAGCCGCCAGCGTTTGTCAGGCAGGCCGGATCTGGTGTAGCGCGAATATGGCGTCCTGCGGATCCATGCATTGCGCGACGACGTCGCCACCGGGGACTTCCATTGGACCATTCAGCACGCGGCCGCCGTTTGCCGCGACGCGTGTCAGCGCCGCATCGAGGCTGTCGACCGTGGTGTAATACAACCAGGCGGATGGCCCCGGCATATCAGCGGGTTTGGCGATAATGCCGCCGAGAGTGCGCCCACCGGTGCCAAACATCTGATAGGTTCCCTGCTGTTCGGTCTGGATGGCGTCGGTTCTGTTCCAGTCGAACAATTCATGATAGAAATTCCATGCCGCATCCGGGTCCGTCGTGACCAACTCATGCCAGATCATGCGGCCGCGCTGCGGCGCGGTATTCGCCGGTGGCGCGTCGGCCAGCGGGGTGTAGAGCGCAATACCGGCCCCTTGCGGATCGTTGATGACAGAGAATCGGCCGACCTCTGGAATATCGGTCGCCGGGAACAGTAATGACGCGCCCAGTTGTTGTGCCTGGTCGGTGGAGGCATCGACATCGTTAACACAGACGTATCCCAGCCAGTGTGGCAACGCGCCCTGTTTGCGCGCCCCTTTTGGCAGCGTGATCATCCCGCCGATGACGTCATCGTCCGCGATCAGCAGCGTATACGGCACCGCACCGCCTTCCCAAACGTCGGTACGCCAGCCAATCACGTTGCGATAGAATTTCTCGGCACGAGCGCTGTTCTGCGTCAGCAGTTCGAACCAGAGAAACTGATTATTCAAGTCAGCCATGACCGGTTCCCGTAATGAGTATGAACGTTGCTGTTTTTCCCGGGGCCAGACTTTTATATCAGGAGTATCCTGCGGCGTCGAGTCGTCCGTTTGTCAAACGGTACTGAGAGGCCGCCTAGTACCCGAGGCGGAACGGGCGCGCCGGGGAATAACGGCGTGTTATATACGATCAGGACGCGGCCATGGGAAGGGTAAAATAGAACACCGTTTGCTTGTTCGGCACGGAGTCGAAACCGATGGTGCCCCCGTGCAGCTCGACGAGCTGTTTGCATATATGCAGCCCGAGTCCGGTGCCCGGCAGTTTCTGATTTTCTGCCGTATTTATCTGGCTGAATTTCCGGAAGATGTCCTTGCGCCGGGTCAGGGGTATGCCCGGCCCGTGATCGGTGACGCTGATCCGTGCATTCCCTGCCGCGACGACGACTGATATCTGGATTGTGTCATCCAGATGCGTGAACTTGGCCGCGTTAGACACCAGATTGCTCATCACCTGTAATAACCGCTGCTCGTCGCCCGACACGATGACGCGCGTGTCTTCCGTGTCATCGGATATTTCTGCCCGGCACCGGCATTGATCCAGATAGGCCTGGTTCAGCTCGATCGCCTGTCGCGCCAGCGCCGTGATATCCAGCGGTTTCCTGACGAGAGGAAACCGTCCGGATGCCAGTCGCGTCACGTCCAGAACATCGTTGACCAGACATAGCAGGCGTGCGGAATTGCGATAGGATACTTCGACCATTTGCGCGGCGTCAGCATCCAGATTGACGCCGATCGAATGATGCAACAAGCTGAGAGCGCCGTTGATAGACGTCAGCGGCGTGCGCAACTCATGATTCACCATTGATATGAAGTCGTCCTTGGCACGGTCGAGATGTTGCAGCTCCGCGATTTTCAGGCGCAGTTTGAGCTGACTGACCACCTGGCGTGCAAGTGAGGTCAACGCCAACCGCTGTTGCGGGGAAATGGAGCGAGGTTTGTTATCGATAACACATAATGTGCCGACCCGGATATCCTCCTGGAGGATCAGCGGGGCGCCCGCATAGAACTTGACGTGGGGCTCGCCCGCGACAAGGGGGTTATTGCTAAATCGCGCGTCCTTGTCGGAATCCTCGATTACGAAGAGGTCGTCGTTCAGGATGGCGTGTGCGCAGAATGCCTGTTCGCGTGGTGTTTCTCTGGCGTTCAGGCCGAAATGGGATTTGAACCACTGTCGGTCTGGATCAATCAGGCTGACCAGCGCGATCGGGGTGTCGCAGATCTGCGCGGCCAGGTAGGTCAGGTCGTCATAGGCCTGTTCCTCTACCGTGTCGAGTATCTCGAGCTCGGTTAGCCAACGCAGGCGTTCGGCCTCGTTCTCCGGTAAAGGTGCACTTTTCATGGCGTCAGGGCTCGTGTTAATCGCTGCGGTCGTTGCCGACCGGACAGGTCCGGTAATGTTTGTCTATCAATTGTCATCGGATATTAGGCTTTCGCGTCAGGAATTGGCGCAGTAGCACGTCGGAGCGCTGAAATTTTACATTTCTTTGCAATTCGGGTGTCGTCGTGGAGTAGTTTTTATGTTCGTATTGGGCTTTGGCCTTGTTTGCAATTCCCGGCACGACTGGCGGACTGAAATGAAATCGGTAGCAAAAAACCTGCAGCGTTTGTCACGCTGGTCCCTGGAAGTCAGCATGGCGCTGGCCGTGTTGCTCGCTGCAGTGGTAGCGGCGGGGTGGGTGGCGTTGCAAACACTGATATTTCTAACAGCATTCTGACCGTTGCCGGGCTTTGCGCAAAAATGCCGGTTCGATCGATGCGCCGGGACAATACACTGTCCAACACAGTGTTGTTTGGTAGCTTCGCCGTGGCTCCTTGCTTAGTGTACGGACTGTAACAAGTATTGCGTGGCGGCCGCGACATCGTCATCGCCAAGCACGCGTTTGTAGCCTCCCTTGGGAGGCATGTTGTTCAGGCCGTTGATCGCGTTCGACGTCAGTTCTTCGTCGCCCTTGGGCAGACGTTTCTTCCAGTCTTTTTTCTCGCCGAATCGTGGTGCATCGAGCATCCCCTTGTTATGGCATAGTGCACAATAACTGTCGTATATCTCCCGGCCATCCGCGGCGGACGCATATCCGCCACTCAGTGCCGGTGCCAAAACAATTAATATTGCCATCATGGTTACGCGCATATAGGTTGCTACATCTTCCGTTATCGCCAGCCCTGACTGTCTATATATCGCAAACCTCGCAGCGGTCGCAACCGCTGGCGGTTAATACGCCTGTTCATGCGCTGCGCCCGACCTGTTACTTGACGGAACTCAACAAATGGGTGGTTGCTGCCCTGACATCTTCATCACTTAGTCCGCCATTGCCGCCCTTCGCCGGCATCTTGTTAAAGCCGTTGATGGCATGCTCGATCAGGGCAGGTTCCCCCTGCGACAGCCTTTCACGCCATTCCCTTTTTTCGCCGTAACGTGGGGCACCCATCATGTCGTTGTTATGGCACATCGCGCAGTAGAGCTCATATACGCGCGTGCCATCATCCTGCGCGAATACCCACGAGGACGCGCTCAGGACTGTCCCGAGCGAAAAAGCAGCGACGGTTTTCCACCATACCTTGTTCATACGTACTATCCTGTTATCACTAAATATGTCGCGAATGGTGACATTAGCGACGCCGTACTGGCAACCTTTATGTCGGGTGATCTCGGGATGGTTATCGGCGACTTGTCCGAATCCGACTTCTGCCCGGTGTCTTCATTACTCCGCAATACAAGATATATTACAACTGCGCATTTCGCGGGCGGAGCCGTAGATATCCGGGGAGACCGATGCGGGCCGCGCTTCTTTACGTGACCCGGCGAACGGGCAAACCGGCCATCATCGCGCCGGCGAGGGTCTTTTTACAGTTTTCTTGTGCGCCAGCGTAAACCAGTCCTCGCTCGTCACTTCGTGAAAGTAATCCGCTTCGTCCGTGAGCAGGCGCGATGTCGTGGCCAGCACCGCTGCGATCTCGACCCTGACGCCTTCGGATTTCAGATGGCGGACCAGTTCGACGTAATCGGAGTCTCCCGACATGATGATAATCGTATCCACCTTGCTTGCCAGCTGCGTGGCGGTGATCGTCAGCGGGATATCCGCACTTTTGTGACAGGGGCGGACCGAGCCGTGGAAGTGCCGGTAGAGGCGCTCCTCGAGCTTGGAAGAAATCTGTCTGCCTTCGCGAAAATATATCAGCCGGTTCAATCCGCGATTACCGAGCAGACGCGGTACCAGCAGGTCGAAGTTCAGCATGGTTTGAGTGTCGCCCGTTTTTTCGTGAATGCTGCGTTCCAGATTGTTGCCGTCCACCAGTATCGCGACCGACTGGCTGATTGTGACGGACTCGGGGCGGTATTCAGACATGCTTGCGGTACCTTGCTGGAGGTTGGATGCTGCTTGCCCAGCATGCTACACCGATTGCGCAGACGGTGGAATTGGTTCTGCAGAAACACGGGGTAACAGGTTCGGGTTCCTATTGTTGTATAAAAAAGCGTTCGGGCTTGCTATTGCTGCCATTGACAATAATGATAAGCCTGACGGGATTGTTGCGGGTCGGGGACGTTCAGCAGGGTTGCCAGGGATATGACATCGATACTTGAGCAGGCGGCGATTTTTCTCGCAGCGGCCGTGGCCATCGTACCGCTTTTCAAGAAGCTTGGTTTTGGTTCCATCATCGGCTATCTCGCGGCGGGCCTGGTGATCGGCCCGTGGGGGCTGGCGTTGGTGACCGACGTGGAAGCTATCCGGCATGTCGCCGAGCTCGGCGTCGTGCTGTTGCTGTTTGTTATCGGGCTGGAGTTGCAGCCGCGCCGGCTATGGACACTGCGCAAGCCGATTTTTGGTCTGGGCGGCGCGCAGATGGTGCTGACGGCGGTGGTGCTGGCCGCCGTCGGCTGGTGGTTCGGGCTGGCGCCGACCACGGCCCTGATCGTCGGGTTTGGCCTGTCAATGTCCTCAACGGCGTTTGCGCTGCAGACACTGATCGAGAAGGGCCAGCATACGACGCAACATGGGCGCGCGGCATTCGCGATATTGCTATTCCAGGATGTGGCGGTGCTGCCGTTGCTGGCGATTATCCCGCTATTGGGCGCGGGACTGTCGAGCGCCAGCGTCAATGACAATATTTTTGGTTTTCTGACCGCATCGCTGGTTATCGGCGGGGTGGTTGTCGTTGGCCATTTTCTGTTGCAGCCGTTTTTTCGGGCGGTGGCCTACCTGAAGAGTCTCGAGTTGTTCACTGCTGCGGCACTGCTGGTTGTTGTCGGCACCGCACTGCTGATGGATTCAGTGGGGCTGTCGATGGCGCTGGGCAGTTTTCTTGCCGGGGTGCTGCTCGCGGACACCGAATTTCGTCACGAGCTGCAGGTCAATATCGAGCCGTTCAAAGGCCTGTTGCTTGGATTGTTCTTTATCGCCGTGGGTATGAGCGTGGATATCGGCGTGGTGATCGAGGCGCCGGTCACGATATTCGGTCTCGCCATGTGTTTGATTGCGATCAAGGCGATTGTTCTGTATGTCCTTGGGCGCGTCTACGGGCTCGGTAACCGCTCCGCCGCCAATCTCGCGATCTCGATCTCGCAAGGAGGCGAGTTTGCCTTCGTGCTGTTCGGCGCCGCGGTCTCGTCCGCGGTACTGGACCGGAATCTGGGTGACCTGCTGGTCATGATCGTTACCATTTCCATGGCCTTTACGCCGCTGTTATTTTTGTTGTCGGAGCAGCTCGGCAGGTTGTCGGGGCCAGCGCCGGAACGGCCCTTCGATCAAATCGATGAGCACGGCAACCGCGTGCTCATCGCCGGATTCGGCCGGTTTGGCCAGCTGGTGGCACGTGTGCTCACCGTGCGCAATATTCCGTTCACGGCGCTCGATCGTAACTACGAAAATGTCGACTTCGTGCGGCGTTTCGGCAGCAAGGTCTACTACGGTGATCCGTCGCGTATGGATCTGCTGCGGGCAGCCGGTATCGAAACAGCCGAGGTATTTGTCATTGCAGTTAATGATGCGGCCGAGTCGATACGGATTGCCGAGACTATCAAGCGTCATTTCCCCCATATCAGGATATTCGCACGCGCCCACAACCGGAAAAGTGTTTATCAGTTGAGTGATGTCGGGGTGGACTATGTGGTCCGGGAGGTTTTCCACTCCAGCATGGAGATGTCGCTGCATTTATTACAGGCATTGAATATCCCGTCGACCGAGGCGGAGCAGGCTGTGGCGCTGTTCCGAAAACACGACGAGGCGTTGCTCCAGCGGCAACAGCAGTTCTATCATGATGAAGATCAATTGATCGCGTCGGCCCGGCAATCGCAGATCGAGCTCGAGGATCTTTTCTTGCAGGACAAGAAGATTATGCCGGTCGACAATCCACCGTAAGGCGTTGCCACTGCGGCGCCGGGAGGTCGTAATCATGGCCAAACCTCAAGCCTATCCGGGCAAGGAAATTTCGGTAGTTTTTGATGGCCGGCGATGCGTCCACTCGCGCAACTGCGTGCTCGGGTTGCCGCAGGTGTTTCGCGCCAACGTATCCGGTCCCTGGATAGTCCCGGATAACGCGCCGGCCGAGATGCTCGCTGCGCTGGTTCGCACCTGCCCGTCAGGCGCGCTGTCCTATCAGCGCCATGACAGCGGCACGCAGGAGGCGGCACCGATGGTGAACGTGATCCGGGTGCTGGAGAACGGGCCGCTCGCCTGCCACGCCGATTTGCATATCGGTGATCTCGAGCCGGTTTATCGCGCCACGCTGTGCCGCTGCGGCGCATCGGGCAATAAGCCGTTTTGTGACGGCAGCCACCGGGAAGCGGGATTCACTGCCAGTGGCGAGCCGCCGACCCGGGAGTCCGGGCCACTCGCGGCGCGAGACGGTGTGTTGACGGTTTCTCCTGTGCGCGACGGGCCGTTGATGGTCGAGGGAAATATCGATATCTGCGCCGGCACCGGGCGCGCGGTTGTACGTGCCCAAAACGCGGCGCTGTGCCGGTGCGGGGCCTCATCGAACAAACCCTTTTGCGACGGATCGCACGTGGCGGCGAAGTTTCGTGCCGATTGACCGAAATACCGTTGGCGAGAATCGGTGCACCGGCGGCGATTGTCCCGGTATAATGCGCCAGTTTTTCAGCGACCGGCCAGGGCATTCAATTTCATGTCGACACCACGGGTAGGATTCGTCAGCCTCGGATGTCCGAAGGCGCTGGTGGATTCCGAGCAGATACTGACGCAATTGCGCGCAGAGGGTTACGCGGTCGTACCGACCTATCACGAGGCGGATCTCGTGGTGGTTAACACCTGCGGATTCGTCGACGCCGCAATCGAGGAATCGCTCGACGCTATTGGCGAGGCGATTGCGGAGAACGGCAGGGTGATCGTGACCGGCTGCCTGGGTGCCAAGGGCGATATCGTCAGGCGCCGTTACCCCGGGCTGCTGGCAGTCACCGGGCCGCATGCGGCGCAGGAGGTGATGCACGCGGTGCATGCGCATCTGCCGAAACCGCACGATCCGTTTGCGGACCTTGTGCCGCCGCAGGGTATTCGGCTGACGCCGCGCCACTATGCCTACCTGAAAATATCCGAGGGCTGCAATCATCGCTGCACGTTCTGTATTATCCCGAGCTTGCGCGGCGATCTGGTCAGCCGCCCGATCGGGCAGGTGATGCTGGAGGCAGAGCGGCTGGTGAATGCCGGTGTCAGGGAGCTGGTAGTCATCTCGCAGGATACCAGTGCCTATGGCGTCGATCGAAAGTTTGCGGCAGAGGTCTGGAACGGGCGGCCACTCGGAACGCACATGACGGGCCTTGCCGGGGCGCTGGGTGAACTTGGTGTCTGGGTGCGCCTGATGTACGTCTATCCGTATCCGCATGTCGATGACGTACTGCCGTTGATGGCGGATGGCAAGCTATTGCCGTACCTGGATGTGCCGTTGCAACACGCGAGTCATCGTATCCTCAGGCAGATGAAGCGCCCGGCGAATACCGAGGATACGTTGCGACGCCTCGAGCGATGGCGCGCTGTCTGCCCGGAGATCACGATCCGCAGCACGTTTATCGTCGGCTTTCCGGGTGAGACGGACGAGGACTTCGCGACGTTACTGGAATTTATGCGCGAGGCGCAACTGGACCGCGTCGGCTGTTTCAAATACTCGCCGGTCGAAGGGGCCACCGCGAACGGTCTTGCGGGGGCCGTCGACGAGGAGATTAAACAGGAGCGTTTCGAGCGGTTTATGGAGCTGCAGTCCGCAATCAGCCGCGAGAAACTTCAGCACAAGATCGGTACTGAAATAGTCGCGCTGGTGGATACCATCGACGATGAGGGCCTCGTGGTGGCACGTTCCAGCGCGGATGCGCCGGACATAGACGGTGTGGTGATTGCCGACAGCGGCGAACACGATGTTGCCGCGGGTGATTTCGTTCGTATCACGATTACCGCATCCGATGAGCACGACCTGTACGGCGATATGATCGGCTGAGGGCGGCGATGCTACTCCGACGTATGCGCGGGTAACGACGTGGTCGGTGATTCCACCTGAAAGGTTTTCAGATCAAACAGTGTACCTCGCGCCGGGACCAGCGGTTGGACGCCAAATTTCGCTTTTAACGTTGATTCCAGGCTGGCAAGCGCCGTTTCTTCGCCGTGTACCAGCGCAATCCTGGGCCTGTTTTTAAACCCGCCATACCAGTTCAACAGGCCCGCCTGGTCGGCGTGTGCCGACAGGCCGCCTACGGTGTGAATCGTGGCGGCGACCCTGATTTCTTCGCCCCACAAGCGGATATGCCTGGCGCCATCGACCATTGCACGCCCGGGCGTACCGGCAGCCTGATAGCCGATAATAATGACATGACAGTTGTCGCGCCAGAGATTGTGTTTCAGATGATGTTTGATCCGTCCGCCGTCGCACATGCCGCTCCCTGCAATGATGATGGCGCCCGACTGGATGCGGTTGATGCTCATCGACTGCCTGGCCGTGCGGCTGATATGCAGGTTCGGCGGCGTCAGCGGCAGCGTGCCGGCGCTGCGCACGGCTTGTGTTTCCGCGTCATGCAGGTCGGTATGGCGGTTGTAGATTTCCGTGGCCTCGATCGCCAGCGGGCTGTCGAGGAACAGTGTCCAGCGATCCAGACCCCATGCAGAAAAATACTTGGTAAACAGGTACAGCAGTTCCTGGGTCCTGCCGATGGTGAACGCGGGAATCAGAATATTGCCTTTGCTGCGCGTGGCTTCATTCAGCACGTCACCAAGTTCTTTGAGCGTGTCGTCCCAGGATCGGTGTAAACGATTGCCGTAGGTGCTCTCCATTACCACCATGTCTGCCTCGTCCACGGTGGCCGGGTTGCGCAAAATTGGCGAGCCGTGGTGGCCGAGATCACCGCTGAAAACGATTTTCCTGAATGCGCCTGGCTCATTCAGTTGCATTTCGACGATGCTGGACCCGAGGATATGCCCGGCATCCCGCAAACAGATGCGTACGCCGGGCAGTATTTCGCGTTCGTCGTCGTAGGATATGGGCTTGAAACGGCGTAACGTGTAGCCGGCGTCGCTCATGGTGTAGAGCGGTTCGATCCCGGAAGCGCCGCGGCGGCGGCGTTTGCGGTTCTCCCATTCGGCCTCTTTTTCATTGATGAAGCCGGCGTCGCGCAGCATGATTCGGCATAGATCGCGGGTCGCGTTGTGCGTATATACGGGCCCTTTGAAACCGGCCTTGATGAGCAGCGGCAGGCGACCGGAGTGGTCGAGATGCGCGTGCGTCAGAACGACGGCATCAATAGTGGACGGTTCAAACGGAAACGCTTCCCGGTTGCGTGTTTCGTCGGCCGGCCGTCCCTGGATCAGACCGCAATCGACCAGCAATCGATGCCGTCCGACCCGTACCAGATGGCATGACCCCGTAACTTCGCGTGCGGCGCCCCAGAATTGTAGCTGCATTGTTGTATTCTATTTCGCTATAAGATCAGTATAGCGCGATACCCGTTCACATCGCTAACCGTCTTCGGTGATGCCGGTCCCCGCGCGAGCGGTGAAAGTGTTTTTCATATGCTGAACATCAGCTGAACGGCCGGACGATTCAGTTGTGTCCAAAACAATATGCATCAGCTGTTGTCTGATTAGTATGGGGTGTGCTTGCGGGGCGTGTACGATGTGGCCGGCCTTCAGGCAACGGTGAATGCCTGAAAAGTTGATACCTGACCGGTCTGGAAGTTGAAAATACAGTGTCTTATGCCGGAAACGAGTCATGTTTTGTCGGGGATGGTGAATCGACGGTATAATCGCGATCATTTTTGTGCGGCGACGTCAGCGGTCATGAATTGCGCAATCGGTATCTGTGCCGGCGGTAGCTGATCCTATGAAACCTGGCATCGGGAACCGTGTAGTAACGAGGTGTCATAATGGTTGACGCAAGAAAGCTGGTATTGGTGGTTTCATTGTTGATGTTCGCCGGTGGCGTCGTCGCCGGCGAGTTGGTGATGATCGTCAACAAGGCCAACCCGATGACAAATATCAGCGCAGAGCTTTTGAAGAATTTCTATACCGGCGAAGAAATCACCTGGCCCGGCGGCGAACGGGTCGCGCTGGTCGAATTGAAGGATGACAATCCGCTGACCGCCTACTTTTCCGATACGATTCTGCATATGAGTTTGCAGAGAAAGTCGAAGTTGTGGGCGGTCAAGGCGTTTGGCAGTGACGTGCGGTCGCCTTACAAGTACTCCTCCGAAGCCGCGGTCGTCGGATTTGTATCATCCAATTCGAATGCGATCGGCTATGTGTCGCCGCGGAGTGTCGATCACACCGTCAAGACGATAGCCATCGACGGCAAGAGCGAATTTTAGCGGCGTGTTGCAGGTGCCTGGCGCCGGCTGCGCAACGAGACTACCGGATAACATTCTTGATGATCCGCTCAATGCATCATGTCAGTCTGGTTGTTGCAGATACTTCCTGCTCGCTGCGGTTTTATCGTGATCTGCTCGGCTTGTTACCGGTGCCGCGGCCTGATCTGGGATTTCCGGGCGCTTGGCTTGCAGTCAACGGACAGCAGATACATCTGCTGGAAGCGACAAATGTCGACCCGGTCGATAGCCGTCCCGAGCGGCTGGGTCGCGACAGGCACGTCGCGTTTCTAGTTGACGATCTACCGGAAATTACCGGCCGATTGCATGGTGCGGGCGTGACGGTGACACACAGTCGTTCGGGACGTAACGCAATTTTCTGCCGGGACCCCGACGGAAACGGCATCGAATTGATCGAGTCGGACTAGTATTCAACGGCGAATGGATATACCGGCAGCCCGTCATCAACGTTTCGCGTGCAAAGTCCCTGCGACCGTGTTCGCACTTGCTGCAACATAAAAAGACGGCGGCGAGGATTCGCCGCCGTCGGGGGTAACGCGCGGATGGCGCGTTTAGTGGGCGGGTCGGACCGCCTCAAGAACCTCGCCGGCCAGAACGTGGTTCCATCTGGCCAGGTCATCGACCGAAAGAAAGCCTGCCAGGGTCTTGTCGCGAGTTAATATCACCAGGCGCCGCACATGGTTCGACTCCATCAGTTTCGCGGCATCGGAGATGTTTTGATCGTTGAAGCAGAACAGGATATCGGTCGACATGATATCCTTGACCCTGGTTTTCGCCGGGTCGCGCTCGTCCCCGACCACACGGCAACAGATGTCACGATCAGTAATCAATCCGATGACATGGCCTTTTTCGAGTACCGACATGGAGCCGATGTTGCAGTCGCGCATTCTGGCGGCCGCGTCCCTGACGAGCAGTTCCGGTGTAGCCGATTCAACTCCGGGTGTCATGCTTGGGTTCAAGGAGTCGTCGCAACACCGGTTTGTTGAGCCAAGTATAGTAGTTTATCGAGCGCCTCGGCAGGCGTCCTCCATCCGAGTGTTTTACGGGGTCTGCTGTTGAGGGCCAGA
>JAHFRU010000018.1 GCA_023266115.1 Gammaproteobacteria bacterium
TCTTGCTTTGCTTCGGATCATACGGAATGAACTTTGGCATTTGTCATCACTCCTGCCGGAATGTTACGCCATTTTATCAGAGCGCTATGACAGCTATTAGGTTTTTCTACAGCCTCAACGCTCGCCATAACCGGCAGAAAAAAGTGGCTCGACGAAGGAGCGACGCTTTTTGCTGTCCGTGTTGATGGCGTGGTTAGGGCTTGCGCCGGTTATACGGAGACTGGTTTGTGGGTTTAAGAGACACCCCAACTTCCGATGCCTTGGCTTGAACTGCTTCCGCCGTACGGCCAAGCTTCAAGCCAGCCACTCGCGTTGGCGTATTTTGCTTCGCAAGCTCTTTTAGTTGCGCGACATCTTCTTTAGACCATTGCTTACCATGATTTTTAGGTTCTTTGGCCATGAATATGACTCCATGAGAAAGTAGGAGAAGACTGCGTTTACTTCACGCAGATGCCGTATATTTGCCCGCTACGTTTCATGCAAGAAAACCCAATGCCGCAGTCAGTATCAAATGAACAATTGCCGACATTCTGTGGTTGTGACCGGGGCGTAGAGTAATCGTAGGTTTTGTTGCCGAATTGATCGCTTGGTGTGACACAAATGCCCGTGATGTTAATGTCACCAGATGCTTTAACACATTTGTTGCCGAAGCCACAGTCAAAATCGCTGTTACATGCGGCTGAGGCAACACCGTTTAACAGGAACCAAATTCCAAACACTGCAATAACCTTAACCATGCTCTTCTCCTTTTCTGTAGCCCTAACGTAATGGAGTTGAGCGGCGCCGATGCAATGCGGCATGGATATCCGCATGCATGAGCATCGTGGTCACCGCTGTTGTTAAGGCACCTCGTCGGCGTCCGCTCGAACGACGCGTTCGGCGTGAGAGGTCGTGAGTGCCGGTCTCTTCTGGAGCGGTCAGCCAGCGAGTAGTCCCGCTATGCCGGGCCACAGGAGGATTCGGGTGGGTGATGCCCGAAGCGTTGATACGTCTGTGCGCATCAACGCTCGCGTTATGCGACAGTGCGTTCAACGCTTCGCGCGCTAGCATATCCCCCCCCCTCTTCATGAAGTCCCCCCGTGTCGTGATAGGGCGCTTTTGGCTTTTGTCGTTGTCGTGCCTTTCTCTGCCACCGCCTATCGCGCTGAACGATTCGCTTGAAGCGCGCGGCCACGCGTCGCTTCGAAGCGATTGTTATACAGCATTCGAATTCTCCTCCGATAGCGGAGAGTTGGGGCTTAACGGAACGGTTTGAGATTCTGAAGGCATTCTTGCAAAAAATTCATCGCCTCTCTGCACGAATTTCTCAACATCACCCTCGTAGACTTCGTTTAGTACCAACGTGCAGTCACTTTTAGTGATACTGTCCATTGCAGCGCGATCCCAAGCCCGTTTACATTTCCACGATTTCACGAGACGCGCTGTTGGAGCAGAGGTCTGATGCTCTTTCAAGCGAACTTCTAGTGAGTCGGTGTAACCGATTTTCACCCGAGTCGGGAGAGCTTCGGGTACCAGCTGAATCACATAGAAATATCCGAAACCTCCGCTCGCGAATACATCCGCAGAACCATTCAGTAGGGTGGTCTCTCCCCGCTTGCTCTCGAAATAGGCAATAATCAAATTTGCGTGAGCGTCTGAGACGCATAACGCGCTCCGGGCTCTACCGGGGACCATTCCCTTCAGAATTTCGAGATCAGATTCGGATTGAATCCGTCGTACTGCACGACGGACGGAGGTAACTTCGACTCCTATCTTCTCTGCGACCTGATCTAAGGTGAGGTAGTCCGGCATTCAATCAACCTCTGTGCTCATGCTGTATAACGTAGAAGTAACCGGCCTGCGCGGCTTTTCGCGCGACTGCTAGGTTAGAAGTCTTAGCCACCTTTTATGGCGCTCTTGAACACTGCCTCCTCGGGATTCTGAATGGCGGACAGGATGTTCTCGGCAACCTTTTCAATTAGTTTGTTTCCCCAGAAGGGGTCGCTCATATCGTAGTAAATGACGCGGATGTGTTGAAGATCGAATGGAACATCTTCTTCTTTCGCGGAGACCAGGACTACTGGTTTCTTCATCGCGTGCGCTAACCCCAACTCATAGAAGACGTTTGGATTGCGTGTCGTCAACTCAGCGACCAAGACCTTGGCCTCGTTAATGCCGTGCCACACTTGATCCATGATCTTGCCTGTAGCGAAAATTTCTGCGTCTGCACGAACTGGGCGCAGCCCCGCTTTTTCAATTGCGGGCCTATAGATTTTCTCGTAGTACTCACCGAGCGGCGCTGCGAACGGCTGCATCACAAAGCAAGAGTCATTCGCCCCAACGTTTGTGGCTTTCTCAAGTTTTTTCAACCGCTCAGATTGGGCGGGTGCAGCCGCGTCACTACTAGCTACGTCCGTAACGCGAACTTTTTCGCCGTGCCTTGAGATTAGCTCTGCGGTCTCGAGTGACTCAAGGAAGACCTGTTTGAACTCTCGGAAACTATCGGCCGGAACCTTGTATGTTTCGACAACTGTGTTCCGTAGGAACTGGTCGTCTGGAATATTTTCGCCACGGTAGTGTTGATACACCTCGGAGATGTCCGGCGCGCTCATAACGGCCTGCCGATAGCCATCGATGGTGTCGCTCGGTGACTGAGGTCGCAATATCTTCTTCGCCAACGCGGTGGGTTGAAGATGACCAGCCTCCGGTTGCTCCAGGAATCCGTACTTGATGGCGGAACTAATTTCAACGCCAAACGGTCCTGCTGGACTGCCAAGACCAAGGAACTTGGCGGCGTCTGCTCGGCTGCACGATTTGCCTGCGTTCTGGTCGAGGATGGCTTGGGCGATTCGGATTGCCTTTCCTACCGCGTGCCGAGGAAACTTTGCTTTGCTGCTTGCTGGCGCTACCGACTTCACAGCGGAAGGCTTCTTCGCCGATTTGACTGTCTTCTTTGTAACCATCGGTATGACGCTCCTTTGGTTGGACTTCTAACGTTCAAATTGAGGGGCTGCGCGCTTTTGCGCAGTCCCTCTCGAATGTAGGGTTGGGCGTCGATTTAGTCATGACCATTCCACGGTGGAAGCTCGCCACCGAATTCTTTGACGAACTGGACGTTGAATTCGTCGCGCTCTTGAATTTTCTGTCGTACAAAATCTACCGCTTCATCAGGCGAGAGAATCTTCACAAAATCTTTCAGCTTGTGACGGTTGCCGAGGATTCCTCCCGGCTGTGTCTTTGAGCCGCCGTCGCCAGTAACAAGGATGGCTGCATACTTCGCAGCTTCGCAAACAATGCGCACATCGTTCAGTTGGTTTTCGTCGCGCGCACCATCAGGAAAAAGTGCGCTCTCCACCTGCCTAAACTGAGGATCGGTAGGCTCTACTGGTGGCGTTGCCGTAAAGATGTTTTGATTGGCCTTTCGCGTTCTCATGGCATTGCCATCCGCCTGCGCTTCGCCATGAGCAGTAGCGGACATGTTTATCAAAATCACCTCATCGTCGTACCACTTCTCCAGTTGGTTAACGGCAGCCAACTTCTGACGAGCATTGATGAGGTTGGTATCGATATGCAGTACCGGGATGTACAGCAATCTACGCTCCATGCGGATAGTCATCGCGGATTCCACGCCCAACTAGGTTTCGACACCCTAATTGGTATCTTGTTTTACACCACTATGGTGTAAAACACTTTCCCGTCGTCTATTAATCAATCGCTTAATCCGGATATTACTGGGAAATACACCCTAATGAAATCGGCAAGTACACCACGCACTGCCGACACCGCCCGCCAGCAATATCCGCATCAACACCCCTCCCGCGCGTGGCTGCGCGCTGCGAACAGTGCCGCCGAGACGATCAGTGCGCCGCCGATCCATTCGGCCAGTTGCACGACCTCGTCGGTCAGGATTTGTGCCGACACGGTGCCGACGACGATTTCGAACAGCAGGATCACGGCCGAGCGGTGCGCCGGCATGTGGGTGACGCCGTAGAGTACGGCCATGGTCATCGTGACGATACAGATGGCGCCGAGTGCAAATGCCGACAGATACACGGCGCCGCTGACCTGCGGCAGCGACGGCGTGGTAATCAACAGCAATGCGACAGCGACAATGACGACGCCGCCCCATGCCACGGCGGCCTTGGTCCAGATCGATACGCCCTGCACCTTGCGCACCACGACGTTGGACAGCGCGAAGGCCATGCCGGAACTGATGGCCAGCCAGTCGGCGGTATCCTGCGGCCACGGCAGCCCGACCTCGGGATTCCATAACATGATCACGGCGCCGGTCATGGCCAGCAGCAGTGTCGCCTTCGCCTCACGTGTCATGGACTCGTGCAGGATCAGTTTGCCGAACAGCACGGTCCACAACGGTGACAGATAGAACAGCAACAGTACGCGCACCACGTTGCCGTCGATGACGGCGAGTATGAAGGCTACATTGCACCAGCCGCTGGCCAGTGCCAGCACGACGTAATGTCCAAGATGGTGAAACTCGACGCGATGCCTCCACAGCATCGGCAGGCCGACCAGCATCGCGGCGCAGTACAGGATCAGCGTCGACCACACCCCTTGCAGGCCGTTGTGTTCGAGCAGACGCAACGGATACCACAGCACGCCCCACATCGTTGAGCTGATCAGCAGGGCGACGACGGGCACAAATGTCGACAAAGGAGTCACGGGTGGTGAGGTGCCGCGTCGGATTGGTTAAGGTAGCGCCGAGTATACAGACTCTGTCACCGTGTCAGTCGCCGCGGGTACAGCAACGATCCCTGGATTCCGCTGCGCTGCATCCAGGCTACATTTGACTTGATCTAGCACCAGCTCGCCTGTCCCTTCGGCGATTCGAGCAATTCCAGTACATTCGCCTCGACGATGCGGTAACCGACATTCCCGTATAGCTTCTGGCGGCCGTCGTTCAACAGATAGGTCGGGCTGCCTTCCAGCCGGCAGGATTCTTTCTTCTCGAAGTCATCGCACAGGGCGGCCATCGCCGCGCCGTTGTTGATCTGTTCCATCAGCTCGTCGACCGGCAGGCGCATTGTCTCGGCGATTTCCAGCAGCACTGCCAGCTGGCCGATATTCCTGGCCTCTTCAAAAAAGGCGCAGCGCACGCGCCAGATCAGTTCTTCGAACACGGTTCTGTCGTCATACCCGGCCACAGGCTCGCCGGAGATCAGGCCGTTCTGTTCCAGCAATAACGCCGCTTTCAGAAACAGATGGCCCATGGCCGACGACGCGGGACGGCAGACCTTCCAGGCATCCGGATTGATTTCCACATGCGGAAACGATCGACACACCTCGACGACGTGATCGCCGTAGCCGGCGTACCCGCCGCGCCCCTGCCAGCCCTGGCCGATACGCTTGTCGGTGTTGCCGAACACATTGATGAAGTGCTGGCGTATGGTAATTTCGTCACCGAGCTGTTCCTTCAACTCGGTGAGCCGGATCTGGGACACATAGGCCCAGACGCAGAGCACGTCGGAGAAATAGGCAAGCTGTACCGGTACGGCCATGGTTTTGCTCTCGACAACGCGGCGTTGTAATCAAACTCGACCCCGATTGATTGTCGCCGGTATTCCGATGCGGGGCAAGCCGGCGGCGGCTATCGAAACGATATCAACCCATCAGCCGAAGATCGCGCGCTCAGTGGCCATGCCACGACACAGACAACAGCAGGCTGTTGTTGATTCCCTCATGGATGTAACGCTGATAGATCGGAAACAGCAGCGCCGCGCCGAGATCGAATTCCAGTCCTGTGACAGGATCCCTTAACCCCATGCCCAGCGATAGAAACGCATCGCCGATATGCCCGGGACTGGCGCCGCTCGATGCAGTCGTGACGTCGAATCCCGGCCCGGTCAGGCCGGTCGTGAACTCGCCCGGGCCCAGCGGCGCGCCAATCATCAGGTGCGGCGTCAGCGCAAGGCGCGGCGTCAGCGGCTGTTGCGCCTGCACGCCGAAAAATACCGTGACCAGATTGTTCGCACCGCTGTGATCGATATCCCCTTCGGCCCCGGCGTCCGCACCGGCCAGCAGGCGATAGTGAAACCGGTAGTCCGCCAGCACCAGACGCTCCAGCAGCAGACCGCCGACGTAACCCCAGCGGCGGCTGTCGTCGTCAAGGTGATCGCGCGTGACCACGACACCGACACCGCTGTGCCGTATGGCGCCCGCCGGCCGGGTAAATTGCGCGCGCTCCGGTATATCGAGCGGCACTCCCGTCAGGCTGCCCGGGGTCAACGCATTTTCGTAGGCGCTGCCATCGACATCAAAACGGTCATAAAAGCCAAGCACTCCCAGCGCCCCGTTGTTGCCCCACGCGCGCGCCAGGCCGATCGCGAACATCTCGCCCGCCGCCTCGGCGAACTCGCCGTCGGGCCTGGCTATACCGAGCTGGACCGCCGGCTGCCAGCGGTCGGCCCGCAAACCCACATCGGGCAACGGCAACGTGGCGTAGCGCGCTTCCTGCGCCGCCTCGGCCAGGTGCTCGGCGCGAAAATGAATGTCCTCGACCGGCGGATCGGTGAGCGCGGCGACGGATGCCGCCGCAAAGAACAGCATCAGCAGCGCGGCAGGCAAAGTCCGAACAACGAGCATGTTAACCATGGGCGGATCGTACACGGCGTGTGGCCTAGCCTACAATCACCCGTTCCTCTTCCAGATACGCGATAACTTCCTTGCGCGCCACCCGGTACAGCGTCCATTGCTTCAACGGCTTGGCGCCCAGGTTTTTGTAGAAGCGCCTGGCATTGTGATTGTCGCGATAGACGATGCCGTCGACACGCGGGCAATCGCGCTCGACACTGATTTTCAACACCTCGTTGATCAGCTGCCTGCCCAGCCCGAGTCGCCGCCTCGCGGGCGTCACATAGATATCCTCAAGGTACAGGCACGGGCGCGCGTGATAGGTCGAATAGTTGTGATAGAACGCGGCGAACCCGGCCAGCTCGCCATCGACGTAACCGGCCAGAAACTCGATCGCCGGGCGAATGCCGAAGGCATGCTGCTTAAGCCGTTCGGCAGTCATCTCGAACTCGTCGAGCGCGTCGTCGGCCTCGGCGAGTTCGAGTAATAAAACAGCAATACCGCCGATGTCTCGTTCCGACGCCTTTTCTACGGTAATTCGACGAGTCAACTCTTCCCTTCTCCCTGCGACGCTCCGGCTTCCTTCCCGGGCAACTCCCGGCACCATTTCTTACGTTCCAACTATACCTTCACGGCGGGACGGCGGGAACCGTTGCGCGACGGCGCGGTCGTCCCGGGGTTCTCCCGGTGTGATCGCCAGGCGGGTCGTCGAGGATGCGCCGGCAACCGCACGTTCGCAAGCCCGTCGCGCCCGGTAATTTCTCACATTTCCCGGGCAACATTTCTTACAGTCTTTCCTCCCGTTTCGTCGTTAACTCGATGACACAACAGATTGGGCCGGCCGTTGCGTGTCGGCCCTGCCATTCACCGACGCCCGCGTCACCGACCACAGGAGAACCGTTCCATGAAACCCGTCCGCCGCAATGTCGCCCACCTCAGCCAGGCCGAGCGCGATGCGTTCGTCAACGCGATCGTACAACTCGATACATCGAAGGTTTTCCCGGACGGCGTCTCATACTGGGACAAACAGGACCAGATCCACCAGGGCACGCACGTGCACGGCGGAGCGGCATTCCTGCCGTGGCACCGCGAGTTGCTGAACCGCTTCGAGGCAATGCTGCAGGAGGTCGACCCGAGTGTCGCGCTGCATTACTGGGACTGGACCGAGGACCCGCGTGTGGCGTCGAACGGTTCCGGCGGCACGGTCAACCTGTTCACCGCGACGAACTTCGGCAGCTCCACCGGCCGCGCCGGCGTGCCGTTCGACAGCTTCGACAATGGCGGAAACTTCGCCGGCAGCCGCAACGATACCGGCAACCCGGTCGATCCACCGCAGGAGATCAACCGCAACCTCAATGCCGGCGCACCGGGCGTCAACCCGGACAATTTCATTATCACATCGGCCGATGGATTGCCGCAGGCACAACAGTGGGCAGAGTTCCGCGACGTGCTGGAAAGCTCACCCAACCACAACTCGGTGCACGGCTACTTCGGCAACGGCAGCACCATCAAGGCGTCGCATTCGGCGTTCGAGGACCCGTTCGTGTTTCTGCTGCACGCCAACATCGACCGGCTGTGGGCGATGTGGCAGATGCAGCCCGGTTACGAATGGCGCCTCGACCCGAGCCAGACCTATGGCGACGAGACCGGCGACGCGGAAATCACCGAGTATCTCGAACCATGGTCCGGCACCGTGCATTTCGGCAGCCCGGTGCCGCCGTGGGACCCGGGCAACCCGGACAACGAGATCGAACTGAAAAACTCGCGCCACCCCACCGTCGTGCAACCACCGTGCTATGACACGCTGCCGGTATCGGTCGAGCTGCAATCGCCATCGTCCGGCGCGCCGCTGACCTTCAACGACATCCCCGAAGGCACCGAGACCGTACGCGCGGCGGTGTTTGCGATACGCGCCTGCGAGGACATCACCTTCGATATCATCGCCGGGCCGGGCGCCGGCTTCGGCACACCGCTGGGCACCGCCGTCACCGTTCACTATAACTCCGGCGCAGCGACCAACGGTTATGTGTGGATTTCCTACCAGGGTACGACGGCCGGCGCGGCCGCAGCCGGCAGCGTGACGATACGTTGCAACGAGACCGGCGAGGAGTGGATCATTCCGATCACCGCGAACACGATTACCAAGCCCAAGGTCGCGTCCATGCTGGTGCTCGACAAGTCCGGCAGCATGGCCTGGAGCTCGGGTATCCCCGGCGAGACGCGGCTCCAGGTGCTGAAGTGGGCCGCGCCGCACTTTGTGCATGCGATGGGTAACGACGACGGCATCGGCATCGTCACCTTCGACCATGACGCGTATCCGGTGATGCCGGTGACGCCGGCCGGCTCGTTGATGTTCGGCGCCGGCCGCGCCCAGGCATTGAACGCGATCAACCTGCATGACGAGGACGGCGGCGCGACGTCGATCGGCGACGGCCTCGATCTTGCGCATGCGACGGTAGACCCGGTCGGCGGTTATGATCACAAGGCGCTGATCGTGTTTACCGACGGCCAGGAGAACACGCCACAATACATCGCCGACGTCGCGGCGATACTCAACGAACGCGTGTTTGCCATCGGCCTCGGCCGTGCCGATCAGCTGGACGTGTCCACCCTCGATACGCTGACCAGCGGTTCAGGCGGCTACATGGTCATGACCGGCGATCTCGACGTCAACGACCAGTTCCGCCTCAGCAAGTATTTCCTGCAGATACTCGCCGGCGTCACCAACACGGCCATCGTCGTCGATCCGGAAAGCACGGTGCGGCCCGGGACCAAACATCGCATCCCGTTCACGTTGACCGGCGCCGACACCGAGACCGATATCATTCTGCTGTCGCCCGACCCGTGGGCGATCGACTTTTATCTGGAAACCCCGGACGGCAAGATTATCACACCCGCCGATGCGGCCATGCTGCCTGCCGTAACCTACGCGACCGCCGACACGCTGCATATGTACCGCACGACACTACCAATCCCGGTCGCCGGCGGCAAGGCACACGGCGGCACCTGGCATGCGCTGATTTCGGTCGATAGCGGAAACTTCAAGAAATATGTGTCGAAGCTGCGCGACAGCAACGTCAGCCGCTGGTCGGCCAGCACCGCGATCCACGGCATTCCGTACAACCTCGGCGTCTACGCCAAATCGAACCTGCGGTTACGCGCGTCGGTTATCGCCAACAGCCATGAGCCCGGTGCGACGGCGATGCTGCGCGCGGTGCTGACCGAGTCCGATCTGCCGGTGGATCATCGCGCCGTCGTGCGCGTCGTGATGCGCCGACCGGATGGCACGACCGTTACCGTACCACTGACCGAAGGCGCGGCGGGCGAATTCGAGCGGCCGGTCATGTTGTCACAGGCGGGCGTATACCAACTGCGTTACCTCGCCACCGGCACGACGCGACGCGGCCAGCCATTCACGCGCGAGGAGCTGCGCTCGATCGGCATTGCACAAGGCGCCGACACGCCGCGCCCGCGCAAGCCAGACGCACGCGACAACGAGCTGTGCCGGCTACTGTCATGCCTGCTGGCCGACGAAGGCGCGCTTAAACTGATCGAACGCCTCGGCCTCAACCCGAAACGGCTGCTGGAATGCCTGAAGGAACTGTGCCGCAAGATACAACACGGCGACTCGACGTTTACCGGCCGTCCGACGGTGACGCATCCCGTCGCCGCAGGCACGGCATCGCTGGAAGAACTGCGCAAGCTGCTCGTACAACCCGAAGTGCGGGCGATGATCAACCGCTTGTCGCGTACCGACAAGTGAACGCGAAGGTTGGATTCGTGACCCACGAGTAAATGACAAGTAGAGCGGAGGCACTCCGTCTCGTCATTCCGGCGAAGGCCGGAATCCAGTCCTGCCGATGACCACTGGATTCCGGCTCGCGCTCGCTTGGCCGGAACGACGAATATACGATCCGGCAATTCTTGCCGCCGCCGTTGTGCACTCACGGAAAAACCTCGCCGCATTGCCGCGCGGCGTAACATCCACTGCCCGTCTGTGCGCGCCGCGCATATTCCAAACGCGCTTTCGCTGTTCCGGCACGGATATTGCCATCGTTATCAGGAAAGAGAGCGGTAAACACTATGAAGAAATTCATCGACAGACAAAACTCGGCATTGATCGGGCTGCTTGGCGGCGTGCTGGTGCTGGCGACGATGGCAATGGCGTCGCACCAGGATCTGCTCGGACTGTTCAACCTGCCCGGCCTGGTGATGGTGCTCGGCGGCACACTCGCCGCGACGCTGGTCAGCCGGCCGATGAAGGACGTGATCACGGCGCTGCGCGCACTGCGCGCGCTGCTGCGCGATGAGAACCCTGAAGTGACCGGCGAGATCGGTCATCTATTGAATATCGCGCACTGGTATCGCGACGGCAATCTGCGCGCCGCGGAACAGGCAATCGAGCAGGTCAGAAATCCGTTGCTGCGCGCCGGCGCGCAACTGGTGCTCGACCGCGAGCCTATCCAGGATATCGTCAAGTTACTGCAATGGCGCATCGCCGGCGCCCGTACCCGCGATCTGAACAACGCCCAGATTCTGCGCACGATGGCGATGTTTGGCCCGGCGTTTGGCATGCTGGGCACGTTGTTCGGCCTCATTCAGATGCTCGCCAGCCTCGGCGCATCCGGACTGAGCGAGATTGGCGCGATGATGTCCTTTGCGCTGATCACGACGCTGTACGGTCTGCTGCTCGCCAATATGGTATTCAAGCCGCTGGCGATGAAAATGGAACAGCGCGTCGAACACCAGACGATGCTGATGAATTTTGTTATCGAAGGAATATTGCTGCTGCATGACCGCCGTCATCCGACGGTGATCAAGGAGGCACTCACCACCTACATGCAGCAACATCACACGGTAGCGCCGGACGCTATCGTGAAGGCCGCCTGATCCGGGCTTGCGCATGAATCGCCCCGGCCTCAAGTCTTACCAGGACATGCATCATCGAAACAGCGCGTTTCATCCGGTCGCTGCGCCGCATGATGCACAGGAAAGCGACAGCTGGCTGATCAGCTTTGTCGACATACTGACACTGCTCGTCACGCTGTTCGTCGTGTTGCTCGCGTTCAGTCACTACTCGGGACAGGTCAAGACGGCGTCTAAGATAAAGGCGGAAAAGCAAGTCATGGCCAGTGCGACAGCAACGCAGCAGAACGACACGCCACCGACCCGGGAACTGATCGACGACCTGACGATACCGCCGGACCTGCAGCACCAGCTGGAGATCACGCGCACCGCGACATCGGTGAATTTCGAGATCAGGGACAGCGTGCTGTTCGATACCGCCAGCGCCGATCTGAAACCGGCCGGCCGCACGATACTCGAGCGCATCGCCGGTGTGCTCGACAAAAGCCGCTATCAGATCTCCGTGGAAGGCCATACCGACAACGCGCCGATACACACGGCACGCTTTCCGTCGAACTGGGAGCTGTCGACGCTACGCGCCACGACGGTCACCCGTTACCTGATCGAACAGGGCATAACAACCGAACGCCTGCGCGCCACCGGCTATGCGGATACGCAACCGTTGGACGCCAATACCAACGACACCGGCCGGGCGCGCAACCGGCGCGTATCGCTGGTGGTAAATCTGAACGATCCGGTCAAGCAGTTCTGACAGGCTGCACGCCGGACGGCACGCAGCAACGGTAATCCACGGCTGTCCTAGCCGGTCCGGCAGGTCGAGAACAGATCGCGCTCCGCCCGGTACGCCACGGTTTCGACAGCCATCACGCCCAGCAGCGAGTGAAACAGATTGTCGTGCGAGTAAGCCGTGTCGCGGTTTTGCGCAAGGCAATCGCCATCGATACTGGACACCTTCGTCAACTCGTCCGACATCCACAAAACCATCGGCACCTTTTTCTGCTCATCGGGCGCAAATGCATAGGGCAGACCGTGCAAATAAACGCCGTGCTCACCCAGCGATTCGCCGTGATCGGACACATAGACCATGGCGGTATCGAAAGCGGCGCTGTTGCGTTTGAGCAGATGGATCACCTCGGCGAGGAAATGATCGGTATAGGCGATGGTGTTGTCGTAGGCGTTCACCAGCATTTCGCTGCTGCATTCCTCGACGTTTGCAATGGCGCATTCCGGCTGGAAGCGCGTATATGAGGCAGGGTGACGCAGATAATAGGATGGACCGTGGCTGCCCATCTGATGCAGCACAACGACGGTATCGCCCTTGATGTTGTCGAGATACTCCTGCAGCCCTGTCAGCAACTCCTCGTCGTAACACTCACCGGCATGACAGAGTACCGGATTCACGTTGTCGGACACCTGTTCCGATGCGACGCGCGCGCATACGCCCTTGCAACCTGCGTTATTGTCGCGCCACAGCACATTAACACCGGCATGCGCAAGCACATCGAGAAGATTTTCGTAATGCTCTGCATCACCGTTAAAGCCGTCGCGCCCGAATTTTGAGAACATGCACGGCACCGAGATCGCTGTCGACGTGCCGCAGGAGGACACGTTACGAAAGTTGATTACGCGCTCCTTGCTCAGCTCCGGATTCGTCAAACGGCCGTAGCCGTTCAGCGAGAACGCGCTGGCCCGGGCGGTCTCACCGACCACGACAACGACCAGGGTGCTCCTGCCATCGGCCGCCGAAGACGCACTCTTGCGCGCGTCCGTTCCAACCGACACCAACCCGGTGCTACGGGTGCGGTTGACGACATACTTGACGACGGAGTGGATCGGATAGGTGGGATTGATATAGAACCGCAGATCCGAGTGCTCCCGGCCAATGAACGAAAAATCCTTGTAAAACGCCAGCAGCCCGCCAACCAGCAACACCGATGCCATCAGCATCGTCGCGCCGCGGACGAGGACCTCGCGGAAAAACGGACGATATTTGATCCTGACGGCGGCCACGAACAACGCGGGAAGCAAGCCGGTGGCCAGGAAATACAATGCGGACTTCGCCGTCAGTAACTCCGACGCTTCGTTATAGTTCGTTTCCGCCATGTTGCGGATCATGACGCTGTCGATGACCACGCCGTTCTGACTCATGAAATAACCGGCCATGGACGCGGTGACCAGCATTACGATGAGCACCGGTTTGAACAGGTACTTGATGCCGAACACCGAAAAGAACAGGGTCAGCCAGGCAACCAGCACCACGAAGACCGTGAACAGAAAGGCCACGTGGCGGAGCGTTGACGCATCGACCACCTGGAAAAGGTGGTTCCAGAATGCGTAACTATCGATGGTCGCGACGAACAGCGCGCAAACGACCGTGAGCGTGACAACGCCCAGACTGGGGCGGGACAGCCAGGCCGGCAATATCCGCTTGAACGATGCTGAAGACAGGTCTGTCACCTGGGTTTTCTCAGGGCAGATCGGCCCAGTGGGTACAAAAATCGGAACATCAACATTAATTTCGGCTGCTGCACCTGCGGGATTTGACCGGAAACACCGGCACAGACCCGGCGGTCCCGGTATAGCTTCTTAATAAGAAGGCCGCGGCCGAAGAAAGTTCCAATAAATGCGGGGTTACCGTTCATCCTGCGTCTCCGTCAACCGGCGGTATACCGTCGCGAGGCCGTGTGCGTCACCGACGTTGCCGGGAAAGATCACCGCCGGTAGCCCGGGATAGCGTGGATGGTGATCGGGGCAGCGTACCACGGAACAGCCGGTCAGGATTTGGCCAAGCGCGCGCGAGGTGGCGAGTGCCAGCCCCGAACTCAGGACATCGTTCGACGTGATATCGCCCTTGCTGATCAGATAGCCGATGTCGACCGGCAGGAGGTGCACCACATCCATCAAAAACGCCGAGACCTGTGCGCCGAACGCCAGGCGTTGCCGGTAGTCAGCGAACTGCTTCTCGACGCGGCTGGTATGTATCACTGGCGTCTCGCCGGCAGCGTGCAGAGCCTCGACGCGCCCAACGGTTTCATCAAGCAACCGCCGCCGCCTGGCGACGAACTCGGCCGACGAATATATCTTCTCGACATCGCTGCTCGAAATTTTCCGCGCCATCGATCCACTCCTGATCATCAGAAAGACGCAAATCCACAGCACAAAGCTCAACTAATGCGATGCAAAAGCCCCGTTATGTTGCCACGCATTATTGGTTAGTATTAGGTCTGTATGCCGTGGCATGGATTCCACGTAGAACCGGTCCACCAATGGACAGCATAGCCACGAAACCGACGCGTGCCCGATTGAATTGCCGCGATTTCGCGAACCAGCGCGACCCGATCTATCCACCGTGGGCGCTGGCGACCGAAAAATTTCTCGACGCCTGTTCGCGCTGCGGCGCCTGCATCACCGACTGCCCCGAACACATACTGGAAACCGGTGCCGGCGGCATACCCCGGGTCAGCTTCGTCAGCGGGGCCTGCACATTCTGCGGCGTCTGCGTCAATGTCTGCAAGGACCGCGCGCTGGTCAGGCATATCGACGGCGTCGAACAAGCGCCGTGGACGGTGGTCGCCAGCATTGGTGAGGACTGTCTCGCGACGCTGAACGTCGCCTGCCAGGAGTGCGCAGATCATTGCGAACAGCACGCCATCCGCTTTCGGCCGCTGATCGATGGCACCATTGAACCGTGGGTCGTCGCCGCGCGCTGCACCGGTTGCGGCGCATGCGTCCGTCCCTGTCCCGGCAATACGATTGGGATGAGGCCTGCTTGACCGTATCCGGCGTATTGATTCTTGTCCGACCCGCCGACACCGCGCGTGTCAGCGCTGCTCTTGTGACGCTCTCCGGCATTGAAGTACATACGCGCGGCGACGACGGCCGCCTGGTAGTGACGATCGAGGGCGACGACGACCGCGCCGTGTCGGACATGTTCGTCAGACTGCATGATATTGAAGGTGTGGTCGCGGTGACACTCGCCTGGCATCACAATAGTGAACTGTCAGAGGAAGCCGATGAAACTCACGCGTCGTGAATTTATCAAAACGAACGCGATCGCGGCCACGACCGCGGCCGCCGGCCTGTCGATCACCGGCATAGCCGGCGCGGCGACCGGCGCCAGCAAGATACGCTGGGACAAGGCGCCGTGCCGCTTTTGCGGTGTCGGTTGCGGTGTCATGGTCGGTACGAAGAACGGCCGTGTCGTCGCAACGCAGGCGGACGTGCTCGCGCCGGTCAATCGCGGCCTGAACTGCGTCAAGGGTTATTACCTGTCGAAGATCATGTACGGCGCCGACCGGTTGACCACGCCGTTGCTGCGCATGACGGACGGCAAGTTCGACAAGAATGGCACGTTCACGCCGATCAGCTGGGACCAGGCGTTCGACATCATGGCCGAAAAGTACAAGGCGGCGCTGAAGACCAGCGGGCCATCGTCGGTCGGCATGTTCGGCTCCGGTCAATGGACGATCTGGGAAGGTTACGCGGCGGTCAAGTTCATGAAGGCCGGCCTGCGCTCGAACAACCTCGACCCGAACGCACGGCACTGCATGGCCTCGGCGGCGGCCGGTTTCATGCGCACCTTCGGCATGGACGAGCCGATGGGCTGTTACGACGACTTCGAGCACGCCGACGCGTTCGTACTGTGGGGCTCGAACATGGCGGAGATGCACCCGGTGTTGTGGACACGCCTGACCGACCGCCGGCTGAGCAACGAGCACGTGCGCGTGGCGGTGCTGTCGACGTTTCGTCATCGCTGCTTCGATCTCGCCGATCTGGGCATGATATTCACGCCGCAGTCCGATATCGCGATACTGAACTACATCGCCAATTACATCATCCAGTCCGGCAGCGTCAACGACGACTTCGTCGGCAAGCATGTTAACTTCAAGCGCGGCGTGACGGATATCGGTTACGGCCTGCGACCGGATCATCCGTTGCAAAAGGCGGCGGCAAACGCCGAGCATGCGAATGACGCCGAGCCGATGACGTTCGAGGAATACAAGGCGTTTGTCGCCGAGTACACGCTGCAGAAGGCGCACGAGATCTCCGGTGTACCGAAGACCGACCTCGAAAAGCTCGCGCAGCTCTACGCCGACCCGAAGATCAAGGTGATGTCGCTGTGGACCATGGGTGTCAACCAGCACACGCGCGGCACCTGGGTGAATAACCTGCTCTATAACATCCACCTGCTGACCGGCAAGATCGCCGAGCCCGGCAACAGTCCGTTCTCGCTGACCGGCCAGCCGTCGGCCTGCGGTACGGCGCGCGAGGTCGGCACGTTTTCGCATCGCCTGCCGGCGGACATGGTGGTGACAAAGAAAGAACACCGCGACCTCGCCGAGACGCACTGGCAATTACCCGAAGGCACGATCCCGGACAAGCCCGGCTATCACGCCGTGCAGCAGAACCGCATGCTGCGCGACGGCAAACTGAATGTGTACTGGACGCAGTGCGTCAACAACATCCAGGCCGGCGCCAATCTGCTGGAAGAAGGACTGCCCGGCTATCGGCATCCCGATAATTTCATCATCGTATCGGACGCGTATCCGACGGTCTCGGCAATGGCCGCGGACCTCGTGCTGCCTACAGCGATGTGGGTCGAGAAGGAAGGCGCCTACGGCAATGCCGAGCGGCGCACACAGTTCTGGCGCCAGCAGGTGAAGGCGCCGGGCGACGCGCGCTCCGATGTGTGGCAGATCGTCGAGTTTTCCAAGCGCCTGAAGGTGGACGATGTCTGGCCGGAAGAGCTGATCGCGAAGAAACCGGAATACAAAAACAAGACGCTCTACGACATCTTGTTCGCGAACGGTGTCGTGAACCGGTATCCGCTGGCGCAGGTCGCACAGGGCTATGACAACGACGAATCGCAGGCATTCGGTTTCTATTTACAGAAAGGCCTGTTTGAGGAATACGCGCAGTTCGGTCGCGGCCACGGTCACGACCTCGCCGACTTCGACCGGTATCACAGCGAGCGCGGCCTGCGCTGGCCGGTGGTTGATGGCAAGGAAACGCAATGGCGTTACCGCGAGGGCCTTGATCCCTACGTCGCGAAAGGCAAGGACGTCGAGTTCTACGGCCATGCCGACGGCCGTGCGATTATCTTTGCGTTGCCGTATGAGCCACCGCCCGAGGTGCCAGACGCCGAATTCGATCTGTGGCTGGTCACCGGCCGCGTGCTCGAACACTGGCACTCGGGCACGATGACACGCCGCGTGCCGGAACTGCATCGTGCGGTGACCGATGCCTATGTCTACATGCACCCGGATGACGCGAAGGCGCGCGGCCTGAAACGCGGCATGGCAGCCATACTGCAATCACGGCGCGGCGAAATCACCACGCTGGTCGAGACCCGCGGCCGCAACCAGCCGCCGCCGGGCGTGGTGTTCGTGCCGTGGTTCGATGAAAGCCGGCTGATCAACAAGCTGACACTGGATGCCACCTGTCCGATCTCGAAACAGACGGATTACAAGAAATGCGCGGTGCGCATCGTCAAGGCGCCGATACCGGCGCCGGGAGCGTCAGCATGATGAAGCTTGATATTCATATGGGGTTGCAGCGCGGCCTGATCGTGGCAAGCGCCGTGTTCGTCATGGCCGGCGCGGCGTTCGCCGAGGATGGCCTGACCTCGCTGCGCGGTAATGTGCCGATCGGGGACAGCAGCCCTGCGCCGGCGATCTCGCACTGGCAACGGGATGACCAGCTCATCGAGCGCAATTTTGCGGAGCAGCCGCCGCTGATACCGCACCATATCAAGAACTACAGGATCGATCTGCATAGCAACAAATGCCTGACCTGCCATAACCGGGCGACCGCGCAGAAGACCGGCGCGCCCGAGATCGGACCGACGCATTTCTTCGATCGCGACGGCAACCCGACAACCGGCGTATCACCGCGGCGTTACTTCTGCCTGCAATGCCATGTGCCGCAGAAGTCGGTAAAACCGCTGGTCGAGAACACGTTCCGCAATGCAAACACAGAATAACGAACAGAACAACAGGAACTCCGATGACTGATAACACTTCCGCAGGTCCGTTGACGCGCTGCTGGCGCGCGCTCTGGAAACCCGGCACACGCTACGCGACCGGCACGCTGCTGATCGGCGGCTTTATCGCCGGCATTATCTTCTGGGGCGGCTTCAATACCGCGATGGAGATGACCAACAAGGAGAAATTCTGCATCGGCTGCCACGAGATGCGCGACTTCGTATACAAGGAGTATCAGGACTCCGTCCATTACAACAACCGCACCGGCGTGCGCGCCACCTGCCCGGACTGCCACGTACCGAAAGCATGGATACACAAGGTGGTGCGCAAGATCCAGGCGAGCAACGAGGTGCTGCATAAAGTGCTCGGCAGCATTGCTACCGAAGAGAAGTTTGAGGCAAAACGTCTCGAACTCGCAAAAAACGTCTGGCGCACGATGAAAGAAACCAATTCCCGCGAATGCCGCAACTGCCACGACTATCAGTCCATGGACTACATGGAACAGGCCACCCGCTCCTCCCGAAGCCATCAAAGCGGATTCGACCAGGGCCTCACCTGCATCGATTGCCACAAGGGTATCGCGCACTCACTGCCGAAGGGATTCGAGGACGGGAAGTTGTAGTCTGTCGCGATAGCGGTCATTCAGCTAGCGATATTGAACTGCTGGTTACGGCCAGGAGCGGACGTTGAGCATGCTCAATGATACAGTGCCCTGAACCCGTTCCCGATTTCTTGCGTTTGCGTCGTCGGAATAGCGGTTTGGCTTGGGTATGGAGCCGCACGATACACTTGTGATTGACCCTCTCTTTCCGCTGGTGTTGGCGCAGCTTCAGGTAGATCATGCAGGCGCTGTAACGCTCCGGTGGGCGCTGGTCCAGCACCACAATCTGCTCTCGCAGGTTCACAATGTGCTTTTCCGTGTCGCCCCTTTCACACCGCGGTCAGCAGCTTCTTCAGCCGCCCCCTCTCCGTCTACAGAGCCTTTGATCGTTTAGCCTCCGACAACCTGTTCTTCATGTCTGATCTCCTTCGGACTCTAAACCAGTATGCTACTCAAATGCGGTGAGTCGTCGCTATTACTAAAATATGAATGCTGTATTCAGGGAATACAGACCATCGAATACGTTCTTTTATCGTTCAAGATCCACGCGCCGGACCTCACTATCGAGCGTCATATTCAGGCAGTAGATAGCAGAGCTGGTAGGCCTCCAGAACGATTATGAAGAGGCCGTTGAATCGTAATTCTGGCCGTCGTCGATTGGTGTCGTCTTTCTACCCTGATCATGAGGTACACCAACAGTAACTGACCCTGTACAACTTCCGCCCCGGCCGTCATTCGCGGTAAAACCGATACGGTATACCCGGCCGTTACCCTTGCCAGAACGTTCTGCACGCAGCTGCGCTTGCGCTTCGCCGATCCCGAATCCGTCAGGCGCTGTGTCTCCGTCACCCTTAGCGTTTACAGGTTCGTCTTGCGTGATAGCATCCACGCGCATCGTTACTGGATCACTGTCAGGATCACTGACACCTCGAATAGCAACCGTCGCTGGTTTATGGTTCGGTGGCCACAACTTCCCGACGCCGGGCATGGCCCCAGAGCAATCCGGCGGGCTGTTACTTGGTGTTATTGCCGGAACCACCATAGATGCGATACCCTTCAATTGGCTGTACGAGCAGTTATTGCCCTCATCGAGCTCAACGACTAAATCCGTTGCATCGGCGCAAGCGGCTAGATAGTAAGTGGCTTCAGAAAGGCCGGCCGGTATCGTAAATTCTAGTGTTGACCCATTATCCAGCTCCTCTGGAATGAGATCCTTGACGTTCCGCTCGCCTAGCACAATTGCTGTCGCGGGGTTGACCGGTTGCTGATCAGAAAGATAGTAGCGAGTCGTTGAGGATATTGACGGAAGATTTCCGATATTCGTGGTAACGTCGCTTATAAATACCGAATTACCGCCCTTTGATATAATCATCGGCGGCATGAAAAAAGGTACCGCCATATCTGGTCCGCCGTTCCAGGTTACCTTCGCCTCACCACCCAGACTTCCTGCATCTAGAAAAGCAATGACAGGTATTCGCAACGTTGAAAGGTCACCTGCAGCGGCAACCATGGTTTCCGGCCGTGGCATATATCGAGACGGTTCCTCGCCAAGTATCACGATGGTGTCAGTGCCAACGCGTTTACCGACGTAACTAAATGTCGCCATGCCGTTGGGATCGGTGTTTACGGTGCGCCCTAATCCCGAGTGGGGCCCATCGATAATGTAAAAGGGGATTCTCTCGCCGACAATGGGTTCATTGTTATGGGCGACATTGGTCAGCGTCGCGGTCACACTGTGTTGAGTGCCTATCGGTAGCTCAGCTCGCTCTGGTGTCAAGGTCAGCTTTGGTTCAAACGGGATGGGTGTATCCGATGTATATTCAATGAGTTTTTGAGCATTCAACCGCACCAGATCAAATACTTCCTGTCGACGCTGTGCAGAAATACTCTGGGTGATGGTCGTCAACAACGTATGCAGGCGGTTCTTGGCCAACGTGCCGTCTTCCGCGTTTAGCGCATCTCTTGCCGAGGCCAGTTGCGCCACCAATGCGTCCGCCAGAATGGTATCCATGATCCACCCTTTCTGGATAGACCTATCAATGTCGTTCCGCACCTGATCCCAGTGGGTAAACGACCCTAACCGAACGGCGGCGGGGCCGAGTGTCTCCGAGGTATATCGAATCTGGGCGCTGATTTCGCGGGCCCGCTCGCCTTCTTCATCACTGGTCCCCTCTGTATCCGTTGATATATAAATCCAATCCGGAATAAACACTATCTTACGAAAGGTCGGTGGAGCAACGGTAAAGAGTTCGAATCCGCCTGTCGTTTCACCAGGAAGAATTTTATCGTTCTGCCCAACAGCGGTGAGAATATCGCTGCTTGAAATAAACGCTGTACCACGAGCAGCGATACTACCTCGCCAGCCAGCAGGTACAGTGAGGCCGAACGGAATCACCGGCACACTATCAAATCCGGCCAGCGTTTCCAATGCTTCGGTAAAGGTGATATTGGTGATGCCATACGGTATGACAAAATCAACATCACTAAAGGTAAGATTTCCCGGCGAGGGATTCGACACATCAATGTGTATCCCGTCGATCTCGCCGGTGTTGCTGGCCGGATTAGTCACCGTATATTCGTAGGTATACCGGTCGGTCACCGCATTGTAAGATACCGTCGCGCTGACTCCCACATTGTCCAGCACCGGAATCGGGAGCGCGCCATCCAGCTGGCTCCACGAAGATGCGTGGAAGCTGAAAAGCAATACAGTCCCGATCAACTGAGCCCGGCGCATTCGAAACATGTCACTGATCTCCGTTGTATCGTGATTAGAATTGGGTATGGTAGTAGATACCCGTGGGATCGTCAGGGGGCACAAATTGACCACTCTTGTTTTCACAGCGCAACAGCGGGCGCGCGGCGCCGCCGGCAACCTCCTCGACAATGCCACGAAGAACCGTGTTTTGAAAGCACGCAATCGGCACGCCGCCGCCGTCGGTTGGATTAATATCCACGTCAAACCCTCGCCTGTGACTATGATGGGGCGGAATCCAATTTGCCTCGAAATCCATCAGACCACCTTTAATCAAACTGATGTCGTTGACACTAAGTTGTCTCTCCGTTTTTCTTTGATAGTTAGCGGCAATCCGCTGTAATTTCGTTAACGTAGACGGCGTGCCGTACACGCCGTCTGGATGCGTCGCTTCGTCTCCCCGCACCACGATATAGTTGCTCATGGGCGGTACAGTCAGTTTTTCCAGGCCACCGACACCAACGTCGAAAACAATATCAAAACGCCAGCTAATTTCATCAAAACAACTGCTTACACAGTGCCAACCGAAGGGCAGTGTCATACTGCCATATGCCTTCAAGTTTCCTGAAACTTCCGGAAGCGGATGATAGACAGCGGCGCCCCTAAAGGGGACACCAGCGCCCAAAGTCAAACCGGAAACCCCTAGCGGAGTCGGATCCTGGTCAGCCGTGTATTCCACCTGACGCCCGCCTAACAGATTCGGACGGACACCGCTATAATGATTGTGACCGCCGTTATTGTTTAAGTCTGTGACCGGAGCGGCAATCCCGATCAGTAGATGTGTAAAAGTACAGTTTATAGGCGCGCCGCTACGTACATCGTAGCAAGAGTAAAACGCGATCGCATTGCTTACAGATAAGGCCATTGAGGGCTCTTTTTGAGCCGGGTGTTGAATAATTGTTATCCCCCAAGCTAAGCCAGGACTGGCAAGTGTCACTAGCACGGCCAAACTTAAGCCAATAACTCGAATTTGTCTGTTTCGCATAATCGCTCCTGAAGGACCCGACCAGCTTCCGCGCGACGCCAGTACCCTGCCTAACGACTCACATACCTGCGTTTATTTATCCGCTAATAGCTTCCGATATTTTGTGAACTGCGTCACAGTTTCGAGTGATAGTGTGATGCGAATCACAATCTCTACTAGCACACCCTTTTGATGCCATGCGTCGGAGATCCATCCTGACCCCACACTTGGTTCTTAGCACTGGACGACGCACGCGAGAAGACCGAGCACTGGCGGCGGGAATAGAATCGATTCTGGCCACACGGTTCGCTGAATGCCACAACGCTAGAACAGTTTCGGTAGGAGCAATCTGAAGTCGGATATCTCTAATTCCTGATGGTAAGTTATTCGGACGGACCTCACCATGTTAGATCTCATCATTTTAGAATTTAGTATCAGGATTTTATGGTGCCTCCCGTACCTGTACAATCACGCCGCGCTCAATCCACATGTCTGTAATGGGGCCACCCAGCGCCTATTCGCTACGGCGCATAATTTTCTCCTACCCACGCATGGAGGAACGATCATGGACCTGCTTACCTATTCGCCTCAACGTCGTGTCCCCTGGAACAAGGGGAACCTGATCGGGCAGAAGCCGCCGCTGAAACTCAAGGAGATATGGGCGATCCGGATACGGTTACAGCTCGCCAAACATATGCGTGATCTCGCGCTTTTTAATCTGGCAATTGACAGCAAATTGCGCGCCTGTGATCTGGTCAGGCTCAAGCTCCGGGATATCGCTCACGGCAAACGCATTGCCCCGCGCGCGATCGTCATGCAGCAGAAGACTCAACAACCGGTTCAGTTCGAAATCACCGAACAAACCCGCGAGGCGGTTGCCAATTGGATTCAGCATGCGAACCTCGGCAGTGAGGATTATCTTTTTAAGAGTCGATTTCATCATTCCTCTCATCTATCGACGCGGCAATACGCGAGGATCGTGGCATCGTGGGTTTCCCAGATAGGTCTTGATCCAACGAGGTACGGCACCCACTCGCTGCGGCGCACCAAGGTGTCGCTAATCTATCGACGAACCAAGAACCTGCGGGCTATCCAGTTGCTCCTCGGGCACACCAAGCTGGAAAGTACCGTTCGATATCTGGGAATCGAGGTGGATGACGCGCTGGAAATGGCCGAGCAGACCGAAGTCTAGTGCCAATAAGGCCGGTAGGCGCCGTGACTAACGTTCAGGGTAGATTGTTAGTTTCTAGCCGGCTGATGACTGCTATGGGTCGAATGTACTCGTCGGCAATCCATGCGCAAGCGTCGGCGGATTGCCTGAACGATAACACAACAGGTTCAACATCACCCCGCACGGGACTCAAACCCGCGCCGAATGTTTTCCATGCGCCGGCGGTTGGTGCCGAAATCCGAATAGCCTTCGCGCGATGCGGAGCGGATATGGATCACGTGGTTTGCGGCATCCAGCCGCGCCTCGACGTCATCGACGAAGCGGAACAACGGCGTGCGGAATGTCGCCCACAGATAGCCGTCACTGTCGGTCTCGATGTTGCCACCCGCGTCCTGAACATCTGCCCTGAACCGGCGCCAGGCGTCGTCCGGGTCACCGGCATAGCGAACGGGTGATATCGCAGCATTACCGCCTGACGATTCACTGCATACACAGTTCGGGGAAGCGGGACAGGCCGCGAGTCTGCCGTCGGTCAATCCCGGTGGCGTACCGCGGCGCGAACGGATCGCCAGCATGGTGAAACGCGCCAGCACGATCGCGACGAGAATGACGGGTATCGCATAGAGCAGGGTCTGCATAACAACCTCGGTTTTGAATACGGCTACGCCCGTTGCGACTGCCGGACATCTCGATGCGCCATCAGCCACGCACCAAGAAACCCGCCGGCAGTATTCAGCAGCAAATCATCCATGCCCGGATAACGCCATGGCAGGACAAACTGGATCGATTCTATCGTCAGGCTCAATAGAAACGCGCAGGCAGTTGCACGGCCGACGCCAATGCGCGCCGGAAACTGCCACACCAGCAAGGCACCAAGCGGTGCGAAACCAAGCAGATTCACGGCCCAGTCGATGAACGTCTCCATCGTGTAATGCTCGTGAACAAACGGCATGATCTGGTAGATCCGGTCCTTGAATGATTCCGGATAATAGTTTGCCGGCGTCCCCAGTCGGCCGCGTTCCAGATAGTCGATCCACTCGCCATTCACGCCGATGCGCGCCGCGTGGATGACGCCCAGCCACGGGCGGTCGAATGTCACTTCGTTACCCAGTGTCAGCCAGTATTCGGGCGTCCAGGTCTTGAACGCGTGTTCCGGTAATGGTTCGTCCAGCCGCACGACATCATCGACCAATACCGTCAGGGCTTTCCGGTCCGCGACGACATGGATGCGGTGCCGCTGCTGGTCCGTAAATACATTCTTGATTACAAACTCCGGTGTACCGTTCCACATCGCCGCGGTGCGCCGCCAGCGCACGACAAGATCGGCGTTGTCCTGCCCGAGTGTGAAGTTACGGAAGTTGACGTCGCCCGACAGCGAGAGGATGCGCGCTGGTCCGTGCTGTGACAGTGACAGCGGCCTGGCATCAACGACGATCTCCAGATTCTCATGTTCGATCGCCCTGCCCAGCCAGTCGCCGACATCACGTGTTAGGGCGATGCCCGGCGCCGCGAAGCTCAACGTACCGTCGGCGCTGCGCACGACCGCATTATCATGGGTGGTCACAGATTCCGTGGTATAGAAACCGAACCACAGATAGACAAGAATCACCGTCACGAGCAGCGCCCATCGCGCCGGGCCGCTGCGGAGCAGGTTCAACATGCAATATTTACCGCAAGCAACTGCTGCTCCATGCCCCGGCTACTTTCGCGCCATGATGGCCCAGGTACTCGATGGCAGCCAGACCGTACCGTCGGCACGCACGTGGCGCCGCATGTAATCGGCCATTTCCTTGCGTATCAACGGCAGCTTGCGCTGCCCCTCGTCGCCGGCCTCGCGGATGATCTCGCCGGACGGCCCGACCAGTATCTGGTAATCGACGGCCTCGTCGACACTTGTGCCCACGCGCACATCGGCATCGATACGTTTGAACAGCTCGATGTTGGTGAAGCCGGCGGACTTCAGCATCGCGCGGTCGGTCTCCTCGTCGGCCCACGAGAACGGACCGGGTCCGCAGGAGCGCGCCGCGTCACCGGGCGGTGGCAGATGTTTGAGCGCAATGGCCTTGGCAGCGCCCCAGCACGGGTTGTCGCCGATGGTGCGCCAGACGATCAGACACAGCTTGCCGCCGGGCTTGAGCGCCCTGTGCGCGTTACGCATCGCCATGACGGCGCTTTGAAAAAACATCACGCCGAAGCGCGCGAACGCCGCGTCGTAATATCCGCCGGGAAGATCGCAGCGCTGCGCATCGGCGACCTCGAAACGCACGTGGTCCATGCCGGCGAGATCGCGTTCGGCATTCGCGATATCGAGAAATGCGTCGGTGCAGTCGATACCGAGCACCTCGCCGCTGGCAGTCACCATATCGCCGATCTCAAGACAGGTCTCGCCGTAGCCGCAGCCGATATCGAGCACCTTGTCCCCGGGGCGAAAGCCGAAATCCTTGTAGGCTATCGTGCTGTGTATCGCGCCATTGCCGGACAGCAAATGACGGAAGCGATTCCATTTCGGCACCAGTATTTCGTTCCAGCAACTGATGAAGTCGTCATTGGTGGAAGCATGCATGGCTGGTCCTCCCGCTACAGTTGAAATATCGCGCCAGGAAATACCTGCGGTCAACGCGCCCGGCGCAGCGTGTTCTTGTCGGTGTGATGAAATATCCCGGTCTGGCCGGCGACTTTCAGCTGGGTGTCTTCCTGATAACTGAAACTGCCATCGTCGTTCAGCGTCACGGTCAGTTCATACCGCACGGTCTTGAATGCCTTGTCGAGAAACGGGTTCGACAGCACGCCATAGGTCTCCGAACCGGCACGCGCCGACAGCGTGAGCACGCGAGCATGCGGGTCGGCGCTGCCGCCGGCCAGCACGGTCACGCCGCGCGGGACCATGAAGCAACGCATCACCTGGCGATCCTTCGGGTCCCACAACCAGTAACCGGTCTCTTCATGAAACGCCTCGTCCTGCCCGACCGGCCAGGCGGTGGTTGCATAGCGCAGACCGTAAAGCACTTGCGGGCCATTCACCACCGGGCCGAGCGGATCGAAAGTCAGGCGTTCGCGGTAACGGGTTTCCGCAGGTCCCTTGCGCGCCGGCGCGACGTCGACACCCTGATCGCCCTCCCACACACCGACCAGCGGCGCCAGCGGTCCGAGATTCTTGACAATGTCTTTATCCGGGCTCGCCGGTTTGTTGAATACATCCATGGTGCATCCCCGTTCGTTATTGCCGTGCAGAAATTATTTATACACTTTCCGCCGGAACAAATCATTTCTCCGGCTGACGAGGCGGTCGAGAAACAGCAGTCCGTTCAGATGATCGATCTCGTGCTGCACGGCACGCGCCTCGAATCCCTCGAACGCGTAGATCATTTCGCTGCCATACTCATCCAGCGCCGTGACCTCGACGCGTCCGGCGCGCATGACATTTCCCGTGTAATCGGGCACTGAAAGACAGCCCTCGCGGCCGACGACACTACCCTCGGCGTGCAGAATTTCGGGATTGATCAACACCAGCCGGCCGTGATGGGCGATATTCGGTTTGACCGACACGTCGACAATCGCAATGCGCAGGCTGCGCCCGACCTGCGGCGCCGCGATACCGACACTCGGCGGCCCGCCGCGCATGGTCGCCTCAAGATCGCGCACGAACGCGCGCAGCTCATCGTCGAACTGCGCCACTGCGATCGCCTTCTGCGTCAGGCGCGGATCGGGGTAGGTAACAACGTCCAGCAACGACACCGCACTAGCCGATCATGGTATCAATCGGCACGAGCCTGACCTCGACACCCTCGCGCCTGACCTTCTCCAGTGCCTGCTCCAGCGCATCAACACCGCGCGCAGCGCAGCCTTCGATATGCATGACGTAGATCGGCTGCCGCTCAGTGCCTGCGACATCGGATTCCAGATCGAGGACATTAAATCCAGCGCCGGCCAGCGCCGTCGTCACCTGCGCGACGATACCGGCGCGGTCGGCGCCGAACACCGATATACGGGTGTCCGGGACGACGTGCGCATGCAAGTGCCCGTCGATCCCGTCTATATGCAGATGCAGATTCAGCGCGGCCACGTCCGGCGCCAGCAAACGCCGCAGTGCATCGATGCTGCCATCGTATTGCGCCATCAGCATGATGGTGAAATTGCCGCCGAGACGCGCCATCGACGCCTCGCCGAGATTGCAGCCGCCGTCAAACAAACGCGTCGTGACGCGCGCAACAATGCCGGGCTGATCCTTGCCCACGACCGTCAGCATAAACCACTGCTGCATAACTCAGTCTCCCGTGACCGATGGCGGTGCCACCCTGCACGGATCGTAACGTAACTTGCATTCGTCTGGATACACCCGACAGACGAACTATGCCGGCGCTGATATCGCGCCGGTTTTTATCCCGGCACCAGTTGCAGATCGAATACACGTTGCGTCAGCCATATCCCGGCGACGGCGGCAATCGACCACGATCCTGCCGCCACGACCTTATGAGCATAAAACCGCGTATGGCGGGCCCACAGCGCCAGCGGCAGAAAAGCGCCGACGATCACCAGCTGCCCCGCCTCCACGCCCAGACTGAATGCAGCGAGTGATAATGCGCGCGTACCGCGCTCCAGGCCCAGGTCGAGCAATACGGCGGCAAATCCGAAGCCGTGCATCAGTTCACGTAGGGCGGAAGCCCGCAGGGCGTTCCGCCGCATGCATTCATCATCGGCGCTCACCCGCCGCCACATCCGTCGCGCCATCACCGCCCCAGCCCGTTGGATAGGCGCCGACGGCTACCCAGCGATGAAACGTCGAATAGGGCCATGCTACCACCGCCGAGGCGCACCCATGTTTGACGGGATTGTAATGAATGTAGTCAATGTGCCGCGCATAGTCTTCGTCATCCCTTACAACATGCTCCCAGAAACGGCGTTGCCAGATTCCCCGCTCCCCTTTGGTGACACGCACCGCAGAACGTCGTTCGTGGGGCGGCATGGCGCGCACAAAACGTATCTTGATGGCCTTGATGCGATTCGAACAGTCGTCATCGCCGGGCGGTAGCGTGATAATACAGTGCATATGATCCGGCAGGACCACCCAGGCATCGATGTGAAACGGCCGATCTTCCCCCGTTCGCTTAACCGCCGCACGCAAGGCGTCTACATGACGCACGAGGAAATCCGAGCGCCTTTCCAGTAAGTTAATCGTGAAGAAGTACGTGCCTCCCGGCACGCGATGGCGGCGATAGTCGGGCATGGGTGCATCGTATCATCGCCGCGTCATTCGGCGGAACGCCCTGCGGGCTTCCGCCCTACGCCAAGCCGCTATTTTGCAGGGGGTTCTGCCGCCTATGTCGGCCGGACAGCCGGAACATCGCCGTGTATCAACGCGTCAATGCAAGGTCGAATGGGCGAAGTGGATGACACCGACGCCGGAGACGATCAGCAGCATCTGCTGCAAGGTCGCGCGCAACTCGGTGCGCTTGTGCAGGGTGGGGATCAGATCCGCCACGGCGACATAGATAAAGCTCGCCGCCGCCACCGCCAGCACATACGGCAGATACCCCTCCAGTCCCGCCAGGCCATACCACGCGAGTACCCCGCCGACCACGGTACCCATACCCGACAACAGATTGTAAAGCAGTGCCTTGCTGCGCGAGTAACCGCTGTGCAGCAGCACGACGAAATCGCCCAGCTCCTGGGGAATCTCGTGCGCTGCAACCGCGAGCGCGGTAACCACGCCAAGATCGAAGTCGACGAGAAATGCCGCGGCAATCAGCACGCCGTCGATGAAGTTATGCAAGCCATCGCCGATGAGAATGATCGCTCCGGCAGCCTTCTGCCGGTTTGCCTCGTGCACATCGACATGCACGTCGCAGTCGTGCGTATGACAATGGCGCCACAGCACCATTTTTTCTAGCAAAAAAAATCCGAGCACGCCGAACAACACGGCCATCATCAATTTATGCGCGTCGACGGCCGGCCCGGCGATTGCGTGCGGCAGCAGTGCGAGGAAAGCCGCGCCCAGCAACGCGCCGATTGCAAAGCTCAACAAGTGCGGCAACAAGCGCTGGCGCAGATCGTTCCGGACAAGCAAAAACGCCGCCGCGACAATCACGCTCAATGCGCCGCCAACGATGCAGAACAGAATGATCCAGCCCAGTGTGTTCATCGATCAGCCCGCCTCTCTCGTCAGCGATTCCCGGTCATCCAGATCAGTGTCGCCATGCGACCGGTGACGCCGTCGCGGCGATAGGAATAAAACCGGTCCGCCTCGGACACCGTGCAGAAACCGCCACCGTACACCGAGGTCACCGCCGCCTCGCCGAGGCGTTGCCTGGCAAGCTCATAGATATCCGCCAGCCACCGCCCCGCAGTTGCTGACGGCATAAACGCCGCCGCGCTGCGTGGATCATGGGCGAGAAATTGCGCGCGCACCTCGGCGCCCACCTCGAACCGGCCCGGCCCGATCGCCGGTCCCAGCCAGGCGAGCAGGTCGTCACCGCGGCTGTTCATGCGCGCTATCGTTGCCGCGATGACTCCCGCCGCCAGGCCGCGCCAGCCGGCATGGACTGCGGCAATCCGCTGGTTGCGCCGGTCGTACAGCAACACCGGCAGGCAGTCCGCTGTCAAAACGGCACATACTACCTGATCGCTCCCGGTAAAACTGGCATCCGCAACGCTGCCGCGCGCGGCGCTGCGGGCATCGACCACGCCAACGCCATGCACCTGGTTCAGCCAGAACGGCATCGCTGGTAAATCCGCGAGCCGGAACAGCCGTTCACGGTTGTCATTCACCACGCGTTCGCTGTCACCAACGTGATCGGCGAGATTCAGGCTGCGATACGGGCCCGTGCTGACGCCGCCGCGCCGCGTTGTCGTCAGCGCCTGCACGAACGACGGCACCGGCCAGTCGGGCACCAGCCAGTCGCAGGCCCGGGCCGCCGCAGGGGCATGAATGCGATCTGAACTCATCGGGTATTTGTACCATGAAGTACCTGGCAGTGGCTCACACTCCGCCTGCACGGTCTTCGTGGTGAATGCCTACTTGGCCTTGTCTGACGCGACATCGGCGCGTAACACGGCGATCAGCGCCATCATGTCCGGTGGCAACGGCGCACTCCATTCCATAGGCGTACCGAGGCGCGGATGCGTTACCGTCAATCGCACCGCATGCAAGGCCTGCCGCTTGAAACCGTGCAGCGCATCGCGCAATGCCTCGGTCGCCCCCTTGGGCATGTGCAACCGGCCACCGTATTCGGGGTCACCGACGATGGGAAACTGGATGTGCGCCATATGCACACGTATCTGGTGCGTGCGTCCCGTTTCCAGCTGCACCGACGCCAGCGTGTGGGCGCGGAACCGCTCGACCACCCGAAAATGACTGATAGCCTCGCGACCCTCATCGACCACGGCCATGCGCTTGCGATTCAACGGATGCCGCGCGAGTGGTGCGTCGACCTTGCCGCCGGCAATCATCACACCGTTCACAACGGCCTGATATTCGCGTTTACACAGCCGCGCCTGTAGCTGGTCGACGAGATGTTTGTGCGCCGACAACGTGCGCGCGACGATCAGCAGGCCGCTGGTGTTCTTGTCGAGACGATGCACGATACCCGCGCGCGGCAGCGCATTGAGCTCCGGCGCGTGATGCAGCAGCGCGTTGACCAGCGTACCGGCCTGATTGCCGGCGGCCGGATGCACCACCAGTCCGGCGGGCTTGTTGATGACGATGACATCGTCGTCTTCGTAAACAATGTCGAGCGCGATGTTTTCCCCGGTCCACGCGGTCTGCTCGACCAGCGTCGCCGCGATTTCAATGGCCTCGCCGCCGCGCAGCTTGTCCTTCGGTCGTAACGGCCGGCCGTTGACGGTCACCTGACCATCGACTATCCATTGCTTGAGGCGGGATCGGGAATAATCGGGAAACAGCCCGGCGAGCGCCTGATCGAGGCGCAAGCCAGCCATATCGTCCGGAATGGTTGCAGAAAGCTGCACGGTATCTGACATGCTCGGTAATTAGTCGTTTCAGGATGGGCGGGGCAGCACAGTATAATGGTTCGCCGGTCAAAACATCTGACAACCGGCGCCGGCTCATAATAATATAAGTGGCGCGCCGACCGTAAACGGATAATTCCGGCGTAGCGAACCACGGACACTGCTCATGACAAAAATCGTCGCAACCGGTCTCGCCGGACTATTAATACTCCTCGCCGGCGGCTGCGCCACCACGTCACGGACCAACGACCCGACGCGTGACTGGGCCGCACAACGCTTCTATACGGAAGGCCAGGACGCCCTGCGGGCGGAGAATTACCCGCAGGCCATCGATTATTTCAAACAGATGCAGCGCCGCTATCCGGGCGACGAACGCGCCTTGCCGTCGCAACTGGAGATCGCCTATGCATGGTACAAGCTCGACAACACCGACGAAGCGGTCGACGCGGCCAACCACTATATCGATGCCCCCGGCAGTCAGCCGCACGTCGACTACGCCTTTTATCTGAAGGGCCTGGCGCGCTATCAGGCGGCCATGCATCCGGCGGATACCGGCACGGCAGCCGGCCAGGTACAGCAAACCACCGGCCTGCGCGACGCGTTTCACGAGTTCGCCAATCTGACGCGCGCCCACCCGAACAGCAAGTACACCGAGGATGCGCTGCAACGCATGGTCGACATCCGCAACAAACTCGGTGAACTTGAGGTAAAAGCAGCGCGCCAGGCACTTGCCGAAGGTCAGGCCGAGGCCGCCGCGAAACGTGCCGAGCATGTCGTTGAACATTACGAGAATGCACCGGCGGCGCCGGATGCCTACGTGGTGATGATAGACGCGTATACCGCCCTCGGGCTCACCGAACAGGCGCTCGATGCACGGCGGATGCTGCGGCAAAAACACCCGGACTATCATTACACATCGCTGACCGACAGTGTGCCGCCGGAACCGGCGCCCGCGGCGGTAGCAATCGAGAAACGGTCTGCCGCCAGGCGTCCGCCGACGGTGGTCGCAGCGCCCGCGCCGTCCCGTGCCGACGCGCCGGCCGAGCGAGCGGCCACACCGGTAATCGGCAGCATGCCGCAAGCACGTCCCACCGTGCCAGCGGTCCGCGCGGAGATGCGTACCGAGGACTGGCTGCTGGCGCAGCGTCCCGAACAATACACCTTGCAGGTACTGGCGACCGGCAACCAGCGAGCGTTGTCCGGCTTCGTATCCCGGCATCACATCGAGAACGACAGCGCGTATTTCTCCAGCATGAAGGGTGCGCAGCAGTGGTATTCGCTGCTGTATGGCAGCTACGACACGCAGGCCGACGCCCGGCAAGCGATCGACGCCCTGCCGGCAGCACTGCGCCACGCCCGGCCGTGGATCCGCCGTTACAGTGACATTCAGGCCACCATACGCAAGGAACGCGATCAACAGCCATCGGCCACGCCAGCCACCGTGCCGACACAGCAGATGCCACCGTTGCCGCAACCGGATGCAGCAGACACCGGCGACTGATGTCGCGCCAGGAACCCGGACCCGAGCCGCGATGGCCGACACTAACCCGTGATGGGTTCCTTGTTCCTGTCCCCCGCCTGCGCGGGTGCAGAATTCGCGTAGCGTACGTGCCCGCGGACCGGCGAGGCCGGCCATGTCGGGAACCGATGGTCGGGAGCCGGAGTCCAGCGCAACGAAACGACCCGGCATCCGGATTGCTGCAGCGTTTATACCCGGAGGGTGCGGCAACGACTGACAGGAATTTTTTACCGCAGCGACACCGCGCGTGTCACCGCGTTATAATGAGCGCCCGCCCGCTGGCGTAAAATTCGGTTATTTGTCCCGACCAACCCATGTCACGCATTCCGCTGATCGTACTCATCGTTTTGATGACAGCCTGCTCGTCCACCAAGGAAAAGGACGAAACGCGCAGCGCCGAGGAATTTTATACGTCGGGCAAGAAGGCGCTGGATATCGGCGACTACGAGACCGCTATCAAGGAATTCGAATCGCTGGAGGCACGCTATCCGTTCGGCAACTACTCGCAGCAGGCGCAGCTCGACATTGCCTACGCCTATTATCGCAACGACGACCCGGACGAGGCGGTAGCTGCCGCCGACCGCTTTATCAAGCTCTACCCCCGGCACAAGCACGTGGACTACCTGTATTACCTGCGCGGTCTGGCGCGTTTCAACCAGGGCTACGGTTACTTCGAGTACAAATTCTCGCTGGACATAAGCAAACGCGATCCACGCACGACGCGCGAGGCGTTCCAGTATTTCTCGGAGCTGATCACCCGCTTTCCCGACAGCAAATATGCGGTGGACGCGCGTCAACGCATGATCGCACTGCGTAACCAGCTGGCCGTGTACGAAATGCACGTCGCTGATTACTATATGCGGCGTGGCGCTTATCTTGCAGCGGCTAAACGCGCCAAATACGTCATTGAGGAATTGCCGCAAACACCGGCCACTGCCGACGCACTGGCGCTGATGGCATCGGCCTATCGCCACCTCGGCATCGATGATCTGGCCGACGATGCGCTGCGCGTTCTGGAACAGAATAACGAGGAACATCCGGCGCTCACCGGCGCGGAATCACGGGCCATACGGTAGCGCATCCGCGACGTGGCGAAACGGGAGACACACCATGTGGGATTTCTTTGAAACGGTCCGCCACCGGCATTCGGTGCGGAAATTTCTGCCGGACGCACCGGTCGAGGCGGAAAAGCTGCACGCCGTGCTTGAAACCGCCTGCACCGCGCCGTCCGCCGGCGATCTGCAGGCCTACCACATTGTCGTCGTCGCTCAGCCCGACATGCGCGAACGACTGAGCCGGGCAGCGCAGGATCAGGCGTTTATCCGCGAGGCGCCGGCCAGTCTGGTGTTTTTCTGCGACACAAAACGATCGGCAGACCGGTTTGGCAAGCGGGGAAAAAAGCTCTATGCGATTCAGGATGCGACCATCGCTGCAGCCTACACGCAACTCGCCGCGGTTGCGGCGGGCCTCGGTTCAATCTGGGTAGGCGAATTCGATGAAAAGGCCGTGACGAAACTCTGCGGCGTTGGCGATGACTTGCGACCGGTGGCGATTCTGAGTGTCGGCTATCCGGCCGAGTTGCCCGAGCCGACGCGGCGTCGGCCGCTGGAAGACGTGGTCACGATGCGCTGAAGACGGGCTTGCCGCTTGCGGCAAGCCGGGGCGGGTCAACGGCTCAGATCGCGCCTTCGTTCTCTTCACCTGTCCGGATACGCACCACGCGCTCGACGCTGCTGACGAAGATCTTGCCGTCGCCGATCTTGCCGGTGCGCGCCGCCTTGGTTATCGCCTCTATGCACGGCTCCAGCTGCTCGTCCAGCACCACGACTTCGATCTTGATCTTGGGCAGAAAATCGACGACGTACTCGGCACCCCGGTAGAGTTCGGTATGACCTTTCTGGCGGCCGAAGCCCCTGCCTTCGGTCACCGTCATGCCGGTGATGCCGATCTCCGATAGCGCCTCGCGCACATCGTCCAGCTTGAAAGGCTTTATGACTGCGTCAACTTTCTTCATGGTCTCCCCCCGATTGTTGGTAAGTTCAGCAGAAATCAGTACCGATACGCCGAAGTAATCGGATAACGGCGATCGCGGCCGAACGCGCGCCGCGTGACCCGCACGCCGGGCGGGGCCTGGCGGCGCTTGTATTCGTTGCGGTTCACCATCGCGATCACCCGCCTGACAACGGCGTCCCCGAAGCCGGCGGCGACGATGTCCTCGGGACTTTTATCCTGTTCGATATACATTTCCAGTATCGCATCCAGAATGGCATAGGGCGGCAAGGTATCCTCGTCTTTCTGGTCCGGCGCCAGCTCCGCCGATGGCGGCCTTGTAATGACGCGCTCGGGAATCACCGGCGCGATCGAATTACGATACCTCGCCAGACGATACACCATTGTCTTGGGCACGTCCTTGAGCGGTGCGAAGCCGCCTGCCATGTCGCCGTATAACGTCGCGTACCCGACCGACACCTCGCTCTTGTTACCGGTGGTCAGCAACATCCGGCCGGTCTTGTTCGAAATCGCCATCAGGATAATGCCGCGACAGCGCGCCTGGATGTTTTCTTCGGTCACGTCCGGCGGCCGGCCGGCGAACTCGGCGGCCAGGCTGTCGAGAAACACGCGAAACGGCGGTTCGATCGGAATCACGTGATACGCCACACCCTGCGCCTGCGCCTGCGCCTGTGCATCCTGCTGGCTGATCGCCGCGGTATAACGCGACGGCATCATCACCGCCTCGACGCGGTCGGCGCCGATCGCATCCACCGCTATCGCGAGCGTCAACGCCGAATCGATGCCACCGGACAGGCCCAGCACCACGCCCGGGAATCGGTTCTTCTCGATGTAATCGCGCACCCCCAGCACCAGCGCGTGGTAGACGCTTTGCTCCCCGGTCAGCGGCTCGGCGAGACTGCCAGGCAGCGGCACGGGCCGGCCGTCCCGCAGCGTGAAATCCACCGGATACAGGCCCTCCACGAAGGCCGACGCGCGCTGGGTCACCTCGCCCGTGGCGTTCATGACAAAGGATTCACCGTCGAATACCAGCTCGTCCTGTCCGCCGACCTGATTGACATAGACGATCGGCACGCCGTTTTCCTCGATGCGCTGGCGTACGACGATCTCGCGCTCGCGCCCCTTGCCGGCATGAAACGGCGAGGCATTCAGGTTCACCACCAGCCGCGCGCCGCCGGCCGTCGCCTGCGCCACCGGGTCCGGCATCCAGACATCCTCGCAGATCGTGATGCCGACCGGCACGCCGTTGATCTCAAACACGCAGGGCAGGCTGTCCGGCACAAAATAACGCTTCTCGTCGAAAACGCTGTAGTTGGGCAGATGCTGCTTGTGATAGGTCGCGATAATCTGACCGTCGCGTATCACCGATGCCGCGTTCGACAGACCACCGATGTCGCTGCGCGGGTAGCCCACGATGACGTCGATGCCTCTCACCTGGCGGCGTATCTCGGTCATTCCGCGCAGTACCCGTTCATGGAAATCCGGCCTGAGCAACAGGTCTTCCGGCGGATAACCGGTCAGCGCCAGCTCGGTGAAAATGATTGCATCGGCGCGCAGTTCATCGCGCGCGCGGCGGGTCGCGGCGATGATCTTGTTGGCGTTGCCGGTGATGTCGCCCACCATCATGTTGAGCTGCGCCATCACCAGGCGCAAACGGGACTGCTGATCTGCGGTTGTCGTGTTCATTGAGAATGCCCGGTATGGCTGACATGCCTGAAGGTCGTCATTCCCGCGAAAGCGCGACGGCACGGATGCAGGAGGTAGGGTTGCGTCGGGAACAGCAACCGAGGAATCCAGTCATACTAAGGAACATCTGATTAAGTCCCAACATCTGCGATAATACGCAGATTATCCATAACGCGGATATTTCGATGAAGCAACAAACCTTTGCTGCGGGGGATTTTGAACGCTACCGCAAGTCGACGCGCCGGGAACAGTTTTTGGCCGAGATGGACAAGGTGGTCCCATGGACGCAACGGTGTGCGCTGATCGAGCCGTACTATCCCAAGGCGGGTAATGGACGCCCGCCGGTTGGACTGGAGCGAATGCTGCGTATCTATTTTCTCCGGCACTGGTTCAACCTGTCGGATCCGGGTGCGGAAGAAGCGCTGTATGAGTCCCGCCCGATGTGCCGTTTTGCCGGTATTGATCCGGGTCGAGAGCCGGTGCCGGACGAGAGCACGATCCTCAACTTTCGCCATATGTTGGAACGGCATGAGCTGGGTGAGCCGCTGTTTCAAGCGGTTGGTGAGTATCTTCAGGAACGGGGCCTGCGGATTGCCGGCGGCACCATCGTCGATGCCAGTATTATCAGCGCGCCCGGTTCCACCCAAAACAAGGACAAGGCGCGCGATCCGGAGATGCATCAGACGAAGAAAGGAAACCCGTGGTACTTTGGCATGAAGGCCCCTATTGGGGTGGACAGCAAAACCAAACCGATCCGCCCGGTGGCGGCAACAGCGGCCAATGTGCATGATTCGCAGGTGCCGGAAGACCTGCTGCATGGAGAGGAGACGCGGGTGTGGGGTGATTCGGCTTATACCGGACAGACGGATGTGATGCGCAGCGCTGCGCCTTGCGCGAAAGATTTTACCCATGAGAAGGGCCGCGGGAACCGCCCGCCGGACGAAGCAGCCGGAGCGCGCAACCGCACCAAGTCGAAAGTTCGGGCCAAGGTCGAGCCTGTGTTCGGCGTGATCAAACGGGTGTTTGGCTTTACCAAAGTCCGCTATCGCGGACTGGACAGGAATGCCCACGCCCTGTTCGTGCTGTGTGCCTTGAGCAATCTGTATCCGGCCCGACGGCAATTGCGATGCCAAACGTAGGTGTAGTGTGTCCGAAATAGCAGAAACCGCGCAACAAGATGTCAAATCCGGGGAAAACCGGGCAACACTATGGCGCACAAAACAGATTCCTGCGAAAAACATCAGTGGCACCCAGTTGTATCTGTCTTTTTCATGACTTGTTCAGACGTTCCTTAACAACCACTGGATTCCGGGTCTACGCTTCGCTCCGCCCGGAATGACGAACGATTCAGCGTCTCATGCCTGACAACACGAGACGCCATTATCGAAGCCCCCGGTCCGACATCCACCGTGATACCCGCCCCACCGCCGTATCACTTGCGCAACACCCTCGCCATCGCCGCGCCGATCTCCGCCGGTGAACGCACGACCGTCACTCCGGCCGCTTCCAGCGCTGCGATCTTGTCGGCTGCGGTGCCCTTGCCCCCCGAAATAATCGCGCCGGCATGACCCATGCGCTTGCCGGCGGGCGCGGTAACGCCGGCGATATACGCAACCACCGGCTTGCTGACATTCTTTTTGATAAATTCGGCGGCGGCCTCTTCCGCGGCACCGCCGATCTCGCCAACCATCACGATGCCTTTGGTCTGCGCGTCTTGTTCAAACAGCGCGAGACAATCGATGAAATTCGTGCCCTGCAACGGATCGCCACCGATGCCAACGCAGGTGCTCTGCCCAAGACCGTTCAGCGTCGTCTGGTGCACCGCCTCATAGGTCAGCGTACCGGAACGCGACACAATGCCGATCGCACCGGGCTTGTGTATGCTGCCGGGCATGATGCCGATCTTGCATGCGCCGGGCGTGATGATACCGGGGCAGTTTGGCCCGATCATCCGTGACTTCGTCGACTTCAGCGCGGCCTTGACGCGCAGCATGTCGAGTACCGGGATGCCTTCAGTGATGCAGACGATGATCGCGATGCCGGCGTCGGCCGCTTCCAGTATCGAATCCGCCGCGAATGGCGCCGGTACATAGATCACCGTCGCGTTCGCACCAGTCTCGCGGACCGCGTCGCGCACTGTATCGAACACCGGCAGGTCGAGATGCTTCTGCCCGCCCTTGCCCGGCGTGACGCCGCCGACCATGTTGGTACCGTAGGCAATCGCCTGCTCGGAGTGGAACGTCCCCTGCTTGCCGGTAAAGCCCTGACATATGACGCGCGTGTCCTTGCCGACCAGTATCGCCATCAGCGTTTGCCTGCTTTCGCGAACGCGACGGCCTTCTGCGCCGCATCGGTCAGGCTCTCCGCGGCGGTGATAGCCAGCCCGCTGTCGCGCAGCAATTTCTTGCCCTCGTCGACGCGCGTGCCTTCGAGACGCACGACGACCGGGATGGTCATATGCGTTTCCTCGACCGCCTTGATGATGCCCTCGGCAATCAGATCACAACGCACGATGCCGCCGAAGATATTGACGAGTATCGCCCGGACCTTGGTATCGGAAAGTATCAGCTTGAACGCCTCGGTGACGCGCTCGGCGGTTGCCGTGCCACCAACATCGAGAAAATTGGCCGGCTCGCCGCCGTGCAGCTTGATCAGATCCATCGTCGCCATCGCCAGCCCGGCACCGTTGACCATGCAGGCGATGTCGCCCTCGAGCGTGATGTAGTTCAGACCATGCTGCGCCGCGGCGTGCTCTTTTGCGTCTTCCTGCGTCGCATCGCGCAGCGCAGCCAACGCGGCCTGCCGGTACTCGGCGTTGTCATCGACGTTGACCTTCGCATCGAGCGCGAGCAGCGCGCCATCGCCGCCGACGATCAACGGATTGATCTCGACCAGGCTCAGGTCCTTGTCGACGAATAATTGATACAGCGCCAGCGCGAGTTTCGTGAACGGGTTCACCTGCGCCGCGTCCAGCTTAAGCCCGAACGCCAGCTGCCGGCATTGAAACGGCTGCAGGTCGGTGACTGGATTGGCGTAAACGGTGAAGATCTTTTCCGGTTGGGTCGCGGCCACTTCCTCGATCGCCATGCCGCCGGCGCTGGACGCCATCATCACGATGCGCTCGCGCGCCCGGTCGACGAGCACGCCGAGATACAACTCGCGCGCGATCCGCTGTGCGGGTTCAATCAGGACGGTATTAACGGGCAGACCGGCGGCGCCGGTCTGATGCGTGACGAGGCGCGAACCGAGCATCGCCTTCGTCACTGATTTCAGTTCATCGAGACCGCTGACTTTCTTGATACCGCCGGCCTTGCCGCGCGCACCGGCGTGTACCTGCGCCTTCACCATCCAGGTATCGCCGCCGAGTTCATGGGCACGAGCGAGCGCCTCGTCAACGGAGCGCGCCGAGCCGCCCGGCGGCACCGGAATACCATGTTCAGCGAACAGTTGCTTGGCCTGATACTCGTGCAGGTTCATCCGCCGCTATGCAACCCTTCGCTCGTGTGTTGCCCCATAAATAATTTGAATCATGTCTTGCCAGCAATGATTCCCTCATCCCCGCCCTTCTCGCACAGGGAGAAGGGCGGGGATGAGGGGGCGTATCGGTAAAGTTACCTGTAGGACGAAGCACTGGGGCTTATGCTCTGCAAAACCTCAGAATGGGATATCGTCGTCGAAATCGTCGGCCCCGGCCGTTTGCGCCACCGGCTTCGACGCCGGCTCCTGATCGTATTGGGCGCTGCTGCTGCCACCACCGCCGCGGCTGTCGAGCATCTGCATTTCGTTGACGATGATCTTGGTCGTGTAACGGTCCTTCCCCTCTTTGTCCTGCCACTTCTCGGTGCGAATACTCCCTTCCACATAAACCTTGGAACCCTTTTTCAGATATTCCCCGGCGACCTCCGCCAGACGTCCAAAGAAGGTGAGGTTATGCCACTCGGTGTGTTCCTTCTTCTCACCCGTCTGTTTATCTTTCCACGATTCGCTGGTCGCCAGCGTGGCGCCGGTCACCGCCCCGCCGCTCGGCATGTAGCGCACCTCCGGGTCCTTGCCCAGATTGCCGATCAATATGACCTTGTTTACGCCTCTCGCCATCGCGATTCTCCTTAAATTTGTCGACTATTCAGAACAGGTTGCGGCAACCGCGAAACACGCTGTCATTTGATCCCACCACCTGCCGCATCAGCCGGATTGCGGCTGATTGGCGGTGGCGCTGTTGCCGTCCACCGAAAAACGAAAAACGGCCTCTCTGTCCAATATCCTGTTATCCACCTTGAGGTAGGCCACCCCGTCCTCGACGATCACGACCGCCTCCTCGACGCCGCGCACCTGCAACAGCTCGGTCGCCAGCTGCCGGGCCCGGGCCTCGTTGACCTGACCAACATTCAACATCAGGCTCGCGACATAACGCGGCGGCGCCATCGTCATCGCCACCGCTGCCCAGGCCGTCGCGGCGACCGCACAGAAAACGAACACGGCCGCGACGCCAAACGTACCATACAATGCCCCGCCGGCGACACCGCCGCAAAAGGCGCCCAGAAACTGCGAGCTGGAATATATACCCATCGCGGTACCCTTCATGGTTCCCGGCGCGGTTTTGGCCACCAGCGACGGCAACGTCGCTTCCAGAACGTTGAAAGCAGTAAAGAATATGAACAGGCCGGCGACCATGCCGACGAACGAATGGTCGAAAAACGCCAGCCCCAGTTCCGACGCAGCAATAACCAGGATGGCGGCGACGAACACCTGTTTCATCCGGCGCATCTTCTCGGCGATGATGACAAACGGCACCATCGCGACCAGACCGATCAGCAGCACCGGCGCATAGACCATCCAGTGGTGTGCGGCGTCCAGCCCGCCCTGGTCACGCAGCATCAACGGGAACGCGACGAAGGTCGCCGTCAACAACATGTGCAGCACGAAGATCCCGAAGTCCAGCCGCAACAGTTCCGGATTGACCAGCGCAGTCTTCAACTGCGCCGGCATGGTTTGGGCATCGCGATGAAAGGTGGTGCGCACCGGCTGCGGCACCGCATAATGCACCACGGCAATGCCCCCCAGCGCCAGCACGGCCGTCAGCCAGAAGATACCGGGCACGCCGAACCAGTGGTTGAACACCGGCCCGAGGATCATCGACACGGCGAACGACACGCCGATGCTCGCGCCTATCATGGCCATCGCCTTGGTACGGTGTTCCTCGCGCGTCAGATCGGCGGCCAGCGCCATGACCGCCGCGGCAATCGCGCCGCTGCCCTGCAGCGCACGGCCGATAATGACGCCGATGATGGTGTCCGACATCGCGGCAACCACGCTGCCGATCGCGAACACGATCAGCCCGAAGACAATAACCGGCTTGCGGCCGATGCGGTCCGACAGCATGCCGAACGGGATCTGCAATATCGCCTGCGTCAGCCCGTAGGCGCCGATCGCGACGCCGATCAGCGTCGGGGTCGCGTCACTCAGATGATCGCTCGCATACAGCGCAAACACCGGCAGGATCATGAACAGGCCGAGCATGCGCAGCGAGAAGATACCGGCAAGCGAAATCGCCGCACGCCGCTCGCGCGGTGTCATTTGTTGTTTAACCACAGAAATTCCCATGCCTTTGCCTAGCCCGCGAAGAAGCGCGTATATTAGCAGGTTGACCTGTCGCAGAAAATCAGCATGGATACTATTCATATCCGGGGCGCCCGGACGCACAACCTGAAGAACATCAACCTCGACCTGCCGCGCGACAAACTGATCGTGATCACCGGCCTGTCGGGCTCTGGCAAGTCGTCGCTCGCCTTCGACACGATCTACGCCGAGGGGCAGCGCCGCTACGTCGAGTCGCTGTCGAGCTATGCACGCCAGTTCCTGTCGATCATGGAAAAACCGGACGTGGACTCGATCGAGGGTCTGTCACCAGCCATCTCGATCGAACAGAAAACCACGTCGCACAACCCGCGCTCGACGGTCGGCACCGTCACCGAGATCTACGACTACCTGCGCCTGCTGTTCGCCCGCGCCGGCGAGCCGCGCTGTCCGGAACACGGCATCGTGCTGGAGGCGCAGACCGTCAGCCAGATGGTCGACCTGATCATGATGCAACCGGAAGGCACGCGGCTGATGCTGCTGGCGCCGGTGGTGCAGGGCCGCAAGGGCGAACACGTGCAGGTGCTGAACGAGCTGAAGGCGCAGGGCTACGTGCGGGCGCGCATCGACGGCGCGGTCGTCGAGCTAGAGGCGGCGCCGGCACTGGATCTGCGTAAAGCGCACACCATCGAGGTAATCGTCGATCGTTTCAAGGTACGGCCGGACCTGCCACAACGCCTGGCCGATTCGCTTGAAACCACGCTGCGTCTGGCCGGCGGTATCGCGCGCATCGGTTTCATGGACGAGCCGGACAAACGCGAGCTGGTGTTCTCGGCGAACTACGCCTGTTCGGTCTGTGGCTACAGCATCAGCGAACTCGAGCCACGGCTGTTTTCATTCAACAACCCGGCCGGCGCCTGCCCGACCTGTGACGGACTGGGTGCCGAACAGGTGTTCGATGCGGCGCGCGTCGCACCGCATCCGGAGCTGAGTCTGGCGGCCGGCGCGGTGCGCGGCTGGGACCGGCGCAACGTCTGGTACTTTCAGCTGCTGACCTCGCTCGCGAAGCACTACGGATTCAATATCGACACACCGTTCGGCGAACTCCCGGCCGAGATTCGCAAGGTCGTCCTGTACGGCAGTGGCGAAGAGGTGATCGCGTTCCGGTATCTCGGCGAACGCGGCGGCAGCCACCAGCGCAGCCACACGTTCGAGGGCATCATCCCGAACATGGAGCGCCGTTACCGCGAAACGGAATCGAGCGTGGTGCGCGACGAGCTCGCCAAGTATCTGGCGACGCGGGCCTGCCCCGAATGTAACGCGACGCGGCTGCGCCGCGAGGCGCGCCATGTCTATATCGCCGGCCGCACGCTGCCGGAGATCACCGCATTGCCGATCGGCCGCGCGCGCGAATTCACCGGCAGCCTGGTACTGCCCGGCAGCCGCGGCGAAATCGCGCGGCAGATTCTGAAAGAGATCAGCCAACGGCTGGATTTTCTCGTCAACGTCGGGCTGGATTATCTGACACTCGAGCGCAGCGCCGACACCTTGTCGGGCGGCGAAACCCAGCGCATCCGGCTCGCGAGCCAGATCGGTGCCGGCCTGGTCGGCGTGATGTACGTGCTCGACGAGCCGTCGATCGGCCTGCATCAGCGCGACAACGAGCGGCTGCTGAATACGCTGTGTTATCTGCGCGACCTCGGTAACACCGTCATCGTCGTCGAACACGATGAAGAGGCGATCCTCGCCGCCGATCATGTCGTCGACATCGGTCCGGGTGCCGGTGTGCACGGCGGACAGATCGTCGCGATGGGCAGGCCGGCTGATATCCTCGCCAACGAGAATTCATTGACCGGCCAGTATCTGTCCGGCGCGCTGGCCATCGAGATTCCGCAGCAGCGGACCGCGCCGCACGCCGGTCAACAACTCAGGATCCGCGGTGCGAGCGGCAACAATCTCAAAGGCGTCAACGTCGACATACCGGTCGGTCTGATGACGGTCGTCACCGGCGTATCCGGTTCCGGCAAATCGACACTGATCAACGACACGCTGTTCAAGCATGCCGCGATTTCGCTGCACGGCGGTAACCACGAGCCGGCGCCGTGCGCGGAGATCATCGGCCTCGATCAGTTCGACAAGATCGTCGATATCGACCAGTCGCCGATCGGGCGCACGCCGCGCTCCAACCCCGCGACCTACACCGGCCTGTTCACGCCGATCCGCGACATCTTCGCGGGTACGCAGGAGGCCCGCGCGCGCGGCTACGGACTGGGTCGGTTCAGCTTCAACGTCAAGGGCGGCCGTTGCGAGGCCTGCACCGGCGACGGCGTCATCAAGGTCGAGATGCATTTTCTCGCCGACATCTACGTGCCGTGCGACGTCTGCAAGGGCAAGCGCTACAACCGCGAAACGCTCGAGGTCCGTTTCAAGGACAAGAACATCTTCGAGGTGCTCGACATGACGGTCGAGGAGGCGCGCGAGTTCTTCCACGCGATCCCGGTCGTCGCGCGCAAACTGGATACGCTAATCGATGTCGGGCTGTCGTATGTGCGGCTCGGCCAGAACGCGACGACGCTGTCCGGCGGCGAGGCACAGCGCGTCAAGCTGTCACGCGAGCTGTCCAAGCGCGACACCGGCAAAACACTCTATATACTGGACGAGCCGACCACCGGCCTGCACTTCCACGACACCAAACAACTGCTGGTTGTGCTGCACCGGCTGCGCGATCATGGCAATACGGTAGTCGTGATCGAGCACAACCTCGATGTCATCAAGACGGCCGACTGGCTCATAGACCTCGGCCCGGAAGGCGGCGACAAGGGCGGCGAGATCGTCGCCACCGGCACGCCCGAACAGATTGCGGCGCACCCGGATTCGCACACCGGCCGGTTTTTAAAGCCGGTGCTAGAACGCAAACCGGGTCGCGCGCCAGCGACGATGAAGCAGGCACGGATGTCGCGGGCGACGTAATGACACTTTCACACTGTAACTGAATAGTGATGGAGAACTCTGACTGTCCGTCATTCCGGGCGGAGCGAAGCGACGACCCGGAATCCAGCCGTCGTCAAAGCCACTGAATTCGCTTACATGGGCCAGTGATTGTCGGATGGGCTGGATTCCTCGGTTGCCGTTCCCGACGCAACCCTACCTCCTGCATCCATGCAGTCGTGCTTTCGCAGGAATGACAATGAGGGAACCAGAAACAGTGCGGCAGGATGCGGTGAGGAACGAACCGCGTCGTTCGCGACCGATGCGGTTCACTGCATTCACCGCATCCTACGCTTCTATTAGCGTACAAAAGTACTCCCTCTCCCTCCGGGACGCCTCCAGGGATGGAGGCGGTAGGACGAAGTCGGGAACACGAGTCGAGAGGGGCTGGGGTGAGGGGATGAAATTAGCGCAGGGTAAATCCTCCCTCACCCTGCCCCTCTCCCAAAGAGAGAGGGGACGTACTAACCTGAGCTCTGCTATCCCATACATACAACGGAAACCACTCATGTACGACTACCAACGTGAATTCCTCGACTTCGCGATCCGCACCGGCGTGCTGTGCTTCGGCGAATTCAAACTGAAATCGGGGCGTATCAGCCCGTACTTCTTCAACAGCGGCCTGTTCAATTCGGGCGACAGCATCGCGCGGCTCGGGCGTTATTACGCCGCGGCGATCAACGGCTCCGGCATCGAATTCGACATGCTGTTCGGCCCCGCCTATAAAGGCATACCGCTCGCAGTAGCGACGGCGATCGCACTCGCCGATCATCACCACCGTGACGTGCCGTATGCGTTCAACCGCAAGGAAGCGAAGACCCACGGAGAAGGCGGCACCGTTGTCGGCGCGCCGTTGAAAGGCAAGGTACTGATCATCGATGACGTGATCTCGGCCGGCACCTCGGTGCGCGAATCGGTGGCAATCATCGACGCCCAGGGAGCAACGCCCGCCGGCGTCGTCATCGCGCTCGATCGTCAGGAACGCGGTCAACAGGAAACCAGCGCGATACAGGAGGTTGAAAAAATCTTCGGACTAATGGTTGCAAGTATCGTCAACCTCGACAACCTGGTCGCTTACCTGAAAGAACAGGCGAACATGCAATCGTCGTTGCACAGCGTGCGTGCGTACCGGGAGACGTACGGTGCCTGACGGCCTCACGATAATGCGTCCGCCCGCAAAGCCGGCGGGCCCGTTCGAGAGGAACGCCCGTGCACTCCATATCCGTCCTCCGGATTGATTTGACCAGGCGTGATGCTCCTTCGGCGCCGGTGAAAGAACTCCAGCATGACTATGCTGTCCGATGGCTGAATAATGACAAACGTCTAACCGCGGCGCTTTGCGCGCAGTCGCCATACATCATCTGCTTTGATTACCACGTTCCGGATGCACCCGGACTTCAGCCGCTGCAACATACCCGGGCGCACTGGCCCCATATTCCGGCGCCGATGCCGACGCAGAAACACTCGGAACGAGTCGCGATATGGTCACTTCGCAGCCGGGTATGGGACTATCCGGTCAAACCGTTTTCAACGGAAGAATTGCACACGAAACTCGATATTCTGGCCGGGATGTCCCGCTCCAGCGACATCCAGCATGTGCGTCGCAATCCAATGCCCGCCCCCGCCTGCGGCGATCAGCAACGCACCCGCGATACACCGTGCAGAACCGGGCCGGCGTCGCACTATATTGAGAAGCACCTCGACGGGAAACCGGCATGTTGTCCGCCTTCCGCCGAAGGCGCATCATAGAAACGTAGTCGATACACACGAGCGCAAACAACGATGGGGCGGCATTACCTCGAACATCTGTTTTCTCCGCAAGCGATTGCGGTGTTTGGCGCCAGTGATAATCCGGAGTCAGTCGGCACGTGCGTGTACCGGAATCTGTTGCACGGTGGCTTCAAAGGCCCCGTCTATCCGATCAATCCGAAGTACAAAGCGCTGGGCGAGACGCGATGTTTTGCAGATATTCACGCCGTCAATGCACCGGTGGACATGGTGGTGGTTGCCACGCCGGCGGCCACGGTGCCGGACATTCTGCGCCAGTGCGGTGAGCACAATGTGCGCGCGGCGATCGTTCTCTCCGCCGGTTTTACCAACAGTAACGGAGAGCCCTGTCCGCTGCAGCAGGAGCTGTTGCAACAGGCGCGGCAGCACAATATTCGTCTCATCGGCCCCAACTGCCTCGGTCTTATCAGGCCCAGGGCGGGTCTGAACGCGACCTTCAGCCACAACACCGCGCTGCGCGGCAACCTGGCGCTGATCTCGCAATCCGGCGCGTTGTGCACCGCTATTCTCGACTGGGCCGCCAATCGCAATATCGGCTTTTCCGCCGTCGTCTCGCTGGGCGACGCGACGGATATCGACTTCGGCAGCATACTCGATTATTTCGCACTCGATGACGAGACCAACGGCATTATTCTGTATATCGAAGGCATTCGCGATGCGCGCGGCTTCATGAGCGGCCTGCGCAGTGCCGCGCGCATAAAGCCCGTCGTCGCGCTGAAAGTCGGGCGGCACTCCGCCAGCGCACGCGCGGCGCTGTCACATACCGGGGCCCTGGTCGGGGCCGACGATGTGTTCGATGCCGCGCTGCAACGCGCAGGCGTCGTGCGTGTGCACAACATCAACCAGTTGTTCGCTACCGTGCAGTTACTCGCCAATCAACACCGCGTCAGCGGCAACCGGCTGGTAATTGTTACCAATGGCGGCGGCCCCGGCATCATGGCCACGGATCGCGCGCTTGATCTCGGCATTGAACTCGCGCAACTCACGCCCGACACGCTCAAGCAACTGGACGCTGGCATGCCGGCGCACTGGTCACACGGCAATCCGGTGGACGTGCTCGGCGATGCGCCGCCGGAACGTTATGAACACGCCGTCGCGATCTGCCTGAAAGACCCCGGTGTCGACGGCGTACTGGTATTGCTGACACCGCAGGCCATGACGCATCCGCACGCCGTCGCCGAACGCATTGTCAAACTGCAACAATCCGCGCGTAAAAGCATTCTCACCTGCTGGATGGGCCACGAACAGATCGACTCATCGCGCCAATTGTTTGCGCAACACAAGATCCCCACGTTCACCACGCCCGAGAACGCGGTCGAGGCGTTCGGATATCTGGTCGAGTATTACCACAATCAACAACTTCTGCTGCAAGTGCCCGGGCCGGTCAAGAAAACCAGTGAGCCGGACGTGGACGGCGCGCGCATGATCGTTGACGCGGCGCTGGGTGAACAGCGCAATCTGCTCAGCCGGCGCGAGGCCAACGCGATCCTGTCGGCCTTTGGTATTCCGGTTATGCCGGTGGCCGACTGCCGCACGCCGAACGAGGCGCTCATCGCCGCCGAGTCAGCGCGCTTTCCGGTGGCGATGAAGATCAACTCGCCGGACATCTCGCACAAGACCGACGTCGATGGCGTGCGTTTGAATATCAACAATGCACAGGCCGTGCGCACTACATTCCGCGAACTGATCGACAACGTGCAGGCCGCGCGTCCGCAAGCCCGTATCGACGGCGTCACCGTCGAGCCCATGTACCGCAAACCGCATGGCCGCGAACTGATGGCCGGGGTGATTCGCGATCCGGTGTTCGGCCCGGTCATTACGTTCGGCGCCGGCGGCACGATGCTCGAGTTCATTCGCGATCGCGCCACCGCGCTGCCGCCGCTCAATACGCTGATCATCGATAACCTGATCAGCCGCACGCGCGTCGCGAAATTGCTCGGACAGTTTCGCAATCAGCCGCCGGTGAACAAGGGCGCCATCATCCAGATCCTGCGCCACCTGTCGGAACTGGTGTGCGAACTGCCGCAGATCCGCGAGCTCGATATCAACCCGTTCGTCGTCAATGAAGAAGGCGCCATCGTGCTCGATGCGCGCATCGTCATCGACCATCCCCGCGGCGGTCTCGATCGTTATGCGCATATGGCCATCCACCCTTATCCCGCGCATCTGTCCACGAACTGGCAGTTAGCCGACGGCACCGACATCCTGATACGCCCGATCCGTCCCGAGGATGCCGGCATCGAAACGGCCTTTATCGCGCGGCTCTCGGCAGAGTCGAAATACTTTCGCTTCATGCAGGCGCTGCATGAACTCACGCCGCAGATGCTGGTGCGTTTCACGCAGATCGACTACGACCGTGAAATGGCCCTCATTGCGGTCACGCAGGAAACCGCCGAAGAAAAGGAAATCGCGGTCGCTCGCTATATCATCAACCCCGACGGTACGAGTTGCGAATTTGCCATCGTCGTCGCCGACGAATGGACCAAAAAAGGCATCGGCTCGCAACTGCTGCGGCAGCTGATGCACATTGCCAAAATCCGCAGCCTGCGTACGATAGAAGGAGAGGTGCTCGCCAGCAACCGGCCCATGCTGGAAATGGCCGGAAATCTCGGCTTCACTATACTGCCGCGCAGCACCGACCCAAATGTGTTGCTGGTAAGCAAGGAGTTGTGAGGGGATCCGATGTCGCGTCACGGGACGCGCAATTGCGCCATGTCTACCGACATCGTTTTCCGGTAATCTATCCGGTATCTATTGCAGGCGGACAGCGACGATGACCTACTTCAACAAGGATTATCACCCGCCCGGCACCGAACCCGGCACGCTGGTCGAGCGCGACGGTGCGGCAACGGCAGCGACACTGCGCATCACCGGCATTGGCTCCGGGAAGACCATCGACAAGCAAATTGCCACGCCGGAAGAATGCCGCGAATATCTGCAACCCCCCGGGATCTGGATACAGGTACACGGCAAACCCGACCCGGCGTTACTGCAACGCCTGGGCGAAGTACTGGAACTGCATCCGCTGGCGATGGAGGACGTATTGAATGCCGGTCAGCGTCCCAAAATCGATGTGTTTGACGACCATTTGTTCGTGATCATGAACCTTCCCGTGATGAACGACGGCCGGATATCGGTATATCAGGTCAGCCTGTTTTGCGGTCAGCACTACCTTGTCAGCCTCCACGAGGCGCCCGGGGATTTGTTTTCCCGGGTTCACAAACGCCTGCTGGAGTCCAACGGGCGCTTTGGTGCGCGCGGCACGGACTATCTGTTGTATGCGCTGATCGACGTGGTCATCGATACCGCCTTTCCGGTGCTGGAGCGCTTCGGTGAGGAACTGGAGGAACTGGAAACGGAACTGCTCGACGCGCCCAGCCGCAAAACGCTCGTCACGATACACCGCACCCGCCGGGAGCTGGTCATGCTACGACGCATGCTCTGGCCACAGCGCGAGGTCGTCAATTCCCTGCTTCGGGACGAACACCCGTTGATCGATGCCGGCACCTACATCTACCTGCGCGACTGTTACGATCACGCCGTGCAGATCATTGAACTGCTCGAGACCTATCGCGACACGCTCACCAGCATGCTGGATGTGTATATTTCCAGTATCAGCAACCGCACCAACGATATCATGCGGGTGCTGACCATTATCGCGACCATCTTCATCCCGCTGACCTTCGTCGTCGGCGTTTACGGCATGAACTTCGGCAACAACTCCCATAGTCCGTGGGCAATGCCGGAACTCAACTGGTATTACGGCTATCCGCTCATCTGGGCCGTGATGATCGCCGTTGCGATCGGTCTGCTGTGGTACTTCAGGCGCAAAAAGTGGCTGTAGCCGGTCATGCGCCGAGCCAATTCGGACGCTGGCCCAGGCTGAGCGATCGCTGATTATTCTCCACGCACGTATTGATTCTCCAGTATCGCTCTCTGCACGATAATCGATGACAGATTCCTAAGGCCGCCCGCAACATTATGAATTTTGAAACGCTGATCGAACAATATGGCTATATCGCCATACTGATCGGCACTTTTCTCGAAGGCGAGACTGTCCTGATACTGGGCGGGTTCCTGGCGCACCGCGGCTTTCTGCAGCTCGACGGCGTGATTCTCGCCGCCTTCGTCGGCAGTGTTTGCGGTGATCAGTTGTACTTTCTGCTGGGCCGGCGTTTCGGCACCCGGATGCTGGAACGCCGGCCACACTGGCAGGCGCGCGTTGCGCGTAGCCGGAATTTTCTTGAGCGCCACCCTGTTCCGCTGATCGTCGGTTTCCGTTTCGTTTATGGCATCCGTGCCGTCGCACCGTTTGTCATCGGCATGAGCCGTATCCCGATATGGAAATTCGCGGTTCTTAACATCATCGGTGCGGCCGTATGGTCGGCCGCTTTCGGTACGGCCGGCTATCTGTTCGGCACGGCACTGCAACTCGCCCTCACCGGGATCAAACATTACGAACTGCCGATTGTGCTTGCCATACTGGCCGTGGGCCTGGTGGTTCGTCTGGTCTACCGTTTAAAGAACCGGCCCCGGTAATACCCGCCAGCCGCCGAAGGTTTCGGCACCATCGGTCGGCAGGTCGGCTATCTCGACGAACGGGCGAGAGATTCCGAAATATGCCCGGACTAAACAGTAAAGCAGGCGATGCGCGGCGCGCGTCAGGTCGCGGCCACCGCGCATTCCGCAACGCGTGCGACCGGCCTACAGTGTCTTCGCGTAATCGATCATTCCCTGAAAATCCACGACGACCGCCGGTTCTTTTCCCTCCACCCAGGCGTCATGTCCTGACGGAAGCAACGAGACATCGCCCGGCCGGCACACAATCTCGGTGCCATCGTCCATCAGGATTTTCAGCACCCCCGACACGTGGTACTGGAAGTGAGGCGCCTCGCAACTCGTGGTTTTCGCCAGCGGCTGAACCGACGTCGCCCAGCGCCAGCCGGGCTCAAACACGGCGCGGCCGATGGTCGCGCCGCCGATCTTGACCAGCTCCAGCCGGCCTTTGGGAAATTCCCGGATCTCGTCGGGCTTGCCGAAACTTTTTAACTCTGCCAGTTCCATCGCGTTACTCCTCATCAGTTTTTCGGTTTGTTCGAATACTCCCAAGCAACGTTACGTCGTGGTCAGAAAGTGCAGCGCAAGCAGTTCATTCTGGTAACTGAACGGCACCAGGATCACGTTTGTCGCCACCTGCCCGCCGCTTTTCTTCTTCCAGGTCACCTCCACCACCGATCCGGCCCGTTGGGTCATGGCACTTTGGTAGGTGGAAACCAGCGCGTGCTGGCTGGCCGGGGCGACAAAGGTATCGGCAAACGGCCGTTTGACGTTCTCCCACTCGCCGGTGGACCCGTAACCGAGCATGGCGGCGAATTTTGGGTTACAAATCTTGTGAGTATCATCAAGATAGACGTAGATCGCCTGTTGTGAGCCGTCGAGGATGTCCTTGAGCTGGTTCCGGACTCCCTCTATTATCTGTTCAGGATTGGTGTTTTTCATCGCTACCCCGCACGTTCATCCGATATCGATAGTCTCGTAACGTAATGTGCCGGTAGCTATCTGACAAGTACGCACCGAAAAGTACGCTAGTATCGAAAAGGAAACCTGCGATGATCATGCTGGAAGGAAAGCACTACAACTGTCCGATCGAGGTGACGATAGGCGTGATCGGCGGCAAATGGAAAATGTTGATCCTGTGGAATTTGCGCGACGGAGTGAAACGCTTTAATGAATTGAAGCGGCTTATTCCGGGCAGCACGCAAAAGATGTTAACCGCGCAGTTACGGGAACTCGAGCAGAACGGGATCGTGTCCAGAACGGTTTATCCGGAGATCCCGCCGAAGGTGGAATACGCGCTGACCGGACACGGCCAAAGCCTGATACCGATCATCGAATTTTCCTGCGAATGGGGCCGGGTGCACGTCAGCCACATCGAGCAACGGCTGAAGGCGATATCGTCGAGCGGCAGCCTGCCGGAGCGCAACGCCAAATAGCGCCACGCTCCGGCCGCCGGCGCAGCCCGGAACGTGATGAGAATGATCATGCATGACGTGTGACCGGCGCAATCACCCTCTGCAACGGCTACGCGATAAACCCGCCTCGCCGTGGCGCCGGACATCGCGCAGCGCTACGGCTCATTCACTCGACGCATTTTCTGCTTTCGGTGCGCGACGTAAAGTCCGCCGCAGGCGCCGGCCAGAATCAACGGCAAACCGAACACGAGCCCGGCCGGCCACGACGACACAGCGCTGTTCGGGCCCTGCACCAGATAGACATCGAACAACAGCACCGCTACAAATGCTGCCACCGGCACCACCAGCGCCAGCCACGCCAGGCGCAGCGTCGTCTGTATGACAAAGGCCACGATGAATCCGAAGACCATTGCCAGGATCAACCCCATGTCAGCACCCCGCCTAATAGTGTGGTGTTCCCGTCGCCTGACTATTGAGCATTACCTGTCAGCATGACACGTCCAAAGTCCGTCATTCCCGCGAAAGCGCGACTGCATGGATGCAGGAGGTAGGGCAGCGTCGGGAACAGCCGCCGAGGAATCCAGTCACACTAACGACCACTGGATTCCGGGTCTCCGCTACGCTACGCCCGGAATGACGATCGCCATGTGTTGTCACGTCATTTGGTAATTCTCAATATATCATCACTTATGGCGTATACGGATCTTCTCGTCCCGATACTCGATGATATCGCCTGAAACAATCTGTTTTCGTTTCCGGGTTTCGACCTCGCCATTCACCAACACCTGACCGGCTGCGATGACAGCCTTTGCTTCCGCTCCGCTGGAGACCATGCCTTCGAACTTCAGGATTTTATAGAGCTCGACAGGCTCGTTTAACACGTCAACGTCTCTCATTTTATCGAAGGCTCATTCTCGATGTTGCTCGCCTGCACAACCAGACTCACTGCCATAGATACCGATTTATGCTCCGGGCGGCCGATAGGCGATCGCTCGCGCACGACCAAGGGCGTCCAGGGTCTCCTCAACGGCGAGTAGCGGCGTCGTCTCGAATTTCGACAATGCGCCACCGCTGCCGATCGCGACTGCGGCCATCGAGACGTTGTCAGGCGCTTCCCAGAGGGTGTAGCTCACTGACGCACATAGCGCAAGTGCGTAGCAGATGGACTATCAATAATCTTGTCAATCCGAAACTGCTGCCCAGGCTCGTTTAGGTTCTCGAAGAGGCGCCGCCCACCGCAGAACAATACTGGTGCTAAGGCAATTTCCAATTCGTCAATGACACTCATGTTCAAGTATTGCTGGATCACATTCGCTCCACCCGCAATGCGAATATCGCGATTGCCCGCAGACTCCCGAGCCAGCTCAAGAGCACGCTCCGGCCCTTCATTGATGAAGTAGAAAGTCGTCCCACCAGGGCGAACCCAAGGATCGCGCTTCTCGTGGGTAAGAACGTATACCGGAGTGTGAAATGGAGCCTCTTCTGGCCAGGCGCGCTCACCATGGTCGAACATACGCTTGCCCATGATGTTGGCACCGATGCGCTCCGTGGTGTAGCGAAGCATGTCATTGATCGGGCCGGTCTCTCCCCCTGGTCCGAGCTTGAGGTTCTCGCGTAAATACTGCAGATTGAGTATCCAGGCCATTAGCGCGCCCCACTTAGCGCCCCAGTTCTTGTACTCCGGTCTATCCCAGTTCTCCATGGCCATACCTTCCGGTGCCATGTAGCCATCAAGGCTAAGTCCAATATTTACAAATACCTTGCTCATGATTATCCTCTCGCGACTTTAATTGTCGGCCTAATCGGGATAGGAAGAAACCTCACGGCCCCTCCCTCCCACACCACCGTGCGTACGGATCACGTACACGGCGGTTCGACAAATTGAATTCCTACCGTGACACAAGCGTTGGTAGTCCCAG
>JAHFRU010000040.1 GCA_023266115.1 Gammaproteobacteria bacterium
TCGATTCGCCGCAACGATGTGGTGGACGGCGCCCGTTCCCCGGCACCGAAGTTAGACGAATCACATGAGGAGCCGTCCACATGCAAGTTTATTCTGTTCCAGATTCACGGCATTGATGCGGCCGAGAAGTCGTCGTCAGGAGGCATGTTGCTGCATCTGCTCACGGCCGGTTTTGTGCAGGTTTTCGGACGCCGGCATTGACGGGCGAGCCACGCGCTGATGCGGCCGGCGTCGGAAAAGCGCCAAGGCACGAAATCGCGGTCAGTAGTGCACCGGCGGTGCTGCGTGCTCTATGGGGATTTAGCCACGAGGTCAGGCTTGAGGAGACTGGATCGGAGCGGTTGGCGCGATCGGTTTGCCGCAATGCAAGGGGGAGCGCGTAGGGGTGAACGCGCTGGCTGCACGGTGCGCGACGAGATTGGCGGTGCGACTGGCTGCGAATCGAGCGGACCGATGCGAGCCTGGGTGCTGCCGGTGGCAAGCCAGCAGGAACGGCTAGTGTCGGTGCGGTCGTTGAACGCTGGCGACGGGATCATGAGGTGTCGATCCTGATCGCTGCCGAAGCAGGTGTGGGGCAGTGCTTGGGGTTGCAGCCGCGCGCGAAGGTCTCGATGATGATCATGCGGCCGCCGCAGCAGGGGCACGGACGCGGGAGCACGCGCGGCTCGTCGACCGCTGTGGTCTCGCGCGGCTCGGGTTGTTTCGAGCGGGATGGCACGGTGAGCAACTGGCGCGCCCGCGCGATGTTGTCGGCGCGGGAGGCACTGGCGAAGAGACCGTAGTAGCGGATGCGGTGGAAGCTGTCGGGCAGGACGTGGATGAGGAAGCGGCGGATGAACTCATGCGTGGGAAGGGTCATGACCTTGTAGCGCGCACGGCCGTCGGCGCGATAATCCTTGTACCTGAAGGTGACGCTGTTCTCGTCGAACGCAATTAGCCGGCGATTGGAGATGGCGACGCGGTGGGTGTAGCGCGACAGATAGGCGAGCACCACCTTCGGTCCGCCGAACGGGTCCTTCGCATACACCACCCACTCGATCGTGCGTAGCGGCGCCAGGTAAGCTGCGAAGGCCTTGCGCTCAATGAGCGCGGCGTGATCGCCGAAGAATTTGAGCTGACCGGCCTTGTGTGCGGCGATGAGCTTCTCCAGCAGCAATCGCCGGAACAGGCGCGAGAGAACTTGCACCGGAAGAAAGTAGTGGGGTCGGCAGGGGATCCAGCGCTGGCCGTCGAGCGAGAAGCCGCCGCCCGGCACGATCATGTGGACATGCGGATGGTGGATGAGCGCCGAGCCCCAGGTGTGCAGCACGGCGGTGATGCCGATGCGGGCACCCAGATGCTTGGGATCGGCCGCGATTGTGAGCATGGTCTCGGACGAGGCCTTGAACAGGATGTCGTAAATGATCGCCTTGTTCTGATAGGCGATGTCGGCGATCGGGGCCGGCAGCGTGAACACCACGTGGAAGTAGGGCACCGGCAACAGGTCGGCCTCGCGCGCGGCCAGCCATTCCTTCGCGGCGGCACCCTGGCACTTCGGGCAATGCCGGTTGCGGCAGGAGTTGTAGGCGATGAGGGTGTGCGAGCACTTCTCGCAGCGCGCGACATGGCCGCCGAGCGCGGCGGTGCGGCAGCGCTCGATGGCCGACATCACCTTTAACTGGCCGAGGCTGACGTGTCCGGCATTGGCAGAACGCCACGCCGCCCCGTGGTCGCGGAAGATGTCCGCGACCTCCAGCGCTGGACGGGACATGGCCGCTGGCGGTTACGCCGGCGGCTGGTCTTTCCGGCTCTTCTTGGGCTTCTTGCGAGGCTGCGACAGCAGGTCGAGCGGGCTTTCGATGCTGGCAATCATGCCGGTGGCGACGCGCGTGTAGCGCGCCGTTGTGTCCAGCTTGTCGTGACCCAAGAGCGCTTGGATGATTCTGACATCGGTGCCGCGCTCGAGCAGGTGGGTCGCGAAGCTGTGGCGCAGCGCATGCAGCGTCACGCTCTTCTTGATCCCGGCCGCGTCGACCGCCTCGTGGAACAGGCGGCTCAGCTGGCGGGTGGTCATCGGCTTGCCGGGCTTGCGGCCGGGAAACAGCCAGCGTTCCTCCGGTGGCACGCCCGCGTCCCAACGCGTTGGGCGAGCCTTCCACCATGCCCGCAACAGACCGAGCGTCTCGGGCGACAGCATCACGTGCCGATCCTTGCGGCCCTTGGCCTGCTCGACGCGGATGATGCTCTGCGCCCTGTCGATATGCTTGACCTTCAGCCGCACCACCTCGCTGGCGCGCAGGCCGCTGCCATAGCCGAGACTGAGCAGTGTGCGGACCTTGAGGCTGCTGGCGACGGCCAGCAGACGGCGCGTCTCATCCGGGCTCATCACCAGCGGGATCTTCTGGGGCTCGCGCAGGTGATAGATCTCGGCAGCAAGATCCAGTCGCCGCAGCGTCACACGGAACAAGAACCGCAGCCCGGTCATGATGCGGTTGCGATTGCAGATGCTCATGCCCGTCTCGGCCAGGTGCAGCTGGAAAAGACGGATGTCCTCAAGGGTGGCCGTGTCAGGGGACCGCTTCAGAAACGCAGCGAACCGCTTGCAGCTATAGATGTGGCCCCCCTGCGTGTGCGCACCAAGCTTGCGCGAGTTCATGTCCTCGATCATACGCCGGCGCAGCGGGCTGACAGTATCCGTGGTCATAGGCAGCTCCTGTCTTGGATGAGGTCGATGACACCTCAATCCTCAAGACAGGGCCGCCTCGCCCGCTACCGACGACCTCTCCCTGGGGACCGCGCTTGCGGCCAAGCCGACCGCGCAGCGGACTATCGCGCAGCGATTTAGTGCCTTGGCACGAAACGGACGTTGCACTAAACCGCTGCCGCGGTAGTCGCCTGTGGTGAGGTCGGTGGCTCAAAGGGTTTTGGTGGTTTTGAGAGAGACCTTCGTCCGTAGATTCCTTTTGGTCCGTCGGCCGTCCCAATCGGAGTTGGATCATCGGTAGGAGGCGTCCTGTCTGCGAGGATTGCGCGTTCGTGCAATCCAATCGACAGGAGCCCACCGATGACCAAGCCGATCTCTCCTCTGCGCCAGCGCATGATCGACGACATGACGATGCGCAATTTGTCGCCGAGCACCCAAGAGACATACATCCGTGCGGTCGCGCAATTCAGTACG
>JAHFRU010000019.1 GCA_023266115.1 Gammaproteobacteria bacterium
GCGTGGCTTGAAAAGTGTCGACGACTGTGGAAAAACTGCGAGCGAAAACTGAACACCAGCGTGCAGATGGTCGTGTTTGCGTTTCTCAGCTTAATCTTGAAAAGATCGTGAACAGGCTCTGAGCGGTTCACTACCGACAGTTATGCATTCGCCAATCAGTTACTGGAAGAAGCGGGCGTCGCCATTACGCCGTGGAAAGATTTCGGCTGGCATAACGCGGCGACACGCGTTCGGTTCGCCTATACCACGTCGGTCCCGACCCTGCTTGAAGGCATGCGGCGCATTCGAAATTTTGTGTGAATCATACGGTCCAACCGCTGTATAATCGCGCCCGTACCACCAGATGTGACGTTGCCATGACCGCTTATTTCCGTGTTTTCACTGTATTTCTGCTGCTTGCCGCGTCGAGCGGCGCGGCTTCCGCGCATAGCTATCCGCTGCCCGAACCGGGCATCGACGTTATCGGGAGCGTGCAGACCGTGACGGCACATGCGAACGATACGCTGCTCGATATCGCGCGCCGTTATGGCCTCGGTTTTGAGGATATCAAGCGCGCGAATCCCGAACTGGACATCTGGATCCCCGGCTCGGGTTCACCGGTGCTGCTGCCGACCCAGTACATTCTTCCTGAAGGCCCGCGCGAAGGCATCGTCATCAACCTGCCGGAGATGCGCCTCTTTTACTTCCCGCCCCCTGCCAAAGACCAGCCGGCGGAAGTTATTACGTACCCGTTGAGTATCGGTCGCCGCGAGTGGTCGACACCGTTCGGCGACTCCGTGATTACCACCAAGGTGAAGGATCCGGTCTGGTTTCCACCGGAGTCCGTGCGCAAGGAACATGCGGCAGATGGCAGGCTGCTTGCGTCGCGTGTCGAACCAGGCCCGGACAACCCGCTGGGGAAATACGCATTGGGTTTGAACCTGCCCGGATACTACATACACGGGACCAATCGGCCCTATGGCATCGGCCTGCGCGTGACACACGGGTGTTTGCGTTTATACCCGGAAGACATCGAGACCTTGTTTAATACGGTCCCGGTCGGTACCCGGGTGCGTCTGGTCAACCAGCCATACAAGGCCGGTTGGCGGGATGGTACGTTGTATCTGGAGGTTCACGACCCGCTGGAAGAGACAACGGCGGAGAATGAAAAAAACCATTCTGGCGCGGTCAGCGCGATCGTGACGGCAACGCGTGATCGCACGTCACCAATAGTATGGGAGAGGGTTCAGGCGATTATTACCCGTGCTTCCGGAATGCCAGTCCCTATTTCCGCAGATCACCTCGAAGCCGAAGCAATCGCGTCATCGATGCGTCGAACCGACGCCAGCAGCCTTCCCAACGAATAACCTGCTTCTGCACGGAACATAGCTGCTGGCGTGATTCGCCGTATACAACACGGATAGCCGTGTTATTTCCTCATCGACTTCTCAAACATGCGATTCAGACGTTCCGTGTTGGCGGTGCAGCACGCCTGGGCATCGCTCGCCGCGCTCTTCGCGCCGTTGGCCGCAGTCGACGCACTGTTGGCAGCGCTCATCGCCTGGTCGGCTTTCGAAGAAGCAGAGTTAGCGGTCGATTGAGCCTGTTTTGCAGTGTCCAGCGCCTCGGTGGCGGTCTTCTGTGCATCCTTTACCATCTTCTCAAGATTCGCGGTACTGGCGCAGCCAATAGCGAATATGGCAGCAAAAGATACAGTAGCTATCGCTGGTACTTGTCTTGCAATTTTTTTCATTGTTACTCTTCCTGACTATAGTTGTTAATAAAGCGCTGCCGGGAAATTTCGGCAGCAGCTACATAGCTTAAACGCTTTTAGGGTAATTCTAAAGCGGAGAAACGCACCGCCGGGTTGCGCGACGTTCCCAACTTATTGACAAATCCCCACGGCGGCCCGGCGGGCAATGATCAGCGGATCACCACCCGGGTTCCGGGTTTGATCCAGGCGGCGAGCTGTTCGATCTGCTGGTCGGTCAATGCGACGCAACCCTGCGTCCAGTTAGTACTGGCATGGATATCGGGATCGGCCCGTCCCAGGCCATGGATGCCGATATATCCGCCCAGCCGCGTATTTTGCGGTGGCAGGCGGTGGTGATCGATAGCAAGCTGGATATCAAGATACGTTGACAGGTCGATAAGATGTGCACGGAATGCGCGTTCGGCGTGTTCGCGGGTCGGGTAGTTCAGGCCGAAAAACAGCCGGAAATCACTTCTGTCGTTTACCCAGGCAATCTCGAACGTGCCCAGTGGCGTTTGCCCGTCGCCTTCGGAGCGCGTTTCGGCGGCACCGTTACGTCCGATAGCTACGCCGTCGAAGCGCTTCACGACACGGTCAGCGGAGTTTACCGTCAGCGTCCGGGCACGGGTATCGACGAGAATCCATGGGTCCGGGTCCGCCAGGGCGATGCCCGTAAACAGGCAAGCCGTCAGGACGATACCCGCCATCGTTGTGATTGACCCAACTACCTTCAGAAAAGTCATTGTTTTAATGGCTGTTCCCGACCATAGCGCTGTGCGCACTATACCTCTTTTATCGGTCGAGCGTTGATCGGTCTGAAGTGCGTTGTTGCTTGATCAGAGGCCGGTCACCGACTCTGTCCGACGCAGGCGCGCCACGTAAAGCGCCGTTGCGCCGGCGACCGCGGCCGGCATCACGACGAAGTTTACCACCGGAATCATGCTCGCGATCATGGTCGCCCCGCCAAATCCCAGCGTCAGACTGCGGTGGTTCTTTACCAGGCGACGCTGTTCCGGAAACGCCATGCGCTGGTTACCAAGCGGATAATCAAAATATTCCAGTGCGAGCATCCAGCTGCCAAATATCGCCCATATGAAGGGCGCGGCAGCATTGACCACCGGTACCAGAAACAGTAGCAGCAGCGGTATTGCGCGCAACAGCAAGTACCCTGCCTTGACCAGTTCGCCGTGGATGGCCGGTAATACGCCGGCGATCAGATCGCGAACTCCTGACGAAGACGGCGCGGATTCCCCCGTCAGGTAGCGCTCTACCGATTCCGCCAGCAGACCGTTGAACGGTGCGCCGAGCAGATTGGCGATGACTGTGAACGTAAAAAACACCACGATGCCGGCGGTAATCACGAACAGCGGCCACAGCACCCATCCCAGCCATTGCAACCAGGTGGGGACTGCGGCCAGAAGACCGTCAATCAGGTGACCGAACATCTGCCCGCCGAGCAAAACAATACCGGCGAACAACAGGGTATTGATCAGCAGCGGTACCACCACATAGCGACGCAGGCTCGGCACGCGCAACAGGCTGTATCCTCGCAGGAGGTATCCGGCACCGGTGATAAATTCACGCATCGCGTCTCCCGTTTATTGGTCTGGCAACGTGTCCATCGCGAAACCGGCGCGACCGGTGCAGCCGTTACGCGCGATCAACGCCGCGCCGTAAGCCGCTTCACTATGCCGTGCCGGGACAAAGGGAACGCCGAGCAGTATGCGCCGCAGCGTCGTCCAGCGCGCGTTTTTCGACCCCGTGCCGACGCTGCGTAACGCGTGCGGAAACGGCGCGCCCAGTGCAGCGAGTTGCCGGTAGCCGGCAGACTCGATGCGCGCGATGCCCTCTAGCAGGCCCTGAAAAAACAGTGCGTCATCCGCGGGGCGCGGGGTGACCCGTGCTTCGAGCACCGGATCGGCGACCGGGAAGCGCTCACCTGCCGCCGGCAGCGGATAGTAGTCCAGACCAGTAGGTGTCTCCGGGTGTATCCGGTCGGAGAGGGCCGCCATCCGGGTATCGCTGAAGTACTGGCGCAGCACGGCGCCGCCGCTATTCGATGCACCGCCGACCAGCCACCTGTCGCCGAACCGATGGCTGTACACGCCGTATTCCGGCGCGTATACCGGAGACTGCGCCAATATTTTGAGGACCAGCGTACTACCCAGCGAGGTGACGGCGTCGCCGATATCGACAGCTCCGGTGGCACAGAATGCGGCGACACTGTCGGTGGTGCCGGCAATCACGCGTGCCTCCTGCGACAACGACAGCGCGCCGGCGACGGTCGTGTCGACGGTGCCGAGGGTGTCCCCGGGGGCAACGACGTCGGGCAGCAATTGCTGACGGATTGGCAGCGTCCGCAGCCAATCCGGCCACGCCAATTGAACGGCGTCGTAGCCCAGTTTCAGCGCGTTGTTGTAATCACAGACGCCGTAGACGCCGGCGAGGCGGCCGCTGATCCAGTCGGCCTGGTGTAACGCGTACCGCGCCCGGCCGGTGTCGCCGCGGCGCTGCAGCCACAGGAGCTTCGCGAGACTGGAGCTTGCCCCGTGGGCGCCGGATTCTGCCGGTGCGCACGACGCGATAACTGCTGCTTCGGGCTGGCTGCGGGCGTCGTTGTACATCAGCGCACGCCCCAGCGGATTACCGCGATCATCGGCCAGCAATAGCGTGCCGGACGTCCCGTCCACAGCGATTCCGGCGATGCATGCGTCCGGATTCCGTGAGACAAGTTCGCGGATCACTGCGCAGGTGGCCTGCCACCAGATGTCCGGGTCCTGTTCCACCTCGGGTCCGCGACGCAGCGGTTCCGGGAAGGCCACGGCGCTGCTGGCGTGTTCCGTACCGGTAGCATCGATGGCGATTGCCCGACAGCCGGATGTCCCCAGATCGATGCCGACGTAGAGGTTCAATCGTCCCGCACCACGGTCCTAGGGCAGTCGCACCGGGTCTAGTGGTATCCAGGCGTCACTGCGGTGCTCGGCTGTGACGGTGGTATATATGCCGCCGCGGACGTTGAATTCCGCCGTTACCTGCACGTAATGGGGCTCGCAGGCCGCCGCGAGGTCGTCGAGTATCCGGTTGGTAACGGCTTCGTGGAAGGCGCCCTCGTCGCGAAACGACCAGATATACTGCTTTAGCGACTTCAGCTCGACACAGCGGGCCGCGGGCACGTAGTTAATCTGGATCGTGGCGAAATCCGGCTGACCGGTCTTCGGACACAGACAGGTGAACTCCGGGATCCGGATGCGGATCGTATAGTCACGATCGGGGTCGGGATTCGGGAAGGTGTCAAGTGTTTTGGCGGGCCGGGAGGGCATGGCTGGGTACTCGCTGGCGCGAAGAATATCAAGTGCGAAAGGGACGCAGATTGTATACCGATATTAACCCTTGTAACCAGTGCCAGCCATTGGGTATCTTTATGCTCCATGCGTTTAACTCAAATCAAGCTCGCCGGCTTCAAGTCGTTCGTCGATCCCACATCCATCAACCTGCCGAGTAATCTGGTCGGCGTCGTCGGGCCCAACGGCTGCGGCAAGTCCAACGTGATCGATGCGGTGCGCTGGGTGATGGGCGAGAGTTCTGCCAAGCATCTGCGCGGCGACTCGATGGCCGACGTGATATTCAACGGCTCCAGCGACCGCAAGCCGGTCGGACAGGCGTCGATCGAACTGCTGTTCGACAACAGCGACGGCACGCTCGGCGACCAGTACGCTGAGTACAACGAAATCTCCATAAAACGTCAGGTTACGCGCGACGGGCAATCGAGCTATTTTCTGAACGGCACGCGCTGCCGCCGGCGTGACATCAAGGACATCTTTCTCGGCACCGGCCTTGGCGCGCGCAGCTACGCGATCATCGAGCAGGGCATGATTTCCCGGTTGATCGAGGCCAAGCCCGACGAACTGCGCATTCTGCTCGAGGAAGCCGCCGGTATCTCGAAGTACAAGGAGCGTCGGCGCGAAACCGAAACCCGGCTGCGCCACACGCAGGACAATATCAACCGCCTCAACGATATACGCGATGAACTTGGCAAACGCATTGAAAGTCTGCGGCGCCAGGCCCGCCAGGCTGAACAGTACAAGGAACTGAAACAGCAGGAACGCATCACCCGATCGCAGTTGTTGGCATTACGCTGGCAGTTGCTCGACAAGGAAGTTGCCGAGCAGAGCGGCAAGATCGCCGAACAGGAAACCCTGCTGGAGAAACAGGTGGCGGCTGTCCGGCAGATCGAGGCAGCAATCGAGGATGGCCGCGAGAAACCGGTTGAGGCCAACCTGCACTTCAACCAGGTGCAGGGAAAATTTTATGGCGTCGGGGCGGAAATCGCCCGGCTGGAGCAGGCGATCCAGCACGCGCGCGAACAGGGCCGCCAGCAAAAACAGGACCTCGAGCAGACGGAGCGGGCCCGCGCGGAAGCCCTGTCCCATCTCGACAGCGACAAACAGCAGATCGAAGCACTGACCGGCGGACTTGCCGAAACCGAACCCGGCTATACCGCACGGCACCTTGCCGCGGAAAGCTCGAGCCAACGGCTTGCGGAGATGGAAGCCGCAATGCATCAGTGGCAGCTGCAGTGGGACAAATTCAACGAATCGGCGTCGGCACGCACACAGGCGGTGGAAGTGCAGAAGACGCGCGCCGAACATCTGGAGCAGCAGCTTCTGACGCTGACCGATCGGTTGCGCCGGCTCGAGGAGGAACTGGGCAGCGCCCGTTTCACCGAACTCGACGCGGAAATTTCGACACTGAACGGCGAGGTCGGTGATATCGAGAAATCGATCGACGCGCTGCAGGACGAGCTCCAGGGCTTGCTGAGGGAAATGATCGACCAGCGGGAAAACAACCACCGCTGCGCCGCGCAGCTCGATCAGCGCCGTAACGAATTGCAGGGTCTGCAAAGTGAACACGCCTCGCTCGACGCGTTACAGCAAGCCGCGTTCGGTTCCCAGATCGATTCGATCAACGCGTGGCTTGAGCAGCAGGGTTTGCAGGACACGGCGCGCCTCGTGCAGCAGCTCGACGTTAGCAAGGGCTGGGAACAGGCGGTCGAGGCCGTGCTCGGGCTGCACCTCAACGCCGTGTGCGTTGACGGTCTGGACAAGGTCGCCCGTGGGCTGGCGGCGCTGACCGAGGGATCGTTGGGCGCGTTTGACACAACAGCAGCCCGGCCCGGCACCGACAGGAGCTCGCGGGCACCGTTGCTCGCGGATTTCATCACGGCACCGTGGCCAATGGAATCGTTGCTGGCAGGCGTTTATGCCGTTGACAGTCTGGAGGACGCGCTGTCGCTACATCCCCGTCTCGGGGACAGTGAATCCGTCGTGACGCGCGACGGTGTCTGGATCGGCGGCAACTGGCTGCGGGTCACCCGCAACGTTGATGAAAAGGCGGGCGTGCTGAGCCGCGAACAATCGTTGAAGCGGCTCAAGACCAGCCTCAATAACGTTCATGCGACAGTTGAGAACTTGCAGGAGACGTCACGTCAAGGCAGCCAGCGCCTGAAAGAGCTGGAAGAAAAACGCGAGGCTCTGCAGGCATCCCTGAACGGTAAGGCGCATGAACGCACGAGACTGCGCGAGCAGTTGAGCGCACGGCAGGCCAACTGGCAGCAATTAAAAATGCATTGCGCGAAGCTGCGCGGCGAGGTCGATGAGATCCGCGCCCGGATCAGCAGGGACGACAGCGAACTCGCCGCGGGGCGCAACCGTCTGGTCGCGGAGATCGAGCAGATCGAACTCGTCGCGAATCAGCGTGACGCGCTGATCCGGCAACGGGATGACCTGCGTAGCGAGCTTGACCGGATACGCGCGCAGGCACGTGCAGACAAGGATGCCACCCACGAGCTCGGACTGAAACTGCATACGATGCGTACCCAGCTCGACGTTACGCGCAGCAACCTCGCGCGCATGGAAAATCAGCTGGGGCACCTTGATCGTCGTCACCACGATCTGACCAACGCGCTCTGCGAAGGTGAAAAGCCGGTTGCATCCTTCAGCAGAGACCTTGAGGTCCGCTTGAAGGAGCGGCTGACGGTCGAAACCGAGCTGGCCCAGGCACGGCGCACCGTAGAAAATTGTGATGAAGAACTGCGCCAGTCAGACGACCGGCGGCACCGGACGGAACAGGAAGTCCAGCAGGTGCGCGAGCGGCTCGAGCAGTTACGCATGAGTGGCCAGGAAATTCGTGTCCGCCGGCAGACGCTGGAGGAGCAACTTGCGGAAGGCGATTTCAAACTGCCGCAGCTTATCGAGGAAATGCCTCCCGCCGCCAACGAACACGATTGGCAACAGGAGCTCGAACAGCTGATGCGCAAGGCCCAACGACTGGAGCCGGTCAATCTCGCGGCGATAGACGAGTTCAACCAGGAATCGGAGCGCAAGAGTTATCTCGATGCGCAGCATGAGGATCTGACCAAGGCATTGACGACGCTGGAAAACGCCATCGGCAAGATTGACCGCGAGACGCGCACGCGTTTCAAGGAGACCTTCGACAAGGTCAACGAGGGGTTGCAGCATATGTTTCCGCGGCTGTTTGGCGGCGGGCGTGCCTATCTCGAATTGACGGGCGATAATCTGCTCGATACCGGTGTTACCGTGATGGCCCGGCCACCCGGCAAGAAAAACAGCACGATTCACCTGCTGTCGGGCGGTGAAAAGGCGTTGACCGCTATTGCCATGGTGTTCGCGATCTTTGAATTGAATCCGGCGCCGTTCTGCATGCTCGATGAGGTCGATGCGCCACTGGATGACAACAATGTCGTCCGGTTTTGCAGCCTTGTCGCCGAGATGTCAAAACGTATCCAGTTCGTGTTCATCACGCACAACAAGGTCACGATGGAAATGGCCCATCAATTGATCGGCGTCACGATGAGTGAGCCCGGCGTTTCGCGTCTGGTGGCCGTGGACGTCGACGAGGCAGTGGGGTGGGCGGAGGTCAGCGCAGCCGGAACCGCCTGAGACACATGGACGCGTTACAGATTGCATTGCTGCTGACCGGGATCGCGACTATCGTCGGGATCTATCTTTTCGGTTTCCGCCAGTCGTTACGCAAGCGCTCCGGCAAGCGGAGCGTGCGCGCTGGCAATGACCGCCCGGCGGCCGCCGGGGATGAGCTCATCGCGGTACCGGCCCGTATTGCGCCGGTAGCGACGGAGGATCTCGCGGCTATGGGCCAGATGATTGCCGGCGATATCCGCGAACACCCCGAGCGGCACGCAGGCGGCGGTGCATCGGCGCCGGAACCCGCCAGGACCGATCGTCCCGCCACCCGGCCGGCCCGGCAGGACCCGCAGGCTGAGCCGGAATTTATTCTCCAGTTGCTGGTCGTCAGTCGCGATAGCCGCAGGTTTCGTGGCCCCGACGTCGTCAACGCGGTGACCAGGAGCGGATTGGTCCTCGGCGACCGGGATATTTTTCATTGCAGGATGCCAGGCGATGGTGACCAGCCGGTGTTCAGCGTTGCCAATCTGCTGGAACCGGGCAGTTTCAACATGGATTTTATCGATCATTTCGAGACACCCGGCCTGCTGTTGTTCATGACGCTGCCTGGGCCCGCTGACGGCAAGTCCGCGTTTAATCGCATGCTGACGACCGCCAGGCAACTGGCCTCGGCATTGCAAGGTGATGTTCGGGACGAAACCCGCAGCGTCCTCACGCCGCAGGGCATCGAACACCTGCACGAACAGATCGCCGAATTTCAACGCAAACGCCAGGTCGACTCCCGGCGCGCGGCGCACGCCTGACCGACACCGTTTTCGACAGTCGGCCGGGAGCGTACGATGTGCGCATGCGTTGATGTCGTCATCCTGTTTTTCTACCGTAGCGAAACCGCCGGACAGGCCTGTGGCAAACGACATTGAGCAAGGTAGCCAAAAATATCGTAGACAGGGTCAATCAGTTGCGCCGCGAGATCCGCGGTCACGATTATCGCTATTACGTGCTTGACGCCCCGACGATTCCGGACGCTGCATACGATCGGTTGATCGGCGAATTGCGGGAGTTGGAAAAGCATTATCCGGATTTGGTCACGGAGGATTCGCCGACACGGCGGGTGGGCGGCAAGCGTGCCACCGAATTCGCGGAAGTCCGGTATCAACTGCGCATGTTATCGCTCGACAACGCGTTTTCGGCCGAGGAGGTAGCGGAATTCGACCGCCGCGTTCGCGACCGTTTGGGCGACCGCGAGATCGAGTATGCCGCCGAACCCAAGCTCGACGGTCTGGCGATCAGTCTGATGTATGAAAACGGGCTACTGACGCAGGGCGCGACGCGCGGCGATGGCGAGGTCGGCGAGGACGTCACCCAAAACGCGCGGACGATACGGGCGATACCGCTACAACTGATCGGCAAGGATTTTCCGCCGGTACTGGAAGTGCGCGGCGAGGTCTACATGACGACCGCGGGGTTTGATGAACTTAACCGGCGGCAACTCGCGGAAGACAGGAAGCCGTTTGCCAATCCGCGCAACGCGGCCGCCGGCAGTCTGCGGCAACTCGACCCCGCTGTCACCGCCGATCGCCCGCTCGGATTTTTCAGCTACGGCATCGGCGTTGTCAGGGACGGTAACCTGCCGAAACGACACAGCGAGATACTGGTGAAGTTGCAGGCCTGGGGCGTGCCGGTGTCGCCTGAATCGGCGACGGTTCATGGCCTGAAGGGATGCCTGGATTACTTTCACAAGCTCGCAGGTCTGCGCGACGGGCTTCCGTATCAAATCGACGGCGTGGTGTACAAGGTGAATCTGCTTGCCGAGCAGGAGCGCCTCGGCTTTGTAACTCGGGCGCCGCGCTGGGCAGTGGCGCACAAGTTCCCGGCACACGAAGAATTGACGCGGGTTATCGGTATTGATGTCCAGGTGGGTCGTACCGGCGCGCTCACCCCGGTGGCGCGTCTTGAGCCGGTGTTTCTCGGCGGCGTTACCGTCACCAACGCAACCCTGCATAACGAGGATGAGTTGCGGCGCAAGGACGTCCGCGTACACGACACCATCCTTGTGCGTCGCGCTGGTGACGTTATCCCCGAGGTCGTCAGCGTTGTACTCGAACGGCGGCCGCAGGACACCGAACGGTTCGAAATGCCGACGCAATGTCCGGTGTGCGGATCAGAAGTCGTAAAGGCCGATGGAGAAGCCGTCGCACGGTGCAGCGGCGGTCTCTACTGTCCGGCGCAACGCAAGGAGGCGGTCAAACATTTCGCGTCACGCCGCGCGCTCGACATCACCGGGCTGGGCGACAAGATCATCGATCAGCTGGTAGAGAAAGCGTTGATCCGCCACGTCGATGATTTGTACGTGTTGACCGCCGAGCAGCTGGCGGGGCTCGATCGCATGGGCAAGAAATCGGCTGCCAAACTGATGGCAGCGTTGGACAAGAGCAAGCAGACCGGGCTGGCGCGGTTTATCTATGCACTGGGTATTCGCAGCGTCGGCGAGGCCACGGCTGCGGCACTGGCGAGTCACTTCGGCACGTTCGAGGCCCTCATGTCGGCAGACGAGGAAACGCTGCAACAGGTGCCGGACGTCGGCCCGGTCGTGGCGGCGTTCATCGTCAGTTTTTTCCGCCAGCCGCATAACCGCGATGTCATCGCAAAGTTGCGGGAGTGCGGCGTACGCTGGGCGAATGTGACACCCGCCAGGTCGTCAGTACAGCCGCTCAACGGCAAGACATTTGTCCTGACCGGCGCCCTTGCCGGTATGGCGCGCGACGATGCAAAAGCACGTTTGCAGACGCTGGGCGCGAAGGTGAGCGGCAGCGTTTCGAAGAAGACCGACTATCTCGTGGCGGGTGCCGACCCGGGTTCGAAGCTTGCCTGTGCTGAAAAGCTGGGTGTTGTGGTCCTCGATGAGCCGGCGTTTATGGTGTTACTGGCGAAGCATTCGTAAACGTGGCTGGCAAATTCCTGACAGCATCCTGCCCGGATCGCTAAGAACGACGGGCGCTACCGGAGCAGAATACCGTCATGGCAACTGGCTATCCCCGTCAACCTGATACATCGCTTGCCGCAGTACACGCCGGCTACCTGGCGGATGAAACCGCGGTCGTCCGGAGTCTGCTCGGCGCCGTCGCGTTGAATACGGCGGCGCGTGAAAACATCGCCCGCGTGGCCGGGCAACTCGTTGCCGCCGTGCGTGCCAGGCAGCACACCCGCGGCGGTCTGGACGCATTCTTGCGCGAATACGATCTGTCGTCGCACGAAGGCATCGTGCTGATGTGCATAGCCGAGGCGTTGCTGCGTATACCTGACCGAGGTACCGCGGATCGTCTGATCCGCGGCAAGCTCGCTGCCGGTGAATGGGATCGGCATTTGGGCCACAGCACATCACTGTTGGTGAATGCCTCGACATGGGGGCTGATGCTGACCGGCCGCCTCGTTACTGCACAAGACGCAACCGCACACAATCTGGCTGACGTGCTAAAACGCGTCGTCGCGCGCAGCGGTGAATCGGTGATCCGGCATGCGCTCGCACAGGCGATGCGTATTCTGGGCGAACAATTCGTGCTCGGCGAGACGATGGAACAGGCGCTGGAGCGGCGCCATTCGACCGCCATGGTGCGATATCGTTTTTCGTTCGACATGCTAGGCGAGGCGGCGATGACCCAGGCCGACGCGGAACGGTATTTTGCCGCATACCAACATGCCATTGGGACAGCCGGTGCCAGCAACGAGGCGCCGTATTCCGAAAGAGCCGACAGCATATCGGTCAAGTTGTCCGCGCTGCATCCGCGCTTCGAGATTCTCCAGAAGGAGCGGGTGCTGCGGGAACTGACGCCGCGGCTGCTGGAACTCGCGCAAAACTGTCGGGACGCCGGCATCGGTCTGACGATAGACGCCGAGGAAGCGGATCGTCTGGCGCTGACGCTGGAGGTTTTCCGCGAGGTCTTTTCCAGCAATACATTGGTAGACTGGCAGGGCCTGGGCATCGCCGTACAGGCCTATCAAAAACGTGCGATTCCGGTACTTGAATGGCTGGCCGAACTCGCGGCCCGGCATGGCCGCCGTATTCCGCTGCGTCTTGTCAAAGGCGCGTATTGGGATACCGAGATCAAGCGCGCCCAACAACAGGGGCTGGACGGCTACCCGGTTTTTACACGCAAGGCGGCGACTGATTTGTCCTATCTTGCCTGTGTACGGACCGTGCTGAAACACGGTGAAGTATTCTATCCACAATTTGCCACGCACAACGCACACACGGTCGCGGCGGTTATCGACATGGCCGGTCCAGGCGCGGCGTTCGAGTTGCAGCGTTTGCAGGGCATGGGCGGGGATCTATACGAAGAAATCACGGGGATGGAGGGTAACCAGTGCCCCTGCCGTATTTACGCTCCGGTAGGCGGCCACAAGGATCTGCTGCCTTATCTGGTGCGACGTCTCCTGGAGAACGGCGTCAACACGTCGTTCGTGAATCGGATCGCCAACGAATCGATAGCCGTCGCCGAGGTTATTGCCGATCCGATCAGCGAGATCGAAACGGTTTCACGCTCGCCGGGTAATCGAATTCCGCTGCCGGTCAATCTGTACGGCGAGCGGCGGGCGAACTCGCGTGGCGTTAATCTGGGTGACGAAAACGGCGTGCAGATGCTCATCGCGTCGATCCACAACGCGCAGGCACACGGCTGGCTTGCCTGTCCGGTGCAGGACGGCAAGCGAGTCAACGGCGTTACGCGCAAGATAGTCAGCCCCGCCGATCACGGCCGAGTTATCGGGCAGGTGACTGAGGCCAATGACGCCATGATCGAGGAGGCGGTCGTTATTGCCTCAACCTCGTTTCCCGCGTGGAATGCCACGCCAGTCGACGAACGCGCACGCTGCCTTGAGCGGGCGGCCGACCTGTTCGAGCATCACCGTACGGAACTGATGGCGTTATGTATCGCCGAAGCGGGCAAGACGATCCCCGACGCCATGGCAGAAGTACGTGAGGCCATCGATTACTGCCGTTATTACGCCCTGGAGGCTCGGCAGTTAATGGGGTTGCCGCGCCAGCTTGACGGGGTTACCGGCGAATCAAACGAACTGAGGCTTAGGGGTCGGGGCGTGTTCGTCTGCATCAGCCCCTGGAATTTTCCGCTGGCGATTTTTGTCGGGCAGATCGCTGCGGCACTGGTGACCGGCAACACGGTGATTGCCAAACCCGCCGAGCAGACTCCGCTGATCGCTGCCCGGGCAATCGATCTGATGTTGGCGGCCGGTATCCTGCCGGGCGCGCTCGCGCTGCTACCGGGTAGCGGCAGGACTGTCGGCGCCGGACTTTGCCGGCACGCTGGCACCAATGGCGTGGTGTTTACCGGATCCACGGCAACGGCCTGGTCGATCAATCGTGCGCTTGCGGCACGCGAGACGCCGATCGCGCCCTTGATCGCCGAGACAGGCGGTCAGAACGTCATGATTGTCGACAGTTCGGCGCTGCCAGAACAGGTGGTCCGTGATGCCGTCAGATCGGCATTTAACAGCGCCGGACAACGCTGCTCGGCACTGCGGGTACTGTATCTTCAGCAGGACATAGCGGATCAGACGATCGAAATGCTGCGCGGCGCAATCGCGGAGTTACGTATCGGCGATCCGGCGTTGGCAACAACGGACGTCGGGCCGGTGATCGATCAGCAAGCGCTGGACCGGTTAACCGCCCATGTCGACCGCATGGATACTGAGGCGAAGCTGATCTATCGCGCAGCGTTACCTGAAGGTCACGAAAAAGGTACCTTTCTCGCGCCGCATGCTTACGAACTGGAGCATATTCGCCAGCTGAAACGTGAGGTCTTTGGCCCAGTACTCCATGTGATCCGATATCGCGCAGACCATCTGGATAGTGTAATCGACGACATCAACAGCACGGGCTACGGGCTGACACTCGGGATACATAGCCGCGTTGACGAGACCATTAGTTACATCGTCGAGCGCGTCCGGGTCGGCAATGTCTATGTCAATCGGGATATGATCGGCGCCGCGGTCGGGGTGCAACCGTTCGGCGGCCGTGGTTTGTCGGGTACCGGACCAAAGGCGGGAGGGCCCTGCTACCTGCAGCACTTCGTGACCGAATTGACCGTTACGACAAACACAGCAGCAATAGGAGGCAATCCGGCATTGCTAACCATGAAGGCAACATAACTCCCGGCTATTGCGTTATTAAACATAACGATAAGGTTTTTTTCGCTAAAGAAGCGAGGCATGCGGCCGCTACGTTCATTAGCTACGGAAGGCACAGCGACCGTAGCTGTACCTTCCCATACATCACTGACCGGATGTCCGATCGCAAGGATCGCCTTGATCTTCCGCCACGACGGCGGCGGCATCGCGAGTAATACAGGTAAGCTGTGATGAATATCGGTTTCCCCCTCGACAGTGCGTTACAGGGAATCAGCAAGGGACTCAGGGATGTCAATGATAGTGCCGCGGAAATTGCCAGCGCTCAACAGGGCCACGAAGCCGGCCCGGAAGGCATCGCCCGCTCTCTTGTTAATCTGTATGTCGCCCAGTCCAACGTTGAAGCGTCTGCACAAGTCGTGCGGGCCACCGACGAAATGCTTGGCACTATCATCGACACGCTCGTCTGAACCATTGTCCGTTGACGGACGTCCGCATATGCCGGCGACAGGCCCTCGCTGCAGCGGCTTAATCTTCCCGTTACGTTAGGATCACAGCTATACTTCCCCGACCTACTGCGTCTTGACAACGGCGGCAGACTTACACCGGAATCCTTCCAGCTATATGAAATTACCACAGCTTATCGCTCATCGCGGGTACGCGAGCCGCTATCCGGAAAATACCGTTCTGGCGGTGGAATCCGCGCTCAGAGCAAGTGCGCGCTACATTGAGATTGATATCCAGCTGAGCAGCGATCACGTTCCAATGGTTTTTCATGATGCCGATCTGAGCCGGATCACCGGCCAGCCGGGGCGCATCATGGATCTCACCGCGAAGGAACTCAGCCGTTTTTATGCGGATGAAACGCAACGCCTGGATGGTCGTTTTTCCAATATCCCGATACCGACGCTGGAGGCGATGGCATCGCATCTTACTCGCTGGTCCAACGTTGTCGTATTCGTCGAGATTAAAACAGAAAGTACAGATTTCTTTGGTATCCCTGACGTCATCAACGCGGTCAATCGTGCGCTCGAGCCCATCGCGGAGCGATGCGTAATTATCTCCTACAGTGTCCCGGTGTTACAGTTCGCGCGCACCAGTGGCGCAGCGGAGATTGGTCTTGTATTGACGACTTATGATGAAGAGTCCCGACTGGTAACAGAAGGGCTTAAACCCGGCTACGTGATCTGCAACCACCAGAAACTACCGCCACCTCCAGCAGCCTTGTGGCCCGGCGCGTGGAAATGGGCGCTGTACGAAGTGACCGATCCTGAGCTGGCAGTGGCACTGTGCGAACGCGGCGCAGAGTTCGTTGAGACCATGGCGATCGGTGATATGCTGAAGCGTCCACCCTTTAAAACAAGGGGAAAGGGTGTCCGATGAGCACTACGATGTCGTCGTCGTTGGCGGCGGCATACACGGCGCAGGTGTAGCGCAAGCCGCGGCGGCGGCCGGCTACTCGGTATTAGTGCTGGAACAGACTGCGCTGGCCAGTGGCACGTCAAGTCGTTCAAGCAAACTAATACACGGGGGACTACGTTACCTCGAGAGCGCCCAGTTCGCGCTGGTCAGGGAATGTCTCCACGAACGGGAGCTGCTGCTGAAGCTCGCTCCCGAACTCGTTCAACGGCGCCAGTTCTATATTCCGGTATATCGCCATACCAGCCGACGACCGTGGCAGATTCGAGCAGGCTTGTCTTTGTACGCCACGCTCAGCGGCATGTCGGGCTCAGCGACCTTCCGCACGATACCAAGGCAGTCGTGGACGGAGCTTGACGGGCTTCGAACCGATGGGCTGCAAACCGTTTTTCAGTACTGGGATGCACAGACCGATGATGCAGAGCTGACCAAAGCGGTGATGCGGTCGGCGGTTGAACTTGGCGCCCGCCTTTGTGCCCCGGCCGTTTTTCGATCAGCTACGCTGACCAACAATGCATGCGATATTGCCTACGAGGATGCGGGCCAGACAAAATCCTGCCGCGCAAAAGTCGTGATAAATGCCGCGGGACCGTGGGTAAATTCAGTACTTGAAAATTTCCTTCCGCATCAGACCGGGCTGGACGTTGATCTTGTGCAGGGCGCACATATTCTTCTGAACGGACAAATCACCCACGGAATTTACTACATGGAAGCCCCGAGTGATCGACGCGCCGTGTTTGTCATGCCATGGAAAAATCGCGTGCTCGTGGGTACTACCGAAACCGGGTTCCATAATGATCCGGCGCACGTCCACGCGCTGGAATCCGAAGTCCAGTATCTGCTGGAAACGCTGCGTTTTTATTTTCCCGTTTACAAAAATACGACATCGAAAGATGTTGTTTCAGAGTTCGCCGGGTTACGAGTTTTGCTCGCCGGAAATCAGTTGGCATTCAAGCGTCCACGCGAAACAGTACTTCATGTGGACCGTTCGCTGGCGCCGAGATTGCTGACTATCTATGGTGGAAAATTGACAGCGTATCGTGCGACAGCCCGGAAGGTCATGCAAAGAATAGAACGTAGCCTGCCTGAACGAAGAGCCGTGGCGGACACGGCCCGGTTACCGCTGAAGCCCGCATAGATCTTTAGCACTTCACTCGGAATATTACATCACTCACGATCACAAAATACTGTATGCGCGCGGGAGGACGTGCTAAATTTCGGATTAGCAGATCAAGAAAAAAATCAATCTGCGCGATATAGAAACAATCAGTAAATAGTCATGATGCTTCGTTGTTTACAAGGAGGACTTTCATGAACGATAAATCCAAAATCGAAGCGAAAGAACGCGGCTCCACAAAAGAAGTGGCGCAACGACCGGGACGCTTTATAGCGCCATTTGAGGATATGGAGAGAATGATGGAGGGATTTTTTCCGCACGGATGGTTACATCCGTTTCGCCGGGAATGGCCGGACTGGGCGTCGTCATTGACACCGTTTGAGGGCAAGATGCCGCGTGTCGATGTTATCGATAAAGAAGAATCTGTTGTAGTTCGCGCCGAAGTACCAGGCGTTAAGAAAGATGATCTTGACATTTCGTTGTCTGACAACACCGTTACCATTCGCGGCTTCTCGAAACATGAAGAAGAAACGAAAGAAGGGCAATATATTCGTCGCGAGATGAGTCGTGGCGAGTTCTCCCGGACGCTGACACTTCCCGCCGATGTCGACGCAAGCAAGGCGAAAGCGGCTTTTTCCGATGGAGTATTGGAGTTAACCCTGCCCAAACAGGAACCGTCGCGGAGGCACAAAATCAAGGTCAACTAAAACCCATACCCACCGATACGCATAAAGGGGCGCCAGAGACGAGCGGCGCCCCGAATAAAAAAAATAGGGCCTTTACGCTTTGGCCAAGTGGGCGTAATCCTGCTAGAATCGCTCGGATTTTTCCGCAAAATCTGTAGCGTAGGGGTTAAGTTCATGACAAAACAGGAACAGAAGTTCCGGGAACGCAGGGTGGCGGACCGGCGATCAAGCTCGCATAAGGCCATCAAGGAATTGGTTCAAACGCGCACGGAAATGCTGGCAAGCTATGGGAAACTGGCCAGCCACCAGCCTTTTGCCCAGGATGGCGAAGTAGGGGTGCTACTACAAAAGTTCTGTGAAGCCTTGATAGATTACACAGCCAGCGCTCATTTTCAGCTATACCGATTTATTGAACTGGAGAAGGAGCGCCGCGGGTCAGTCAGAAAAGCGGCGGAACAAAATTACGGCAAAATAGTCATGACGACGAAATCGATACTCGACTTCAACGACAGGTATGAGGATGAGTCGGCATTGGAAGAACCCGACCGGCTCAAGACTGACCTGTCAGGTCTCGGCGAGATTATCGCTCGACGGATTGAACTAGAGGACAAGCTCATAAAAGAGCTTACCGCTTCCCGATAAACTGCGTTTTTTTTCTCTATCAGAAGTCCTGACCAGCAGATCGATGAACGGCAACGACGACTCAGTACGAGTCGTCGTCTGATACACCAAGCGATTCGTCCCAACCGTCGGTCGCGTCTACTGATTTGGGGCGCATGCTGTACCAGTCGTCAAAGTCCAGCTCTTCGACGGTGCCATCTTCGTACTGCAGTTCGACCGTTTCCCCGACATCGTCAATCGCGATGACTTCGAATATCTGGCCTTCCGGATTGATATAACGTTCACCGATAGTCGGCTCGTGAGCGTTTCGACTCATTTCAATTCCCGTGGTTGCAAAATCCGAAAACCTTATCGGCATGAATCGCACAGGGATTAGCGCCTGTTTCAGGCCTGCAATCCGCTGAAATTGCGGATAAACTCGTTGAGTCGCCGTATCGGTCCACTGGGAAAGCTTTATGAAATCGCCGAACACGTTTAGCCTCGAATGCCGCAGTTGCAGCCGCCTCGCCGGGTTCCTGGACCAGGTTCGTGATAAACACCCGGACTACCATGCCCGTCCGGTAGCGCCTTTCGGAACCCGGATCCCGAGACTTCTGATTGTGGGCCTGGCACCCGGCTATCACGGCGCGAACGCTACCGGACGTCCATTTACTGGGGACTATGCTGGAATTCTCCTTTATAAAACGCTGTATAAAAATGGCTTTAGTGACAGACCTGAGTCGGTTTCCCGGGACGACGGTCTGGTTCTTCGGGACTGCAGGATTACCAACGCCGTCAAATGCCTCCCGCCCGAAAATAAACCGACCGGCACGGAGGTACGGATGTGTAATCGCTATTTGAGCCATGAAATCGATGTGTTGCGCCCGGGTGCTGTGATCGTCGCACTCGGCGGCATTGCTCACGGCGCGGTGCTGCGGGCACTCGGCCTGCGAACGAAAGATTACCCGTTCGGGCATGCGCGCGACCACACTCTTCCGGGTGGCCGCTGGCTGGTTGATTCGTATCATTGTAGCCGGTACAACACCCAGACGCGTCGTTTGACCGAATTTATGTTCAACGATGTTTTTGTGCTTGCGCGAAGCAAGCTCTCCGACACCGGCGCCATCGCGGCTGGATAGACTCATGGCTCCGGCGTCGGACTCAAGGCCCCTGGACGGCAAAGCATTCGCCAAAACGCTCGGCAATACGCCCGGGGTATACCGAATGCTCGATAGTCGTGGTCATGTGCTCTATGTCGGCAAGGCCCGCGATCTCAAGAACCGCGTCGCCAGCTACTTTGCCCGGTCGGGTGTGTCAAAAAAAACGTCGGCACTGGTTGCAATTACCTGCGGTATCGAAATCACTGTCACACGTACCGAGAATGAAGCGCTAATTCTTGAAAACAACCTGATCAAGGAGTACCAGCCTCGTTTCAATGTGCTGCTGCGCGATGACAAAAGCTACCCATACATTTACATATCAACCGGGGAGACTTACCCGGCGCTTACTTTCTATCGTGGAGCACGCAAGAGGAAGGGCCGGTATTTCGGGCCGTATCCTGGCGTAACTGCCGTTCGGGAAACCCTAAATCTACTTCAGAAACTGTTCCGGATCCGATCCTGTGAGGATACATTCTTCCGTAATCGCTCGCGTCCTTGCCTGCAGTACCAGATCAAGCGATGTACTGCGCCATGCGTCCAACTTATCGATAAACAGGCTTATCAGGAGAGTGTCAGGCACACGGTGATGGTGCTTGAGGGAAAGAATCGTGAGGTCCTCGACGAGTTGGTGAGGTGCATGGAAAGCGCCTCCAAGATGCAGCACTATGAAGCTGCGGCAATGTACCGTGACCAGATTGCGGCATTACGCCGCATACAGGAAAAACAGTACGTCAGTGGTGACAAAAAGGACCATGACGTTATCGTCAGCGTCGCGAAGGGCGGTGTTGGAAGCGTTCAGGTCTTCTATATCCGCAAGGGGCGGATACTCGGCAACAGGACCTTCTTTCCGCGGCATACTGAAAACGCGGCGGCCAACGAGATACTTGCCGCATTCATGCCCCAGTACTACCTGAGCAGAGAGGTGCCGGCAGATATACTTGTTAATCATCCGCTGCTTGACCGGGCGTTACTTGAAGAGGTGCTGGGCGACCGCGCGGGGCATCGCGTGGCCATTGCTCATCACGTGCGCGGTGAGCGTGCGCGCTGGCTGGAGATGGCCGTTACAAATGCCGAGCTTGCTCTTGAACGACATCTCGACAGCCGCCTTGGCGTGCAACAGCGGTCCGAAGCGCTCGCCGACGCACTGCACCTCGACGGTCAGCCGGAAAGGATTGAGTGCTTTGATATCAGCCATACTCGCGGCGAGTCGGCAGTAGGAGCGTGTGTCGTGTTTGACGCCGACGGGCCGGTAAAGACCGAGTACCGACGGTTCAATATTGAGGGTATTACGCCAGGTGACGACTATGAAGCGTTGCGTCAAACGCTCGGGCGACGATACCGGCGCGCCGCACGGGAAAACGGCAAGCTCCCGGACCTGGTGATTATCGACGGTGGCAAAGGTCAGGTAAAAACCGCCCATGGCGTCCTTGAAGAACTGCAGCTCAGCGGCATCACGATTGTCGGTGTCGCGAAGGGACCGCAGCGCCGAGCAGGCTCGGAATCCCTGTTCTTGTGCGATCGGAAGACCCCGATTATACTCCGATCCGATTCGGCCGCCCTGCATCTGGTACAGCAGATTCGGGATGAAGCCCACCGTTTTGCGATTGGCGGTCACCGGCAGCAGCGCGCTAAGGCGCGCCGCACGTCGCCACTGGAGCAGATCGACGGCATCGGGCCGAAGCGTCGACGGCACCTGTTAAAGCAGTTTGGCGGGTTGCAAGGAATCGTGCGCGCTGGTATCGAAGATCTTGCCAGTGTAAAAGGTATCAACAAAGCGCTTGCCCAACGTATATACAACGCGTTCCATCCGGATAGAACCGGTCCCGCATGAATCTACCCACACAATTGACGTTGGCGCGAATCGCCGCGATTCCGGTATTTGTGGCGGTCTTTTACTTGCCGTTCAGCTGGGCACATCCGGTTACGGCGGCGATCTTTGGGTTGGCAGCCCTGACAGACTGGCTTGACGGCTACCTCGCCCGCCGGCTGGATCAGACGTCGCGATTTGGCGCATTTCTCGACCCGGTCGCTGACAAGTTGATGATAGTTGTCGCCCTGATCCTGCTGGTTGAACTGGAAGCATCGCCGGTGCTCGCCATTCCGGTAGCGGTCATCATCGGCCGCGAAATTGCGGTTTCCGCCCTGAGAGAGTGGATGGCGGAGATTGGCGAGAGTTCTACTGTCGCTGTGTCGATGATGGGGAAGATCAAGACCACCGCCCAGATCATCGCCCTGTTGTTTTTGCTGTACCATGAGCCGCTGTTTGGCATCCCGGTCAGTATTATCGGCACCGTGCTGCTATACGTCGCGGCGGGACTAACGCTGTGGTCGGGGGCGCTCTACCTGAAAGCCGCCTGGCCGGCATTACATGACGACCAGACTGTTTGATATCCCGCGCTCAGGGGTATTCTATTCTCCGTCGTCATGGTCTAAAATACGGCTCCCTTCAAGTAACGCAAGCGGGAATAGCTCAGTTGGTAGAGCACAACCTTGCCAAGGTTGGGGTCGCGAGTTCGAGTCTCGTTTCCCGCTCCAGATATCGTTCGGGGAAGCGACCGCAGGTCTGCTTCCCCGATTTTTTTGCCTGATGTTTTATTATGGCTGGGTGGCAGAGTGGTTATGCAGCGGCCTGCAAAGCCGTGGACGCCGGTTCGATTCCGACCCCAGCCTCCAGATTATGCAATGCCGGGCATGCAGACCGGTAACGGCAACCGCCCACTCACGCCCGGGTGGCGAAATTGGTAGACGCAAGGGACTTAAAATCCCTCGGTGCTTTAAACACCATGCCGGTTCGATTCCGGCCCCGGGCACCATCCGATCACAAATCAAGGACGGGTTATGAAGGCTATCGCATTCATCGGGTTGATGGTGGTATCGGTCGCTCAGGCGGGCGTTACGCTGGACGCCATCGACGGGGCCTTCGGCCTTACGCTGGGGAACGCGCCCGATATGACGAAACTGCAAAAACGACCCAACAGTAATGACGCCGATGACCAATACGCTTTTGTTCCTGAAAATCCTTATGGGCCGCTGACGGAATACACGACGTTTCTCGTGTCTGACCACGGTCCCGTGTATCGGATTCAGGCGATTGGCGGGTTCGACTCCGGGAAGTCCTGTCGCACTGCACTCGATACGTTGGTGGGGATTTTGACGGAAAAATACGGCCAGCCCAACCGGGATCTCGGATCAAAACTCGCCGGGATTGCACGTGTCAGCTTCAACAAAGGTTCTCGTATGATTACCGTTGGGTGCACCGGCGTTTTCGGTAACCATAAGCTAAAATTGATCTACGTTGACGACGCTCTTGCAAAGGATGCCGGCAGGAAAAATCAATCGGCCCCTGATGCGGCCGAGGAACGGGATTCCACCGGACTGTAATCTCGGTTCAGTGGCTCTCAAAGCACAGTACGGCGGCAGCATCGGTGGGCTCCGTCGATGCAGCCCACCGATGCTGCCGCGTGTCTCCGCAATAATTCGCGGCAGAGAAGGGCCCGGACATGCAGATCAGGTCCGTCTAGACCGGGAAACTGCTGCTAACCTGGCCGTTTTCTGCCGTGAACGTCGCTGTATGATCTGACTATATCCTTGATAAGGTCATATTTTGACCCGCGCTATCATTCGAATACTCGTCAGGCATCAAGAACACTGGGTTTCGATATTCAGATCGCCACGGATACGCGTGCGCTGATAGCGGCTGAGGACGTTTCCACGAAGAATTTATTCAAGAATTCGTTATTTCGCCCGATAAAACAGCCTAGGAAAATACGGTCGCATCCAGTCAGCCGGCCAAGCCATACAAGAGGGTTACCATGAGCGATCCGGATCTGAAGGAACAGATAGGTGAACTGAAATCACGCCAGGAAATGGCGCGCCAAGCGTGGTTAAAGGCAGGTAATCGGGATCTTCTGAAATTCTTTGTCGACATAATGCCGAAAGCCATCGAAGCGGAGCGCTGCAGTATTTTTATACTTGATCCGATTAGCCACAAAGTATGGCTGCAGTGTGGTACCGGCGTCGAGGAAAATGAAGTCATCGTACCGAAAAGCACCTCGCTCGTAGGCCGCGTTATTTCCTCCGGGAAATCGATTATTGACGATGAATTGCGAGCCAAGGTCGGAGAGCATGACGTTATCGCGGTCAGAACCGGGTTCGTTGCCTATGACGCTATTTGCGTACCGATTATCGGCGCGACCACCAGGAAGGTCGTTGGCGCGATTCAGGTCCTCAACAAGAAGCGCCGCAACAAGTTCAGCGATGAGGACCTGAGCACCATTGAACGTCTCGCATTTCATATTTCACGCAACATCGAGGACATTTTTCTGCGTCAGGAAATGGAGCGTATCTCCGTAGAGCTGGGCAGTAAAATTCTTGAGCTGGAAAAGCTGATCGTGAGCAAGTCCGGCTGACGGGCAATATCCCCGCGTTCCACAATTTTTTGCCCACACGATTACGCAATGAGCCAATAATACTTCAGTTAACCCGGCGAGCATGGCTCGACGCCACGTCCAATGGCCTTCTTGCTGCAAGCTTTTTTCAACAATATCGACGATCATGATTCTTTCGCCGAGCCGGGGTGATTCGGACAACAACGCTTTCAGCCGGACGTCATAAAACATTGCGTCCAGTCGCTGTTGCAACATCGCAAGAGGACCGACATCAGCGATCTCGATCAACAAGGCGCTGGCCGTGAGCGCTACACCGGCCAAAACCGGGAATGCCTTTCCTTTAACGTTCGCGAGCCAACCCATCAAACGTAACCCGTGGTTAACGCCGACGAACGGAGATTTTCCTGCCCCGTACTATGTCGGGCAGAGCACGTCACACTCGAGATAAATCAAGGCTGGTGGACGCACAGGCGGGTACACCATCGGGGATGGAAAATAACCGAGAAGCAGGTAACTCGCACCGGGTTTAGACGGTCGCAATAGCCTTGACCGTTTCGAGGACCTTATCGTAAGGGATGGATGTTTCTCTGTGGTTCAGCATGTCACGATGCAAGAGGCGGACGATATTCCTGAAATGTTCGGGTGAGAGATTGATGCCGGATTCCACGACCGCCTGGAATACTTCCGCAGCGAGCTTATAGACCACGTCCTGATCGGTGGTAACCCTGTATATCGCACCAGGTTCTGCCACCAGCTCGTTGGTGCGCATGGGACCGCGATCGTTTAGCAGCCAATCGAGCGAGATACCGCTTTTTCTGGAGTAATCGATCAATTTTTCGTAGGGCGGGGTACCACGGTATTTCCATTGCGAAAGTCGTTTCTTTTCGACATTCAAACGATCCGCAACGTCAGCGTCGTAACGCAGTCCTTCCGCTTGTTTGATTCTATCGATAGCTCTAATCGCGATATTCTTCGTTTCCATTCCTTCCAACCCTTGACAAATACCTCAATACGAGGTTATATTATGCCTCATAATGAGGCTCTTTGTTCTTTCCTGAATGGTAACACGCCAAAGACATTTTGGGTCAATTCGACTAAATCTGGCCACGGAGGGTAACGATGAAACTGATCGGATATGTTCGGTTGTCCGAGGGTGATAAAGAAGAAGATCAATACAATCAATTGCAACAATACTGCAATTTATTTAATTTTGAATTGGTGGATGTCGTCAAGGCTCACGAATACAGGTCGTTGGACGGTGCGGACGCCGAAGCACGAGGTAACACCATCATCGGCTGCATAACGAAAAAAAAAGCCGACGGCATCGTGATGCAACGCCTCGATCGGTTTTTCCCTCAAAACACTGACAGCCTTATCGTGGCGATACGTCTGAGGCAACGTGGATTAACGATTCACGTGATTGAGGACTACATTAATACCGCCACGGTTAGCGGTTGGCTTTCCATTGCCCTCAAGGCCTTTATCAGCAAATACCCGCTTGGCGATCGGTCGGAGGCAGACACAAACGGGCCTGTGTCAGTCCTTCCGGAAGAGTCCGCGTTTCCCGCACCTTTTGGTTGTGTACGCTTCGGTAGCAGCCTGTTTCGTGACTCATCGGTTTGGCTGATCCGCGAAAAAATCATGCATATGTATCGCAAGGAAGGAATACGTATAGAGGAAATTATTTCACACCTGCAGGCGCAAGGTATCGCCGCCCCCAGTGGCGGCTCACTCTGGCACGCCGCCGATATCCTCGGGTTACTGCGGTATCACGATATCCTCGGAAAATTACCGCTGCATCGCAAATATGACTCAGTGTGAAATCTCGATCTGCCCAGAGCAATTTTGTTCTTCAATGCGGGCGACTGCGATCGATCGTCTTTGCCGTGGGGCTCTCGTAACAATGCATTCATGTCACCGTTGGCCCAAACCGGTCATAGTGCGCTAGTCGCAAACACCCAGCCGGTGGCATGAGCTACGGCGGAAACACCGGGCCGGTCGGGCCGGCGGTATAGCGCGGGCGCGACAGCAGGTTATCCACGGGGATCGCGTCAGGGTGATCGCGGTAGTAGAGCAACGGCACGCCGGGCGGATGGTGCTTGCGGATGCCGATGATCTCGAAGTCCTTGAGATTGAGTATGCCCTTCTTTTGCAGCGCGGCGAGGTGTTCGGGTGACAGATCGAATCGCAGCACCGGCAACAGCGCCGCCTCTAACTCGGTATCCAGCTCGGCCTCTACGTACGCGGCCTCGCGCTCGGCAAGGATCTCGTCGATGCGCTCGTCCACCCGCGCGACGATCTCCTCTTCGGTGGGCGTGATGCCATCGGCCATGAACTTGGCGATGACCTCGGCACGAATCTGGGCACCCTCGTCGCCCTCGATCTGCGGGCGGGTCACCACTTCGAACGTGTAGAGCAGCGCGTTGCGCTGCTCGTTTATCTCACGCTGGCTGAGGCAGAGGATCTGGTCGACCTGGTTCTGGCGCAGATCAATGCGTTTGGCGACGTAGGGAATGTTACTGATCAGCCGCTTCTCGCCGAACCGTTCAAGAATCTGGTCGATAGATAGCTGGTAGAGATCAGGCTCGCCCATCGGGTCGTGCTGCTCGAAGGGCCGTCGGTCAGTGCCGGCTGCAAACGCAGTGAAGAAGGGCAGATGATCGGCGGCATCGTACACGCGATAGCGCAGGTGCGTGGGCGCCTCGGGAGGAACGCGCAGCTCATCGCGGATGACGATATGCTCGACGGCTTGTACCTGCTTGTCGATGGCGGCGCGGCCCCAGATGGCGATGCCGGTGGCGTTGACGATGGCGCCGTCGGGCCGGATGGCGACCTGATGGAGCGTGGTGTAGAAAGGGTCCCAGCGCCGCCGCGCGATTGCTACCCGGCCGGTGACGACATCAGGCATGGCGGCGTCGGTCTTGTCCTGGATGCGCTCGGAGTACATCGCGTCGGCGATGAGACCGGCGGCCTCGCCGAGGGTAAACAGGATTCCGGCGATAATACCGCTGGCTATCAGCCCCGCGCCGCCGAACAGTACCAGCAGCACATAGAAACCTAGGAACGGCAGTATCTCGAATAGCAGATCGATGTCGACACCTGTTTCGACGTTCCAGCCGAGCAAGCCGTTGCCATCGGTGATCGGCGTCAGGTCGATGAGGATGTGGAAATCCGGATCGAAGAAGTCGTCGATTTCGTATTCGCCGCTGATGTCGATGCGCAGCGTATTCGTCGTCACCGGGCCGTTGGGGCCTATCAGCACGAGCGGCGCAATCGTGATGTCGTCCAGCGTGCCGATCTTATTGCTCTTGGGGTTCGATGGCGATTTGCGCAGCGGCCAGCTGTAGGTGCCGAGGTCATTCAGCTCGGCGCGCCGGTTGTAGGCATCGTCGCTGAGGACACCGTAGAGGTGCTTGCGTGTCGCCATCGCCACATCCGCGCCTGCCGGAAGAAAGTTGATCGCGTCGTCGACGCTGCCGCGGGTATCGAGGAGACTGTCGGGTTCGGGGGCGGTTTGGAGGAGAAGATTGAGATACAAGCCGAATGCCGCGGGGTGATTACCGGCGGCGGGCAGCTTGCGAAATCCCAGGTCCTGCAGACGCTTGAACGCGCCGACGCCGCCGAGGTCAAGATCGCGATCGATGAATGGCGTCAGCCGCTCCATGATCGCTTCCTTGGTAACGCCTTGCGTTAATGCAAACGGCAGCAGCGGGCTGGCGATGTCGACCAGCGCTACACTCAGCGTGGCGCCATCGAGCGCGCCGTCGTCGTCGCGGTGAGTATCGAACACCATGCGGACGAAGAGATCAAACGCGGCATCGGGAAAAAACAGTGGTGGTGACACCCGGGTCAGGTCGAACACCGCGTGTACCCTCACGTCAGCGCCCAGCGGGTGATCAAAGAGGATTTCCACTTCGAAGGCGTTTTTTTCTTCGGACACCTTTTTGGCCGGCACGGCATCCGGGTGTGGTTCGTACAGGCGGTCGGTGGTGGCGGGCTCGGCCAGCATGAAGGTCAGCGCCGGATCGGTAAGCTCGACCATGACGGGAATTGCACCCGCATCGACGAGCGTCAATAGTGTGTAACTCAGGAATCGCTCGCCGAGCAGCATCTCGATATCGAACCCGGAACGAACGCGGTCTTGGTCAAGCATTGCAGCAATCTCCTGGTTTGAGCACTTCTTCAGTTATGAATCGGCAGGTCAGCGGCGCCACCGACGTTCCGATGCTCTGTCTGACGCCGTCACGGATGGACTGTGTCAAGTCGAACCTCGCTCGGCGGGAATGTTCGCAAAGCGGAGGCGTCGTGATGGAGGCGCCGACGGCCCGGCCCACAAAGCGCCACCACGCTCGCGCTCGCTGACGACAAGTAGCGCTGGGCTATTCATGAGTGATCGCTCTGCGCTTGTCTTCCGGAACCACTTGCAGGGTCTTCAGGAACTTGACCAATACCACCTGATCGCGATAGGAGCCTGACGCAAACATGTCGCGTGAGGCGCGCGCCTCGCCGCCGTGAGCCAAGAATCGCTTCGGCGATGGTGGACAGGTCGCCGCGGTGACCGTAGGGCGCTGAGTTACCGACATCCCACAGCTTGCGCGTAATGAAAAACTCGCTACCCGGCTTGCCGTCCTGGGCTGGCCGTCCCTGTGCCAGCTGCTCGATGCAGAAATGGCGAATCTCAGCATCGCACAGGTCGTGGCGTTTCAGGTCGGTGTAGGCGCGCACGATGGCAGTTCCGCGCGGGCCTTTCTCCAGCAGCGGGCCTTTGCCTTGCTCGGTCATATCGTAGGAGTATTCCGGACAGACGTTCGGGTCGCGACACGTGGGGGGGGGTTAAACGGATTGGGCTCGACAAGCAGCCGGCTCTCCAGGAGCAGTTCCGGTTTATGGCACGACGTGCAGCCGACATCGTCAAAGACGCGCTCGCCGCGCCTTGCCATTTGGCGCTCGTCGTTGTCTTTTGAAATCACCCGCCGGGGTACGCCGAGCGGCGCCTGCCAAACGGTGACCGCAGTGACATCGCCCACGGTCAACTCGCGGTGCACCCCGTCTTCGTCATAGTCTGCATCGAAGCCCTTGGCAGGATTGAGGTCGAAGCGCTCCTCTGCCTGTATACCGTGGTGATGATTAAAGGCGTTGTCCGTGAACTCGCGCAAGGAGATCACGACACCGGCCTGATGAAAGGGCCGGATGATCAGGTCGGTATTCACGCCCCGGCTGGCAACGACTTGACCGTCGGAGATCATGACATCGAACGCCACGCCCTTGGTCGTCAGCGTATGGTTACCGTCCGGCAGGCCGGCGACCTGGGACTGCAGGTCAACCGTCATTTCACGGGCCAACATTTCGATGGGACCAGATCCATTCATGCCCAGCGTATTACGCTCGTCGCTGAGTTCGGGGGCGACCGAAAACGTGGTTGGGTCGAGGGTCTGTGCCAGGACGAATACATTGGCAACGAAATCGCCCGCGCCACCCGCGCGGGGCTGGGCGTGGCAGCCGGCACAAGCATCGGAGTCGGGCGCCGAGGTACGCAGTTTGGCAGGTTCGTCCACCGCACGTTTGTCGCCGCCGCTGGTGGTCGCCGGGCGGCCCTGACCGTCGCACACGTTGAAACGGGCGACAAACAACGCTTTGCCGTGATCACCGATCGCATCAAAGCTCAGCGCGCCGGAAGCAATATCCAGCTGCTCCATGTGCTTCGATATCGCTGGCTCATCGGGGAAACCGGGCGGGCATTCGTGCGCCAGCGCTGTCAATGGCGCGGCACACATTGTCAGAAGTGCGGCCAATACTAGACGCGACTTTGCCTTCCTCATGGATTTTCTCCGACGATATCCATATATGAAAAACAAGCGCACAGGTCTCTCTGCGCGCGGCCTAACAATTTCCCATTGGCGATATTTAGCATAAATCAGCTTCACCAGGTGATGGTATTAATACACTTGATTTTTTTTGATCTCGTCATGGACCTTTGGTGCGTCGCTTCGGACGCACTACAAGTGCTCGCGAAATCTGCGCATGACGAATAGTGTGAAGATTGAATTCAGTCAGCAGGAAGGGGCGGAGGCTGATTCCGTCGGCCTGCTATTTTACGGTCAAGGACAGCGGCTTCAGTTGTCCCAGCTGCCCGATATTCAGGCTCGCCCGGACTTCATAGTGGCCGGGCGGTAACGGCAGCCCATCAACGTCGCTCAAATTCCACGAATTCTCCAGACGCTTCGTTTCGCCCGCCTTGATTACGTATTCCTGGATAACCTGGATAAATGCCATTTCAGCATTAGCGGCCCAAAGCAATATCCCGGTGCCGGGCTGGTATACGCCGATTTCATAACCCGGGGCGGTGTAAGTGTCATGGATGTCCGTTGTGCCGGTACTGGTGAGTTCGATGCGAAAAATCGCCGTATCGCCTGGTGAAAACTGCGTTGCTGCATTTCCTTGCGCATCCAGTATTTCAAATGACACGGTGACGTCTTTCATTGATCCCGTTCTGTTTTCGTCGGCTACGCCAGTCGTTACCGATAGGCATAAACTGATGGAAACCAATAGTTGTTTTAGGCTGTTCATGAGACACCCTCGATATGCCCCTGATGCGGACGAACACAGAGTGATACACAATATCTTGATAAGAATATTTTCAATGGATTCGAGAATATGCTATTAGACAGACAGTCACAATCGCAATTCATCGTGGAGGCGCGGCATGAATCATCAGCTTGCAACAGGGGTTCTTCTGCTCTTGGCCTGGTCCTGTCAAATTATGGCCGCGCCGGTCATCGGTCTCGATGATCCGGACCGTGTTCCTGACCAATACATCGTGGTATTGAAAGCGGACAAGCATAAAGGGGCCACCAAGCTTCCCGATGCTGCGGACGCACTCGCTATCAAGCACCAGGCGCGCATCGAGCGTAAATACCGCCGCACACTGGATGGCTTCGTGGCCAGAGTCCCCAAGGGCCGCCTGGCCGACCTCGCCAATGATCCGCGAGTCGAATACATCGAGACCGACCGCATCATTCATCTCGACGCTACTCAAGTACCGGCGACCTGGGGCCTGGATCGCGTGGACCAGCGCAATCTGCCCCTGGATAGTAGTTATACCTATAACGGTACCGCCAATGCCGTGAGCGTGTACATCATCGACACCGGCATACGACTCAGTCATACCGAGTTTGCCGGTCGTGCTCAATCGGGTTACAGCGTAATCAATGACGGGCGTGGCACCAATGATTGCAACGGACATGGCACTCACGTCGCCGGCACCGTGGGTGGCGCCCGCTATGGTGTCGCCAAGGAAGTCAATCTCTATGCCGTGCGCGTATTGGATTGCAAAGGGAGCGGCTTGATGTCAGGAGTCATCGCCGGTGTCGATTGGGTCGCAAGCAATCACAACGGACCGTCGGTAGCGAACATGAGCCTAGGAGGCGGGGCCTCAACATCGCTCGATCGCGCCGTGCGTAATGCGGTCGCCACTGGCGTGACATTTGTCGTCGCGGCAGGCAACAGTAATGCTAACGCCTGCAATGAATCGCCGGCGCGTGTGGCCGAAGCCATCACAGTAGGGGCGACCACATCCACTGATGCGCGCGCCTCCTATTCGAACTGGGGATCCTGTGTCGACGTGTTCGCGCCGGGTTCGTCCATCACCTCGGCCTGGTCCAGCGGCGATTCGTCTGTCATGACCATCAGCGGAACCTCGATGGCATCACCCCATGTCGCGGGGGTCGCGGCGCTATACTTGACCGACCATCCCGCCGCTACGCCGGCGGAGGTAAGCACGAACATCATCGACACGGCCACCAGCAATCACTTGAGCAGCATAGGAAGCGGCTCTCCCAACAAACTGGTTTATTCGCTGCTCACTACCGATAGCAGCGGTGGTAGCGGGAGTCCAACGACCTGTCCGGCCGGATATGAAGTCTTTACGGGCAACCTGGCATTCTCGGGTGACTATGCGTACCAACCGAATGGTACGTATTACTTCTCCGCCAACGGCACGCAGTCCGGCAAGCTGATTGGTCCCGCCGGGAGCAACTTTAATCTGGATCTATGGCGATGGAATGGTCGTTCGTGGCAGACCGTCGGGAGCTCGACCGGCGCGGCCTCGGATGAGTCGATCAGCTACAGTGGATCGAGCGGTTATTACGTCTGGCGCATCGTGTCCGCCAGCGGCAGCGGTGACTACAGCTTCTGCCTGCAGCGGCCCTAGGCGCTGGAAATTCGGGATTAAGCGCGACGGGGAAGACTATATCTTCCCCGTTTTTTTTTGCTGTGTTCCGCGCTTACTTAGCGATCACCCGCGTGATATCAGCGTTCTCGACTCGTTAATCACAGCTACCAATATCATCGTCTCGTCGAGCGCGTGGGCAGGCTGCTCGTCGGTACGGGTTTAACGCCGGTGGTGAATTCGTTACGTCTGAAACGGTGCGGACTGAGACGCCTACTCACTCGGCGGCGGCCTGACTTACAAAACCCGCGCGTCAGCTCACGAGATACAGGTCGATTTCGACGGATTCCATCGGGGGAATAGGCCTTTAGAAATTGTTATTTGGCGTATTTAGCGGCAGGGGGTCAGAACGGCCTTGCCGGTATGACTGTGAAGACAATATGTTACATAATATACATTATACGTATTAAAGGAGTTCTGGCATCCCGCCGATAGCAATTCGTTACGCTCACGCTTCTAACGTAAAGGATGGGGATATGGTTGTACAAATAGCACAGGTTTTTGTTGGAGCACTACGCGGTACAGCATTTATCGGCGGACTGGCCGGCGGTTCCGCGGTCGCCGCACGGCTTTATCGTCGGCGCCAACGGGGTAAACGAGTAGATACGGTTGAGGCGATGCGCTTTATCGGCAAGGAAGCCGCTGGTACGAGTGTCGCCGTTGCTGCTGGAATGACCGCGGTTTCGATACTTGGCCGAAGCGTTTTCCCACCCTTGGCCGTCGCAATGGTCGTGGCAACAGGCGCGAAGTACCTCTACGACAAGGCGGTGGAACGCTTTTAGCTCAAGAACATAAGAACAGCGTACTCGGGGAAAATCAGTACTTCTGTACTGTTCCCACCGAATGTTGGTAAGGCCCGCTAGGTAGAGACTTGAAAAGCTACGATTTCTTAGTGATAGGTAGCGGACCGGCTGGGCAGCGTGCTGCAATTCAAGCGGCCAAGCTCGGAAAAAAAACCGCAATTATTGAGCGCCGGGCCGCCATTGGCGGAGTCTCGGTACACACCGGGACTATACCCAGCAAAACCCTGCGACAAGCCGTGCTGTATCTGACCGGCTGGGATCAGCGCGGCCTATACGGCGAAGGATATCGCCTGAAAAACAATCTGACGATCGATGACCTGATGCGGCGGATCCACGTCACTCTGGAACACGAGGTCGAAGTCATGCGTCACCAGGTTTCGCGTAATGGCGTTACTGTTATCGAGGGCGCTGCGTCGTTTATCGATATGACCAGCCTACGCGTCGAAAATGCGCGCGGTGAAGTTACCGAGCTGTCTGGCGAAAAGATATTGATCGCCACCGGTACGCGGCCTATTCGTGCGGAAAATATTCCATTTGATGACGAGACAATTATCGACAGTGATGGCGTTCTGAATCTGAAATCCATTCCCCGAAGCATGACCATTATCGGTGCCGGTGTGATTGGCGCCGAATATGCATCGATTTTCAACGCCCTTGATATTAAAGTCACGCTGATCGATGGTCGGGATACATTGCTCGACTTTCTAGATCGAGAGTTGGTCGATGAGTTTATTCATCATCTACGGAACCACGGCACGATATTACGACTCAATGAAAAAGTGTCCCACGTCGAACGGAATGGTCGCAACCAGGTCGTTACGTTCCTGGAAAGCGGCAAACGAGTCTGTTCGGACATGGTTCTGGTCGCGGCCGGGCGCATTGGTTGCACGTATGGATTGGCGCTCGAAAACGCCGGTCTCACTGCGGACTCAAAGCGGCGGCTCAAAGTAAATGAAACGTTCCAGACCGATGTGCCTCATATCTATGCGGCGGGCGACGTCATTGGATTTCCCAGCCTGGCATCGACTTCCATGGAGCAAGGCCGCATGGCAGCCTGCCACGCGTTTGGTAACACCACTAGTGCGAAGCCCGCCCATTTCCCGTTTGGCGTTTACGCAGTGCCGGAAATGAGCATGGTTGGTCAGACCGAACAAGAATTAACCGAACAAAAGATTCCATACGAAGCAGGAATCGCCCGCTTGCGCGAAACAGCGCGTGGTCAGATACTCGGCCTTAATGAAGGCATCCTGAAGATTCTGTTTTCAACAACCGATCGCCGAGTACTCGGCGTGCATATACTTGGCGAGGGCGCTACGGAACTTATCCATATCGGTCAGGCTGCACTGATACTCGGCGGTACACTGAATTATTTTCTCGAAAATGTATTCAACTACCCTACTCTGGCCGAGGCATATAAGATCGCTGCGCTCGATGCCTGGAATCGATTTTCATCTCATTCTTGATCGACGCAGATCGTGTGCTTAATATGATGCCGTTGCTCCCTACGCGTGGGCGCACGGTTCGGCGCTCCGTACATGACATCCGCTGAGCGGACTGTTCAGATTACCTGGCCCACCTGTCACCTCGCCTGATCCGCTCATGTAAAAACATAATAGACGACGGAATATCTTCCTTCCTGTGGATTCGATCGCGGCGACTGGTTCGTGTAGTGTCGCCTGCCCTGTAACTACGCGTTCATCGAGCGTAAAATATATCAACGTTACTTTCGGTCGGGTTGCGATGAACTATACATTACTTACCACTCTGATTCTCACTGGTCCCGCTTGGGTTTTTTTGATGCTGAGCTCTGCGGTTACCAATGGTTGGTTTCGCGGATGGAAAGTGTCGATGTCACGTTCAACTACGATCCTGGCGCTGCAGTGCGCTGGCATTGGCTGGCTACTACATAGCATTATCGATCATCGTCGTGCGACAAAATAGCGCTGACAACATGCGCGCCGGTATCGATCTTTCCACACCGAGCGGTTTGGCGTGGCATGCATTGCGAGCGGATGCCGTCATCGACAACCTGGGCACCCGGGCGGAAGGACTATCTCAAAATGAAGTGACCGAACGCAAACGTGTGTTCGGACAAAATCGGCTACGCCCGCCGCGTAAGCGTCACGCTATCCGGCGGTTCGTATTGCAGTTCCATAACGTTCTGATCTACGTGCTTCTTGCAGCAGCGCTAATGACCGCGTTCCTCGGGCACTGGGTCGACACCGGGGTCATAGTCGGCGTTGTAATTATTAACGCCCTGATTGGTTTTTTCCAGGAGGGTAAGGCGGAAAAAGCTCTCGACGCGATGAGGGACATATTATCTCATCAGGCGACAGTCCGGAGAAACGGCCATACGATCGTAATTTCCGCCGAAGAGCTCGTCCCAGGCGATTTGGTAACACTCCAGTCCGGTGACAAGGTTCCCGCTGATATAAGGTTGATAACCACTAAAGACCTGCGGGTTGATGAGGCGATTCTGACCGGCGAGTCCTTACCGGCTGATAAAAGCACGGCTCCCGTTGACGAAGGTAGCTCGATCGGCGATAGAACCTGCATCGCGTACTCAGGTACGTTGGTAACGTACGGCATCGGCAGTGGAATTGTCGTTGCGACAGGCGAAAGCACTGAGATAGGCCGCATCAGCGCCTTGCTACGTAATGTGCAGACATTAACCACCCCGCTGGTCCGCCAGATGGCAGTTTTTGCGAAATGGCTTAGCGGTGTAATTGTACTACTTGCCGCTGGAATGTTTCTGTTCGGCATCCTGGTGCGCGATTATTCAGTCGCCGAGATGTTTCTTGCTGCTGTGGGCCTGACTGTTGCCGCGATCCCCGAAGGATTGCCCGCAATTATGACTATCACGCTGGCAATTGGCGTACAGCGGATGGCAACAAAAAATGCCATTATCCGCTGGCTTCCGGCGGTTGAAACTCTGGGTTCCGTTACGGTAATTTGTTCGGATAAAACCGGCACGCTGACCCGTAATGAAATGACCGTGCAGGCGGTGGCCACATCCACCGGTCAATTCGAGGTTACCGGCGTCGGTTATAACCCGCATGGCGCGTTTCTATTCGAGGATAAGGAAATAGTACCGGCTGATTTCCCGATCCTGGCCGAGGTAGCGCAGGCCGCCGCGCTGTGCAACGACGCCACAGTTGAGCACGTCAATGGTGATTGGCGGATGGCTGGCGATCCCACGGAAGGCGGACTTATCACGCTAGGCATCAAGTCAGGTATCGATACCGCACTGCAACGACAGGAATGGCCACGCGCGGACGTCATACCCTTCGAATCACAGCATCGTTTTATGGCAACGCTGCATCACGACCATGCCGGACACGCTTTCATCTACGCCAAGGGTGCACCGGAAAGAATTGTGGAAATGTGCGCGTTCCAGCGCATGCCCGGCAACGACCGCCCGGTAGACCATGTTTATTGGCAACAACAAATCGAAGGCATGGCCCGTCGTGGCCTACGCTTGCTGGCGATCGCCTTCAAGGCAACAGAACACGGTCATCGCGAGCTGAGATTTTCCGATGTCGAAACGTCCCTGACACTGCTCGGGATCGTTGGCATTATCGACCCGCCGCGTGATGAAGCAATTCATGCCATACGACTATGCCGCGCCGCAGGCATACACGTAAAAATGATTACCGGAGATCATGCAATAACCGCGGCGGCGATCGGTCTACAAATGGGAATTGGCGATGGACGCCGATTGTTGACCGGGCACGATCTCGATCTCATGAGCGATGAGAGCCTTGCAGAAAGCGTCGAGGATACCGACATCTTCGCTCGAACGAGCCCAGAACATAAGCTAAGGCTCGTAACGGCGCTCCAGGCTGCCGGACATGTTGTCGCAATGACCGGAGATGGTGTAAACGACGCGCCCGCCTTGAAACGCGCCGATGTCGGCATCGCCATGGGACGGAAAGGTACCGAAGTAACGAAAGAAGCCGCTGAAATGGTATTGACTGACGATAATTTTGCCTCTATCACTCATGCGATCAAGGAAGGCCGTACCGTTTTCGATAACCTCAAGAAGGCGATACTCTTTATATTACCCACCAATGGCGGCGAGGCGTTCACACTCATTGTCGCCATCCTCCTCGGTTTTTCGTTACCGATTACCCCGGTTCAGATACTCTGGGTAAATATGATCACCGCAGTCACGCTCTCACTTGCGCTTGCGTTCGAACCTCCGGAACCTGGCGTCATGAAGCGTCCTCCCCGCGACCCTGCCAAACCGATACTGTCGTCGCTGCTGATCTGGCGAATTTTTTTCGTAACACTAATTCTGGTGGCCGGCACCTTCGGCCTGTTTGTCTGGGAATATTCTAACGGAAGCGATTTAGATACCGCGCGAACCGTAGCCGTCAATGCGCTCGTTATGTTCGAGATATTCTATCTTTTTAACTCTCGCTACATATTCGACACTGTTTTTTCTATCCGGGGGTTTCTTGGCAACCGGTACGCGCTGATTGCGGTTACCGTTTTAATCCTGTTCCAAATAGGGTTTACGTACCTCGAATCGATGCAAATGTTGTTTGGCACCAAATCGCTTGATATCGCGGCATGGCTGAGAATTATTCTGGTATCTTCCAGTGTACTAATATTAGTAGAATGTGAAAAATATCTGATCCGGTTATACAAAGGACGCCGAGGCAATTACATGGCGAGCGATAAGTGCTAATTACGATCGCCATACTTCATGCCCCCGTCACGCGTCCATTTCCCAGCAGATTCTAAAATCCAATAGCCTTCCGGGGACGAGCAGTGACGGAGCGATCGATGATTGGCTGGCGTGAATGGGTTTCGCTACCAGAACTCGGTTTGGCGCGGATCAAGGCGAAGGTCGATACCGGTGCGCGCACCTCCGCATTGCATGCGTTCAGCATAGCAACGTTCACGCAGAACCATCGGCCAATGGTGCGTTTTGGAATGCACCCGCGTCAGCATGACACCAGTGTCGAGGTGTTCTGCGTCGCGGATATTGTTGACGAACGATGGGTAACTGATTCCGGCGGGCATCGGGAAAGCCGTATCGTGATCTCGACGCTATTGAAGCTGGGTGGTCGTCAGTGGCCCATTGAGGTGACTCTGACCAGTCGCGACAACATGCGCTTCCGAATGTTACTGGGGCGTACGGCGATGTCGGAGCGCTTGATGGTAAAGCCTGGGGCTTCGTATTTAATGGGCATTCCCCCGGAAGACGAGCTCAGAACCCCAATGAATCCTTCGCCGGCCATATTTCCTATCACAGACAAGGAGTGACACCCCGTATTTATGAATATTGCCATTCTTTCACAAAAATCAAGCCTGTACTCCACTCGCCGCTTGAGCGAAGCGGCAAAAAAACGCGGACACAGCGTTCGTGTAATTGATACGTTGCGTTGTTACATGAACATCACGTCCGAAAATCCGGGCATTCATTACAAGGGGGAAGATTTGCGCGGCTTCGAGGCGGTAATTCCTCGTGTAGGCGCATCGATCACATTTTATGGCGCGGCGGTTGTACGACAGTTTGAGATGATGGGCGTGTTCTCTGTCAACGAGTCCGTCGCAATCTCACGTTCAAGGGATAAACTTCGCTCGTTGCAATTGCTTTCCCGAGCCGGTGTGGGGCTTCCGACAACCGGATTCGCGCACTCGCCGGATGATGTTCAGGATCTGATTAAAATGGTCGGGGGCGCTCCGCTGGTCATCAAGTTGCTGGAAGGTACGCAGGGCATTGGCGTCGTTCTTGCGGAAACCAAGAAGGCAGCGGAAAGCGTCATTGAGGCTTTTTTTGGCTTGAAAGCCAACATCATGGTCCAGGAATATATTAAAGAGTCAGGCGGAGCCGATATTCGCTGTTTTGTGATAGGGGGCAAGGTAGTCGCGTCAATGAAGCGCCAGGCACCGGAAGGCGAATTCCGCTCTAACCTGCATCGAGGAGGAAGTGCCACGCTCATCAAGATCACGCCACAAGAACGAGCTGCCGCAGTTAAAGCCGCGCAGATAATGGGACTCAACGTCGCCGGCGTCGATATTCTCCGCTCTAACCGCGGAGCATTGGTTATGGAAGTGAATTCCTCTCCCGGGCTGGAGGGTATTGAGAGTACGACAGGCAAGGACATCGCCGCGATGATCATCGAATTTATTGAAAAGAATGCGAAGCCCCATCGCACGCGTACACGAGGCAAGGGATAGTAAGGACGTCTGTCGCAGTCGCACCGCTGAATATCAATGGTACAACAGTGGCATAGTCACTGGGCGGACTAATCCGCCGCTGGTCAATGAAGGCGATGTGCTGTTTCATGTCGCGGGTATACGTGAAACCAGCGAAGCGGTCGCCAAAATCGAGGAATTCCATGAGTCCTGCCCCTGCAACGCTGGACCCGGCCGGACCGGAAGACTCTTTCTACTGACGTGACCATAGCCTGGTAGAAATGTCTCGGGCACGTTCTTTGGTCGACATCGATACACTTGATCCAGGCGCTGGATAGCCACAGCAAACATGGCAACCTTTTGCGCGGAGTGTGCCCGCACTGGTAGATACCGCTACGATGCCAGTCGAACTCCGTTTCTCTTGCCGCTAGAATAGCGACTACATGAACCGATGCATCCGCTCGATATTTCTGTTGCTATTACTTAATTCCGGCGCGATTTACGCGGATACCGTATCCGTCGCAGTCCAGGTCGACGGCGTGTCTGGGGACCTGCTCGAAAACGTCCTTTCTTCCCTGAGTATCAAGGAGCAGGCCGATCACACATTGCTCACGGATGGACGGATGAAACGCCTCCATGGCAAGGCAGACAAGGAAATAGGCGACGCCCTCAAGCCGTTCGGATTTTATCGTACGACGGTATCCAAACACTTGTCCATGACCGGTCCAAACCAGTGGGTCGCGATATACATTATCGACCCTGGTCCTCCCCTGCCTATCGGCTCCGTTCATATCCGGATCGAGGGCGACGCTGAAGGCGACAAAGAATTTCGCGAGATGGTCAACAAGCTGCCGTTGCGGGTTGGCGACACACTGAATCATGCCCAGTACGCATCTGCGAAGACCGGATTCATAAAATTGGCGGCCGAGCGCGGCTACTTTGACGCGAAATTTGTCGAACACCAGATGCGGATAGATCTGGATTCGTACACCGCCAGTATCGAGTTACATTTGCAAAGTGGCTCGCGTTACCGCTTCGGTCAGATATCTCTGCAACAAGAAGTGCTCGATACGGATTTTCTTTCCCGGTTCGTTCCATTTCAACAAGGCGACCCGTACACCGTCGAACAGGTACTAGACCTTCAGCGAAGTCTAAACGACAGCCAGTATTTTCAAGACGTTGAAATCACATTGGACGACGAGGATACCGCCCTGGGAACGGTCCCTGTTCACGTACTTCTTACGCCGCGTCCACGGAATAGCTTCATATTGGGTACCGGGTACGGGACCGATACCGGATTCAGGGGAAAGCTGGGCTGGGAAATGCCGCGAGTTAACGAACATGGCCACCGTTGGGATTCCGAACTGAAGCTGTCACAAATTGGCAGCAGCCTCAGCACGCGCTACCGTATACCGGTCTTCAATCCCCGTACCGACGAACTACAGTTCACCGGCGGCGTTGTCACGGAACAAACGGAGATAACGGAAACCCGTATCAATACCCTCGGAACCAATCTGGTCCATACCCGCGGCCACTGGCGAGAAAATCTGTCACTAACGTTCCAGGAAGAAAACTTTACAATCGCCGGATCCGACGGGCGTTCGACATTGCTGATGCCGGGAGTCAATTGGAGTCGCATTTGGGGAAAAGACCGGTTTGCGCCACGATCCGGTGCTCGTGTGAGTCTGGATTTCCGAGGCGCGTCAGACGGCGCGGTATCCGACGTGAGTTTTTTTCAAAGTACGACGCACATGAAAGTTATCCTTCCAGCCGGGCAAAGCGGCCGCCTCATTGGGCGTGGCACGGCCGGATTCACGCTGGTCAACGCATTTGTCGAGCTGCCGCCATCCGTCCGATATTTTACCGGCGGTTCTAGCACCGTCAGGGGTTACAACTACAATTCGCTTGGCCCTCGCGACGCGAATGGCGCCGTGATTGGTGGCAAACACATGCTGATCGGCAGCATTGAATACGAACACGCGATTTCGACAAAATGGGCGGCTGCGGCATTTTATGATGTCGGTGACGCCGTGGACAACTTTTACGACCCGTTGAGCAAGGGCGTTGGCATAGGTGTTAGATGGCGCTCACCGGTGGGCCCGATTCGGTTCGATTGGGCACGGGCGCTAACACCCGAGGATAAGCCGTGGCGCATCCACATCAATATCGGACCGGACCTGTGAGAAAAGCATTCACCAGGTTTGCCGCTGTTCTGTTCTTCGCCGGCTCGGCGGCCTTGTTCTCGGCTGTCTGGCTCGTCACCACTGACAGCGGCCTGCGCTGGCTGATATCGGTCGGAAAAACGTATGTTCCCGGAGAATTGACCATAGAGCGGATCGACGGTCGACTTATTGGTCCGCTTGAGGCGCAAAACCTGGCCTATCGGCTTGATGGCATTACAGTCACCGCGGAACACATCAACATCGACTGGCTATCGACGGCGTTGAGCACGGGCACGGTGCATATAAAGTCCGCGGTGGCTGACAATGTCTCGATTATTGCTGACAACGACACGTCCGCCATTGATAACGCCTCTACCATTTCGCTCCCCGGTATACGCTTCCCGTTGCCTATCGAGCTCGATGAACTTAAGGTGACGAATCTGACAATTATCCAGGAAGGAAGGCCCGTCGTCGTCAATCGCATCCGTCTTTCAGCACGCACAACATTTGAACAACTCCAGATTGATACGCTGGAAGTAGTCACCGATACGCTGAATATTTCTCTACACGGAACGATAATTCCTTTCGGGAGTTACCGACACGAACTGGTCACTAACTGGCAACTTTCCCTTCCCGATACACTTACCGTCAGTGGCCAGGGGGAGATTTCCGGAACGGTCGATAGCACCAGAATTCACCAAAACGTTCGCGAACCGTTTCGCGCCGATTTGGATTTAACCGTTAACGCATTGGTCGATCACCCCCATTGGCATGCAACGGTCCGCTCCGATGCCGTCGACATCCGGAAAATCGATCCGAGCTGGCCAGCGATGAAAGGCAACGTTGATATCTCGGGGTCCGGAACACTCACGGATTTCGAAACACATGGCCTTTTCGATACCCAATACGATACCCGCGTACAATTGCATGGCGAGTTCGCCTTATCTGGCAACAATCAAGGCGCCTTGCATGTGGCGAAACTCGATGTTACGCGTCCCGACATTCCAGGACTTGTCCAACTTACCGGTACGTGGCTACCCGATAGCGAGTCGGGTAAAATCGACGCTGATGTCGCGTGGCAACGCGTCGTCTGGCCGATGCCGGACACGCCGCTGATTGAAAGCCCGGCTGGACGTCTGCATATATCGGGCTCCCTGAACGAATACAGTGTTATCGCCAGCGGCGGTCTTCGAACGCCGCTTCCAGAAGCCACGCCGGCAAAAAGTGAAAGTGACGCGTTGGTGGTTCCGGCGGATGAGCGGGCAACATTTCCGCCCCTGACATTCGCGTTGACCGGACACGGCACCGGCACGGAAATCGTGATTCCCGACCTGTCCTTGAACACCCTGGCGGGCCGCGTGCTTGGCAATGTGACGATCGCATGGCGGCCGGAAGTCGCCTGGAATGCAACGATGCACGGCCAGAATCTGGATCCGGCTGGTTTAGACCGTCGTTGGCCGGGCCAGATCAGCGTGACCGCGGAAAGCAGCGGTCGCCTGTCCAAGGCTGGACTCCTGGCCGAAATCAAGATCGTCAGCCTCTCCGGAACGGTGCGGGATCGGTCATTTCATATGGATGGAGGGGTTTCCATAAACAGGCAGACGATACAGATACTGGATTCTCAACTGGTATCCGGGCAGTCGCAATTGAAGCTTTCCGGGCGCGTCGACAATCAACTCGACGTACGCTGGAATATTCTCTCGCCGGATCTGCAGGACCTTCATCCAGACGCAAAAGGTTCTTTGAATGCGAACGGAACGTTGACAGGCGACCGACGCATACCGTTGCTTAGCGTCGAACTCGACGGACACAAACTCGCTTACCACAACAACACCGTTGCTAACATCCGCGGAACCGCCGCGGTTAACCTCGTTGAATGGGCCATACCCAACATTCAACTCAGTGCCGACAGAATTACTGTCATGGATATTGATTTTGATACCGTGCATATCGAAGGCGGCGACACGCGACAATCGGGCGGGATAACGGTTCTGGCCGTCACGACGATAGGTACCGTGGTAGCCAAAGTAACGTCTCAGACGCACAGTGAAGAAACAACGATAACGCTGGAGCGCGCCGATGCGCTCATTACGGATGGCGGAGAGTGGCGGCTCGATCGTCCTGGCGAGATCGTTATCACGCCGGAAACGCTGACATCGCAACATCTCTGCTGGTCACAAACAGAAGGCGCAGGGTCAGGTTGCTTGCACGCCGGGTATGCGGCACAACGCTGGAGCACGTCGGCATCATTTGACGCCGTTCCATTACAGCCGTTTTCAATATATTTTCCTGAACCGCCTATATGGAACGGGAAAGCAACTCTTCGTGCAGGCGCAGAAAAGCGTGCGGATCAGCCCATTTCCGCCGATTTCTCCGTTCGCTTAAGTGGCGGCGAATTAATTTATCCGTTGTCAGAGGGGGAAACCGGGACATGGCGGTACGACCATGGCGAAATTGACGGGAAACTCGATCTGGACGGATGGGTGAGCAATCTACTGGTTCGCATGGAAAACGGAGATAGTCTCGACGCGCAGGTCGCTTTACCCGGTTTCAATCCAGCAACGTTCGACGCCGCCCATCAAGCAGTCCGCGGATCGATCAACGCTCGTATAGGTAAAACGGCGATCATCGACCTGCTTATACCGGAAGTACAGCAGTCCCGAGGCAATATTACGGTCGCCGTGACGCTTGGCGGAACAATCGATGCGACGCGGATCGACGGACGTGTCGGTCTCAGCGACGGACAATTTCTTGTCCCGCGCCTCGGTCTGACAATCTCGGAACTTGTCATAGACGGTGAAAATCTGGGCAACGAGTCGTTCCGGTATCGTGTGAGCGCACGTTCCGGCGAAGGTGCGATCCACGTTTCCGGAGTCACCCAACTCGACGCTATGTCAGGGTGGCCGACCGAGTTACGGGTTACGGGCGCGGATTTCGAGTTGTCACGGATCGCGGAGGCGCGCATCAATGTCAGTCCCGATCTTCAGGTGAAGATTGCCAAGCGTGTAATTTATGTCGATGGTCAGATAACAGTGCCCTACGCTCGGCTTGAGCCAAAGGATCCCGCTGGTACCGTTGCGGTGTCAGAGGACGAAGTCATCACAGGCGTGGAGCCGGAACCGGGCAATCGGTGGAAAATATATACCAAGGTGAGGGTTATCATTGGTGATCGTGTATCACTGTACGGCTTTGGATTCGAGGGGCGTATTGTCGGCAATCTGTTGCTGAATGACCGGCCTGGCGAAGTGACTACGGCGTCCGGAGAGCTCAACGTTGCAGAAGGACGTTATCGCGCCTACGGACAGCGCCTGATTATCGAACGCGGTCTACTGCTTTTTGCCGGCGGCCCCGTCTCCAATCCTGGTCTGGAATTACGCGCGGTCAGACACGTGAACGATGTAACCGCAGGGATTCGTGTTGCCGGGACCTTGCGCACCCCGCTGTTTGAGGTGTTTTCCAGCCCGGCGATGGGCGAAACAGACGCGCTTTCTTATCTTGTCCTGGGGCGGCCACTTGAATCCGGTTCGAGCGAGGACGCACGCGTTGTCGCACAGGCCGCGCTGGTATTAAGCCTCAAGGGAGGAGATTTTCTTGCACGTCGCATCGGGGACAGGTTTGGGTTGGAGGAAATGCGCATAGAAACAGCTGACACCGGGGACCAGGCGTCGCTGGTAATCGGGCGCTATTTGTCACCGCGATTATATGTCAGTTACGGTGTCGGACTTATTGACTCCATAAACACGTTCAACGCCCGCTATGAGTTGTCTCGCCATTGGCAACTACGCGCGGAGTCAGGGCTGCATCAAAGTACCGATGCGGTTTATACGATAGAACGATAACCGTCATTTTATCCGATGTTTTGTCGTGACCCAAGCAACCAGGATGGCGACAGTCCTGAGCCGATCGATTTCAGCGCGCTATTGGAAGACTAACGAAAGACTTGTCGTATAAACCGGCTAACCGTACGCAGATCCCGCTTGGCGCTGGACGCTGTCCTGGCTACGATCGCGGCAAGAGCCATGATCAGATCGTCAATTCCCTGCACCGGTATCGTTTTTACCATTTCCTGGCGCACGCCGGCCGGAATCTCCGGTTCTTCCTTGCACACCGGAGTTTCAGTTACATCAATTTCACCCCAATCACTTCCTGATACCCTGCGCCAGCCCTTTTTGGCTGAACCGGTTCCCGGCGCCATTGGCTGCTCGACCAGCCGCAACCCGGAATGCCGGGGACGCGCTGACTCGCCGTTAACATCTCGTTGAGCCCTGCCTCGTGCCACTTGTTCCGTCAGGCTATTAATTTTTCCGCCTAGGAGTTGATTATCTTTCTTCAATTGGTCGTTAAGCTTCTGCTCCAAAGACAACTGTTGTTGCACTTTTTCGCTTTCACTCGAAATATTCGCCAACAGCTTGTCGCGTTCATCCCGGAACGTTTTCAGCTCGCCGGCCAATTTCTCGTTGGCTTGTTCGAGAAGCGCGCTCCTTTTTTCAGATGCTGCCAGATTGTCATGAACCCTGCTCAACTCCTGTCTCAGGGTAGCGATTTCCATTTCTAGACGCACCGCCCGTTCCCGGGTCTCCTGCTGATCCCGACGGGATGCGTCGATCATTTTCTGCTTTTCAGCAACATCATGCTTCCCGCTGGTCAGTTGCTCCTCATACTGCTTTAGTTTCTTCGCCAATCGACCCCGTTCCTTTTCCAAGGCGGCGTGGTCACGAACGGTCGTCGCTACCTGCTGATCTTTTTCAGCGAGCTGCTGGACCAGGTCGTCCAACTTTCTCTGTATGTCGAGCTGACTCCATTGCTCTTTCATCACAGCGGAATCAGCCATCGCTATCCGATATCTCTCTTCCGCTTCGACTACCCTAGCCGAAAGCATCTCGGATGTTTCACGCGCGTTATCCCTCTGAACACGATATTCCCCGATTTTCTTCTCGGCAATCGTTGCGGCCTCGGCTAACGCTGCTATTCGAGTCTCCGCATCTCTGGCGACCTTTCTTTGCGCGTCGAGATTTTGCTTTGCCAGATCGAGCTCCGCCAACAGGGTTGCGTTGTTTTCAGGCAACGAGGCGTAGTGCTCGAGTTCGGCGACCCTGATTTGTAGTGCTTCAATCTCTTTCTCTGCCGTTTGCCGTTCTGCATCGGCTTGTCTTGCGCTAGGCTCGGCCGTGCCGGTTTTTTCAGTTGCTTCCGCCAGCCGCTGCTCATGCTTGCGTAGCAAATCCAACAATTCGTTCTGCCGTATGGCGTATGCCTCACAGTCCTTGGTAATATCTTGCAGCCGCGCCTGCTCGGCTTCCAGATCGCCGGACAGTTTCAGTATCTGGCTTCGTGCAGACTTGTAATCTTGCTCAAGGACGGTATTCGTGGTCAAGGCGTCCTCTGCACGCGCCTCGGCGGTATCGCGCGCTTTTTTTGCGTGATTCAGCTCGGTCATGGCCGACGTTAACTGTCGCTTGTACTCTTCACGCTCCAGTTGCACCTCGGACACCCGATTTTCCAGCTCGGCCAGTCGCTCCGAATCGAGGTCTCGCTCGGATTTGTTCGCATCGCGAGTTACCGCAAGCGATTCGCTGTCTTTCTTCAGGATTTCATACAGATCTTTGGCAATTGCTAACTGCTGCTGGACTTTGCGGGTTTCCTGCTCGGCGCGTGCCCTTGCGGCCTCGAGGTCATTCAACCTGGTTTCATACTCCTCGTCGGTAATCGTCTCAAGACTGCTTTGCACTGCATTCGATGCTCGTAACAGGCCTTTCAAGTGCTCAATTTCCTTAAGCAAATTCGCCTGTTCATCCCCGGCGTTTTTCGCCCGCAACATATAATTGGACGCCAGAGTTTCTGCCGACTTCAATCTGGACCGGATACGCTTTTCTTCAATTTTTTGATCCGTTTGTAGCCGCGTCGCCTGCGCAAGTTTCTGTTCCAGAACGCTGACTTTTGATTCACTCGCGTCACGCTCCGGGCTGGGAATACGGGTGTCTCCACTGTATCTTCGTCCATCCAGTTCTGCCGTCACTCGCTTTAGATCACGCAGCGCCTCGTCCCGGTCAATCTCCGCTTGCTTAAGCTTTGCTTGATAATCAGCCAGAATGTATTCCGCCGCTTCGATACGTGAACGCAGCTCGCTAAGCTCTTCCGTCTGCGAAGTTTGCGGAGAGTTTTCTCTAGCCGAATTTTTCTGGATAGATATACTTTGATTGATATTTTTCTTGACGTTCGCCAACTCTTTTGTGAGGTTGGCAACCTGCATCTCCGAAGCAGCATATTGCTCGTCAAGCCTTTTTATACGCGATTCATACTCCTTCGCGAGCTGTTCCGCGTCAATAACACGTTTTTGAAGAGCTCCCTCATCAACACCACGATCGACTGTTACACTCAAACGATCGCCAGCAACCTTGTTACGCGATATTGGAGTAGCTGCCCCGCTCTGCATAATACTTACATCGTCTAATTGGGTACTCAAACGCTGAATATCTTCTTTCGCGCTTGTATACTCCCTTTCAACCTGATTCAACGACGAGAAGTAATTGGTAGCGACGCTCTCGGCGGCTTCAAGGCTGGCCTGAAGTTCGGCGATTCTTTCTCCCGCACTACGCCGTTCCTCATTCGCCTTCTTAAGCTCCGTGGTTAGCACCCGCAGCTGTTCCTCAACCTGCCTCGCGTAGTCAGGTGTATCGTTCGCCGCACTCGCGAGCTGGGCCTTCTCACCGGTCAGGTGCGCGCTAAGTTGGTAGGCGGAATTCAGTTCGCGCTTGAAAAGCTCGATATCGTGTTCGAACTTTGTGACCGTCTCCGCGTGGGTGTCGTATGACTTACGCAGTTTGGCACTGAGGCGCTCTATCTCGCCCTCAAGGCCTTTGATAACGGTTTCAGTGTCTCGCCCGCCCAACTCGATTGCTCCCCTGTTACAGAAAAACCATTCTGCCCCGGTTTACTAGCAGGGACTTTCACAATTAATTTTGTATTATCAGAAATATCCCAATGAATATTTACTAAATTATCAAATACAGCTAGCCGCCACGGCGCCCGGATTACCCCGCCGGACCTAACGAATATCGACAAAAAATCATAGAAATCGAGACATAAACACCTATTAACACGGCATTTTTTGGAATCCTTACAATAAAAACGGCACCACGACGGATATCCATCGAAGAGAACCCTTATCTATAACAACTACTTGCGCAGTGATCGATCGCGGTCCACCCGTCACGGGCGTATCTGCCCATTCGGGGCCGACGCCAAGACCGCCGTTACAGAATCCACCACAACGACCTACCTCATGCGGCACGCACGGTGGCTGACAGTCGGCTCAATACCCACCCAGGATATCGGGCCGAGTGCGGTCGGTCCGCTACCACTAACTTGGCGGAACGCGCACGCTGATCCAAGCTGGTGCATTTATCGTGACGGATTCTCGCGAGTTCAAACATACTGTCTACGAACAGTAAGTGCATAGCCCAAATATTCGTTTTAATATCCAACGGGATTAGCCACGATTGGCACCATAAATCCGCTGCGCTTTCGTCATTGCGACATCGACACGAATGTCCCATGTTCACCTCGTTACGGGAGGTATAGCCTCTCCGGAAATTTTTAAATGGACAGCGAGTTTCCGCAGAATGCCGGGCTGATATATCTCAATCATGCGGGGGTTGGCCCATGGCCAAGGCGAACCGGCAATGCAGTGTGCGATTTTGCATGTGAAAACGTAAGCAACGGTCCTATCAACTATGAGGCCTGGATACACACTGAAACAGTACTTCGCGAACAGCTCAGACAGATGATCAACGCACCTTCGATCGAGGATATCGCCTTGATGAAGAACACCTCGGAAGCGCTGTCAACCGTCGCGTTCGGCATCCCTGCTCCGCGACGCGGTTACCTGCGCCTCAAATACTTCACGTATCCAGGGGGCCATCGAATACATATTATTTTGGTAGCTTGCAGTGCAGCTGAGGGGGCGGCGACGATGAAAGAACCCGAGCGACACGTTTGTCAGTATTGGAGCACTCAGAAGGCGAGTTGCCCTTTTCGGGATGTCTCATGAAAAAAGTTGATCGCGTCATCGCGCTGGACCACCTCCTGCGCCAGGCGCGTCAGCCGCTGGCGCTCAAGACCATCCAGGAAAAACTCCAGTGTTCCGAGAAGACCGC
>JAHFRU010000041.1 GCA_023266115.1 Gammaproteobacteria bacterium
GCTCGACAGCCGGGTCGAAAACCTGGTCAGCGCCATGGCGGCATTTGCACCGCCCGGCGCGGGGCAGACGACCCTGCCGCCGAACTATCAGTCGGCACTCGCCAGCACGATCGCGGCGAATTGGCAGTAGGGTGAGGGGAGGCTGTGATAGCGTTGCCGCTCGCGTATTTCCAGGCGCGCCGTGTCGGCGATTCGGTTGCCCGCGTGCGCGAGCTGGGACCTATCCACAGATTCCTGACCAGTAGGCTCTTAACCAAAAAGCGAAGCGCCGAATCGCGCCAAAGCCCCGGCAAACCGTGTATGGACCAAGGCGGTCTTTGTATTGGGTGATAACGGATTTCAGGTTACTATCCGTTTCCCGGCAGGTTGGCTTATCGCCTCGTTTTCCGTGCAACAGGCTTCATGGGCGAGCGTGAATAACGCTGATGGTATTTTCTTCATGGGTCAGGAGGATGATATGAGCGAATTACACAGGATTACCGTCAACCCCGAGCAGTGCGGGGGACGGCCCTGCATTCGGGGAATGCGCATTCGGGTCAAGGATATTCTTGATTTATTGGCTTCCGGCGCGGACCGGGAAGAAATTCTGGAAGACTATCCGTATCTGCAAGTGGAAGATATTACCGCGGCATTGGAGTTCGCGGCCCGGCAAAGCGATCATGTCGTGTTTCGGGCTGCGTGATGCATTTCCTGATCGATGCTCAATTGCCGCCAGCGCTCGCCTACTGGATTAACGATCACGGACATACATCGGAACATGTTCGTGATGTTGCGTCAGAAGGCGCCAGTGATCGCCGGATTTGGGAGTACGCCGGTTCGATAAACGCTGTCATTGTGAGCAAGGATGACGATTTCTTCGTGTTGCGCTCCATAGAGCCGGATGGCCCGTCAGTGGTATGGGTGCGGACCGGCAATACCCGCAAGCAGAAGTTGCTGGAGTGGTTCGAAGCGCTTTTCCCCTCGATTATTTCCGCGCTGGAGCGCGGTGAAAGACTTATTGAGATTAATTGAAACGCTGGTTCGGATGCGTTGCGCGCGGCGAGTGTATTGTTATCATCTTGCAACGGCGTCCGCGCCATCATGCCATAGGGCTATCAGGGCCGTTATCAGTGCGATAGCGCAGGCCCTTCCCGAAATGCACGGCAGCCTGAACAGGGTCGGACCTGCCCAAGCCGTTGATACAAAAACAAACCACGTCAATAATGGCGAGCTACCAAGCGTTAAGAGCCGATTTCCAACCGTAAAACGATAACGCCAAGAAAAAAGCCTTTCATGCCCCGCGCCAATCGCCACTTTCTCCCCGGCTACGCCTGGCACCTCACCCATCGCTGCCACACACAAGAATATCTCCTCAAATTCGCGCGTGACCGCCAGCTCTGGCGCCACTGGTTGTTCGAAGCCAGAAAGCGCTACGGACTCTGTGTGCTCAACTACATCGCGACCTCCAATCATATCCACCTGCTGGTGCAGGATACTGGCGATGATGCCATCGCCATGAGCATGCAACTGATCGCAGGCAGGACCGCACAAGCCTACAACCAGCGCAAAGAGAGAAAGGGCGCCTTCTGGGAAGACCGCTACCACGCGACCGCCGTACAGACCGATGACCATCTGGCACGATGCCTCGTCTATATGGACCTCAACATGGTACGGGCCGGTGTCGTCGCGCACCCACGCGACTGGCAATGGAGTGGTTACCATGAACTGATGCATCCACCACAACGGTACGCCATCACCGATCAGGCGAAATTGATGGCGCTGCTCGGCATCACGAGCCTCGGTGACTTACAACACACGCGCGACCAATGGATCACCGATCGGCTGGGTGAAGGACAGGTAACCCGCGAAGCGGGCTGGACCCAGAGTCTCGCGTTAGGCTCGGCCGATTTCGTGGAAGACGTAAAAGAAAAGCTTGGCATCACCGCCAAGGCACGACGCATTATTGAACGAGACGGTGTCCACGTACTTAAGGAACCCGCTGTCTCTTACGCGATCGATTGTGATGCTGAAAATGCAGTGCCAAGCAACAACCGGCCGTCGAATTCTGCTGAATAAGTTTTCCGTAGAGGTACTTGGGCGGGTCCGACCCCGTGCTCTGTGCGACACCAAGCGGCGGCTGGCTCGGTCACGCGGGCGTGCCAAATGATCGGTCTTTCGCCCTCGACGTACTACTACGAGCCGAAGCGTTCACGCGAATCATGTGAGCGTGAGGACGCGAGCCTTCGCGACGCCATCGAAGCGATCCAGACAGACTTTCCGCGGGCCGGTTACCGCACGGTGCAGGTGTATCTGCGTCGCCGGGGAAGGTTTGTCGGCGAGCGGCGAATCCGCCGGATAATGCGGCGATTCTCACTGCACGCCGAGATCCGGCGCGCCTTCGTGCGCACCACCGACTCGAAGCATTCGCACCGGGTGTATCCCAACCTCTTGCCGGGCCGCTGCCTCACTGGGATCGACCAGGCCTGGGGCGCGGATCTCACCTTCATCCGCATCAATAATGGTTTCGTTTACTTGGCCGTGATTCTCGACCTGTTCTCGCGCAAAGTGATCGGCTGGCCCATCTCGAAACACATCGATCTGACCCAGCCCATCGCCGACGACCTCCAGACCAGCAACGTCATCGAAGGCGACAAAAAACCGCTCAAAGACGGCGACGGCAACATCCTCTACGACAGCTGGGGCAACATCCTCCCCACCGGCAACGAACCCAATCGCGACGACGTCATCTACGACACCCCGGCAAACGACCTCATCCTCGCCGGCGGCGCCGATGACATCGTCAACCGCAACCACGGCGGTGACGACGTCGTCGATCTCGGCGCCGGCGACGACAAACTCGGCACCCTCTTCAGCGCCGCCGGCCGGCTCTCCGCCTTCGGCGGCGACGGCCGCGACTACCTCGGCGGCGGCAGCGGCCGCGACATCCTCCAGGGCGGCGACGGCGCCGACGGTCTTTATGGCAGTGGCGACAACGACCTGATCTACGGCGACCTCGCCGGTGATGCCAACACATTTATTACCC
>JAHFRU010000020.1 GCA_023266115.1 Gammaproteobacteria bacterium
CGGTCTTCTCGGAACACTGGAGTTTTTCCTGGATGGTCTTGAGCGCCAGCGGCTGACGCGCCTGGCGCAGGAGGTGGTCCAGCGCGATGACGCGATCAACTTTTTTCATGAGACATCCCGGCGCAGGATTACCATGCACCGGCAACCGTACCGATGATGGTCTGCACTCGCTGAAACGGGTTCGCGAACAGGTTTCTTCATCTTCGCCTTTCCCTCGGCTGTACTGCTTTTAAGGAAGCTCTGCTGATTAATCATTTTGTTGTCATTCCAGCGAAAGCGCGAGTCCACGGATGGACGAGGTAGGGCGGTGTCGGGAACGGCCGCCGAGGAATCCAGTAACACCCTGTTTCGAAAGCGCTGGATTCCGGGTCTCCGCTACGCTCCGCCCGGAATGACGACACATCAGAGCTTCCTTAAGTATTGCATGCGCTCGCATGGCTGCCGGGAAAGGATTTGCCAGGGATGCATGGCAAACCGGTGCGGGCGGTACGCACCGCGGACAGCGCTCAACCGCGCCGGGCATCTTTCGGACACAGTGCGCCATGGCAGGGAGACGCCACATGGTCGCACTATTTTCCCGCTGGCCTACGGGTCGCGGCGTTCGTACTGCTTCTTGGCATCGAAGGTTTTTGTCAGATCGCTTTTGATATCGGGATTGCGGTTCCGGACCCGCCGATCATCACTGCGCCGTTTGAAGACCGCGAATACCAGTAACACCAGTGCCATCGCCAGCAACACGCACCCGGCGCCAGCCAGCGCCGGCCATATCAGCAACCAGTAGCGGCTGACGCGCGCGCCCTCGGGATAACCCGCGTGGTAAACCACCGGCGTGTTTTGCCCGACATCGAACAGCGATTCAAAGTAGCCGATGCCCTCGGCAATCATCTGTTCTCCGTCCGGGCCGATAAAACGCACCATGATAAAACCCTGTGCGGGAGGCGCCAGCGGCACGCCCGGCCACAGGCCTTGCCTGTCCGGATTGTTATCCAGACTCTTGGCGACGATAACGCCGGTGGCACGCTCGCCGTTGAACAGCAATCCGAGTTCCTCGCGCGACCCGACCGCTGCCACGACGATCAGCGCAAAACCGATTAACCCCACGATACGATGCATCATGAAACCTGTACCTCAATAACGCGTCTGCCGACGGGTGCGCATGCGGGTTCGGCGAAATCCCCGCTAGAATCTGCCACAAAAAGTCCTGTTGTTGCACGGAAATTTGTTGACTTCACCTGAGCGGCGAACTCTAATGGCTGGCATACTCGAAATAATCTGCATGTGGCACTACCGGCACGCGCATCCAGCAGTTGCGCACTTGATCGACAAATTCTCTAGGACCAAGAAGGGGAATCAGCATGGCATTTCAACTAGCTCCATTTCTTGCACAGTCTGTTCCAGGCGTCGGTCTTCTCGGCGCGATCGTTGGCGGATCGGCGGCGCTGGCAAAGAATTACAAGGATTATAAAAAGGGCACGGTAGACGCGAAGCACGCCTCGGTGGATGTCGGCAAGGAAACTGCGGGCGCCGGCATGGCGACAGCGGTCAGTGCCGCGGCAGTCGGCGTGGTCGGCGGCGGGCTGGCGGTGTCACTGGTCACCGCACTGGCCGTTGCAACGGGCGCCAAATATGTCTGGGACCGCTCGATGGAACAGGTCGATGTGATCGCCGCAAAACACAAAAAAGAAGATCCCTTCGAAGAAGCGCTGGACGTCGAATAGTCCAGACCCGGCAGTCAACTTGCCGGCCAGTGATCACGCCAACGCCCGGTCGCGCACCATTGCTGCCGGGCGTTTTGTTTTTAATCCACGACGTGTCGCGTACGCGATATCGATTCAATGCACCGGCGGACAGTCCAGCGTGCGCATCGGGTGCTTGCTTACCCAGATATCGACTGCTTCCGCCGGCAACGGACCACTGATGGCATAGCCCTGCGCCTCGTCGCAGCCTTCGTCGCGTAATATATTCAGGACGGCGCGGGACTCGACGCCCTCGGCGACCACGCGCAAGCCGAGATTGTGCGCCAGATTGATCGTGGAGCTGACAATAATCGCGTCCTGCTCGCTTTCCAGCATACCGGAAACAAACGTCAGATCAATCTTGATGGTCTGTATCGGCAGCTGCTTGAGATAGGCGAGCGACGAATAGCCCGTGCCGAAATCGTCGATCGTCAGCCGGACCCCCATCGCGTTTATCCGTTTCAATATTTCGAGCGCGCGTATCGGCTCGCTGATAAAGGCGCTCTCGGTGATTTCGAGTTCCAGGTGTTCCGGTGCCACGCCGTGTTTGTCGAGCAACCGCTCCACCTCATCCACGCAGCTTTCGTCGATGAGATTACGCACGGAAAGATTGACTGCGACGGGCACCACCACGCCGGCCGAGCACCACTTGTTGAATTCCGCCAGCGCGTTATCCAGCACCCAGAACGTCAGCGGCCGGATCAGCTCGCCCATTTCTGCCAACGGCACGAAGTGGCCTGGTAAGAACAGCCCGTGCACGGGGTGCTGCCACCGCACCAGCGCCTCGAAACCGGTGACACGACCGAGCGACAGATCGAGCTTCGGCTGGAAATGGAGTACCAGCTGGTTTTCACGTATCGCGTTGCTCAGCTCGGTAAACAGCGCCAAACGACGTGGCGAATGCGGGTCATAATCGGGCGAATACACCGCACAACCGGCGACGTTCTGTTTCGCCCAGTACATGGCAACATCCGCGCACCGCAGCAACGAGCTGGCGTTTTCGCCATGCTCGGGGAAAACCGCGATGCCGATGCTGGCGCCGGTCTCGATCTTGAATCCGTCCAGATCAAACGGCTGCCTGACCACCTCCGCCACGATGTCCGCCAGTTGATACAGATCGGTTCCCTGGTGGATATCGGTGAGAAGTATCGCGAACTCGTCACCGCCCAGCCGCGCCACCTGCACCGGCCAGTGATCGAGCATGTCGTTGAGGCGCGGACCGACCTGTTTGAGCAGTACGTCGCCCGCGTGGTGGCCCAGCGTATCGTTGATTTCCTTGAAACGGTCAAGATCGAGCAGAAACAGCGCGACCCGTGTCTGCGCCTGTTGTGCTGCGGCAATTGCGGCATCGATGCTCGTGTAAAGCAGCTGGCGATTCGGCAGATTCGTCAGGGAATCGTGGGTGGCCTGGTACTCGAGCGCCTCGACGTGGGCCTTCCGATCGGTAATATCCCGGCTGCTGATGGTCAGCGCAATCACCTTGCCGTCGCGGAGTACCGGACCGACATGATTCTCAAAGCGGATGCTGCCGCTGTCGCCGTGGTAATCAATCTCGAAGAATCCCGGCTGGCCGGTATTGACCACGCCCTGATAGCATTGCTGCATCAGCGGACGCTGCTCAGGGCTGACCCAGTCGTACACGGAGGTACCAATCACCTGTTCGACGGTCAGGTCCGGGACGGCGTGATTGATAAACAGGATTTGGCCGCTGGTATCCAGCAACATCACTTGATCCGGCGTACTCTGCGTGATCGAGCGCCATTTAGCCTCCGAGACGCGCAGCGCGTTTTCCGCGATCTTGCGCTCGGTGATATCCATGACGACGCCGACCATCCGGACCGGCTTGCCGTGTTCGTTACGGTGCACCTCACCCTTGCCCATCAACCAGTGCACCGCGCCGTCCGGCCAGTGGATACGATGCTCGACACCGTAGGGCTCGCCGCGCTCGAGCGCGGCGACAAGCGCCGCATCGAGCACCGGCAGATCGTCCGGCACGATCAGTGCGCGATACGCGGCATAGGTACCGTTGAAACTTCCCGGCGCCATACCGAACACCGCGGCGACACCGCCCGACCAACGAACGCCGTTCGTTTCGATATTCCATTCCCACGTGCCCATGCCGGCCGCGTTCAGGGCCGTGCGCAGCAACTGTTCGCTGTGCCGGAGCGCGTCACCGGCCGTTTTGCGCTCGGTAACGTCCTGAACCGTGCCGAACATCCCGACGGTGTCCCCGGTGTCGTTGCGAATGAACTCGCCCTCCGCCCAGACCGTCCGTATCGCGCCGTCCGGCCAGACGATGCGATATTCAAGCGGCACGACCCGACGTTCGGCTAGCACCGCGTGTTGCGCATCGAGAATCTTGTCACGATCGTCCGGGTGAACGGCCTTTTCGAGCACGCACTCGACGGTGCCGTCGAATTCATCCTTCGGCAGCCGATGAATCCGGTGCATTTCGTCCGACCAGGTGAACGTATCGGTCGCGAAGTCCCACCACCAGCTGCCGATATGGGCCAGCGCCTGCGAACGTGCCAGAATCGCCTCGTTGCGTATCAGCGCGTCTTCGGCGGCCTTTCTGTCATGAATATCGCGGCCGACCGATTGCAGCTCGATGATTTCGCCGTGGTCGTTGAAAAAGGCGCGATCGGCCCATTGCTGCCAGCGCCACTCGCCATGGGCATTGATGGCCTGATGCTCATCAACGGCTACGGGGTTCTGCGGCGTCAGTGCCGCCAGCTTCTGGCGCAGACGCTGCTGATGTTCCGGCAGGATCAGTGGAAAAAAACTGGTGCCGATCACCTTGTCACGGCTGATGCCGAAGTACCGGCAATAGCTTTCGTTGACGAAGGTACGGGTACCGTCCGGCAACCAGCGCACAATGAACTCCGTCTGGTCTTCGACGATTGACCGGTAGCGTGCTTCATCGGACAGGGAGTTATCGTCCGTGGTGCGGGCTTTCGGCTTGCTGCGTGTCGTGGTCTTCCGCTTGGGCATCAGGTATCAGACGGGAAACATACAAGAGACGCAGTATAGGGGTAAATTACGCGCGCTGCCAAGGCGTCGGCGGTAACTGGTAGCAGCAGTAAAATCCCGACGAAATTGATCAACCGATAGAAAGAACGGCGCGTAACAAATTTACAACTGAACAATATCCAACCGGGACAATAATCGGTTGCTCAGACGTTAAAGCTTTCGCCACAGCCACACTCGTCCTTGACATTCGGATTCTTGAACGAGAAGCGCTCATTCAAACCATCACGGATAAAATCCAGTTCGGTACCATCGATAATGGACAGCGCCTGCTTGTCGACGATGACCTTCACACCGTGGTTTTCATAGACGAGATCTTCCGCGCCGACCTCGTCGGCGTAATCAAGCACGTAGGCGAAGCCCGCGCATCCGACGGTCTTCACGCCAACGCGCAGACCGGCACCCTTGCCACGCCGGGCCAGTACTTTCTGCACATGCTGCGCCGCCGCAGCTGTTATCGTTACCGCCATAATCCTCTCCTCGTTCGTATCACCGCATTACACTCGCGCCAAACACGCGCCTCTGCTCCGTCAGCGCCTGCAGCGCGGCTATCAGCCTGTCTATATCGGCAATCGTGGTGTATTTGCCCAGACTGATGCGTAACGAGCTGCCGGCCAGCGCCGCGTCGATCTTCATCGCCAGCAACACGTGACTGGTGTCGGTCCTGGCGCTGGAACATGCGGAGCCGCTGGAAACCGCGATCCCGTGCTCATCGAGATACATCAGCATCGTTTCGCCGGCAATGCCGGGCGCGGCAACCGGCACGGTGTTCGACAAGCGTTGCGCCGTGCCGCCGAGGATCACCACCTCCGGTAACCGGCCGAGTTGCTGCTCGAGGTAATCCCGCAAGCGCTGCAAATAGTGCCGGCGTTGATCGAGCTCCTGGCTCGCCAGCTCGGCCGCCTTGCCGAATCCGACGATGCCCGCGACATTTTCGGTGCCGCTGCGATACCCCATCTCATGACCGCCACCGTGCAATAACGGCTCAATCTCCAGCGCCTTGTCCACCACCAGCGCCCCGACGCCCTTGGGACCGTAGATCTTGTGCGCCGAGAGACTCAACATATGAACGCCTGCGCTGGCGAAATCGATCTCTGTCTTGCCGGCCGCCTGTACCGCGTCGGTATGCATGATCGCACCGCGTTGCCGCACGCGCGCCGCAAGGGACGCAATGTCCTGCATGACCCCTGTTTCATTGTTCGCCCACATGACGGACACCAGGTCCGGATTTCCCGACAATGCCTGCTCGAGAGCGCCAGCGGTGACCGTACCGTTGCGATCAACGTCGATCAGCTCGACTGCCCAACCATAGCGCGCCATCGATTGCGCTGTTTTGAGCACCGACGAGTGTTCGATCGCGCTGACCGCCATCCGGCCGGGCGGACGGCGGGCGGTCGCCCCCTTTAACGCCAGATTATTGGCTTCGGTACCGCCGCTGGTGAATATCACCTGGGACGGATGCGCATTGACGAGCGACGCCACCTGCCCACGCGCAGTATCAATGGCCGCCCGCGCAATCCTGCCCTTTTGATGGATACTCGATGGATTGCCGAACTGATCGAGCAGGAAAGGCAACATCGCCTCCCGCACGTCTTCGTCGAGGGGCGTTGTCGCGTTATTGTCGAGGTATACCGTCACAACTCACTGCGGTGAACGCGCACCACTCGCGGCAGTGCTAGCGTACGATCGAACCCGCGCCGGCGATACGGGTAACCTTCGTTTCCGCTGTGGCGCGCTCCTGGCGCGCCGACACGTCTCGTATATGCTGGCGCTCGATCAACTGCCCGAGGCTGATGCCCTGCAGAAAGTCATGGATGCGATTGCTAAGATCCATCCAGAGCTCGTGCGTCAAACAGGGCTCCCCATCCTGGCAATTCGCCTTGCGATCGCAGTTGGTCATCTCGATATTTTCATCGATAGCCTTCAGCACCTCGACCACGGCGATTTGACCCGCCGGCCGGGCCAATCGATAACCGCCGCCCGGACCCCTGGCGCTTTCCACCAGACCGCCTTTGCGCAGACGAGAAAATAATTGCTCAAGATACGACAGCGAGACACCCTGCCTTTGCGAAATATCGGCCAATGGTACCGGCCTGGAATGTGCGTGTATGGCGAGATCAAGCATTGCAGTAACAGCGTAGCGACCTTTGGTTGTCAGTTTCATTGCTGCCCTGTCTCCTTATTCTCTGATAATCACAAGGGAAATTCTGTCAAACCCGACTAATTCAGTCAAGTTATATTTTCCATCGCTTTATCTGCGCCCTTCGCACCTGATTTCGCTGATTGATCATCGTCTGGCAACGACGAATCGAGCTCACTTGCCCCCAGCTCTGGCAACGGCACGGCATCCACCTTGCCGCCCAGCTGCTCGACGCTGCGGCTGATCTCGGCCATGCGCGTGTCAACGGCATGGATATGATCCAGCATCTTGTTGATCGCCTGCGCCACCGGATCGGACATATTCTGTGTCATGCCATAGGCATCGAAACCGATTTTCTTCGCATAGGCGGCCCGCTGCTTGTCGGTTTCGACGGCCTCGGGCCGCACGATATGACCGGGCACGCCGACCACGGTGACACCCGGCGGAACATCCTTGAGAACGACCGCGTTGGAGCCTATCCGGCTGCCGTCGCCAAGCACGATCGGGCCGAGCACCTTCGCGCCGGCACCCACGACAACATCATTGCCCAGCGTCGGATGGCGCTTGCCTTTGCTCCAGCTGGTGCCACCGAGCGTAACGCCGTGATAAAGCGTGCAGTCGTTACCGATCTCGGCCGTCTCGCCGATAACGACGCCCATGCCGTGATCGATGAAAAAACGGCTGCCGATCTTTGCAGCCGGATGAATTTCGACGCCTGTGAACCAGCGCGCCAGCGACGACAGCATACGCGCCAGCCATTTCAGGCCAACGTTCCATAAGCGGTGATTGACCCGGTAGAAAATGACGGCATGCACGCCGGGATAGGTCGTCAGCACCTCGAAGGTGTGGCGTGCCGCGGGATCGCGGTCGAACACACAGCGCACATCCTCGCGCATTCGGTCAAACATGGGGCTTTCCCAAAGTTAATGGCGAACGTTCAGTATACGCGAGCGGGGCGACCGATTATCCATGCAAGCGGCGGCACGCGAAATTCTCGCTACACCCCGCCGGAGCCGCGGGCCCGGTTGACGCCCTCCACTGCCGTCAATATACCGCGCAGTATGTTGATTTCCGTCCTGTCAGGTCGCGCCCGGTTAAACAGGAGTTTGAGTCGCCGCATCAGCTGACGCGGACTGTCCGGATCGAGAAATCCAATATCCAGCACTACGCGGTGCAAATGATCGTAGAAGTTGTTCAGCTCGGTTGCCGTCGCCAGATCCTCGCCCGTCGTCTCCCCGGTGACCTGGCTCCCGGCTTGCGTCATCATCAATTCGTACGCGACCACCTGCACGGCCGCGGCAAGATTCAGCGAGGAGTAGCCGGGGTTCGCCGGTATGTTCATCAGGTAATGGCAACGCTCAAGCTCGTCGTTCGTCAACCCGGAATGTTCCCGGCCGAAGACGAAAGCGACATCGGCTTCCGGCCGGTGCGCCACCATCGCCGCGGCATCACGCACATCGATCTTCGGCCAGCGCAGATTGCGCACACGGGCGCTGGCGCCGATGACCAGACCGCAACTATCGATCGCCGCATCCAGCGTGTCGCATACGCGGGCGCGGGCCAGCAGGTCGTCGGCTCCGGAGGCCAGTGCCGTGGCCTCGGCACTCGGAAACAGGCGGGGCTGTACCAGGACCAACCGCTCCAGACACATCACCTTCATCGCGCGCGCGGCCGCGCCGATGTTGCCGGGGTGGGTCGGATTCACCAGCACGATTCTCACATTGGCCAACATTCGCCCCCCTGTTATCTGCGACAAGACCTGTGTACGCGGCGCATTATAGCCGCACCGCAACCAACAGATCAGCGGCATCTCTGGTATGCTAGGCGCCGTTTTCGGCAACCATAGCACCCGCAGCTGGATTTTCGTCATGCACCCCATTGTAAACATCGCGGTTCGCGCGGCACGGCGCGCGGGAGACATCATCATGCGGTCTGCCGACCGGATCGATACCGTCAGTATCGTGACCAAGGGCAAGAACGATTTTGCCAGCGACGTCGATAAACGTGCTGAAGCGGAAATCATCAAGATCATCCGCAAGGCCTACCCCAACCACGGCATTCTTGCCGAGGAAAGCGGCGGCGACAGCTCAGCCGATACGCTGTGGATCATCGACCCGCTCGACGGCACGACCAATTACCTCCACGGCCTGCCCCACTATGCGGTGTCGATCGCGATGCAGCATCGCGGCAAGCTCGAACATGCCGTTGTTTACGATCCGGTCCGTCAGGAATTGTTCACCGCGAGCCGCGGCGCCGGGGCGCAGCTGAACGAAAGGCGCATCCGCGTCGCCCCGGCAAAAGACCTCTCCGGCACCCTGCTGGGTACCGGCTTTCCGTTCCGGTCCGAGCAGCACATCGACGCCTATCTGGGCATGTTCAAGGCTCTGTTCCAGCACGCGGCCGATATCCGCCGGCCGGGCTCGGCGGCGCTTGACCTGGCCTACGTCGCGGCCGGCCGCCTCGATGGCTTCTGGGAAATCGGCCTCAGTAAATGGGACATCGCTGGCGGCGCGTTGCTGGTTCGCGAGGCCGGCGGGCTGGTCGGCGATTTCGCCGGCGGCGAAAACTTCATGGAGTCCGGCAACCTGGTCGCCGCCAATCCACGTATTTTCAAGGAGATCCTGCAGACGATTCGGCCGCACCTCACGCCGGACCTGCAAAAATAGGCCCGCCGATCGTAAAGCCGTGCAGCGCCACAGTCGGCAAACTTAACGCTGTTCGCACACCGTCGGACCGGTCGCACTGCGAAATATAGGCTGGCCCGGACTTAAGTTTTGCCGCCAACTTCCGACATAAAAAGTGTTATTCAGGGGGACACTTCACGATGTTGGACGACAAAAAAAAACGGGTTTTTGGCAGCAAGGCCCAGGAAATGTTGATGCAGGATATCCTTGAAAACGCGCAGGAGCTGGCGTACTTGCTTGGCTACCAATGCTCACCCTGCGACTTCGAGATTATCGCGATAGAAAAGCCGGACGACGAGCCGCTGCGAGACACATCAGCCGACCCTTCGAACATCGTTTGTTATCACACTGAAAAACAACGGCGCGTTCTCAAACGCCGCGCATAACCCCGACCGTTCTGCGCGCCTCCCGGCGCTAGAACTTGTGTTCGTGAACTGATAGAGTGCAAACTTGTTACTGCTGTATTTTGTCTTGCTCCCGTAGTTGCCTGACTGAAATCGTCGTGATCGTCGCGCCGTGTTCGCTGACGCAACATCGCATCGGTATGGCCGTCTGATCACGCGGGCAACATCGGGACGAAACCGGTAAGAACCACGCGGTCAAGGAGCATGAATGAACCGGCCAGAGCTACCACTGGTAGTGGAACCCGACGCGCTGCAGCAGTATATCGGCAACCCCGCGATACTGATCGTCGATCTGTCTAAACCGGGGATATATGCCCAATACCATGTTCCTGGCGCCGTACATCTCGACTACGCCGAAATCATCACCACCCGTCCGCCGGTCATGGGGCTGTTGCCAGACGCCGCGGCGCTCGGCAAAACGCTGTCCACGCTTGGCATTACACCGAACCACCATGTCGTCGCGTATGACGAAGAGGGCGGCGCCAAGGCGTGCCGGTTCCTGTGGACGCTCGATGTAGTCGGCCATCCGCACCATTCGTTGCTCAACGGCGGACTGCACGCCTGGCTCAACGAACACCATGTGACCAACAATCAGGAGCCCACGACGAATTCGTCCAGCTATACGGTAACCTCCACCGCGGCAGCACAGGTCGACAAGGCCTACATTCTTGCCAACCTCGACAACCCGTCGCTGGTGTTGCTCGATACGCGCAGCGAGGCCGAATACAACGGCACCGATAAGCGGGCGAATCGCGGCGGCCACATTCCGGGCGCGATCAACGTGGACTGGGCCCGCACCACCGACTGGAGCAACATGCGCCTGCGTCCCGAGGCCGAACTACGCTCCATGTACGAGGTGCTGGGCGTGACCCGTGACAAGGAAATAATTGCCTACTGCCAGACGCATCACCGCTCGTCGCACACCTACTGGGTGCTGCGGTCGCTCGGTTACCCGAACGTGAAAGGCTATCCCGGCGCGTGGTCCGAGTGGGGCAACAGCCCGGACACACCGGTCGAATAGACTCATCAACTGACGGACGATACTGATCGGGATCCATGGCACGCGTCCTGAACCCATGACTTCCTCGCCACAACCTGCTGTCGACCGGCAACCGTCGATGTCGATGTTTTGCGACGAACCGCCCGCGGAACATCACGCAGATCCATTGTCGAACGCGCCGTCATCCCATACGCCGATGATGCAGCAGTACCTGCGCATCAAGGCACAGCATCCGGACATGCTGGTGTTTTATCGCATGGGCGATTTCTACGAACTGTTCTTCGATGACGCGCGCAAGGCGGCGAAGCTGCTGGATATCACGCTGACCGCCCGGGGCCAGTCGGCCGGATCACCGATTCCGATGGCCGGCATACCGCACCATGCGGCGGACGGCTATCTCGCCAAACTGTTGCGGGCGGGTGAGTCTGTCGCCATCTGCGAACAGATCGGCGATCCGGCCCCGGCGAAAGGTCCGGTCGAACGCGAGGTGGTGCGCATCGTCACGCCCGGCACCGTCACCGACGAGTCACTGCTGGAAAATAATCGCGACAATCTACTGAGCGCTGCACACCAACAGGACGAGGCATGGGGGATCGCGACACTGGATATCGGCAGCGGCCGGCTGACGGTACTGGAAGTGCACGGCGTTGATGCGCTGCGGGATGAACTGGATCGTCTGAAACCTGCGGAACTGCTGATCAGCGAGGAATCGGCACTGATTGCGCTGCTCGGCGCGCGGCGCGGTGTCACCCGGCGCGCGCCGTGGCATTTCGATCACCCGAGCGCGGTGACCCAGTTAACGCGCCAGTTCGGCACGCGGGACCTAGGCGGATTCGGCTGCGCGTCGCTACCGGCAGCAGTGTGCGCCGCCGGCAGTCTGCTGCAGTACGCGCGCGAAACCCAGCGCGCCACCTTACCGCACATCCGCGGCATCATCGTCGAGAGCCGCGACGACGCGATCATTCTGGACAGCGTCAGCCGGCGGAATCTCGAGCTGGACACCAATATTTCCGGCGGCACCAACAATACGCTCGCCGCCCTGCTCGACCGGACGATGACCGCGATGGGCAGCCGGCAACTGCGCCGCTGGCTGCACCGGCCATTGCGTGATCAGGATACGCTGCGGCTGCGCTACCACAGTGTCGAGGCGCTCGGCGAAAACCACTTTTTCGAGGACCTCCGGAAGATTCTTCACGGCATCGGCGACGTCGAACGTATCCTCGCCCGCGTCGCGCTGAAGTCGGCGCGGCCGCGCGATCTGACGCAGCTGCGTTACGCGCTGGGCAGCCTGCCCGGCCTGCGTACCATCCTGGCTCGCCTTGATTCCCCGCGCATCGGTCAGTTGCGCGCAGCGGCAGGCGAATTCCCGGCGCTGCATCAATTGCTGATGAGCGCGATCATCGACAACCCGCCGATGTTGATCCGCGACGGCGGCGTGATCGCGCCCGGTTACGATGCCGAACTCGACGAGTTGCGGGCGCTTAGCGAAAACGCCGGCCAGTACCTGATCGATCTCGAGGCGCGCGAGCGCGCACGCACGGCCATAAACACGCTCAAGGTCGGCTACAACCGGGTTCATGGCTATTACATCGAGGTCAGCCGCGCACAGTCGGGCGGCGTGCCCGATGACTACATCCGCCGCCAGACGCTCAAGAATGCCGAGCGCTACATCACGCCGGAATTGAAGCTATTTGAGGACAAGGTATTGAGCGCGCGGGAACGGGCGCTCAGCCGCGAGAAGGCGTTATATCACCAATTGCTGGAGCAACTGCTGCCGTCACTACCCCAGCTGCAACAATCCGCAGCAGCACTTGCGGAGCTCGATGTGCTGGCGACCTTCGCCGAGCGCGCCGATGCGCTCGATTTTTCCCGGCCCGAACTGGGTGACGCCCCCGGCATTTTGATCGAAGCCGGACGTCATCCGGTGGTCGAGCAATGTCTCGACGAGCCGTTTATCGCCAACGATACCCGGCTCGACGCAGACCGGCGCATGCTGATCATTACCGGGCCGAACATGGGCGGCAAGTCGACCTATATGCGCCAGACGGCGCTGATCGTGTTGCTCGCGCATATCGGCAGCTTCGTACCGGCGAAACGCGCGGTACTCGGGCCGGTGGACCGGATATTCACGCGCATCGGCGCGGCTGACGATCTGGCCGGCGGGCGGTCGACATTCATGGTTGAGATGACCGAGGCGGCGAATATCCTGCACAATGCCACACCGCACAGCCTGGTGCTGATGGATGAAATCGGTCGCGGTACCAGTACCTTCGACGGCATGTCGCTGGCCTGGGCCTGCGCCGATCACCTGGCAAGACAGATACGCGCGTTCACGTTGTTCGCGACGCATTACTTCGAACTCACCGCGCTGCCGACTTCCTGTGACGGCGCCGTCAACGTGCATCTGGATGCGATCGAGCACAATGACCGCATCGTCTTCATGCACGCCGTCAAGGACGGCCCGGCCAGCCGGAGCTATGGCCTGCAGGTGGCGGCGCTGGCGGGCGTGCCGCGCGAGGTGATCGACAGCGCCGGACGTTACCTCGCGCAACTGGAAAACAAACCGCTGACACGCGATGCCGCCGCCGGCAACCCCCAGCCGTCGCTGTTTCCGCCGCCTGCGCATCCCGCGATTGCTGCTCTCGAGGCGACTCGTCCCGATGAACTGAGTCCACGCCAGGCGCTGGACACACTATACAAATTGCGGGAATTACTTTAAAAACGTCGGCTTAAAAAACAGTACCGGGGCCTGTTCCAGATCACTATAATATGGCGCTTTGCGGCATGGCCAGGCGGAGAACTTGCGGAGAACCCAATGACGTATGTTGTTACCGAGAACTGCATAAAGTGCAAATACACCGACTGTGTCGAGGTGTGCCCCGTGGATTGCTTTTACGAGGGGCCGAACTTCCTCGCCATCGACCCGGAGGAATGCATAGACTGCAGCCTGTGTGAACCGGAGTGCCCGGTGGAGGCAATATTTGCCGAGGACGACTGCCCGGAAGACCAGCGTCACATGCTCGAGCTGAACGCCGAACTGTGCAAGGTGTGGACGGTCATTACCGAGAAAAAAGACGCCCCGCCGGATGCTGACGAATGGAACGGGGTAACCGACAAACTCAAGTATCTTGAACGCTGATCCTGCATCGCTGGCCAACGCCTCTCACTCGTCACTCGTTATTGTGCATTATGCCGAGGACCCGCTCGCGGTCCTCGCTAACCTTGTCCTCGACCGACACGCCGCATCGCTGCCCGACCTGAGCGGCGCGGTGGTCCTGCTGCCCGACATGCAGACCGCGCCACGGTTGCGCCGCCTGCTACTCGGCGGCGCGCGGCAACGTAGCCACGAGGCGTTGCTCGGCCCGGCGATCACCACGCCGCGCTTGTGGCTGCAACAACAGCGTCCCGCGACGCGGCGCTTGCTCAACATCCCGGCACGCGAGCTGTTGCTGGTCGAGGCACTGAACGATCATCCGGTATTGCTGCGTCACGGCAGCCCGTGGACGCTGGCGGAAAATCTGATCGCGTTATTCGATGAATTGACGCTGCAGGAAACCGTCCTGCCGCGCGACGGCGACGAGTTTCTGCGGCAACTGGCCGACGCCTACGGCGTGCCGCCCGGATTGACGCAGGCGTTGTCGAACGAGGCCCGGCTCGTGCATACACTCTGGCACGCTTATCACCGCCAGCTGGGCGAGGCGGACGCCAGCGATGACAACAGTGCTTACCGCAGCGGACTCGAGACGGGACGAGATACCGTCCCCGCCGGGATGCACTGCTATCTCGCCGGCTTCGACCGGCTGTTCCGGACCGAGACGGCCTGGGCGAAAAAACTGATCGATGCGCGACGGCTGACGGTGATCGTCCATGGACGATCGGACAGCGCCGCTGGCGCAAACGGCAACGCGGATGCGCCGATCGCGCAACTTTGTCATGACCTGCAGGTGGCACCGGACGCTACCAGGCCCGGGCCGCGCGACGGTTTCGCGCGGTTTCTCGACACCGCATTCGCCACGCCGGAAGATGACGCGCATGTGCCGCTGGCGCTGCGGGCGCAACGATTCGCGGCCGGGTATCCTGACAGCCCGGCGACGACGCGCCTGTTTGCCTTCGCGGCCGACAGCGCCGAACGCGAGGCGCAGGCGATCGATCTGCAGGTGCGCCGCTGGTGGCTGGCCGGTCACCGTGACATCGGTATCGTCACGGAGGACCGACGGCTGGCGCGCCGTGTGCGCGCGCTGCTGGAACGCGCCGGCATCCGCTTGCAGGACACCTCCGGCTGGGCGTTGTCGACAACCAGCGCCGGCGCTGCACTGGAACGCTGGCTGGAATCCGTCGAGGAGGATTTCGCACACCTGCCGCTGCTCGACCTGCTCAAATCGGCGTTCGTGTTTCCGGAGCGCGACAGCGCATGGTTGCAGGGCGCGACGTTTCGTCTGGAACAGGACATCATGCTGCACGAGAACGTCGGCCGCGGGATCGAGCGATACCGGCGACATATGCAATTCCGCCGGCAGCGTCTCGGCTGGCCGGATACCGGCATCGATGAACTGCTCGATGCGCTGCAATCCGCGGCCGCGCCGCTGACGGCCCTGGTCAATCTCAAAACGCATGCGCCAACGACACTGTTGGACGCGCTGGAATCCAGCCTGGCGAAGGTCGGCATGACACAGCGATTCGCCACCGATCCGGCCGGCACGCTGATACTCGAACAGATCAGCCGCATGCGCGCCGCGCTCGACGGTTGCCGGTTGCGAATGACCTGGCGCGAGTTTCGTGCCTGGCTGGGACGGCAGCTCGAAACCAGCAACTTCCGGCCACATACCGCCGCCGACGGCGTCCAGTTGCTCGGCCTGGCGCAAAGCCGGTTGTGCCGGTTCGATGCGCTGGTCATCGGCGGCGCCGATCGCGAGCACCTGCCGCGACACCGGCAGGATTCGCCGTTTTTCAACGATGCCGTCCGGCGCGAGTTGAGCCTGACGACGGGCCACGAGCACGTGCAACTGCAGCTGCACCACTTCCGCCGCCTGCTGGAAGCCGCGCCAACCGTTCTGATCACGCATTGCGGTACGCGCGACGGCAACGAACAGTTGCCCGGCCCGTGGGTACAGTTGTTGTCATCCTTTCACCGGCTGGCGTACGGCCGCGAGTTATCGGACAACGATCTGGGCGCGCTGACCGGCCGCTCGGATACCATGATCGCCGACCGCCAGGCCGACCTGCCCGCGCCGCGCGGCATGCCTGCGCCGGCAATGCCGATGTCATTACTGCCGGACGCGATCTCGGCGTCGTCGTATCAACAGCTGGTGAATTGTCCGTATCAGTTCTTCGCCGCGGCCGGGCTGAAACTGCGTCCGGCAGATGCGGTGCGGGAGGCGCTGCAGAAGGACGAGTACGGCGAAAAAGTCCATCGCATACTGCAGGCGTTTCACGGCGGACACGCGCGCCTGCCGGGTCCGTACACCGGCACGTTCACCGCGGCCGGCCGTGTGGCGGCGAGCGAACTGCTGGAGCAGATATCCCGCCAGGAATTCGCCGCAAACATCGAAGACAATTTTCTGCACCGCAGCTGGTTAACGCAGTGGCTGGCCGTGATCCCCGCCTACATCGACTGGCAGATCGAGCGCGAGCTGCAGTGGCGTGTGCTGCACGTCGAGGCCGGGCAGAAACGCAAACTGCTGGGCGACACGCTGACGATTGCCGGCCGCATCGATCGCATCGACGCAGGACCGGACGGCATCGCGATCATCGATTACAAGACGGGCAACACCCCGGGCAAGGATGACGTGTTGAACGGCGAATCCGTGCAGCTGCCGTTCTACGGGTTGTTGGCGGATGTCGTCCCGCACCGCGCGGAGTTCCTGAAACTCGGTGATGACAGGAACGGGGTCAAAAGCGCGGCCGCGCTCGAAGGCGCGGAACTCGACGACACTGTCCGCCACAACAAACAGCGCCTGACCGACACCTGGCAGGCGCTGCAGGCCGGAGCGCCGCTGCCGGCATGGGGCGACGACCGCACCTGCGCCCGGTGCCCCATGCAGGGCGTCTGTCGCCGGCAGGCCTGGGCCACTGCGTCGCGGGATGCATCCACATGACTGAACACAACGACGCCACCCATCCCGCAACGAGCGCCGCCGTCGTCGCCTCTGCGGGTACCGGCAAGACGTGGCTGCTGGTGACACGCCTGGTTCGTCTGTTGCTCGACGGCACGACACCGGACGCGATTCTGGCCATCACTTTCACGCGCAAGGCCGCTGCGGAAATGCAGACACGTCTGCTGGAAAGGTTGTATGCGCTGGCCTCGGCCGGGGATGACGCGCTGCAGGCGCAACTGACGGCACTCGGGATCGCGCCATCGGCGCCGACCTGCCACACCGCGCAGCACCTCTACGAGCAGGTGCTGCGCAGCGTCCGGCCGGTCCGGTTCTACACGTTTCACGCGTTTTGCCAGGACATCCTGCGGCGTTTTCCGCTGGAGGCCGATGTGCCACCGGGATTTGAATTGATCGAGGACACCGGCCTGCTCGAGGCCGAGGCCTGGGACGCGCTGGCCGCCGAAACTACCGCGCACCCCGACGGCGAGACGGCGCAGATGCTGACGGCGTTGCTCGACGTGTGCCGTGGCCTGCCAAACACGCGCGACGCGGCTGCGGCATTTTTTTCCCATCGCGACGACTGGTGGGCCTACACGGCAAAAGCAGAGGAACCCGTGTCGTGGGCGACCGAGCGTCTTGCGCAGCAATTGAAGATCGCGCCTGATGAACAGCCGGCGGCGGCGTTTTTCAGCGAATTAACTGTCGCTGCATTGCGTCAGTTCCAAACGTTGCTGAACATGCACCCGATAGCCACCAACCGCAATTACAGCGACGCGCTCGATCAGGCGCTGGACACGGCCCTTGATACGAGCAAGCGGTTCTTGCATGCGACTAGCGTCTTCCTGACCAGCGACGGCAAACAGCGCGCATGCAGCTCGACCAAAGCACGCATCAAGCAAATGGGAGCGGACGGCGATCAGCGCTTTGTCGCGTTACACGAACAGCTCGGCGCGCAGATACTGTCGTGTATCGACCGGATAAAAAAACAAAACACGCTCAACGCCAACCGCGCGTGGTATCACACCGGCACGCGGTTTCTGGCGCACTATCAGCGCCTGAAACTCGAGCGGCGGCAACTCGATTTCACCGATCTTGAGTGGAAGGCCTGCCAGTTGCTGAACGAATCCAACAACGCCCACTGGGTGCAGTACAAGCTGGACCAGCGCATCGACCACGTGCTGGTCGACGAATTCCAGGACACCAACCCGACACAGTGGCGCCTGCTGCTGCCGCTGCTCGAAGAACTGGCGGCCGGTTCCACCGAGCGCCGCCGCAGCGTGTTTCTGGTCGGGGACAACAAACAATCGATCTATCGTTTCCGGCGGGCCGATCCGCGGTTGTTTGATAACGCGCGCCGCTGGATTGCCGACCGGCTGAACGCGGTCGACGGCACGCTGACGTCGTCGTATCGCTCGTCGCCGGCAATCATCGCGTTCGTCAACCGCGTATTCGGCGCCGGCAGACTCAGGACGATGTTGCCCGCGTTTACCGCTCACGACACCTATCGCGATGAACTGCCCGGCACAGTGGAGATTCTGCCGCTGGTGGCGCGGGACGAGCCCATGAACGCTGAAGTAGCGTCATTCCGCCGGCCGTTGCAGGCTCCGCGCGTGCTGGCCGAGGACCGGCGCTACTATCGCGAGGGTGCGATGATCGCCCTGCGGATACGCGAGCTGATCGACAACCATATACGGTTGGGCGCCGGACCGGACGCGCGACCGGCCGGGTACGGTGACATTATCATCCTGGTACGCAACCGCACCCATGTGCAAGCGTACGAACAGGCGTTGCGCGATACCGGTGTGCCGTATATCGGGCAGACGCGCGGCACGTTGATGGAATGCCTGGAGGTGCAGGACATGACGCACCTGCTGCGGCTGCTGATCGCGCCGTACGATAATCTGGCGCTCGCCTCGGTACTGCGCGCACCGCTGTTCGATTGCAGCGATGCCGAGCTGATCGACCTGGCACTGGCGGACAGCGGCGACGACGCGAAGGCCGAACTGTGGATCAACCGCCTGGAGCGCGTCGCCGCCGACCGGCCTGAGGCTTCCCCGCTGCGGCGCGCCTGGCAACAGATCAGCCGGTGGCGGGGACTGGCCAACACCTTGCCGGTGCACGATCTGCTGGACCGGATCTACCACGAAGCGAATGTCCTCGAGCGCTATGACGCTGCGTTTCCGCAGCATCTGCGCGCCAGAGCACGCGCCAACCTGACGCGCTTTATCGAACTGGCGCTGGAGGTCGACAGTGGTCGTTATCCGAGCCTGTCGCACTTCCTCAACCGACTGGAACAACTCCGGACCCACAGCGCGGCACTCGACGAGGCGCCCATCGCCAGTCCCGACGGCAGCGTGCGCATCATGACCATCCACGGCGCGAAAGGCCTGGAGGCGGGGGTGGTATTCCTCGCGGATACCGCCAACACAGGCAGCCCGGCCAACGCCTATGATGCGCTGGTCGACTGGCCACCGGCGGAAAACCGGCCCGACACATTCCTGCTCACCGGCAAGAAAGAGATGCTGGACAGTTTTTCAAAAGAACGGATCGAGGAACGCAATAGCGCGGACCGTCGCGAGGAAATCAATCTGCTGTATGTCGCCCTCACGCGCGCGCGTCAGATGCTGTTTATATCCGCCAACGCGTCCGCCAGGACCAGCGATTTCAACTGGTACCAACTGATCGCCGAAAGCCTGGTGCCGGATGACATCAGTGCGATCGCGGGCGGCTGGCAAGATTCTTATGGCGCGCCCACGACGCAACCCGCGATAACTCCGGCTAACCCGGTCCTCTCACTGCCGGATATCACGCCGGCGCTATCCACACCGCTGCAGGTCACGACGCGTCACCGCGAAATCGCACCGAGCCTGATGGCAGACTCCGCAATCACGGCACACGCGGTTGACGACGACGCGCGCCTGCGCGGCACCGTGATACATCGTATGCTGGAGTGGCAGGCAAAATATCCGGAATACCGCGACGACACAGCCCCGGATCCGCTGGTTAACGAATTTGCGGCCGAAACCGGCGTCGCCAACCTGTCGGCCTGGTGGCAGGAGGCCCGTCGGGTCGCACAGGCGCCGGAGCTCCGGGCGCTGTTCGATGCCAGTCGCTACCTGCGTGCCTATAACGAAATCGCGATCCAGTATTGGCTGGACGGGAATATCGTGCACGGCGTCATCGATCGACTGGTCGTCGCCGAAAACGGGGTGACTATCATCGATTACAAGACACATCGCGACGTGACCGCTGGCAACCTCGCCGAACTCGCGCAGCACTATGCAGAACAGATGCGGCTTTATCGCACGGGCGTCGAGCGGCTGTGGCCCGGCAAGCCGGTCAGCGCGCTACTGCTGTTTACCGCGTGCGCGGCCACGGTGGCTGTATAGTGGTTAGCGGAAAATCGGCCTGTCCGGCATGCGGCTATCGTCACTGGTGCGATTGAGCAAGAAAACCAGCGAGGCGCTTCGGTTCGACATAGCCCGGCAGCATGGTGCCGTCCGCCAGCACCAGCGTCGGCGTGCCGGTCAGCCCGATCTTCGCCGCCACCGCCATATGATCGGCAACCGGGTTCCTGCATTTCCTCACCTCCGGAATTTCACCGGTCTTGGCAAGCGTCAGTGCCGCGTTCCGGTCCGCGGCACACCACACGGACACCGCCTTTTCGGCCGACGGCGTGTTGAGCCCGCTGCGCGGATAGGAAAGATAGCGGATCGTTATGCCTTCGCGATTGTAGTCCGCCATCTCGCGATGCATTTTGCGGCAATAGGTGCAATCGACGTCGGTAAATACCGTGACCACATATTTTTCAGTCGGCGCGCGAAATACGATCATCGTTGACTCGTCAATCGTCGCGATCAGTTCGCGCCGGCCAACGGACCGGGTCTTTTCGGTCAAATTATCCATCCGGTCCTTGACGTCAAAGACGTCGCCCTGCACCACGTACCGGCCGTTCCTGGTGATGTAGAAAATCTCCGGACCGAAAGCGACCTCATATAAACCGGGAATCGGTGACTCGATGATGCTGTCCGGTTTTTCGCCGGGCATCATTTTCGCCAGCTGCTGCTCGATCGCAGCCAGATCCGGGGCGCCGGCATGCAGGCCGGGTGAGGCCAGAAACATGATCAACAGAATCGCTATTCGCACAGGGTACACCTCATGTAAGTCGGCCGTCCGGACGACGCACGGATATCGTCGCCATTCAGCAATATCGAATATGCCTATTCTACCTTTCGACCATCCATGCGCCTAATTTATCCGCGCGGGTGATGCCTGGCGTACAGATCCTTCAGGCGCTCGCGGGCGACATGCGTATATATCTGGGTCGTCGACAGATCGCTATGGCCAAGCAGCATCTGCAACACCCGCAAATCCGCCCCGTGATTGAGCAAATGGGTCGCGAATGCGTGACGCAGCGTGTGCGGCGACAAATGCCGGGTGATACCGCCCTGCCGGGCGTAACGCTTGATCAGATACCAGAATGCCTGGCGTGTCATGCCAGCCCCCCGCTGTGTCACGAACAGCGTGTCCGACATGGCGCCTTTGAGTATCTGCGGTCGCGCGTCTTCCAGATACCGTTCCAGCCAATGCAGCGCCTCGTCTCCCAGTGGCACCAGCCGCTCCTTACCGCCCTTGCCGCGGACATGCACAACGCCCTGACGGTAATTTACCTGACTGACGCCGAGCGTCACCAGTTCTGACACGCGCAAACCCGACGCGTACAGAACCTCGAGCATGGCGCGATCGCGCAGTCCCAGCGGCAACCGTACCGGCGGCGTATTGATCAGACGCTCGACCTCCTCTTCGGTTAACGACCTGGGCAGCGAGCGCTCCAGCCTGGGCGCGTCGATACCGGCGGTCGGGTCGGCGGTGAGGACGCCCTCGCGTACCAGATACTGATAGAGACGCCGCATGCTCGATAACAGCCGCGCCGTGGAGCGCGCGCTCAAGCCACGCTGCACCTGGTTTGCCAGATATTCGAGCAGATCGCTGCGCTGCGCGGCCATCAGCGTACATGAGCGTCGTGTCAGCCAGGCCGCAAGCCCGTGAAGATCGGTGCGATAGGCGACCAGTGTCGCTACACGAAGGCCGCGCTCCATCCACAATGCATCAAGAAACCGTTCGATTGTATGGCGATTCGCGTCCCCGGGAGGCGCCTCCGTCCCGCCCGACACGTTACTGACCGCGTTCATGCGCAAGCAGTCTGGCCTTGAGCTCCAGCATCGGACCGTTGGTCTGTCCGCAGAATCCGCCCAAAGCCGATGACGATACAACGCGGTGGCACGGAATGATGATCGGCACCGGATTATGCCGACAGGCGCCGCCTACCGCACGGGCCGAGGTCGTCAGTCGGCGCGCCAGGTCCCCGTAGGAGCAGACGCTGCCCGCGGGTATGTCGCGCATGGCGCGCCACACGCGTTGCTGGAAGGCCGTACCGCGCGGCGCAAGCGGCACCGTGAACTGGAACGCCGGATCGCGAAAATACCGGCGTAATTGATCCACGGCGACACGGCCGGCAACCGTGGCCGGGTTAAGCAGTTGCGCATCGCCAGCCAGGAAATTGATCGCCGTAATCCGTCCGCCGACCATCTCCACACCCACCCGGAGCGTATCGAACGGCGACCGCAATACAGCGGAGTCCGCTTCGACGGGAATGGCCCGCCGACGACTTTTTGTATAATTGCCGGTGCCGCTATTGAGCATGATCCGCACAACGCTTGCCGTGAAACCACCCCAGTAAAAAAAACGGGTGTTATGTCACCATAACACCCGTTCTCTCAATCCCCGGAAAATGACAGGTGCGTTACAGCTTTTCCTTGATACGCGCCGCCTTGCCCTGCAAATCACGCAGGTAATACAGCTTGGCCCGGCGGACGTCACCGCGGCGCTTGACGGTGATACCGCTGATGATCGGGCTATGTGTCTGGAAAACGCGTTCCACACCGTCACCGCGCGACATCTTGCGAACGGTGAACGAAGAATTCATGCCGCGGTTCTTTTTCGCGATGACGACGCCCTCATAGCTTTGCAGGCGCTCCCGCGTGCCCTCGACAACCTTCACCTGCACGCTGACGGTATCGCCCGGCGCAAATTCCGGGATGTCCTGCCTCATCTGTGCGGCCTCTATCTGTTCAATTATGTTGCTCATCACTATATTTCCTGGTTACGTAATCCTGTTGTCAATCCTGCCCGGTTTCTTGCCGAATAAACTCGTTGAGCAACGCTCGTTGGCCTTCCGTCAATGCCACATGTTCCAGCAGGTCGGGGCGCTTCCGCCACGTGTTTCGGAGCATCTCCTCCTCGCGCCACGCGCCGATCGCCGCGTGATCACCGCTCAATAATACCTCGGGCACCCGCTGTCCGTCGATTTCTTCCGGCCGCGTATAGTGAGGATAGTCCAGCAACCCGGTCGCAAACGAGTCCTGCGCTGCCGATTGATCGTGCCCCAGCGCTCCGGGAATCGTCCGCGCCAGCGCGTCAATCACGACCATCGCGGCGAGTTCGCCGCCGGTCAACACGTAATCCCCGATCGACCATTCCTCGTCGATCTCCGTGGCAACAACGCGCTCATCGATCCCTTCGTAGCGCCCCGCCACCAGCACCAGACCCGGTTGCGCCGCCAGCCGGTTGACGCCCTCCTGATCGAGACGCCGGCCTTGCGGCGACAGATAAATCACCGTACTACCGCCGGAGTCATTTCGAGCAGCGCGGATCGCGGCGCGCAACGGCTCGATCCGCATCACCATGCCTGGGCCCCCGCCGTAGGGCCGATCATCCACCGTACGGTGGCGATCATGCGCGTAATCACGCGGGTCCCAGCACTTCAGTGTCAACAGACCGCGATCTGTCGCACGACCGGTGATGCCAAACTTCGTCACAGCGTCAAACATCGGCGGAAACAAGGTAACGACATCAATACGCACGGCACCGTTTCCTAGAAGTCCGGATCCCAGTCGACCGTGATAATCCCCGCGGCCAGATCCACATCCAACACGACATCGCCGCGAATGAAAGGGATCAGACGCTCGCGATCGCCCTGCACGACCATTACCGCGTTGGCGCCGGTGTCGAACAGGCGGGCGACGAATCCGAAATCGGATCCGGACCGGGTAACGACCTGCAGGTTTTCCAGATCGGCCCAGTAATATTCGCCTTCGGGCAACTCCGGAAACTGATGCCGCGTTACCGCAATCTCGGCACCTACCAGCTTGCTCGCTGTATCGTAGTCATTAGAACCGACGGGATGGACGATCAATCCCTTGCCATGCGGCTTGCGCTGCGTTACCTCGAAAACTTGCCACCCGCTATCGCGCTTGAGCAACCACGGTGTATACATCAGTATTTCGGTCGCGGGCACCGTGTAAGATGCCACCTTGACCCAACCCTTGACACCATAGATTCCGGCAATCCGGGCCACCACGATACGGCGCGCCTGATCGTCTTGCTTCGTGCCGGCAGAACTATCGCCTCCGCCAGGGCCTGGCTCACCTTTGTCGTTAACCGAACTCAGGCTTTGTACTGCGCGATCAACTGGGCGACTCGATCAGAGGCCTTCGCGCCCTGCGCCAGCCAGTGATTGACCCGCTCGGAATTAATGCTCAGACCCTGTTCGCCTGCCACGGCAATCGGGTTATAGAAACCGAGCCGCTCAATATAACGTCCGTCACGCGAGTTACGGCTGTCCGTCACCACGATGTGATAAAACGGACGCTTCTTCGCGCCATGACGGGACATACGAATTGTTACCATGTGGCTTCACCCTCCTGCAACGACTACATGGGTGCCGACATATGTCGCACCCAATTAGCAAAACGCGATATTTTACGCGAATTTAGCGAACTGGCAAGGCCGATTCACTGATGCCGGCGCGGCGCAACCAAAACCGTAACTTGCTGTATTGACGACGCAATACCCGGGAACGCCTAAAATGGCGTGGCGCCGCCCTTGAAGTTTCTCAGCATTTTGGCCATGCCACCCTTTGACAACTGCTTCATCATGCGCTGCATCTGGGTGAATTGTTTCAACAGCCGGTTGACGTCCTGAACCTGCGTACCGGACCCGGCGGCGATGCGCCGCTTGCGCGATCCCTTGATCACCTCCGGAAAATGCCGTTCGTGGGGTGTCATCGAATCAAGCATCGCCTCCATTCTCCGCGTCTCTTTGTCGTTAACCTGGCTTTTCGCCTCTCTGGGTATGGAGGCGATCCCCGGCAACTTATCGAGCAGCCTGGCGATGCCGCCCATCTGGCGCATCTGCTTCAACTGGTCGCGAAAATCCTCGAGATCGAAACCCTTGCCCTTCTTGAGCTTCTTCGCCAGTTTGTCAGCCTTGTCCCGGTCAATCTTATGCTCGGCTTCCTCGACCAGGCTGAGGACGTCGCCCATATCGAGGATGCGCGACGCGATACGGTCCGGATGGAACGGCTCCAGTGAGGCAATCTTTTCACCGACGCCGAGAAACTTGATCGGTTTGCCGGTCACCTGACGTATCGACAATGCCGCCCCACCGCGGGTATCGCCGTCGGTCTTGGTAAGAATTACACCGGTCAACGGCAACGCGTCATTAAACGCCCGCGCGGTGTTCACGGCGTCCTGGCCGGTCATGCTGTCCACGACAAACAACGTCTCCACCGGGTTGGCCGCGGCGTGGATACGCCTGATTTCATCCATCATGTCGCTATCAACGTGCAGGCGCCCCGCCGTATCGATAATAACAACGTCGATAAACTGCTTGCGCGCATGATCAATCGCATGGCGCGCAATAGCCACCGGATCGTCGGTATCCCGGCTCGGGAAAAAATTCACGCCAACGTCGCCAGCAAGTTTTTCGAGCTGGGCGATGGCGGCGGGCCGATAAACATCGCCACTCGTCACCAGCACGGTTTTTTTGTCTCGCTCTTTCAGTCGCAGCGCCAGCTTGGCGACCGACGTGGTCTTGCCGGACCCCTGCAGCCCGGCCATTAAAATCACCGCCGGCGGCGTAACGTTCAGGCGCAGCTCCGCGTTGGCGTCGCCCATCACGTGGATCAATTCATCGCGGACGATTTTGACCAGCACCTGGCCCGGCGTCAGGCTCTGCAAAACCTCCTGTCCGACGGCGCGCTCCTGCACGCGCTTAATGAAATCGCGCACCACGGGTAACGCGACATCCGCCTCGAGCAGCGCCATGCGGACTTCGCGCAGCGCATCCTTGATATTTTCTTCGGTAAGCCGCCCCTGACCGCGCAGGTTTTTGACCGTGCGGCCGAGTTGTTCTGTCAATCCGTCAAACATAGGTAATATATCCGGAGCTCTGAATATCACTGCCGCGGGGGCAGCGGCCACACGTGGCGGACGCGGGTTCTATCTCGATCGGGATTATAACTCGAAGCACTCGTTGCCGACCAAACCCTTGACGCGACGATCCGCCAGTGCCGCCCGACATTCTTCGAGAATCTTGCCTTCGTCGCCGGGCTTGCGATGAGTAATATAGATATCCGGGTCGTGCCGCAGTTTTAGCATATCTTCGGCAAGCAGGCGCGGCGTATAGTGGCGGGCAAGCCTGCCCAGCTCCTCGTCTTCGTCGGCAAATGCCGTCTCGACGATCAGGAGATCGAGCCGGTCGTGCCTGTTCAGCGCTTCCCACAGACTGTCGTTGGAGGTGGTGTCACCGCTGAACGCGAATACCCCGTTCTGCCCGGTTACGCGGTAACCCGCCCCTGCCACCGCATGGTTGACATGGATCATTTCGATAGTTTTGTCACCGACAGCCACGATTTCGCCCGGTTTCATTTCGACGTAACGCAGTACCGGACAATCGGGATGCGGCAGATTCGCGAAGTCCGGCCACATGACACCGTTAAACACATGTGCCTTCAGTGCCGCGAGCGTCAGTCGCTGTCCGTGCAATACGACCGGCGCGCTGATGCGATCAAAAATGCTGTCGAGGAACAGCGGAATGAAGGCGACATGATCCAGATGCGAGTGAGTGACAAAGATATGACGAATGCTCGCCATTTCATCGAGGGTCAGATCTCCGACGCCGCTACCGGCATCGACGAGCACATCACTGTCGAGCAGAAACGATGTCGTGCGCAACCCCGCGCCGACACCACCGCTGCAACCAAGAACGCGCAATCTCATTACCCGCTTACCTTCCCCCATGCTGGCGGCTGACTATAACATGGAAAACCTGGTACAGGCCGACACCGCCCGGCCGGTTTGTTTCACGCCCATTCCATGCCAATCCGCTTTGTGCGATTATTGCCATGGTTTAAGCGTAAATTCCCGGCATAAACGGATACGGTGTTTTTCCGCACCACTAAATCCGGACTTCGGGGTTGAACGCATGCTTGCCAGTTCAGTGCCAGGGGTTTCTGCATAAAATGATTATGTCTGTGGTCGCGTTCGCGGCAGGAATACTGTATGTCGCGACAGGAGTGTTGCTGGCCTACCGGCTGTCGCGTGGCGCCGCGACAATACCGTCGCGCGGCGGCATCATCATCCTGCTCGGCACATTCGCTGTCGCGCTGCATGCGCTGTTTCTTTCGCTGAACATTCTTACGGCCGACGGACTGAATTTCAGTTTCTTCAATGCGGTCTCGCTGCTTTCATGGCTCATCGCCGTGCTGTTTCTGCTGGCGACACTCACCAGCCCGGTCGAAAACCTTGGCATTGTCATTTTACCGCTCGCAGCGCTCGCGATACTGCTGGAAACAGTGCTGCCAAGCCAACACACACTGATTCAACATGCAGCTACCGGTATCGGCGTGCATATTCTCATCTCGATCCTGGCCTACAGCCTGCTCGCCATCGCGGCGGTTCAGGCGATATTGCTGGCCATACAGGACAGGCATTTGCGTAACCGTCATCCTGGCGGGTTCATCCGGGCGCTGCCGCCATTGAACACCATGGAAACGCTGCTGTTCCAGTTAATTGGTGTTGGATTCACGCTGCAAAGCGTGTCGCTGGTAACAGGCTTCGTCTATATGGAAAGCATGTTCGCCCAGCATCTTGCTCATAAGACCGTACTGTCCATCATCGCCTGGTCGGTCTTTGCGACGCTGCTCTGGGGCCGCTGGCGCTTCGGCTGGCGCGGCAGGGTTGCCATACGCTGGACATTGAGCGGATTCGTGGCACTGATGCTCGCCTACCTGGGCAGCAAGCTCGTACTCGAACTTATTCTTCACCGCTCGCCATGAGCGTGGCTGACCGGTGACGATTGTTTATTATAGAATGACCGCCACCCCAACTCATCGTTTCATACCGATGCAATATTCAACGGCAGCGTCGCCCGTGCATACAATATAAACGGTGCCCGACCGATGAGCGACGCGTCTACCGCTACCCTGTTTATCATTCTATTTTTTCTGATTCTGTTGTCGGCTTTTTTTTCGGCATCGGAAACGGCCATGCTGAGCCTCAACCGCTATCGCCTGCGGCATTTGAGCAACATGCAACATCGCGGAGCATTGCGGGCAAGCAGGCTGCTAGACCGGCCCGACCGCCTGATCGGCTTGATCCTGCTTGGCAATAATTTTGTCAATATCCTGGCCTCATCCATCGGAACACTGATTGCCTTGCGCTTTTTCGGCGAAGGTGCAATTGCCATCGCGGCGGGCGTGCTGACCCTGGTTATCTTGATATTCGGCGAGGTCACTCCGAAAACCCTCGCGGTGCTTCACCCCGAGCGCGTGGCGTTTCCGGCATCCTTGATTCTGGAACCGCTGCTGAAAATCTCATCGCCGATCGTCTGGCTGGTCAATGGCATGGCCAATGGCCTGTTGAGAATTATCGGTGTATCGCCGGACGCCGTGACACGCGAGCATCTCAACGCCGAGGAGTTGCGCACCGTGGTCAGCGAGGCAGCCGCCATGATCCCGCAGCGACATAAATCGATGCTGATCAACATTCTCGATCTGGAAAAAGTGACGGTCGAGGATATTATGGTGCCGCGCAACGAAATTATCGGGATCGATCTCGATAATGACTGGGGCCAGATTCTGCCGCTGCTCAGCAACAGCCAGCATACGCGTTTGCCGGTCTACCGCGACAATATCGAAAATGTCGTCGGCTTCCTGGACGTCCGCGCGGCGCTGAACCTGTTGAGCACCGGCGAGCTGGACCAAGACTCGATCGCTGCTGCGGTCCGTTCGCCTTACTTCATCCCGGAAGGTACACCGCTAAACACGCAACTGCTGAATTTCCAGCGACAGAAACGCCGCGTCGGCCTGGTCGTCGATGAATACGGTGATATCCGTGGCCTGGTCACGCTGGAGGACATCCTTGAAGAAATCGTTGGTGAATTTTCCAGCGGTGTTTCCGCGACGATTGGTGAGGTCCGTTCCGAGGAAGACGGCAGCTATCTGATCGACGGCAGCGCGAACATTCGCGCATTGAACCGCACGATGAACTGGAATCTGCCCACGGATGGTCCGAAGACGCTGAACGGTTTATTACTGGAATATCTCGAATCCATTCCGGAACCGGGCACCAGCATTATGATCAGCGGTTATCCGATCGAGATCGTCCAGACAACGGAAAGCGGGGTCAAGCTTGCACGCATCAATCCGTCACTGGTGAACCGGTCGACAACAGCGGCGTAGAAACCCGGCAGACGCTTCCAGATCGTCTTATCCCTCGCCGGCAGCCGCCTTGAGTTGCTCGTCGGACGCCACCATGTACCGGTTCCGGCCGCCTTCCTTCGCCTCATACAACGCGGTGTCTGCGGCAACGATCAGCGCGCTCGGCAACATGCCCTGTCGAGGAATAACACTCGCGATCCCGAGGCTGATGGTGACGTTCCTGGCGGCCTTTGAAAAATCATGCCTGACCTTTTTTGCCTCAATCGCCATGCGCAGCGCCTCGGCTGTCACCATCGCGCCCTTTAAGTCAGTACCGGGAAGCACAGCCACAAACTCCTCGCCACCATACCGCGCAACAAAATCGCCCGGTCGGTGCAAGGCGCCGGCCAACGCGCTGGCTACGCTACGCAGGCAGTCATCGCCCAGCTGGTGACCGTAGTTGTCGTTGAACGGCTTGAAGAAATCGACATCGATCAGAATAAGCGACAAGCGCAGGTCTTCACGCATCGCGCGCTTCCACTCCTGATCCAGCCGTTCATCAAAATTGCGCCTGTTGGCAATGCCGGTCAGCCCGTCCACGGATGACAGGCGCTGCAGCTCCGCGTTGCGGATTTCGAGCTCCTGCTGCAGTTGGTGCAGCTTCTTGAACGCCAGTTCACGTTCGAGCTGCAATAAATAGCTCTGGGACTGCACGCGAATACGGGCGATCAACTCTATCCTGTCGGGTAGCTTGACGAGATAATCATTCGCACCCCGGGCAAAGGCCTCGCTTTTGTCGGCGGGATCTTCCTTGGAGGAAAGCACAATAACCGGAATAGGTGCGGTTCTTGGATGCCTGCGGTAAAAGTTCAGCAGGGTATAACCATCGACTTCCGGCATAACAAGATCCTGTAATATGACGGTCGCGGAAACCTCTATCGCCTTGTTAATCGCCTGACGTGGATCGCTGCAATAGTGAAACGCGATGTCCGGATCATCGGCTAGCATCTGGCGAATACCTTCAGCAATGATCTGTTGATCGTCGACGAGCAGCACCACCGGACTCCCCAGATCCTCCGATTCCTTCCCCTTGTCGACGGGGTTTGTCATTCCCTATACCGCCCGGCCGAGTCGTTTGCTGAAAATCTGGCAAATCCGGCCGGCAATCGTGTTTAACGGCAATATTTCCACCGCCGCGTTGAGATCCGCCGCTGCCTTGGGCATGCCGTAGACAGCGCAGCTCTGCTGATCCTGCGCAATGGTATGTATGCCAGCGTTACGCAGCCTCAACATACCCTCGGACCCGTCGCGGCCCATGCCGGTCAGCAGTACGGCGATCACGTTCTTGGACCAGTTGCGTTCGACGCTTTCGAAAAACACATCCACCGACGGGCGGTAGACGAAATCGCGTGGCACCGGCGTGTAATCGAGCTTTCCGCCGGGGGAGATAATGAGATGATCGTTGGTGGCCGCCACCAGCACCTTTCCGGTTTGCGGCCACTCGCCACGGCGGGCGATATCCACGGTGAGACTGGTTTGCTGGCCCAGCCATTTGGCCAGTTCGGCGGAAAACTGTTGATCGACATGCTGAATAATAACTACCGCCGCCGGAAAATTGGCCGGCAACGCGCGTAGCAGCTCCGCAAGCGCCGCCGGACCGCCAGACGATGACCCAATGGCCAGCAGCAACCCCGACGGGGTCGGCGCGTCACGGTTGCGCAGATACGTCGGCACATCTTCCCGATTTCTGCCACGGCGAGTCAGCTTGTCGATGGTGACGATCTTCGCCAGCAGCGCTTCCCTGCCTTCCATCCCTTCCTTTGACAGCAATGTGGGGGTACTGATCGCATCCAGCGCGCCCGCGCCCAGCGCGGCAAATACCATATGCGCATTGGCCTCGACCGAACTGGTCACGATGAGAATCGGGCAGGGCGTTTCCTGCATAATGCGCCGGGTCGCCTCCACACCGTCCATGACCGGCATAACAAGGTCCATAAGAATCAGGTCAGGTACTTCCTTCGCGCATTTCTCAACGCCTTCCGCGCCATCGCGCGCCATCCAGGCAACTTCATGTCCGCGCGCCTCGACGATAATGCGCCGCAAGCCCTCGGTAACCATGCCAATGTCGTTAACTATCGCGATTCTCATCACTGCGCCTCGCCAATCAGATCAATCACCGCTTCACGCAGGGTTTCGTCATGAAAACTCCCTTTCGTCAGATAATAGTCGGCCCCTGCCGAAAGCCCCCGTCGACGATCCTCCTCCCGGTCCTTGTAAGACACGATCATCACCGGCACCGCCTTGTACTTGTCGTCACCCTTCATTTTACCGACCAGAGAAATGCCATCCATGCGCGGCATATCAATGTCTGTTATCACCAGGTTGAACGTGCCACTGCGCACGGCGTTCCAGCCATCCATGCCGTCGACGGCGACTTCAACGTCGTAGCCACATGCCTTTAGCAGGTTGCGTTCGACCTCGCGTACGGTGATCGAATCGTCAACGACCAGAATTCGCTTGCGCGACGCCGTTGTGGTCGTGTAGTCGCTATCCACCTTCCTGAGCTGCGCCTCATTAACCAGTTTGTCGATCGAGCGCACGACGTCATCGATATCCGCGATAAGCGTTGGAGCACCATCTTCAAGCAATGCCGCGGCGCTGACGTCCTTGACCTTGCCGAGGCGCGAATCGAGCACCTGGACTGCCAGTTCACGCTCACCGATAAATTCGTCCACCACCAGTCCGAAACGTCCGTTCCGGTCCGCTACCACGATTACCGGCAGCTCTTTCGGCTTTTTTTCCGGCGCACGCTTGCCGAACACCTGGCAGCCGGATACCAACCCGATATGATCGCCTTGCAGCGTGAAATATTGCTGATTCTCCAGCATCTCGATCGAACTCCGCGGGAGCTTTAATATCCGGTCGATACGGGCCAACGGAAACGCATAGCTTTCCCCGCCTATCTTGACCAGCAGCGCCCGCAGCACCGACAACGTCAGCGGCAACTGCATCTGGATACGCATTCCCTTGCCCAGCACGGACGTCGCCCGTACCATGCCGCCCATTTCCTTGACCGTATCGTGGACCACATCCATGCCGACACCGCGGCCGGACATGTCGGTCACCGAGTCACGCGTGCTGAAACTCGGCAGGAACAGGAATTCGAGCAATTCGGAATCGCTCAAGTGCCCCGCCATCTCCTGATTCACCAATCCTTTGGCGACGATCCTGTCACGCAGCCTGTCCAGATCGACGCCGCGGCCGTCATCCGCCATAACGATGGACAGCATACCGGCGTTGTGAAACGCCTCCAGTCGAATGGAGCCAATCTCGGGCTTGCCGAGCAGCGCCCGCTCCTCCGCCGTATCGATGCCGTGATCCAGAGCATTTCGGATCATATGGTCCAAAGGCGCCTTGATTTTTTCCAGAACGTCGCGATCGACCTGGGTATTGGCACCATGGATATCGAGCTTCGCCTTTTTACCCAGTTGCCGCGCGATGTCGCGTACCAGACGTTGCAATCCCTGCACGCCATCCGAGAAAGGCCGCATGCGGCTCGCTATCGCCTCGTGATGCAAGTTGTTGGCGATATTGCTGGTACGGCGATCAAACTGTTCCAGGTCGGTCATGCGCTCGGAGAGCATGCTGCGGCACTCGTTTGCCTTATGCTCAACGTCCTTGAAGAGAGAGGCGGCGTAGTCGCTCACCGTTACGCCGCTAAGCGATTCGCGCAGATTATCCAGTGCCGCTATCAACTCACCCTGCCGGCGCTTCACGCGGTTCATGGAGGTGGCGAACGGCGTCAACCAGCGCGACTCGACCAGCGTCTCGCCGGCAAGACCCATCAACCGGTCAAGGCGTGATGCATTGATACGCAGCATGCGATCCTTGCCCGCACTGGCGCCATCCTTCTGCGGCGGGCCACCGGCGGCCTTGTCGTGGTCCCGCTCAACGGGTGGAGCGGCCGCCCGCAGGGGCGCCTGTCGTGTTGGTTTCTCGACGGGCTTCCCGGCCGGTTTTTTCTCCGTCGCAGGCGGCGGCGCTGTCTTGACTAATACGCCGGCCGCCGGTCCGTCGGCGGACAAGATGCCACGTAACGATGCCACCAGTGCGTCGAGCTCGGCTGCGTGGCTCTCCGGCCACTCCGGCAACTCGGCATCATTCAACTTGGCGATCTTCGATACCGTGTCAATCGCCTTCAGCAGGATATCCGTATCGTCCGCGCTCAGCACCAGCTTGCCTTTCTGGGCCGCCACGAAACTGTCTTCCATCACGTGCGCGATGCTCACCACTGACGTCACGTCCACCATCCGCGCGGCGCCCTTGATCGAGTGCGCCGCGCGCATCAGTTCTTCCAGCGTGCCGGCCGAGGTCGGATCGCTCTCCAGCGCCAGCAGCCCGTCCATCACTACTGCCGCCTTCTCCTCCACCTCGACACGGAATAGATTCAGCATCGACACGTCTACCGCAGTTTTTGACTTCGCATGATTCTTACGCGGCGGCTCGTTTGGTGGTGGTAGTGCAGTATTTTTTTCCGTGGCCAGCAACGGCGCTGTCTTGACTAATACGCCGGCCGCCGGTCCGTCGGCGGACAAGATGCCACGTAACGATGCCACCAGTGCGTCGAGCTCGGCTGCGTGGCTCTCCGGCCACTCCGGCAACTCGGCATCATTCAACTTGGCGATCTTCGATACCGTGTCAATCGCCTTCAGCAGGATATCCGTATCGTCCGCGCTCAGCACCAGCTTGCCTTTCTGGGCCGCCACGAAACTGTCTTCCATCACGTGCGCGATGCTCACCACTGACGTCACGTCCACCATCCGCGCGGCGCCCTTGATCGAGTGCGCCGCGCGCATCAGTTCTTCCAGCGTGCCGGCCGAGGTCGGATCGCTCTCCAGCGCCAGCAGCCCGTCCATCACTACTGCCGCCTTCTCCTCCACCTCGACACGGAATAGATCCAGCATCGAAATATTCTGTAGATTCCCGCCGCTGGTCACGTCAAACTCCTGCTTAACGCGCTGAACAATAAATCACCATCCAGGCAACCGGCGTGGCTGCCTTTCCACCGGAACACGCCCGTCAAATAGGTACCACTGGAGTCCGCCAACGTGGCCGGCACACCGTGCAGTTCGTTGGCGTGATAACGATGCACCCCGTGAATCTCGGTAACCGGTAATACGTACCGCTCGCCGCCTTTCGCCAGCACGATAGATCGTACCGTTCTGGTTTTGTCTTCCAGGTCGATGGCATCCTCGGCCGATTCGATGCGCAGCAACCCCTCCAGCGACACGCACAACTGCATTTCGCCGCGAATATTCACAACACCCTTCAGCACGTTATAGTTCCGATGCGGAATTCGGTGGACTGCCTTGATATCGGTCACTTCCTGCACCAGGCGCGTTGGTACCGCTAGCCACTCTTCCTGCACGCGAAATACCACCACCGACATCCGGCCGATGACGCGCTCTTCCTTTTTCAATGCCAGCCGCTGCGACCATTCGTAGGCATATTCCGCCGGCGACTCTCTCTCAAGCAGGCGCCTGCCGGCGGCGGTATACACATCACAGTTGCGGCAATGGTAGACCTCTTCAAGACGCGGGCAGCGTGGCCGCTGCTGCCCCCACACTCCAATAGTCGACCAGCAACTGGCGGTTTCCTGTTTATTCATAGCGCGTGCCGCCATCCTGATCACCTGACTTTGCCCGGGCCGCCCGCTCAGCACGTTGCTTCAGTACATCAGCGGCCGCGCGATTGCCTTCCGCCTCCGCCTGCAGGGCAAGGTGAATCAGTGCTTCGTAGTGATTCTGGTCAAGATATACCGCCTTGCGAAACAGCTCTCCCGCGCTTTTATGGTCGCCAAGCGCCTCCCGCACGACGCCCAACAGGAAGTACGCATCGACACAGGCCTCGTCAGCCTGTAGCCGCGCCTCGCACAGTGTCGCGGCTTCATCGAGAAATCCTTCGTTGGCAAGCTTATAAGCCCTTTGCAACGGCATGTCGTCAACGCTCACTGCTAACGGGGCCGCGACCGAGATCGGCGGTTCCGCTTTCACTTGCAGTGGCAGTTGCTGCTGCGCTGCCCTTTCCGACAATCGGTCTTTCAACGGATCGACCTGGGTCGTCGAGCATCGATCCTCGATCACCTGCATCAGATCCCGCTTGCGGTAGCCGAAGGAACCACGACTTTCCAGCGGCTGAAAGTAGTCGCGGGGAATAATACTGGCCTCGGAGTGGCCTACGAATAGCAGACCGTTTGTTTTCAGCAGGCTATATAACTTCCGAACGACGTTCCGCTGGGTTTCACGGTCGAAGTAAATAAACAGATTCCGGCAAAAAATCACGTCATAGGGCTCACGGCTCACAACAAACGAGTTGCTCAGTATGTTGCCCTGCGCAAACCGCACCATAGTACTGACTGTGCTATCCAGCTCATAACCCTGCTCTGTCTGGCGAAAGTACCTGTCGCGGAAACTTGTGTCCGGACTGCGAAATGAGTTTTTCGTGTAAATCGCCCGCTTTGCCTTCGCTAACGCACTGGAGCTCACATCGATAGCATCGATCCGCACACGTGCCGGCGAAAGACCGCAGTCAGTGAACACCATGCCGATGGTATACGGCTCTTCGCCTGTAGAACACGGCAGGCTTAACACGCGCAACGTGCCACCAGAATGCGCTGGCATCCAGACGCCCTCCGCATACATGCGTAACGCGTCGAATGGTCCCTGGTCGCGGAAAAACCAGGTCTCCGGGACGACAACCTCCTCGATAAGTGCTCTCAGCTCTTGCTCGGAAGAATTGAGCTTGGTGAGATAGCTTTCCGCGTCGGCAATGCCCGTCTGGCGAAGACGGTGATCGATAGCACGCTTGATAGAACCCTGGCCGATGGTAGACACATCGAGCCCGATCATTTTCTTTAGCAGACTATTGATGGTCCCATGGGACATACGTGTAACTTTGGTATCTCCATCATCTTTCTTGGCCATGGCGGTATCCCGCCCTCCCGCCGCCACGTCAAACTGCCATTGACGACGTCCGCATTAACGGAAAATAACGTCCCGGACGTTTTCCGGCAGCAGTCCATTCAGTTCGACACGGTGGATCATGCCGTCCGGATCAATCGCCACACGGCGGCAACATGTAATATCTTCACCGCTAACACCCGACTCGACAAAATCCTTGCTTTCCAACGTCACCATTTCTGTCGCGCGCTCTGCAACCAGCCCCAGCAGGCGATCCGTCCCGTCCTTTAGCTGATAATGCACCATGATGACTCGCGTGCTCATGTGCCGATTCGCAGAACGTTTTTCAATAATGCGGCACAAATCGATGATCGGCACGGGCGCGCCACGGTAATTACACAATCCCGCAATGAAACTCGGCGCTTGCGGAATTTTCTTCAGCTGCACCACGGGGACGACTTCAACCACTTCCTGCGCGGCCAGTGCGTACCGTTGCTCTCCCAGATAGAAAATCAGAAACAGCATGGCAATCCCTCACCGGGCGCTCACCTTGATACCTTGAACAGCGAGACACCGTCCTGGAGCCCGTGAGCAGCATCATCCAGCCGCTCGATCGCCGACGTCGACTGCCGCAGGGATTCCAGCGTCTGCTGCGCAGACTCGTTCAACTGAACGATGGTCTGTTTGATTTGCTCGGCACCACCGGCCTGGAACTGCATTCCCTGGTGAACACTTTCGAAGCGCGGCGTCAGCTTCTGGACCTGATCAATGATCTCGGCCAATTGCGTCGTGGCCTGCCGGACATCGCTGACGCTGGAGCGGACTTCCTCCGAGAACTTATCCACACCCATGACACCGGCGGATACCGCCGACTGCATCTCCTTGACCATTTGCTCGATATCCAGTGTAGCGACCGCCGTCTGGTCGGCAAGGCGCCTGATCTCGGTGGACACCACCGCGAATCCAACGCCGTACTCGCCGGCCTTTTCCGCTTCAATTGCCGCGTTCAGAGACAGCAGATTGGTCTGGTCCGCGATCTTCGTGATTGTCGTGACGACGCTGTTAATGTTGCTGGCCTTTTCACTGAGAATTTCCAGCTTGGACGCGATGCTCTGTGACGCCTCGACAACACGATGCATCGTGCCCTCCATCTTGGTCAGGCCAGCATGCCCCTCCGCCGCGGACACCGCGGTGGCTTCCGCCACTTGAGCAACCTCGTCCATCGTGTTCACGAGCTCTTTTGACGTTGCCGAGATTTCAGTGGCTGTCGCGACGATCTCGTTGACCGTTGACGCCTGTTGCGCCACAGTCGCCTCCTGTTCCTTGGCCGTTGCCGCAATTTCCGTCGCGGACGACGTTACCTGAATGCCGGACTGCTGGACCTGAGACACCAGACCGTTGAGTTTGCCCATCATGCGCTGCACGCCTTGCGCAAGCTGGCCGATGGCGTCCTCGCCGGTAATCGTGACGCGACCGGTCAAATCACCTTCCGCCGCCATGGACACCACCCCCAGAATCACGTCGACCTTATGCTGCATCTCTTCCATGGCCTTGCGCCGCTCCTCCATCAGTGAGCGCAGATCGTCCACCATGGTCTGCAGCCCTCTACCGAGCTGCCCGACGGCGTCATCCGAGTGGAAGGTCACCTTGCCGGTCAAATCACCCTTGGCTGCCTTTTTGACGACATCAAGCATGATGTCGACTTTCTCACGAAGCTCCTTCGACGCCTTGCTCTCACGCGTGTCTGATTCGTTAATCTTGTCCGCCATGGTATTGAACGCGGTTGCAAGCTTGCCAATTTCGTCGTGCGCACCGACTTCGACACGCGCATTCACATCGCCGGATGAACGGGCCGTGATAACGTCGATGAAATCGCGCAGACGACGCGTAATCCACAGGCGCAGGAAGTAATTGGCAAGTATCAACCCAATGCCGAGCAAAATCAGATTGCCGCCGACCTGGGCCCAGAAACTCTCGTGCAGGGCCTTATCAATATCCTTGATGGAATAGGCAATGCGGACGGCGCCGTTCACCGTTCCTGACGGCACGGTATGGCAGGCAAGGCAGTTCACCTCATTGGTATTTTCTGTCGCGATGGCGGGGGTGATTGCCGTTACGACACGGCCGTCCTTGCCGTTCGACAACTCAAGTATCTTCTCCCCCTTAAGCGCGCGCACATCCAGGTCGTCGACCGGCTTTTCTTCCGGCAACCCGGGACCAAATTGAGCGCTAACCTTTTCACCGCGAACAACCCGCGCTTCCAGGATGTTTGGACGCCGCAAAAACTTGCCACGAAGGATCGAGCGCTGATCCATGGTGCCCGTGAGCATCATCGTGTTCAGACTGTCAAAATACGACGTGGTCATATCCTGCGTCTGGTGCTCCACCAGTTCGAGCATGCGCGCCTGGTTCCGCTCGGCGGTGAACAATGTCACAGCCACAACGACCGTGATGAAAATCGTACCGACCATCAGGCTGACTTTGGCTGCCAGCGAAAGTCGGGCAAGCAAATGAATGCGGTTTGTTGGCGACATTACAAATTTCCCTCTCCGTATGTCTTCGCGTCTTGTCCGGGCACTTATATCTTATTGATAAAACAATTATATTTCCGACAGCCGGTATACACGCACGTTGCCATCCCCAATGCGGTTATAGAGATTCAGTGCCTAGAACGGCAAAATCGACAGAAACTTTAGATAGGTGGCGTTACACATGCTCGCGCACTCCCGCGCCGTGGTGACAAGAGACGCCGCACGAACTGACAACGATAGCGATTAATCTGGCGCTCCCTGGCAGATAGGCGGTAAGGTTGTGACGTAAGGTAAGTTAGCGTTATTCTCTTCGTTCCCTGATAGAGCGATGCCGTTTCTATGAACATTGCTGCGCCGGCGGATAGTTATAGCCAGATCACCGGGAAAGACGTGCGCATTCTCCTGGTGAACGACGACTTGGATACCCGCGTACTTTTGCGAAGAATCCTGCTTCGCGCGGGCTTCATCAACCTGATCGAGGCGGACAGCGGCCACAGCGCCGTTCGCCTGTTGCGCTCCGACAAGGTGAACTTCCTTATTACCGACATCCATATGCCCGACCTTGACGGCTGGCGCCTGGCGCGCATGGTCCGTTCTGGCGTCTTCAGATGCCCGTCCGACATTCCGATCATTGCGGTTTCGGCGACCTACCGCGATCGCATTGCGGAATCAACAGCCAGAGAACACGAGATAAATTATTTTCTTCCCTTACCATTTGAAAATCATGATGTCCTGCTGGACGCCGTGCGACGCTGTGATCGCTATGCCAAACCATCGCGCAAGCCGACGTTGCTCATCGTAGAAGATGATGACGACACCGCGATGCTGGCCGAGCGCGTTCTGCAACGGCGTTTTGACACCGAGATCGCCCATGACGGGAACGCCGGGCTGCAAGCGTGGCGTATGCGCCGCCATAATCTCGTGCTCCTCGACGTGATGTTACCGGGCATGGCTGGTCCGGAAGTGCTGAAAAATATTCTTGCGGAAAAACCGTCCCAGTCGGTCGTCATCATGACTGCCGACGGAACCATGGACCGGTCCGAAGCCCTGATGCTCGATGGCGCCACCGATTTTGTTGCCAAGCCTTTCAAAGCGGATCACCTTCGCCAGACCTGCGAGATTGCCGTTCGCCGCGCCGATTACATGACAATCAATCACGAATTCGTTGAGCGGGCAACAGCCCAACGAACCAGTGAAGACAACTACCAGAAATTGTCACGCCTGCACGATCATATGCTGGATAACCTCGGATCAGTCGTGTTCAAACTTGACGGTACCGGACAGCTCCGTTTTCTAAACAGTGCCTGGGAAAACATCTCTCACTATAAGATAGCCGACTCGCTGAATATGCCGTTCCTTGGCTTTCTCCACCCCGAGGAACACCGTCGTTTTCAGTCGGTGCTCAAACTAATGGCCAGCGGCGGCGTGTCGCGCTACAAACAGGAAGTACGCCTGATCAACAGCAGCGGTGGGCCGGTTTGGGTCGAGATTTCAATGGACGCACGCAAGGACGAACAAAATGATTTCGAGGCTATTTACGGGCACTTAATTGATATTTCCGAACAGAAGATAGCGCGCCGGCAACTTGAGCACCTGGCAATGCATGACGTCGTCACCGGCTTGTTCAACCGCCGCTATTTTGAGATCAGTCTGGAGCAACTCGCCGCGAGCAGTATGCGCGGCGGTACGAAACACGCGCTACTGTATATTGATCTCGACCACTTCAAGATTGTTAATGACAACTTGAGCCACCGGGACGGCGATATCGTTTTGAAGGAAATATCTGAGATCCTTGCGAGCCGCACCCGCGAAGCCGATCTGCTGTGCCGCATCGGCGGTGATGAATTCGCCATGCTGCTCATGAACACACACAAAACTCAGGCAACCGCACTGGCTCAGGACATCCTCGACCGCTTGCGCAACTATCACTACGGTCGCGACGGCCTGCAGTTTTCAGTTAGTTGCAGTATCGGGGTGAGCATTATTGACGGTGCGCTTCCATCCGCGGCTGAATACCTCGTCCAGGCCGACAAAGCGAGTTTTGTTGCAAAAAATCGCGGCAGAAGCCGGGTACACGCCTACGACCCTGAAGATACCGAAGCCGATGATCTATGGCAAAGCGTCGACTGGGCGAACCGACTCCGCGAAGCCATCGCCGATAACCGGCTGGATATCTTTGTTCAACCGATCGTGGATCTCGAAACCCGCGAGATTAATCATTATGAGGCGCTGCTACGCTTGTTTCTGCCGGAAAACGGCGGAATTGTATTGCCGGATATCTTCATCCCTGCGGTAGAGCGCGCCGGCCATATTCATACGCTGGATCGATGGGTTGTCGACCACGCCCTCAGTATGCTGGCGACGAATCCTCACATTGGCAATCTGGCCATCAACCTGTCGGGCCATGCGTTCGAGGACCCCGATTTGATGTCGCTGATCAAAGACTCCCTTGGAAAACACGGCGTATTGCCAACGCGAGTCATTTTTGAAATCACCGAAACTGCCAGCGTATCGAATATTGGCAACACTCGCCGGATGATTAACCAACTAAGAAGCTTGGGTTGCCGGTTCGCGCTTGATGACTTCGGCGCAGGTTTCTGCTCATTTAACTACCTCAAACACCTGCCGGCCGACTACATCAAACTGGACGGCTCCTATATTAAAAATATCGTCACCGACGACCTGGACATGGCCATGGTCCGCTCGATGAACGATATCGCCCATGTCCTGGGAAAAAAGACCATCGCTGAATGCGTTGAAGACGCTCCGGCGCTGGATATCCTGAGACACCTCGGGGTTGATTACGTCCAGGGATTCTCCGTCGGGAGACCCACCCCGGTAGCAATGCTTGGAATTGTCAGCGACACCGGCACTTTTTCCGCCGGAGCACCCTAGCGAATCAAATTATTACGTTGGACACTACACGTCAGCTCCCCTCTTAATACTGTATTGCAAGTTACTCTTTTTTTGGGTAATGTCGTTCGTGCAGTTGGACCCAGATATAAGTAGAACAATACGGGGAGCTGACCATGACTTCATCTGGAACGACCAGAGGAGTACATGAAGATCGCATAGATGCCACGGTGCGGCAGGACGCCAGCGATCTGATCATAAGTTACCTCGAGCAGCTTGGCGTCGAGTATGTTTTCGGCATACCCGGCGGCGCCATCGAACCCCTTTATAACGCTCTTGCCCGCAGCCAACGACGCGGCACCGTACGCCCCATTGTGGCGCGCCATGAATCCGGCGCGGCCTTTATGGCGGACGGATACGCCCGCGAAACCGGCAAGCTCGGCGTCTGTTGTGCCACCACTGGACCAGGCGCCACCAACATGATTACCGGCGTGGCGTCGGCATATCAGGATCGTATTCCGTTATTGGTGATAACGGCGCAAACCGCGCTGAATACGTTCGGGAAAGGGGCATTCCAGGAATCGTCGTGCACGGCGATCAACACCGTAGGCATGTACGAACACTGCACGCGCTTTAACTCTCTGGTGTCTCATGCCGACCAGCTCGAGACAAAATTGACCAGCGCGATCATGACGGCGTTCCATCATCCCCGAGGCCCCGTCCACCTGAGCATTCCGCTCGATATTCTCCGGTCGCCGTTACCGGCGCGTACACGAGGCACCAAGCTCAATGCCTTGCTGGACAACGCCGGGCCAGCCAACCACAACGTTCCCGAAGCGTTGTATACAACGATCGAAAAAGCCAGGCGGATTGTCATACTGGTTGGGGAAGGTTGTGATGAATCGATCGGGGTGTTGTATGAACTGGCGGCGCAATTGCATGCCGTAGTTATTGCGACGCCGCAGGCCAAAGGCATAACAAACCCCTACAATCCGACGTTTCGCGGCATATGCGGTGTTTCCGGGCACCGGGAAGCCAAGGCTTTACTTGCCAGCCCGACAATCGATCTGATCATAGCGATTGGCACCGGCATGGACCAGCAAGTCACTCCAGGCGGCGACAGTACAAACATAAAGAGCAAAAAGTTTGTACACATAGACGCTGTTGCCGAAAATCTTATGCGTTCACCAAACGCCGACCTGCACATTCTTGGCAACATTCGCGGAATTTCCGAGACGCTGCTGCGATATTTCAAGTCACCACCTTCCGACACATCCGCAAAGAAGCCAAATCTTGCTCTGTGGCCCCACCGCCATGCGCCATCAGTAATCCAGTTTGAACGCCGGAAGATACTCAGACGGGCCAGGTCACGGCGCGCGAAGGAGAACCGCGGCACCGTAACTACGCTCGAGAGTGAGCGTAGGCTGCACGACCGACGGACCACGGAACTGCAAATGCCGATGCTCTCCCGTTATTTCAAAATGGACAATGAAACAAAATATCTAAGCAACGCCACGCCGATAAAGCCGCAGCGTCTAATGTATGACTTGTCGCGACTATTTCCACCTAATACAAGATTTCTGGCCGATATAGGAAACAGCTTTTTCTGGGCGATGCACTACCTGCACCCATACAACCGGCGCGTTGCGGGCCAACGATTGGCTACTGAAAGCATCTTCAGGGCGAGCATGGGATTCGGTTCGATGGGGTGGGCGATCGGAGCCGCCGTCGGAACGGCGCTGGCCAATCCAAAAGTCGCCGTTGTATGTATTGTAGGAGACGGGAGCATGCTGATGAGCGGGCAGGAAATCACTGTCGCCGTAACCGAGCAATTACCAGTTATCTATATCGTTCTGAACGACAGCGCACTGGGAACAATTAAGCATGGTCAGCGCCTTAGCGGTGCCGAGCCGATAGGATTTGAACTTCCGGCAATAGATTTTGCGGCGTTTGCGCGATCGTTGGGGGCTAACACACACACCGTAAATTCTCCGGCAGACTTTGCAAAAATTGATATAGGCACAGTATCTAGCTCACGAGGCCCAACCTTGATCGATGTGCATATAGATGTCGAAGAGACACCGCCAATATACGACCGAGTCGATATGCTTACTGGTATGCAATAACTTGAGCGACACTCGATGTCACGCATAAACGCCGAAACAGAAGTTGTACGAACCAAGATCTGGCTCGAGACTCCGCAATTGGATGACCCGTTCTCTGCATCGAAGTGTTATTGCTACGGCTACGATGTTTATGGCGATCTTCTCCACAAGGCAAGCTGGACAGAATACGTATTCCTAATGTTTTCTGGGGAGGCGCCGTCACCAACGCAAATTCTCCTACTAGATAGCTTGGCGGTAGCCATAGCGAATCCCGGAATCAGGGACCATAGCGTGAGAGCAGCAATGAACGGTGGCGTCGGCGGTTCGCCGAATGCTGCGTGCCTTATCGCAGCACTGTCAGTTGGCGCTGGAGGACTTGGCGGCGCACATGAAGTCGCTGCCGCAATGGACCTATGGACAAGGTGTGGCGCCGATCTAAACGAATGGAAAATACGAATTCAGACCCCACATGATAGCCAACCCATAGATACGTGGCCCCCCATCGAGCACGTGCCTGGATTCAACCCGCATGGCGTGTCTTGCCCGCAACCACTGTTAGAGACGTTGCATCGCCTTGCGAATTGCAGTCCTGGCGATGCCCTTCCGTGGCTAGAAACAAATCGTTCTAATTTGGAACAGATAACCAAATGCCCGTTAGCGATGCCTGGAATCGCTGCTGCGGCATTTGCAGACCTAGGCTTATCTTCCGCACAAGCGGAAATGTTGTATTTGATAATGCGCTTGCCCGGTGCAGCTGTTCACGCATTGGAGCAACAGAGACTCGGCTGGAGAAAATATCCATTTTTCAAGAATGGATTACACCTTGAAAATGACCCTGGGCCATTTCGTATCAACCAAGATTCTCTGTGATTCCGTCATGAAAACACCTGTGGCTCTTGAACAGCACGAAGATAATTGGAAAACGAGCATGGGAGCTTGGTTTCCGGGTGGTCGTGTCGTGTATCGCGGCAAGGATCTCTTAAACGAACTTAAAGATATCAGTTGGGTTGGGCTTCTTCTGTTTGGTATTACCGGTAGATTTTTCAACGAAAAACAGGTGCGATTATTTGAGGGATTGTGGTCACTGTCCGCGAGCTTCCCGGACCCACGATTGTGGAATAATCGCGTTGCGGCTCTTGCTGGCACCGCGCGCAGCACCGGCAATCTAGCTGTTAGTGGGGCGGTTGCAGTCTCCGAAGCGCGTATTTACGGGCGGGGAGCAGACATTCGCGCAATAGATTTTCTCTTGAGAACAAAATCCAAGATAGATGCGGAGGAAGACCTCGGGGAAATTATAAGAGAGGAACTTCGCGAACGGCGCGTAATACCTGGTTACGGGCGACCAATTACAAATAAAGACGAGCGAATCGTACCCGTCAAGCGCCTAGCTGAAGAACTTGGATTCTTACACGGAACATATGTCGAGCTAGCTTTCAATATAGAACAACAACTAGCGCGCGGACGCTGGAGGATGCGCATGAACATAGCGGCATTATGTGCGGCGCTGGCGGCTGATCAAGGACTCTCTAGGCAGGAATACTACCACATAAGCATCCCCTCCTTTATTGCAGGTATTTTACCATGCTTTATTGATTCGACTCAAAAACCAGAAGGTTCCTTTCTACCCTTGCGCTGCCAAAGAGTATTGTATGAAGGAAAATTACCGCGCACGTGGAACTGGACTTCCTCCGAATCGGTAGACACTCCTATACTTTAAATTAAAGCACGGGAGAGCACGCCATGACCAAGGGTCGATTTGCGGAAGAATTCAAGGAAGAAGCGGTCAAGCAAGTCATCGA
>JAHFRU010000005.1 GCA_023266115.1 Gammaproteobacteria bacterium
TGGCTTGAAAAGTGTCGACGACTGTGGAAAAACTGCGAGCGAAAACTGAACACCAGCGTGCAGATGGTCGTGTTTGCGTTTCTCAGCTTAATCTTGAAAAGATCGTGAACAGGCTCTAAGCGACTACGCGTCACGCACTAATCCATTTCACGGTGATAAGAACACACGATTTCTACTTCTTTCTTCGAACCGAGAATCACCGGAATACGTTGATGCAGTTCTTCGGGCAGAATGTCCAAAATCCGCTCGCGCCCGGTCGTCGCCATTCCGCCGGCGCGCTCGATGATCAACGACATCGGGTTGGCTTCATATAACAATCGCAGCTTTCCGGGTTTGGATTTATCCTTGGTGTCTTTCGGGTACATGAAAATTCCACCGCGGGTAAGAATGCGATGGACCTCCGCCACCATCGAGGCGACCCAGCGCATATTGAAATTCTTGCCACGCGGCCCATTGGCACCCTTGATGCATTCATCGATATAGCGCTGAACCGGCGGTTCCCAAAAACGCTCGTTCGATACGTTGATCGCGAACTCCTCGGTATTTTCTGGCACTCTCATATTTTCGTGGGTCAGGAAGAACTCCCCGACATTGCTATCAAGCGTAAAGCCGTTCACGGCGTTGCCGGTGGTCAGCACAATCATTGTCGACGGACCATAAACCGCATAACCGGCGCAAACCTGTTCCGTCCCCGGTTGAAGAAAATCAGTCGCCGTCGGCTCCACTACGTCTTCCGGGCAGCGCAGAATAGAAAAAATCGTGCCGACGGACATATTGATGTCGATGTTAGACGAACCATCCAGCGGATCAAATACAAGAAGATACTTGCCTCGGGGATACTGTGGCGGAATATTATATACGTCCTCCATTTCTTCGGACGCCATGCCCGCCAGGTGACCGCCCCATTCGTTGCGGGTCAGCACAATATCGTTCGAGATCACGTCAAGTTTCTTCTGCTCCTCGCCCTGAATATTTTCGGATTCGGCGCTGCCTAGCACGCCTATCAACGCCCCCTTGTTGACTACATTGGCGATATGCTTGCAGGCAATCACGATGTCGTTGAGCAGCGACGTGAGTTCGCCGGATGCGGTTACAATACGACGCTGGTCCTGGATCAAGAATTGGGTAAGCGTGATAGCGTTATGCATGGCCTGTTGTTCCTTAGAATTTTGGTTCCGACGATTCTTTTATGATTTGTTTGTTCGCTATTAGCGGATAAAGCGGCTCCTCCTAGAGAGGACAGCCATACCAATTAACGTAAGGTCCACGAATGGCCGTATAGTATGCGCATTTTCGTCGAAAAAATAAACTGTTGGCGCAGAACGCGCTGGTTAAGAGTGGCCGTTTAAGGCACTGGATGACGCATGAGCCTGGCTCCGCTACGTTTGAAAAAGAATGAGGAAAGGCGTCTTCGCGCCGGTCATCTGTGGATATTCAGTAACGAGGTCGACGTCGCAACCACGCCTCTTAGCGGGTTTGAGGCAGGACAGGTGGTGGATATTTGCGATTCCCGCGGCAAACCGCTTGGTAGCGCTTATGTCAATCCTCAGTCACTGATATGCGCCCGCATGATCAGCAGCCTGCCAGGCGCCGTACTGGATCATGCCTTGCTGGTAAAGCGTTTGAAGGCTGCACTGGTGCTGCGGGACAATCTGTTCGATAAGCCTTTTTACCGGCTGGCATTCGGCGAGGGCGACGGTCTCCCGGGTCTGGTGATCGACCGGCATGGCGATACCTCCGTCATACAAATCACGACGGCAGGCATGGAGCGCTGTAAGGACACGATCATCGCGGCGCTGCATGAGGTTGTCCGGCCGTCGCATATCGTTCTGCGCAACGATGCGCCACTGCGCAAACTTGAAGGGCTGGAGCTTTATGTCGCTGCAGTTGCCGGCACTGCGCCGGAGCAAACGGTGATCGAGGAAAACGGCGTACGCTTTGCGATATCACCAATGAGCGGCCAGAAAACCGGCTGGTTTTACGATCACCGGCTGAATCGCGCCCGTATGCAGCAATACGTGCGCGGCAGGCGCATTCTTGACGTCTTCAGCTATAGCGGTGCATGGGGCATACAGGCAGCTGTCGGCGGCGCCGCCGCGGTTACGTGCATCGATAGCTCTGCGCGCGCCGTCGACGAGCTGCGCGAAAACGCTGACCTGAACGCTATCCACCAACCTATCGTCGCACTGGTCGGCGACGCGTTTGACGCGCTGAAAACGCTGCGTACAGAATCCGAGCGTTACGACGTGGTCATCGTCGACCCGCCTGCTTTTATCAAACGCAAGAAAGACCTTCAGGAAGGCCTGCAGGCCTATCACCGGATCAACGAACACGCGCTGCAACTAGTCGAACCGGGCGGTATATTGATTTCGGCCTCCTGCTCGTTTCATCTTGAGCGCACCACGTTGCGCGAGGTGCTGCTGAAGGCCGCGCAGCGTGCTGATGTTCGTCTGCAGATCCTCGAACAGGGACATCAGGCACCCGATCATCCGGTGCATCCGGCGATTCCGGAAACGGATTATCTCAAGAGCTATATCTGCCGCGTGCTGCCTGCCGAGCAACGCGGACCTATGCCCGCTGACGAGGGCGGGTGATATACTCTCGCCGCGATGTTGACCTATCCGATGATCGATCCGATTGCCATCGAGCTCGGCCCGCTGAAAATTCACTGGTACGGAATCATGTACCTGACCGGGTTTGCGGCGGCGTGGTGGCTTGGGATCACCCGCGCGCGGCGCCCGGCTTCCGGATGGAGCGGCGAAGAAATTGGTGATTTGATCTTTTACGCCGCGCTCGGGGTCGTGCTCGGCGGGCGGCTTGGCTACATGCTGTTCTACGATACCGCCAACCTGATTTCCAACCCGATCACCATTTTCAAGGTGTGGCAGGGCGGCATGTCTTTTCATGGTGGACTCCTTGGCGTGATTACGGCAATGTGGCTGTACGCCCGCAAGACACGCCGCCAATTCCTGCAGGTAGCCGATTTCGTCGCACCGCTGGTGCCGGTCGGTCTCGGTGCCGGCCGTATCGGCAACTTCATTAACGGTGAACTATGGGGCAAGGTTTCCGATCTGCCGTGGGCGATAGTGTTTCCTGACCTGCGTGCGGGCGGCTTACCGCGCCACCCCTCGTCGCTATACGAAGCATTGCTGGAAGGCTTGTTGCTATTCATCGTTTTGTGGATATTCTCCGGAAAATCGCGGCCCATAGGCGCCGTTTCCGGGCTATTTCTTGTTTGTTACGGCTCGTTTCGTTTCGCTGTCGAGTTTCTTCGGATGCCTGACGAACAATTGGGCTATCTGGCCTTTGGCTGGTTCACCATGGGGCAGTTATTGTCATTACCGATGATATTGCTCGGCCTCTGGCTGACCGCCCGTGCCTGCCATGGTCGTGGGCGCATTCCGTCTCGTCCCGCGTGACGCATCCATTATGCTAAGGCACGGCGACAAACATCGAGGACCACCGAGCGATGCAGCAATATCTTGAACTGATGCGCCACGTCCGGGACCACGGCACAGACAAACATGACCGCACCGGCACGGGTACGCTAAGCGTGTTCGGGTACCAGATGCGGTTTAATCTTCAGGACGGTTTTCCGGCTGTCACCACCAAGAAACTGCACTTACGGTCGATCATCCACGAGTTGCTGTGGTTCCTGAGGGGCGACACGAATGTTGAGTACCTGCACGAACACGGTGTCACGATATGGGACGAATGGGCCGACGGGAACGGCGATCTTGGACCGATATACGGCGCGCAGTGGCGTTCCTGGCCGACCCCGGACGGCGGCATCGTTGATCAGATCGGTCAGGCGGTCAAGCTGATCCGGCAAGATCCGGACTCCCGCCGCATCATCGTGTCGGCCTGGAACGTCGCAGCACTCGACAAAATGGCGCTGGCGCCATGCCATACCTTTTTTCAGTTTTACGTCGCGAACGGGGCGTTGTCCTGCCAGCTTTATCAACGCAGCGCCGATATTTTTCTTGGCGTGCCTTTCAACGTAGCGTCGTACGCGTTACTGACAATGATGATGGCGCAGGTATGCGAACTCAAGGCCGGCGAGTTCATCCATACCTTCGGTGACGCCCACCTGTATATCAATCACCTTGATCAGGTTGACCTGCAGCTGTCACGCAAGCCGTTTCCTTCACCCATCATGAAGATCAATCCTGACGTCCAGTCTATATTCGACTTTACTTACCGCGATTTCGAGCTCGTCGGCTATGAGTCGCACCCGGCTATCAAGGCGCCCGTGGCGGTCTGATACCCGGTGGCCGTCGTCTCGCTCGTGGTCGCGATGGCGCAGAATCGCGTTATAGGCCTCAACAACCGGCTGCCCTGGCGACTGCCGGCCGATCTCCGGTACTTTCGCCGGATTACGCTGGGTAAACCCGTGGTAATGGGCCGCAAGACCTTCGAATCGATAGGCAAACCACTGGACGGGCGAACCAATATCGTCGTCTCGCGCGACCCGGCTTACGAGGCCCCTGGCTGCGTCGTCGCAAGCTCGTTGGAGAGTGCCCTGAGTGCCGCCGCCGGTGCCGCCGAGACAATGATCATCGGCGGCGCCAATATCTACGCCCAGGCGTTACCAACCGCCAACCGCCTTTACCTCACGTTGATCCACCATGATGTTGAGGGCGACACCGTGTTTCCCGAAATCGCCGGCACTGAATGGCGCGAAATCGAGTGCGTGGACCACGCGCCCGGCCCTAAGAACCCGTACCACTATAGTTTTATCGTGCTGCAACGGCGGCAGTGATGTTCCACGCCGCCTGCATCCGGCCTGGATGCCGAGACCTCGGCAGCTTTCGTTAAGGCGCATTTAAGGCTTCCGCTCCCCCGGCCTGCTTGAATACCCGGAAGCGCCTGGAGCGCGATGCTGTTCCGGCGCCGCGCATGCGCCGTTGAACAACCAGCAGGTTTGGTATCATCCGATGATGCGCATATTAGTGGCAGAGGACGACGAACTGCTTGGCAGTGGCATTCAATCCAGTCTGTCCGGCAGCGGGTACGCGGTCGACTGGGTCAAGGACGGTCAGTCCGCCCTGAATTTCCTGAACGCCGGGCCATATGACCTCGTCATTCTTGACCTCGGATTGCCGCGCAAGTCCGGCCTGCAGATCATGGCGCAGTTGCGCGACGCCGGCCAGGCCGTACCCGTGCTCATGCTGACGGCGCGTGACACCGTGGCCGATCGTGTGGCCGGCCTCGACAGTGGTGCCGACGATTACATGGTCAAACCGTTCGATCTCGACGAGCTGCTGGCGAGAATTCGCGCGCTGTTGCGGCGCCGCGCCGGGCGCGCCGCACCTCTGATACGTTATGGCGACATTGAGCTCGACCCGGCGTCTCACCTTGTCACAAACCGCGGTCTAGCGGTCGATATGTCGCCGCGTGAATTTTTCCTGCTGCTGGAATTACTTGAAAACCAGGGCCGCGTCATGTCCCGGCCGGCTCTCGAAGAGAAGCTGTATTCCGGAGACGACCCGGTCGAGAGTAACGCGCTTGAGGTACATATCCATCATCTGCGCAAAAAGCTCGGAAATGAACTGATCCGAACCGTGCGTGGCGTTGGTTACATTGTCGACAAAACGGCATGACGTCGATACGTGGCAAGTTGCTGGTACTTCTGCTGCCGGCGGTCTTGCTGGTGGTTGTCGCGGCGGAAGCGGGAATCTATGTTGCTACACGCAACGAGGTCGACAACCTTATCGACGCGCAACTAACCCAGGCGGCAACCGTGTTGCTAAATCTTTCCGGCCATGAGCTTCTGGAACACGAGCAGCTGCATGCCGATGGCAACGTCACCGCCACCGATGTGCCATCTCTGCTAGACGTACTTCATCACACCTACGAGCAGGTCGTCGCGTTTCAGGTATGGCTGGGCGGTGGCACCAAACGCCTGGTAATGCGCTCCGACCGGTCGCCCACCGTCGCACTGTCTGATCGCTCCTACGGCTTCCGCGATTCACTTATTGACGGCCAGGCGTGGCGCGTCTACGCGCTGTCGAATTCCGATCAGGGAATCCGGGTGCTGGTAGCAATCAACAAACAAAGTATCGGCGAGCTGCGTGATCGGATCGCGCGACAGGCATTGGTGCCGGCGGTCATCGCGCTGCCGGTACTGGGGCTACTGATCTGGCTAGCGGTAAGCAGGGCGATCAGGCCGTTGCGGCTCATTACCGATGACGTCCGCCGGCGGCGTCCGGATGATCTCGCGCCGTTGAACAGCACGGTGACACCAGAGGAAGTACGGCCGCTGGTCGACGCGCTGAACGCGCTGTTGCAACGTGTCGGGCAGGCGTTCGATAACGAACAGCGCTTTACCTCCGATGCGGCCCACGAATTGCGTACACCGCTTGCCGGGCTAAAGCTGCAAGCGCAGCTCGCCTCGCAGACGACCGACGAAGCGACCCGCAGAACGGCGCTGCAGCGTGTCATCCTAGGGGCGGACCGGGCGACCCACCTGGTGCAGCAACTGCTGACGATGGCACGCCTCAACCCGGAAACTGCGTTATCAACAGCGACGAGCATCGATGTGGTCAAAGTGGCGGCACAAGTATTGTCTGAGGCGGATCGCGACGCACACGCCAAGCACATTACACTGACGCTCGAAGCACCTGTCGGTGTCAGAATTTCCGGGGACCCCGATGCCGTCGGCATTCTGGTCAGCAACCTCGTCAGGAATGCCATCGAGTACACGCCGCATGACGGAAAGGTCGAGGTCACTGTGATGGCGGACGGCGGGGGCGCGGTACTGTGTGTGGAAGACAGCGGGCCGGGCATAGCTGTGGACGAACACGACAAGATCTTTAAACGATTTTATCGACAACCGGGCACCGGTGGTACGGGTTGTGGACTGGGACTGTCGATTGTCAAACGGATTGCCGACCTGCACGCGGCCAATATCAGCCTCGGCAAATCCGCTAACGGCGGACTACGCGTCGAGGTTCATTTTTCGGGCCTGATAAACCCGGGCTAGCCATCAGCGCGAGCCCCGCAACAGGGCCGCCGATATACGCATAGCTGCAACGCCACTTTCGCGACGTATCGCGACGGAGAAATTGGTCGCCTGCCATTCGATCTCGAAACCCGGCGGCACCAGTACGTACGCTCTGACACGGGGATATAGCAGCAGATCAACGACCAACACACAAACCATTATTACGGCAATCGTAACGCGGGGTTTGATCGAGGTCGGGTTATCGTCATGCAGCGGGGAATCATAGGTCATAGCCACCTGCCGCGCGCCTCCCGCAAACCATCGGCCGCTGATCGCGCCGCGCAACGATATGAATCAATGTACCGGTGGCGCAGAACGGTCGTCCGGTTTCGTCTCCAGCGGCGGCTTCGACGGAGCCGCTGCACCGGCAGGGGCGCTCGCGTGATCAGCGGTGGGGTTGCCAATCAGCTTCTCAGCGGGCGTTATCATCGTGATCCTGGCAGCGTCGCCCGAACACAGCGAGCGAGCGCCCCTGGCCAGGTGATCGTAGACGGAGCGATAGCTTTCCGTCATGTTATTCACCAGCTCGCCGGTCCTGGTGAAGTGCTCATTCACCTGTTGACGGTGGCGATCAAGCTCGCACTGCGCTGTCTTGAGTTCCTCGGCAAGTTCCTTGGCTTTCTTTACTGCCGTGTTTGCCGTGCGGCCGAGAGAGAAGCCGGCACCAAAGCCCAGCACAAGAACGATCAAACCATAGACAGCGTCCATCGACACGCCCTCCCCAGAAGTGTATTCACCAATTCAAGGCATGGACCGGTGAGCTTAAGTGGCATGATGCCGGTGGTCAAGCAGCCGTCAAATACCCATGAGGCCCCAATTATTTTGGCAAAATCAGTGCAGCTCGGTTACAGTTGTTTAATTATGATGGTCTTGAGTATGTTCCGGTTGCGCGCACGCCCAGTCGGCAATCAACATGGTCGATCGAACGTCTTTGGAAGCTGGTAAATCGTTACAAATCTGCGTCGATCTCGAGGCGCTAAGTCTTGCGGCGGCCAAACGTTTTACTGACCTGGCGGCGCAGGCTATCGGTAAGCGCGGCGCTTTTCACGTCGCGCTCGCCGGCGGAGCAACGCCGCGGCGTTTGTATCAGCACCTCGCGATGCCGATGTTCGCCGAACGCATCGCGTGGCAGCACGTTCACATTTATTTCGGCGACGAGCGCGCCGTCCCGCCGGATGACCCGGACAGTAACTACCTGATGGCGCATGAGGCGCTGTTGCGCCATGTGCCGATTCCAGACACACATATTCATCGGATTAACGGCGCCGAGAAAGATTTATCACAGAGCGCGATGGACTATGAACGCGTTCTGCGACAGCAACTGACCGCCAGCGACGGCTTGTTTCCACAGTTCGATCTAGTGCTGCTGGGTATTGGACCAGACGGACACATCGCGTCGCTTTTTCCGGATACCCCGATACTCAAGGAGACGAGCAAGCTCGTCGCTGCCGTCTACGTCGCGAAATTGTTTACCTGGCGTATCAGTCTGACGTTGCCGGTCATCAATAACGCGCTGCACATCATGGTTCTGGCGGCAGGCGAAAACAAAACGGTTATTATTCGTCAGGTGTTCATTGACGATGCCAGCAGCGATCATTATCCGGTGCAACTGCTGCATCCGGCCGGTGAACTGGAGTGGTACCTCGATGCGGCGGCGGCGCGCGCGCTGGCGGACGGGGCGCGGGCTTGAACGTAATATCGGGGGACGTCGGCGGAACCAAGACGTTATTGCAGATCGCCGAGGTGAATGATGGCGCTGTTCGATCCATTCACGAACAACGCTTCGATAGCCGCCGGTTCGCGAGCTTTGATGAGGTCGCGAGGTGCTTCCTCGATAACACGCCTGCCGATATCATCGGTGATCTGCAGGCCGTGTGCGTCGCGGTGGCGGGACCGATCGAGGACACCGCAGATGGTAGGCGCGTCGACGTCACCAATCTGCCCTGGTCGCTCCAGGAGCCATCACTCGCAACGTTGTTTGACACCGGGCGCGTGCGGCTTATAAACGATTTTGAGGCGGTAGCTTACGGTACCGAGACGCTGACCGGCGCTGACCTGGTGGTGCTACAGCGCGGGCTTGACCAACCCCGTGGTAATCGTATGACACTCGGCGCTGGCACCGGGTTTGGCTGCTGCCAATCGCTGTGGCAGGGTGATCGCTATCTTGTCATGCCGTCGGAGGCAGGCCACACCGACTTCGCACCGAACGACGCGACGCAAATGGCGTTGCTATCGCACCTGCTGGGTAACGCTTCGCAAGTCGAGATTGAGCAGGTTTTGTCCGGGCCGGGGTTGAAAACCATTTTCGATTTTCTGCGCGATTCGCGCGGTATTAGTGCGAGTGTGGGGCTTCGCGATGCCATGCACGACGGTGACCCGATCGCCGCGATTGCGCAGTTTGGCAAAACACAACGCGATCCGCTGGCTCGCGATGCACTGGACGTCTTTGTAAAAATTTATGGCGCGGTCGCCGGTAACCTTGCGCTGCTCTGTTTGCCTTACGGCGGTATTTTTATTGCCGGGGGAATTGCCCCAAAACTTTCCGCAGTGCTGGCCGACGGCCGGTTCACCACCGCGTTTCGCAACAAGGGAAAAATGTCCGCGTTGATGGCGCGCTTTCCGCTGTATATCGTGCGAGATGAAGGCGTCGGCATGAAAGGCGCGGCCATCGTCGCCAGCCGTATATAACCATGTTCGACGCGCGATCTTCCTAGATGTCGAGATTCTCGACGATCAGCGCGTTTTTCTCGATAAAATCCCGTCGCGGCTCAACCTGGTCGCCCATTAACGTGGTAAAAATCTCGTCAGCGGCGATTGCATCTTCGATTTGAACCTGCAAAAGACGGCGCGCATTCACATCGAGCGTCGTCTCCCATAATTGCTCCGGATTCATTTCGCCTAGGCCTTTATAACGCTGGATCGTCAAACCGCGTTTGGCCTCTTCCATCAGCCAATCATAGCCCTGCCTGAAGCTATCAACCGATTGCTTGCGGTCACCGCGCTGCACGTAGGCGCCATCGCCGATGAGCCCGTCGAGCTGCTGCCCCAACGCCGCCATCTGCTGGTATTCGCCGGACCGGAAAAACTCGATGCTGAGGTCACGGCTGTTTTCGTTTCCGTGCGCGATGGTAGCGAAAGCGACATGGGTGGCGCCGGTTTGTTCGTTTATGTAACTTGCTGCTTTATATTTTATTTTCCCATTCCCGTTGCTGTTCAAACGTTGCTCAAGCTCCGCGAACCAAGCGGATAGCCGCTCAGCGTCCTTAAGCTCCGGCTCGCCAAGCGGCGGCATATAGATCATGCGTTCCAACACGCTCGCGTCGAAACGGCGCGACAAACGCTGGATCGCCAGCATTACCACCACATACTGCCGCGTCAACGCCTCGAGTGCCTGGCCACTCAGCGGCGGGGCGTCGCTATTGACGAACAACTGCGCGCCGTCCAAGGCCAGTTGGACAAGATACGCGTTCAGATCCGCGTCATCTTTTACGTACGACTCCTGCTTACCTTTCTTGACCTTGTATAAAGGCGGCTGGGCGATGTAGAGATGTCCGCGCTCGAAAAGCTCGGGCATCTGGCGATAGAAAAAGGTCAATAACAGCGTGCGGATGTGCGATCCATCGATGTCCGCGTCGGTCATGATGATGATGCGGTGGTAGCGTAATTTATCGGGGTTGTACTCCTCACGGCCGATGCCGCAGCCCAGCGCGGTAATCAGCGTGCCGATTTCCTCTGAGGATAACATCTTGTCAAATCTAGCTTTTTCGACATTTAGTATTTTACCTTTCAACGGCAAAATAGCCTGGAAGCGACGATCCCGCCCCTGTTTCGCGGACCCTCCGGCAGAATCACCCTCCACCAGAATCAGCTCCGACAGGGCCGGGTCCTTTTCCTGACAATCGGCCAGTTTTCCAGGCAAGCCGGCAACGTCCAGCACGCCCTTGCGCCGCGTCAGTTCGCGCGCCTTGCGGGCTGCTTCACGCGCACGTGCCGCGTCAACGATCTTTGCCGTGACCGCCTTCGCCTCGGCAGGCCTCTCCAGCAGAAAGGCCTGTAAGTGATCAGCAACGGCGGATTCCACGATCCCTTTGATTTCAGACGACACTAGCTTTTCTTTGGTCTGAGACGAAAACTTTGGATCCGGCATCTTGACCGAGAGCACGGCCGTCAGGCCCTCGCGTGCGTCGTCGCCGGTGGTCGCGATCTTGGCCTTTTTGGCGATGCCTGAGCTTTCAATATACTGGTTTAGCGTACGCGTCAGTGCGGCACGAAACCCGGCAAGATGCGCTCCGCCATCACGTTGCGGAATATTGTTTGTAAAGCAAAAGATATTTTCCTGATAAGAGTCGTTCCACTGCATGGCCAGCTCAACGCCGTGGCGATCGCGTTCCGTCGAAAAATAGATAACGGTTGGATGCAGCGGCGTCTTGTTGCGATTAAGATGCTCAACAAAGGCGCGGATGCCGCCCTCATATTGAAACGTATCGCTTTTCTCGGAACGCTCGTCGTGCAGCGTTATCCGGACCCCTGAATTCAAAAACGACAGCTCGCGCAGCCGTTTGGCAAGGATCTCGTAATGAAATTCGGTGTCACTAAAAATTACGGTGCTGGGTTTGAAGCGTATTTCCGTGCCTGCTTGATCGGAACTACCAGTATCCTTGAGCGGCGCAACAGGATTGCCCATCCGATATTCCTGAGAGTACACTTTGCCGCCTCGGCGTATCGTCAATGTGAGACTTTCAGACAGCGCGTTGACGACGGAAACACCAACGCCATGAAGACCGCCCGAAACTTTGTACGAATCGCTGTCGAACTTACCGCCGGCGTGCAGCACCGTCATAATGACCTCGGCAGCCGACCGGCCTTCTTCGGGATGGATGTCAACTGGAATACCGCGGCCATTGTCCGCCACAGTCACTGAGCGATCCGCGTGAATGATAACCTTGATTTCGGAACAGTAGCCGGCCAGCGCCTCGTCAACCGAATTGTCGACCACCTCAAATACCATGTGGTGCAGCCCGGTACCATCGTCGGTGTCACCGATGTACATGCCCGGGCGCTTGCGTACAGCGTCCAGGCCCTTAAGCACCTTAATCCGTGAGGAATCGTATTTTTCGACTGCGGTCATTTGCGCCTCGTCTGACCGTGCATTCTAGCATCCTGCGCTGAATTTTGGGTTGTTTTTTTGGGTGGAGTTATGCCAATAAGACCGCAGGTTTACGTCGTTACTTCTGCGATTTCTCCTCGTTCCACGTGAAACAATTTCTGACCCACGAGCAGTGCCCGGTCAAACAGGTCATGCTCGGTAGCAGTAACAAAGACCTGTTGACCGAGGGAGACGAGCAGACTAAACAAGCGATTGCGGTGCGCATGATCAAGCTCCGCCGCAAGATCATCAATCAACAACACACAACGAGTATGCGTCACTTCGCCCATCAGCGCGGCCTGTGCGAGATACAGAGCACAAATCAACAGCTTCTGCTGGCCGCGCGACACCACTTGCCGAGCCGGCACGGTTGCAATCTTGATCACCAAGTCTGCCCGGTGCGGCCCTTGCCGAGTGTAGCCAATCTGGCGATCCATATGCGCCTCTTCCGCCAAGATTTCCATCAACGGCCGGTCGGCCGGCCAGCCGCGCCGATAATCGATTTCGGCAGCGTCGATACCGAGAAGCTCACCAACGTAACGTGTAAACCACGGCGCCATCAATGTTAGGTACCGTCGACGGAACTCATCGATATGAGCTGCCGCTTGGGATAATTCCGCCTCCCACGCAGTTAACTGACCTGGAGCCATGTGCCGGCGTAGGGCGGCATTGCGCTGACGTAATGCGCGGTAATAACGTTTCCACACCCCAAAAAAGCCGTGTTCCACGTGGAACACTCCCCAATCAAGAAAGCGCCTGCGCAAGCGGGGGCCATCCTCGAGCAAACGATGGCTATCGGTATTGATGAGTATCAGCGGCAATTTCAGCGCGAGGTCGGATACACGATTTAGTGGCTCCCGATCCGCGAATAACTCTACTCCGGACGCGTCGAAATTGACTCGCACCGAAGTTTCAGCGCCATTCGATGAACTTGCTACCCGGCCAGCGACGGCCAAACTGTTGGAGCCGCTCTGAATAACCGGCGAGAGCCGTGAGCTGCGGAATGATTTCGCTCGACCCAGAATGTGTATTGCTTCGAGCAGGCTGGTTTTTCCGCTGCCGTTTTCGCCCCAAACCAGATTAACAGAACAACCGGGCGAAATTTCTGTATCCGCGAGATTGCGAACGCTCCGCAGCGCCAGATGGGTCAGGCTCATGGAAAGAGTTGATATTTGTCCCTAATTTCGGTAATTGTCCGGAAAAATCGTCGAACTTTCACTATCCACCCGGCTAACAATATACTGGGCGGTTCACAAGCGCATCGGCATAACTACATACTTGCAGCTTGTATCGCCTACGCCCTCAACCAAGCAACAGCTGTTGGCATCAGTCATAGAAAGCCTGGCCTGCTCCGTCGTTACTGCCGATAATGCGTCAAGCATATAGGAAGCGTTAAATCCGATATCCAAACCCTTCCCCTTATAATCAACAGCGACCTCTTCTTCGGCCTCTTCCTGTTCTGGATTGCGGGCAAGAATTCTTACGCTACCTTTGCTCATTTGAAAGCTGATGCTGCGGTATTTTTCGTTGGAGAGTATCGACGCCCTCACCAGAGCCTGCTTCAGCGGATCGCGCTCCGCTATCACGATATTTGATCCACCCTGCGGGACGACATGCTGGTAATCGGGAAAACGTCCATCGACAAGCTTGGATGTGAAGCTAAGGGTATCTGTCGTAAAGCGAATATGATTACTACCAAGCGACACGGCAACGGGAGTCTCGACATCATCCAGCAAGCGCGCGAGCTCAACAACACCCTTGCGTGGAATGATGACCTGTTGCTGATCTGCGCCCTTCAGATCCGCTTCAAGATCGCACAGTGCGAGACGATGTCCGTCGGTGGCAACAACGCGAATCCTGTTTTTTCCGAGTTCAAGCATTAATCCGTTTAAATAATAACGCACGTCCTGCTGCGCCATCGCGAATTGAGTACGCTCAATCACACGCTTCAGCGCCTTTTGCGGCACGCTGAATTCACAGGCGCCCTTGATAGCCCCCAAATTCGGAAAATCTTTTACCGGCAACGTCGCCAGCACAAAACGACTCTTGCCGGACCGGATAACTAAGCGCTCCTGCTCCGCGACCATCTCAATCTTGGCCTGGTCAGGCAGTGCACGACAAATGTCCAGAAATTTTCGGGCCGGAAGCGTGATCTCCCCGGTCTCGTCAGCATTCAACATACTGTGAGTCACCATCTCGACCTCGAGGTCAGTCGCCGTCATGGAAAGTTTCTTTCCGTTGACACTGATCAAAACATTGGAAAGTATCGGCAATGTTTGACGTCTTTCGACCACACCCGCAACCGCTTGCAGGGGTTTCAACAAGGTCTCTCTGTCTATCGTGAATTTCATTTTCTTAATTATATAAATCTTTAAAATACTTACCTGCTATTATTATTAAGCTCCATCCATACCGGGGATAAGCGATAAAATACTATTTATAACAAATAGCTATCGAATATCAAACCCATTGGACTATCCCGGTATACATTGCCGTTTGCTTGTGGGGAAATTGTTCAAAAGAACCCGAAGCGATAAATTATTATCTTGTCCACAGTTTCTCAAGATTAACTCGACAAGGTTCTTAACAGGTTCGCACAGTCTTCATTGATTCGGCGATCACAGTCCTTCAATTCCTTGATCTTTCGGCAGGCGTGTAAAACAGTTGTATGATCACGACCACCAAACGCGTCACCGATCTCAGGAAGACTGTGGGTCGTTAACTCCTTTGCCAAAGACATGGCGATCTGCCGTGGCCGCGCGACCGACCGTGATCTCCGCTTCGATAATAAATCGGCAACGCGAATCTTGTAATACTCGGCCACGATTTTTTGAATGTTTTCGATCGAAACCAGTTTCGCATGCAAGGCGAGCAGGTCACGGAGTGCTTCCTTGGCAAACTCCAGTGTGATCGGCCGACCGGTGAAACGAGAGTTCGCAACGACGCGCCGCAGAGCCCCCTCCATTTCCCTGATATTGGCATGCAGACGCTCGGCGATCAGAAAGGCAACTTCATGGGGTAGCACGACATCTGATTGCGCCGCCTTGCTCATCAAAATCGCCACACGCGTCTCCAGTTCCGGCGGTTCGATGGCGACCGTCAGACCCCAGCCAAAACGAGACTTGAGGCGTTCTTCTAACCCTTTGACTTCTTTAGGATAGCGATCGCAAGTCATGATGATCTGCTGCCGGCCCTCCATCAGCGCGTTGAAGGTATGAAACAACTCCTCCTGGGAGCGCTCCTTGCCGGCAAAAAATTGGATGTCGTCGATCAACAGCGCATCCACTGACCGATAAAACCGTTTGAATTCATTGATGGCGTTGTGTTGCAGCGCCTTGACCATGTCCGCAACGAAGCGCTCCGAATGCAGATAAACGGCGCGTGCATTGGGCTTGCGCGCGATCATCATGTGGCCAATCGCATGCATCAAATGCGTCTTCCCAAGACCAACCCCGCCATAAATAAATAGTGGATTGTACGCGCCACCGGGGTTCTCGCCGACCTGCATGGACGCGGCTACCGCGAGCTGGTTCGAGTTGCCCTCAACGAAATTGTCAAAAGTGAATTCCTGACGCAGGTTGCTGACAGGCGCGTCCGTCACCACATCTGCGGCACGGCGAAAGGCCGGCTTGTTAGCGCCACTTACTTGAATTTGCGCGCTTTTAGTGCCGATCTCCAGGCTGATTTGGGGGGCCGCTCCGTCACCAAGCTGGGAAAGGATATTCGTAATCTGACCAATCAGGCGCTCGTTAACCCACTCGAGCACAAACCGGTTGGGCGCCAGCAGCCGGATCGAACCGCCGTCCTCTATGGCGTGTAACGGCCGTATCCACGTATTGAGCTGCTGTGGTGTGAGTTCCGACTCCAAGCGATAAAGACACTGCTGCCATAGCGGTTGATCCACCACCAAAAATCCCCTTAAGGTATGCGGTTCTGTCTGGAAATCAAGGAAGGACCGCAGTCTATACCGCCATGGATGACTTATCCACAACTTTATTTTCTGAGGTATCAGCGAGATAAAACGTTGACAGCCCCATGGTCGTTTCAGTATCTTTGCGCGTTTTCATTGACGCTGTATTCGCGGCGTTTTTTTGGGTAGAGCTATTTATGAAACGTACATTCCAACCCAGCGTTATCAAGCGCAAACGGACACACGGCTTCCGTGCGCGTATGAGTACCGCTGCCGGACGGCGGGTATTGAAGCGTCGTCGCGCTAAAGGCCGGGCGCGACTGAGCGCATAGATTGTCTGCTGAATTGGGCGCAGGACAAAGACGTTTTTCCCACCAGCACAAGCTAGCGAAACAAAGTGATTACCAACGCGTTTTTCAGGCGCCGCTGAAATCATCTAACGGGTGTATGACAGTCCTGGCGAGAAGAAACGATGGTGGTCTGGCGCGAGTCGGGCTGGCGATATCCAAGAAGCATGTGCGCCGTGCCGTCGACCGGAATCGCATCAAGCGGGTAGTGCGCGAAAGTTTTCGCCTGCACCTTGAACTGTTGCAGGGTCTCGACATCGTCGTACTCGCGCGTGGCGGCATCGCAGCGAAGAACAACCAAGAATTGCGCGCGGCGCTGAACGCACACTGGAACAAACTGGCACGATGCAGAAAATCCTGACAGGCCTGATTCGCGGTTACCGTTACCTGATCAGCCCGCTACTGGGCAATCATTGCCGTTTTTACCCCAGCTGTTCCGTGTATGCCGCCGAGGCGATAGAGCGTCACGGAACCGTGCACGGCTCATGGCTCGCGCTGAAACGGTTGAGCCGTTGCCATCCATGGCATGCCGGCGGCGTTGACCCGGTGCCGCACGCCTGTGGCAAAGCCGCCTGCAATGGATAACCAGCGCCTTTTTCTTGTCATCTCGTTGACCTTCGTTGTCTTGCTGCTCTGGCAAGCATGGGAGCAGGACTACGGCGCGCGTCACGCGGCGAACCCGCCCGCTGAAACCGGGCCAGTGGCGGCTGCGCTACCGCCGCACGACGTTCCGGCTGCACAGCAAGCATTCACCGGCGCGGCGGCGACGAACCAAGCTACTCCGATCGAAGGTAGTGGAGAAGGCCTGAAATCCGCGGGCCGGATCCGTGTTGTCACCGACGTCTACAATATTGAAATCGATACCCTGGGCGGCGACCTCCGCGAGGTCGATCTGCGCGCCTATCCGGTTGTCGTTGGCCAACCCGACCAGCCGTTTCGCCTGATGAAGGACGAGCCAGGCCGGTTGTTCATCGCGCAGACCGGCATGCTGTCACGCGCCGCCGCGCCGGATCATCACGCGCTGTATAGCGCGGCGCAAGCGGAATACCGGCTTGCCGATGGTGTCGACGAATTAACGGTGCCGTTAACCTGGGCGAGCGACAGCGGACTCAAGGTCACCAAGAGCTATACCTTCCACCGCGGTAGTTACCTGATCGATATCAGTCACATCGTCACCAATAATACGGCACAGGAATGGAGCGGGCGCATATACCGTCAATTGCAGCGCACCCGTCCCGGCGATGGCGAAACGCCCCGGTTTATTTACACGTACACCGGTGGCGTGGTCTACAGCGCCGAGGACAAGTACAAAAAACTCGCGTTCGATGATATGGCCAAGGAAAACCTCAGTCGTGACATCACCGGCGGCTGGGTGGCGATGATCCAGCACTATTTCGTCGGCGCCCTGGTGCCGTCCAAGGACCAGGCCAACCATTATTACAGCAAGGCGCTGGCCGACGGCCGTTTTGTGCTCGGGATGGTGTCGCCGGACATCAGCGCCGCGCCCGGCGCATCGGTCACGCATAACACGCAGTTGTTTGTCGGGCCAAAACTGCAACACCAGCTCGAAGAAGTGGCGCCGGGTCTGGAGCTTACCGTTGACTACGGCATACTGACCATTCTGTCAAAGCCGCTGTACTGGCTGCTGAACTATATTCATAAGGTGGTCAATAACTGGGGTTGGGCGATCATCATCCTGACGTTGATCATCAAGCTCGCGTTCTACAAACTGTCGGCGGCCAGTTACAAGTCCATGGCGAACATGCGCAAACTCGCGCCGAAGCTGCAACAGCTGCGCGAACGCTACGGCGACGACCGGCAGCGCATGAGCCAGGGGATGATGGATCTGTACAAGAAGGAAAAGATCAACCCGCTCGGCGGTTGCCTGCCGATCATGGTGCAGATTCCCGTGTTCATCGCGCTGTACTGGGTGTTGCTGGAAAGCGTCGAGTTGCGTCAGGCCGGGTTTATTTTCTGGCTACACGACCTGTCGACCAAGGATCCGTACTATGTGCTGCCCGTGATCATGGGCGCGACGATGTTCTTCCAGCAGAAGCTGAATCCGCCACCGCCGGACCCGGTGCAGGCCAAGGTCATGATGATGCTGCCGTTCATCTTCACGGCGTTCTTCGCCTTTTTCCCGTCCGGCCTGGTGTTGTACTGGGTCGCCAACAGTGCCCTGTCGATCGCGCAGCAGTGGTACATCACACACCGCATAGATAAGAGCAGCGCCTGAGCCGGTTTGTTGCATGGGCTTGCAGCGGTGCGCCGCATGGACTAGTTTATTCAGGGCGACCCGACGCGAAATGGAGGTGCCCTATGAATTTGCGAAAGTTTTCCCCGCTCTCGTCAACGCTGCTGCAACGCGGCGTCACCTTTCACCGCGCCACACCGCTCTATCCGCCGCGAGTAACAGCGAAAAATCCGGCGCGGGATGTGATGACGGACCTGAAAAAAATCCCGGCGGTCACCATCGAACCGACGTTTTCAGTCATGGCGGCGAACATGAAGATGATCCACAGCGGCGTGCGCTTGTTGTTGGTCACTAACGCCCGGCGGCATGTCGTCGGACTGCTGACCGCGACCGATGTGCTCGGTGAAAAGCCGATGCAATATATGTTGAAGGCCGGCTGCAGTCACGACGAAGTGCAGGTACAGCACATCATGCCCCCGCAGGCCGAACTCGAGGCGCTGAACCTGGTCGACGTCGAGCGGTCCTGTCTCGGCGATATTGTCGAAACGCTGCGGCGCGTCGGCCGACAACATGCGCTGGTCGTCGATACCGGTGCAGCCGACCGCGGGCAGTGCGTGCGCGGCATCTTCTCAAGCACACAGATCGGGCGCCAGCTCGGCGGTACGCTGGACGTGTACGAGGTCGCACACACCTTCGCGGAGCTGGAACACGCGCTCGCGAGATGAGGCTGACTGGGACCTGAGCGTGGCCGTCCCGTCGAAGGCGCGCCCGGTACCGGGCGCGCCTTCGGCATAAATGACTCAACATCCACTCGATACCATCGTGGCGGTCGCGACGCCGCCGGGGCGCGGCGGCATCGGCATCGTCCGGGTCAGCGGGCCGCGGGCCGCCGCGATTGCCGCCGCGCTGACCGGCCACATACCGGCGCCGCGCCGGGCACAACTGGCCGTGTTTCGCGCTGCGGACGGCAGTGCGCTGGACCAGGGACTGGTGCTGATGTTTCCGGCGCCGCATTCGTTCACCGGTGAAGACGTGCTCGAACTGCACGGTCACGGCGGCCCGGTGGTGCTTGATGTGCTGACGAAGCGCGTCGTCGCGCTGGGCGCTCGCGTGGCACGGCCCGGGGAATTCTCGGAGCGCGCCTTCCTGAACGACAAACTCGATCTGACCCAGGCCGAGGCGATTGCCGACCTGATCGACGCATCGTCCGGGCAGGCGGCGCGTTCGGCCGTGCGATCCCTGCAGGGCGAGTTCTCGCAAACGATTCATGCGCTGGTCGAACAACTGGTGCAATTGCGCATCTACGTCGAGGCGGCGATCGACTTTCCCGAAGACGAAATCGATTTCCTGTCCGATGGCCGCATCGCCACCGCGCTAGACGCCGTTGCCGCCCGGCTGCAGACGCTGACAGCGACCGCGCAGCAAGGGTGTTTGTTGCAGGAAGGCATCAACGTTGTCATCGCCGGCCAGCCGAACGCCGGAAAGTCCAGCCTTCTTAACCGTCTCGCGCGACGCGACGCCGCGATTGTCACCGACATCCCGGGCACGACCCGCGACGTGCTGCGCGAACGTATTGCCATCGACGGACTACCCGTCCATATAATCGATACAGCCGGGTTGCGCGACAGCGCCGACCCGATCGAAAGGATCGGCATCCAGCGTGCCTGGGACGAAATCGCGCGGGCCGATCGTGTGCTGGTGATTGTCGACGACCGCGGCGGGGTGGCGCGTGAGGATCGGGCGATTATCGACAAGCTGCGGCACGGCCCCGCATTAACGATCGTGCGTAACAAGATCGATCTGACCGGTCGCCAACCCGAAATAGTGACCGGCGAGTTTGGTACCGAAGTCGCCTTGTCGGCCAGATCCGGCGCCGGTATCGACCAGCTGTGCCGACATCTCGCCGACTGTGTCGGTTATCAGCCAGACGGCGAAGGCGTGTTCATTGCGCGTCGCCGCCACCTGGATGCACTGCGCCGCGCGCAGGCGTCGCTGGCCAACGGTCGGATGCAACTCACCGGGCAGCGCGCCGGCGAGCTGCTCGCCGAAGACCTGCGCCAGGCTCAGCACGCACTCGGCGAAATCACCGGCGAGGTCACATCCGACGATCTGCTCGGCCGTATCTTCGCCAGCTTTTGTATTGGAAAATAACCGCTTAACTAAAAATGCCCATGGCCGGCAGGCGCCATTGCCGCTAGAATACGCGGCCACAGGCAGTGTCTATGAATATGAATTTTCAGGATGGTTTCGACGTCATCGTGATCGGCGGCGGCCACGCCGGCACCGAGGCCGCGCTGGCGGCCGCACGACTTGGCGTGCGCACACTGCTGCTGACGCAGAGCATCGAGACCATCGGGCAGATGAGTTGCAACCCGGCGATCGGCGGCATCGGCAAGGGGCACCTGGTCAAGGAGATTGACGCGCTCGGCGGCGTGATGGCGCGCGCGACCGATCGCGCCGGCATCCAGTTCCGCATCCTGAACGCGAGCAAGGGCCCGGCCGTGCGCGCGACCCGTGCACAGGCCGACCGCGTGCTGTATCGCCAGGCGATACGCGCGGCCGTCGAAGGCCAACCGAACCTTTTCATATTCCAGCAGGCCGTCGATGATCTGATCGTCGAAAACGGTCGCGTCACCGGTGTCGTTACCCAAATGGGTCTGCGTTTCGCCGCGCGCGCCGTGGTGCTGACCGTCGGCACGTTTCTCGGCGGTCGTATTCACGTCGGCCTGTCCAATTACCAGGGTGGTCGCGCCGGCGATCCGCCGGCAAACGCGCTGGCGAGTCGGCTGCGTGAACTGCCGTTACGGGTCGCTCGCCTGAAGACCGGCACGCCGCCGCGCATCGACGGCCGCACGATTGATTACCGCCAGCTTGCTGCGCAACCCGGCGATACGCCAGCGCCGGTGTTTTCCTATATCGGGTCCGCTGCCGAGCATCCCGCCCAGATCGTCTGCCATATTACGGCGACGAACGAACAGACCCATGAGATCGTCCGCAGCGGCTTGGATCGTTCGCCGATGTACACCGGCGTGATCGAAGGCGTCGGCCCACGCTATTGCCCGTCCATCGAGGACAAGATCGTGCGTTTCAGTGAGCGTGACTCGCACCAGATATTTGTTGAGCCCGAGGGGCTGAACACGCATGAGGTCTATCCGAACGGGATATCGACCAGTCTGCCCTTCGACGTGCAATATGCGCTGGTGCGTTCGATCCGCGGTTTCGAAAACGCGCATATCACGCGCCCCGGTTACGCCATCGAATATGACTATTTCGATCCGCGCGATCTGAAGGCGTCGCTGGAAACGAAACATATTGATGGACTGTTCTTCGCCGGCCAGATCAACGGCACGACCGGTTATGAAGAAGCCGCGGCCCAGGGGTTGATCGCCGGCCTCAATGCCGCGCGGCGGGTGAACGGCCTGGAGGCGTGGTGCCCGCGCCGTGACGAAGCCTATATAGGCGTGTTGATCGACGACCTGATCACGCGCGGCACGCTGGAACCGTATCGCATGTTCACCAGTCGTGCCGAGTACCGGTTGCTCTTGCGTGAAGACAATGCTGACCTGCGCCTGACGTCCAGGGGTCGCGAACTGGGTATGGTCGACGACGAACGCTGGCGATTGTTCGAACAGAAGCGCGAAGCACTGGAACGCGAACAACAGCGACTGCGCAACACCTGTCTGCATCCCGGACGTTTGCCTGTCGCGGACGCCGAGCGCGTGCTCGGCGCGCCGTTAAGCCGCAACCAGAATCTGATGGAACTGTTGCGCCGCCCCGGTGTGCATTACGAAAGCCTGATGACACTGCCCGGCGCCGGTGACGGTGCGGCCGATCCGGCGGTACGTCAGCAGGTGGATATCCAGGCCAAATACGCGGGCTACATAGACCGTCAGGAAGACGAGATCGTGCGCCAGCGCCGCAACGACGAACTGCGTATCCCGGCCGACGTCGACTATAACGATGTGCGCGGCCTGTCGAGCGAGGTGCGCCAGAAATTGTCTGCAGTCGCCCCGCAAACGCTCGGCCAGGCGTCACGCGTCCCGGGTGTGACACCGGCGGCGATCTCGCTGTTGCTCGTGCATCTGAAAAAACGCGGCCACAGGCTGCCGAAGTCGGCCTAGCAACACGCCGGCCTGCCGCACCGTTACCCGCCGATGTCTGAACGCCTGTTTATCCAGGGACCCGCCGGGCGCTTGCAAGCGATCTACCAGCCGGGCGACGCGCATAAACCCGCCGTCGTCGTTTGTCACCCCCACCCGCTGTATGGCGGCACGATGAACAACAAGGTCGTTTACTGGATCGCGCAGACGTTCCGCCAGCACGGTTGCACGGTGTTGCGATTCAATTTCCGCGGCGTCGATGACAGCGAAGGCAGCTGGGACAACGGCGTCGGCGAGACTGACGATGCACGCGCCGCGCTGGCCTGGCTGCATGCTCAGCATCCGGCCGCGCCGTTGTGGCTCGCGGGATTCTCGTTCGGGTGTTACGCCGGCCTGCGCGCCGCGCACGACGATCAACGTGTCACGCGTTTGTTTGCCGTCGCTCCCGCGGTCAACCATTATGATTTTTCTTTCATGCAGGAAGACACGCGCCCGTTGACGGTGGTGATCGGTACCCGCGACGAAATCGTGCCGTTCGATGATGTCCAGCGCTGGAGCCGGACGTTGCCGGAAGTCAGATTCCATGCGCTGGCCAACGCCGGTCATTTTTTTCCGGACCACAAGCAGGAGTTGCTTGCGGTTCTGGCGAACGACGCCTTCAAGCCATAATCCACGCACGCACCATGGTTGCGAAGACCGTGTTGCAAGCCTCACAATCGTCGCTCTGATATCGGGCGAAAAATGACAACTCCACGGAGGAATTACCCATGATGAATCGCGGCGCGGCTTTACTGGCCTTGTTCGTTTGGTCCGGTGTATCGATCGCCGGTCCGTTTGACTCGCTGCAACGCGAAACGAATATAGCGCACACACCGATCATCAGTGCGCCGGACAAGGTTAAACCCGGTGAGGCGTTTGACGTGATGATCGCGATCGGTGAAAAACAGCATCCGTCACTGACCGATCATTTCATCCGTTACATCGCGCTGTATGCCGGCGATGTCGAGGTGGCGCGCGTTGATCTGACGCCGACCATGAGCGTGCCGCAAGTGACGCTGACGGTGACGCTGCAAACCTCGACGACACTGCGCGCCCTCGCCGCGCCGAATCACTCGGCCCCCTGGGTCGCCGAACATCCGATCACTGTCACCGAATCGGCAGACTAGCGCAGCTTGCCGCGCAGGCCGGTTTTCATTGTGCGCGTGGAGAAAACGTCGTCGCTGAGCCCGGTGTTGAGGCGGATATCGGAAACTTCCAGGCGCGTCTTGTGGCCGTTCTGTACGTTCTGTACGTTCAGGATCTTCCACGCCCAGGCATTCCCGACAGGCTGCCACTCCGTCGTCTGCTGCTTGCGCAGATTACCGTCCAGATCGTAGTAGTCGATACGCGTCGTCAGAAAGCGGTCGGCGGAAATCCGGCGTACCACCTTGCGGTACGGGTAGAACTCCGCTTCGTCCTTGCGCGAGCTTTCGATGACATAGTACGTGACGCCGTCAATCTCCTCGGTGGCGGTCAGCGTATGGCTGTCGCGTGACGGATGGCGTGGATCGAGATCGAACGGCTTCAGTTCGGTGGCAGCGAACTCCTCGTCTTCCTCGATATTGTCGCGATGGCTGACCTTGCGCACGGTGCGCAGCTCGGGCAGATAGATCCATTCATCGTCGGCCTGATCGACATACGGCCGATAACGCCACGACATGTAGGCGATTCCGCGGCCGTGCGCCGGGAATTCCTTGATGAACAGAAATTTTGAATTGACGTTGCCCTCGCCTTTGTAGCGCTTCCACAGCATGGTGTAGACCAGTTTACGCTCCGGCTGGCCGTCGGCCTCGAACGAGAACGTCAGCGTCGATATGGAATCGTCACCGCCGTAGACATTGAACGCCTTGTTCATCACGTCCTCGGCGCTGAGCTCGGCAGCCAACGCTGCGGCACTGATCAGTAACATGGATGCCAGCGCGCCGATGCGCCGCCAGGGCTTGCGGATATTCATGAAGCGTCCTCCAGTATGTGGATTGCTGACGGTATGCCCGGCCTCCGCGAGCGCGGGCCGTTACAGGCGCTGTCGGCCAGACAATAACAAAAAACTTTGGTCGGTGGCACGGCGCGCGCATTACAATACCCAATACGCCGCAAACATCAAGCCCGATCACGATATACCCGTATGCCCGGCCAGCCACATAACCTTTGCCCGGACGCCACCTTGTCGCAGGGTATCGACCGGCTGGGCCTGTCGCTGGACGCCGGGGTGCAGCTACAGCTGCTCGATTATGTCGCGCTGCTGGAGAAATGGAATCGCGTCTATAACCTGACCGGGAACAAAACGCGCGGGCAGATGATCGTCCAGCATCTGCTCGACAGCCTTTCCGTCGCGCCCTGGCTGCGGGGTCCGCATATCGCCGACATCGGCACCGGCGCCGGCCTGCCCGGTATACCGCTGGCGCTGGCGCGGCCGGGGTTTTCGTTCGTGCTGGTGGATACGCAGCAAAAGAAGACGCGCTTCGTGCGGCAGGCCATGATCGAGCTCGGCCTGACCAACGTCGAGGTGGTCCAGGCGCGCGCCGCCAATTACCGGCCGCCCGCCCTGTTTACCACGGTGGTGTCGCGGGCGTTCGCGTCGGCCGCGGATTTTGTCCGGGAAGCCGGCCATCTGTGCGCGCTCGACGGGCTTATTCTGGCGATGAAGGGGCGCTATCCGGAAACGGAGCTGAAAGAAATTCCCGAACCATATAGAGTAGTAGCCGTCACGGAGCTGACAGTACCCGGTCTGGACGCTGAACGGCATTTGATACAGATACAGTCCGCAACTTGACGTAGTCACAGCAGGCAACCATGGGCAGGGTGATCGCGGTTACCAATCAGAAAGGCGGCGTCGGCAAGACGACGACGTCGGTCAACCTCGCCGCGTCGCTGGTCGCGACGCGCCGCCGCGTGCTGCTGCTCGATATCGACCCGCAAGGCAATGCGACGATGGGTAGCGGCGTCGACAAGTACCAGCTGGAAGCCAGTGCCTGCGACGTATTGCTGGGCGAATGCGGGCTGGCGGACGCTGTCGTCCGCGCCGAACCGGCCGGATATACGCTGTTACCCGCCAACGCCGACCTGACCGCCGCGGAAGTCGCGCTGATGAACATGCCGAATCGCGAACGCCGGCTGCGCAGCGTGCTGGAACCGGTGCTGGACGACTACGACTATATTTTGATCGACTGCCCGCCATCGCTGAACATGCTGACGGTCAATGCGCTGGTGGCGTCGACCGGCGTGATGATCCCGATGCAATGCGAGTACTATGCGCTTGAGGGTTTGTCCGCCTTGCTCGACACTGTCAGGCAGATCCACCAGACGCTGAACCCGCAGCTGCGCGTCGAGGGCGTGCTGCGCACCATGTACGACCCGCGCAACAAGCTGGCCACCGAGGTGTCCGACCAGTTGCTGAGCCATATGGGCGACAAGGTCTACCGGACCATTATTCCGCGCAATATCCGCGTCGCGGAGGCTCCGAGCCATGGCCTGCCGGTGCTGTTATATGATAAAAGCTCGCGTGGCGCGCTGTCGTACCTGGCGCTGGCCGGCGAAATCATACGCCGTGATGCCAAAGACACGCCCGCCAGGCCGGCCGAATCCCACGGTCCGGCCGTAACGATGGAAATACAGGATGGTGGCTAATAAAAAGCGCGGGCTGGGTCGCGGTCTGGAAGCGCTGCTCGGCAACACAGTACCGGCGGCAGCCGCTGAAGCGCCGCGCGCGGCGCCCGGCAGCGATCTGCGCATGATTCCGGTCGACCTGATCCGCCGCGGCCGTTACCAGCCGCGTCACGATATGCATACCGAATCGCTCGAGGACCTCGCCGCGTCGATACGCGCGCAGGGCGTGATCCAGCCCGTGGTCGTCCGGCCGCTGGATGTCGGTGGTTACGAAATCATCGCCGGCGAACGCCGCTGGCGCGCCGCGCAGCTGGCCGGGTTGAGTGAGATACCGACGATCGTCCGTGACGTAGCGGACAAGGCGGCGATTGCGATGGCGCTGATCGAGAATATCCAGCGCGAAAACCTCAACCCGCTCGAGGAGGCCGGCGCGCTGCAACGTCTGATCCGGGAATTCGAAATGACCCATCAACAGGCCGCCGAGGCGGTGGGCCGGTCGCGCGCCGCCGTATCGAACCTGCTGCGTCTGCTGGAGCTCAACCAGGATGTCAAACAACTGGTCGAAAACCGCCAGCTCGAAATGGGCCACGCGCGCGCGCTGCTCGGACTGACTGGCGGCATGCAGAGCGAGGCCGCGCATCGTGTGGTGGCGAAGAGGCTGTCAGTGCGCGAAACCGAGCAACTGGTCGCGCAGCTGCAGAAGGACCGCGGCAAGCGCCCGGCGACCCGGGCGGCGGCGGTTGACCCCAACGTGCGCCAGCTGCAACATGACCTGAGTGAAAAACTGGGTGCCGCCGTGCAGATTCAGCCAGGTGCGCGCGGCAAGGGCAAGCTCGTTATCCAGTACAACAGCCTGGACGAACTCGACGGGATTTTGTCGCACATAAAATAAAATTGCGGTAGCTTACGCAAGTACCCGGGAAACCGGCGGCGGCCCCCACGAACAGCTGTTGCAGCTATGGCCGCACGCACGTTATACTTCGCGGTCAATTTTTTGGGTGTCTCCGGCATGACCGAACCCGGCAGGGTGGCTCCGTTATTGATCGGGGCGGGCACGATGCTGACGTCGATGGTGGTCGCCGGATTTTTGCTGGGGTATGTGGTGGATACCTGGCTGGGCAGCCAGCCGGTTTTCATGTTGATCTGCGGAGGCCTCGGCCTGATCGGGGGCTTCATGAAGGTCCACAAGTTGTTAAGCAGGCTCGGTTAAAGCGGTGGATCCTGCAGCGCATGAGCTGGTTGTAAAGGCCAGGAAGGTCATGGTTCTGCAGATCGCGATCACTGGGCTGGTCGCGACGGGGGTTTTTTTGGTCCAGGGTGAGGCAGCGGCCAGATCGGCCTGTTACGGCGGGCTGATAAGCGTCGTGGCGGCATGGATGTTGGGCCGCGGCGTTTTATTAGCGGGCAAGACCGCACCGGAGAGCCCCGGCACAGGCACGTGGATCTTATATATGAGTGCCGCACTGCGGTTTGTGCTGGTGCTCGCCTTGTTCGGCGTCGGTCTGGCGATGCTGGAGCTTAAGCCGGTGCCGTTGATCAGCGGCTTTGTCGCGGCGCAGTTGAGTTACCTGGCACGGTTCAGGGACCAGCCGCGCAGCACCGGGAATTCGGCGTAATAATAAGCGTAAAGCGGTCTGGGAGTTCGAGTGAGCGAGGCAGTGAAACAATCGGGTGGCGGTACCGTTGAGTACATTCAGCACCACCTGACCAATCTTTGTGCCGGCGACTGCGATCCGGCGACACACCAGGCCACCAGTTTCTGGGCGTGGCATCTGGATACGCTGTTTTTCAGCGTGGCGCTCGCCGTGCTGATTATTGCGTTCAGTATCCGGCTCGGCCGTAACCTCAGCGCCGGTGCGCCCGGCCCGCTGCAGAACTTCGTTGAAACCATCCTGGAATTTGTCGCCGGCCAGGTGAAGGACACGTTCCCGGGCCACAATCCATTGATCGCGCCGCTGGCGTTGACCATCTTCGTCTGGGTCTGGCTGATGAACTTTATGGATCTGATCCCGGTCGATCTGCTGCCGCTGCTCGCCGGCTTTGTCGGCATTCATTACCTGAAAGCGGTGCCAACCACCGATCTCAATACCACCTTCGCGATGTCGTTTACCGTGTTCGCGCTGATTATCTATTACAACATCAAGGTGAAAGGTCCGGTAGGCTACATGAAGATGTTTTTGTTTCATCCATTCGGCAAGTTTCTGGTTCCGGTCAATGTCGTCATGTCGCTGATCGAGGAGATCGCCAAGCCGCTGAGTCTCGGCCTGCGACTGTTCGGCAACCTGTTCGCCGGCGAACTCGTGTTCCTGCTGATTGCACTGATCGGTGGCACGATGGCGGTCGGCTGGGCCGCGGCGTTCTGGTTGCCGCTGCAAGTGATTCTTGACCTCGGCTGGCTGATTTTCCATCTGCTGGTCATTACCTTGCAGGCGTTTATTTTCATGGTGCTGACCATCGTCTATCTCGGCATGGCGCATACCAGTGATCATTAATGGCATGGCGGTGTTTGTATGGCGAAATCCCGATCGCATCGGTAGCGGGAACTGGATAGTTTCGAGTTCGATTGTTTGTTAAATAAGGAGAGAAGTGATGACACCCGAGATGATTTCTGAAATTTACGCCGCGACCGCCGTTGGCGTCGGCGTGATTCTCGCCGCCGCCGGTCTCGGTTCCGCGATCGGCTGGGGACTGATCTGCGCGAAGACGCTCGAAGGCATCGCGCGTCAGCCGGAAATGCGCCCGGCCCTGATGACCAACATGTTCATCTTTGCCGGTCTGATGGAGTCGTTTCCGTTCATCATCCTGGCGTTCGCGATGTGGTTTTTGTTTGCCAACCCGTTTATCGGCGCGATGAGCGCCGCGATCAAGACATTAGGCGGCTAACAGCCAGTGTTGCCTGACGTCTTTTTTACCGGAGGCGCAAGACCGTGAATATTACTGTCTCATTATTTGGCCAGATGCTCGCGTTTGTCCTGCTGATCTGGTTTGTGAACCGGGTTCTGTGGGGGCCGCTGTCGGCCATGATGGCCGAGCGCCAGAAGCGCATCGCCGACGGGCTGGCCGCTGCCGACAAGGGCAAGCACGAACTGGAGCTCGCCGAAAAGCGCGCCAGGGATGTGTTGAAGGACACCAAGGCGCAGGCCGCGGAGATTCTGGCGCAGGCCGAAAAGCGCGCGTCGGAAATCGCCGAAGAGGGCAAGGCCAGCGCGCGCGCGGAAGGCGAACGTCTGCTGCAGGCGGCGCGGGCCGAGATCGATCAGGAAGCCAACCGCGCGAAGGAGCATCTGCGCGGCCAGGTTGCGTCGCTGGCGACGGCCGGTGCCGGCAAGATCCTGCGGCGCGAGGTCGATGCGAAGGCGCATGCCGATCTGATGAAAGACCTTATCGCGCAAATCTAGGACGCTGACGATGGCCGAGAAAAGCACACTTGCCCGTCCCTATGCCCAGGCCATATTCGAGCTGGCGCAGAGTCAGCGCGTGCTGCCGGCATGGTCGGAGCACCTGCAAAGGCTGGCGCTTGCCGTGAACGATCTGAATGTGCGGCGGCTGATCGTTAGCCCGCGCGTCACCGACGACCAGCGGGTCGCGATCATCGCCGAGGTTGCCGGCAACCGGCCAGGTGACAAGGTGGTGGGTCTGCTCAGGGTGCTGGCGCGTAACCGACGGCTGGGTGTGTTGCCGGAAATCGCCGCGTTGTATGAAAAGCTGCGCGCCGAGGCCGAACGATCGCTGGAGGCCGAAGTGGTGTCGGCGTTTGACATCACCGAGGAACAGAAACGGCAGTTGGCTGCGGCACTGAAAAAGCGGCTGGACCGAGAGGTCAGCCTGACCTGCCGGACCGACGCGAGTTTGATTGGCGGTGCGATCGTCCGCGCCGGGGATCTGGTCATTGACGGGTCCGTAACCGGCAAGCTCGGAAAACTGGCAGTGGCACTGTCGCATTAATTTAGTAGAGGAATCGAAACATGGCGCTCAATGCATCCGAAATCAGCGATCTGATTAAAAAGCGTATCGACAGCTTCGAGGCAGTCACCGAAGCCCGTACCGAAGGCACGGTCGTCAGTGTCACCGACGGTATCGTGCGCGTACACGGTCTGGCCGACGTGATGTCTGGTGAAATGATCGAGTTTCCGGGCAACACCTTCGGCATGGCGCTAAACCTCGAGCGCGACTCGGTCGGCGCGGTGATCCTGGGTGACTACAAGCATATCAGCGAAGGCGACAGCGCCAAATGCACCGGGCGCATACTTGAGGTGCCGGTTGGCGAAGGCCTGCTCGGCCGCGTCGTCGACGCGCTTGGCAACCCGATCGACGGCAAGGGCCCGATCACGGCCGCAGGCACATCTCCGATCGAGAAGGTGGCGCCGGGGGTCATTCAGCGTCAGTCGGTCAGCCAGCCGGTGCAGACCGGGTTGAAGTCTATCGATGCGATGGTGCCGATTGGCCGTGGCCAGCGTGAGCTGATCATCGGCGATCGTCAGACCGGCAAGACCGCGGTGGCGATTGACGCGATCATCAATCAGAAAGGCACCGGCATTAAATGTATCTATGTCGCGATCGGCCAGAAGGCGTCGTCGGTGGCGAATGTCGTGCGCAAGCTCGAAGAGCACGGCGCGATGGCACATACCATTGTCGTGGCGGCAAGTGCGTCCGACTCGCCGGCGATGCAGTTCATCGCGCCGTACGCAGGTTGTTCCATGGGCGAATTCTTCCGTGACCGCGGTGAAGACGCGCTGATCGTTTACGACGATCTGACCAAGCAGGCCTGGGCGTATCGTCAGGTATCGCTGTTACTGCGCCGTCCACCGGGCCGCGAGGCCTATCCGGGCGATGTGTTCTATCTGCACTCCCGCCTGCTCGAGCGCGCCGCGCGTATCAATCCTGAGTACGTCGAGAAATTGACCGGCGGCAAGGTGAAAGGTAAAACCGGATCGCTGACCGCGTTGCCGGTCATCGAAACACAGGCCGGCGACGTGTCCGCGTTCGTGCCGACGAATGTGATTTCGATTACGGACGGCCAAATATATCTTGAGACCGACCTCTTCAACGCCGGTATCCGTCCGGCGATCAATGCCGGCCTGTCGGTGTCGCGTGTCGGCGGCGCCGCGCAGACCAAGATCATCAAGAAGCTCGGTGGCGGCGTGCGACTCGACCTCGCGCAGTACCGTGAGCTGGCGGCGTTCGCGCAGTTCGCGTCCGACCTGGACGACACCACGCGCAAGCAACTGGAGCGCGGCCAGCGCGTTACCGAGTTGATGAAACAGAAGCAGTATCAGCCGCTGTCGGTGGCCGAGCAGGCGGTATCGCTGTTCGCGGCCAGTCAGGGCTTTCTCGATGACGTCGAACTGAGCAAGATCGTTGATTTCGAACATGCGCTGCACAGCTACATGAAATCGTCACACGGCGCATTGCTCGACTTGATCAACCAGAGCGGTGATTACAACGACGACATCGCCAAGAAATTGCGTGGCGCGATCGAAGGCTTCAAGAAGAGCCACGTCTGGTAACGCAGGGTTAACGCATGGCCGTCGGCAAAGAGATACGCACCAAGATCAAGAGTATCAAGAATACTCAGAAGATCACGCGGGCGATGGAAATGGTTGCAGCGAGCAAGATGCGCAAGGCGCAGGATCGCATGGCGGCATCGCGGCCCTATGCCGACAAGATGCGCGCCGTGATCAGTCATCTGGCCCACGCGCATCCGGAGTACAAGCATCCGTACCTGCTGGAACGCGCCGAGGTCAAGCGCGTTGGCTTCATCGTCATCTCGTCCGATCGCGGCCTGTGCGGCGGCCTGAATACCAATATGCTTCGTGCGCTGCTCGGCGAAATGCGGCAGCTGCACAAGAACAAGGTGGAGATCGACCTGTGCACGATCGGCAAGAAGGCGCACGTCTTTTTCAAGCGGCTCGGTGGCAATCTCGTCGGCCAGGTGGATCATCTCGGTGACGCGCCGCAGCTCAGCGCTCTGATCGGCACGGTCAAGATCATGCTCGACGCCTACAGCGAAGGGCGCATCGACCGGCTGCACGTCGTCTACAACGAATTCGTTAACACGATGACGCAGAAGGCGCACATTGATCAGCTGATCCCGATCGAGGCCGGCGAGCTCGACGCGCAGTTGAAGCATCACTGGGATTATCTGTACGAGCCTGAGGCGAAAGCGGTGCTCGACGGCCTGATGATGCGCTATATCGAATCGCTGGTATACCAGGGCGTCGTCGAGAATATTGCCTGCGAGCAGGCGGCGCGCATGGTCGCGATGAAGTCCGCGTCCGATAACGCCGGTGACCTGATCGGCGAATTGCAGCTGGTTTACAACAAGGCGCGGCAGGCGGCGATTACACAGGAGATATCGGAAATCGTCGGCGGCGCCGCCGCCGTGTAGTGTTGGTAGGTTACGGGGCAAGCGGGTAGCGGGCACGTCGCGCTATACCTCGCACGCATAGCAAGGGGAAACGAAATATGAGTTCTGGAAAAGTGGTTCAAATCATCGGTGCGGTCGTCGACGTGGAGTTCCCGCGCGATGCGATGCCCAAGATTTACGACGCGCTGCGTGTCGATGGCACCGGCCTGACGCTGGAAGTGCAGCAACAGCTTGGCGACGGTATTGTCCGCACGATCGCGATGGGTGTCAGCGATGGCCTGCGCCGTGAAAAGGCCGTGACGAATACCGGCAAGGCGATTTCCGTGCCGGTCGGCAAAAAGACACTGGGCCGCATCATGGACGTGCTCGGCGAACCGATCGACGAGAAAGGCCCGATCGGCGAAGAAGCGCGCTGGGCGATCCATCGCAAGGCGCCCGCCTATGAAGATCTGTCACCGGCGACTGAACTGCTCGAAACCGGCATCAAAGTCATTGATCTGATCTGTCCGTTTGCGAAAGGCGGCAAGGTTGGCCTGTTCGGCGGCGCCGGCGTCGGCAAGACCGTCAACATGATGGAGCTGATCCGCAACATCGCGATCGAGCACAGCGGCTATTCGGTATTCGCCGGCGTCGGCGAGCGTACCCGTGAAGGCAACGACTTCTATCACGAAATGAGCGAAGGCGGCGTGCTGGACAAGGTGTCGCTGGTCTACGGCCAGATGAACGAGCCGCCGGGCAACCGTCTGCGCGTCGCGCTGACCGGCCTGACCATGGCCGAGTACTTCCGCGATGAGGGCCGCGACGTGCTGTTGTTCATCGACAACATTTATCGTTACACGCTGGCTGGCACCGAAGTGTCCGCGCTGCTCGGGCGTATGCCGTCGGCGGTGGGTTACCAGCCGACGCTCGCCGAGGAAATGGGCGTGCTGCAGGAACGTATCACGTCAACCAAGACCGGCTCGATCACATCGATCCAGGCGGTATACGTGCCGGCGGATGATCTGACCGACCCGTCACCGGCGACGACCTTCGCGCACCTCGACGCCACCGTCGTGTTGTCGCGCCAGATTGCCGAGCTCGGCATCTATCCGGCCGTCGATCCGCTCGACTCCACCAGCCGTCAGCTCGATCCGCTGGTCGTCGGCCAGGATCACTACGACACCGCGCGTGGGGTGCAGAGCACCTTGCAGCGTTATAAGGAACTGAAGGACATCATCGCGATTCTCGGCATGGACGAGCTGTCCGAGGAAGACAAGCTGATCGTATCGCGCGCGCGCAAAATCCAGCGCTTCCTGTCGCAGCCGTTCTTCGTCGCCGAGGTGTTCACCGGTTCGCCGGGCAAATATGTTTCGTTGAAAGATACCATCGCCGGCTTCAAGGCGATCATCGCCGGCGAATACGACAGTCTGCCTGAGCAGGCCTTTTACATGGTTGGTTCGATCGACGAAGCCGTCGAGAAAGCCAAGAAGCTTTAAGTCACCAGCGGGAGAAATACCATGGCCTTTACCATGCATGTCGATATCGTCAGCGCCGAGGAAGCCATTTTCTCCGGCAAGGCACGCATGGTATTTGCGCCGGCGGTCATGGGCGAGGTCGGCATTCTGCCCCGACATGCGCCGTTACTGACGCAGCTCCGCCCCGGTGAGGTGCGCGTGCAGACCGAGGATGGCACGGAGGATTTCTTCTACGTCTCCGGCGGCATGCTCGAGGTGCAGCCCTATACCGTGACCGTGCTGGCCGATACCGCGGTGCGCGCCAAGGATATCGACGAGGCCGCGGCAATCGAGGCCAAGCAGCGTGCCGAACAGGCGCTCAAGGACCGCAAATCGGATATCGACTACGCCAAGGCGCAGGCCGAGCTGATCGAGGCCTCAGCGCGCTTGCAAGCCATCCAGCATCTGCGCAAGAAGACTGGTCGCTAGGCGGCTGTGTGATGATATTTCCGGTCCATTGCGTCGTCGCTGCCATCGCGCTGGCGCGGGAATGACCGCTCGGGAATTCATCGGCTCTTTTCTGCCCGATCACCGCGTCGTTACTGCGCCTCGCTCCTGCCCATCCATCGGTGCAGACATCTGCTGTACGGCGCTATCCGGCTTGAATCCTGACGGGCGAAATCCGACACTACACCAATGACCATCAGCGTTGTCATACTCGCCGCCGGCGAAGGCAAGCGCATGCGCTCGCGGTTGCCGAAGGTACTGCACGACATCGGCGGCCAGCCGCTGCTCGCGCATGCGATCGCGACCGCCAGGCAACTCAGCGACGCCCGCATCCACGTCGTTTACGGCCACGGCGGCGATCAGGTCATCGCCAGGTTGAATGGCCTGTTGCCACCGGATACTGCGCGGTGGGTCAAGCAGGAGCAGCAGCATGGTACCGGCCATGCGGTGGCGCAGGCCTTGCCCGGCATCGATGAGTCCAGCACGGTACTGGTGCTTTACGGGGATGCGCCGCTGATTTCCGCTGAAACCTTGCGGCGCCTGGTCGCCGCCAGCGCCGACGGCGCGCTGGCACTGATGACCGTCGAGCTGGATAATCCCGCCGGTTACGGCCGCATCGTACGCGACAAGGCCCATGCCGTAACGCGCATCGTCGAGGAAAAAGACGCGAACGATAGTCAGCGTGCGATCCGTGAAATCAATACCGGGTTTCTGGCGGTGCGCGCCGGCCAGTTGCGTCAGTGGGTCGAACGGCTGGACAATAGCAACGCGCAACGTGAGTTCTATCTGACTGACGTCATCGCCATGGCCGTGCGGGATGGCGTGACGATACGCACGGTGTCGCCCGCCTCGCCCTTCGAGGTGCTGGGCGTCAACGACAAGGCGCAACTGGCGTTACTCGAGAGGTACTACCAGAAGATGCGTGCAGAAGACCTGCTAAAAAACGGTGTGACGCTGCGTGACCCGGCGCGATTCGATTTGCGCGGCGAGCTAACGCACGGCACGGATGTCACCATCGATGTGAACGTCATCATCGAGGGCACAGCGCGGCTCGGTAGCCGCGTGACGATCGGCCCCAACGTGTTGCTGATCAATGTCGAGATCGGCGACGACGTCGAGATCCTGGCTAACTGCGTGATCGAGGACGCGGTGATCGGCGCGGGCTGCCGCATCGGCCCGTTCGCGCGCGTCCGGCCGCAGACCCGGCTGGCCGACAACGTTCACGTCGGCAACTTCGTCGAGATCAAGAAATCCACGGTTGCCGCGGGTTCGAAGATCAATCACCTGAGCTATATTGGCGACAGCACGGTAGGCGCTCGCGTTAACATCGGTGCGGGCACTATCACCTGCAATTACGACGGCGCGAACAAATACGAAACGATCATCGGCGACGACGTATTTGTCGGCTCCGACAGTCAACTGGTGGCGCCGGTGCGCATCGGTGACGGTGCGACGATCGGCGCAGGCTCGACCATCACACGCGACGCGCCCGCCGGCGAACTGACGCTGAGCCGCGCGCCGCAGCAGACCCATCCCGGCTGGAAAAAGCCGGTCAAGAAACGACGCGTGGAGGAATAACGGTATGTGCGGCATTGTTGGCGGCGCGGCCTCCCGCGATCTGGTCCCGATCCTGATCGAAGGACTGAAGCGGCTGGAATATCGCGGTTATGACTCTGCCGGGCTGGTCGTCATGAACGACGCCGACGAGCTGACCCGTGCGCGCGTGGTCGGCAAGGTCGTGGAACTCGAAAACAATATCCGGCACAAGCCACTGCACGGGCACGCCGGTATCGCACATACCCGCTGGGCGACGCACGGCAAACCCACGGAAAAAAATGCGCATCCGCATATCTGCCGTCATACGGTCGCCGTGGTACACAACGGCATCATCGAAAATCACGAGGCGCTGCGCGCGCAGCAGAAAACAGCCGGCTACGAATTCACCTCCGAAACCGATACCGAGGTTGTCGCCCATCAGATTTACGATTATCACGTCAAGGGTGCGACGCTGCTCGATGCCGTCACGTCCGCGGTGGGTGATTTCGACGGGGCTTACGCGTTGGGTGTGGTCAGCAACAAGGAACCCGGGCGTTTGGTCGCGACACGGCGCGGCAGCCCGCTGGTGGTCGGTATCGGTATTGGCGAATACTTTATCGCCTCCGATGTCGCGGCGCTGCTGCCGGTAACGCAGCGCTTTATTTTTCTTGAAGAAGGCGACGTCGCGGACATCACCAAGGACACGCTGGATATCTATGATGCCGCGGGCAACGCGGTCACCCGGCCGGAAAAGCTCAGCGAATTGACGGCGGATTCGGTCGAGCGCGGCGAATACCGCCACTACATGGCCAAGGAAATATTCGAGCAGGCGCGCGCGGTAGCACAAACTCTTGAGGGTCGCATCAGCGGGCACCGCGTCCTCGAAGGGGCGTTCGGGCCGCTGGCCGCAGAAGTGTTCGACGTGGTCAGGCGCGTGCAGATCATCGCCTGCGGTACCAGTTACCATGCCGGCCTCGTTGCCAAATACTGGTTCGAGGCGCTCGCCGGCATTCCATGCAACGTCGAGGTCGCCAGCGAGTTCCGTTACCGGCATCCGGTATTGCAGCCGCGCAGCCTGTTCGTGACGATCTCGCAGTCCGGCGAGACCGCCGATACGCTCGCCGCGTTGCGCGACGCCAAGCGCCGCGGCATCGGCCATTCGCTGGCGATCTGCAACGCACCGGAGAGTTCGTTGGTGCGGGAATCCGACGTGGTGTTGATGACGCGCGCGGGCCCGGAGATCGGCGTCGCATCGACCAAGGCATTCACGACGCAGCTTGTGGCGTTGATGTTGCTGGTTATCGTGCTCGGCCGGCGTCATCGTATTACCGAAGAAATCGAGGCATCGCTCGTCAAGCAGCTCGAAAGCCTGCCGCGCAAGATTGATGAGGTGCTGCAACTCGATGGCTCGATCGCCGAACTTGCGCAGCAGTTCGCTGATAAGGACCATGCGCTGTTTCTTGGTCGCGGCGCGCACTATCCGATCGCGATGGAAGGGGCGCTGAAGCTGAAGGAGATTTCATACATACACGCCGAGGCCTACCCGGCCGGTGAACTCAAGCACGGCCCGCTCGCACTGGTCGACGCCGACATGCCGGTGATCACCGTTGCGCCGGATAATGCGTTGCTGGAAAAACTAAAATCGAACATGCAGGAAGTGCGCGCGCGCGGCGGCCAGTTGATCGTGTTCGCCGATTCCGCGACCGATGTACGGGCTGGCCCGGGCGTGCAGGTATTGAACGTCGCGCCGACCGAGGACGAGATCTCGCCAATCATCTTCACCATCCCGCTGCAACTGCTCGCCTACCACGTCGCCGTCTTCAAGGGCACCGACGTCGATCAGCCACGCAACCTCGCCAAGTCGGTGACCGTGGAATAAGCCGCCGTCATTAGGAAACAAAGTTTGTGCGGGGGAAATAAAGTTCTTACCTGAGCCGGACCGCTCACATAGCGACGGGAACCTGGTCCCTGCTTCAATGGCATTTTCTTCCCGCCGACCGCAGTCTTGCCTCGCGGTCACCCAGGTTTATTATTGGGGAGGTTTACTTCAGTCGCGTGCAAGCCCCGATCCGCTGTGGTGCTGAACGGCTGCGTCCGACCCTGAGTAGACGTTCGGCCACCCAGGGCATTCAGTCAGCCATCGGTCCGTATATGCTAATAGGGATATACGGACCGGAAAATATTAACGTATTGATTGGCCATTCTTTGTTGGGTCGACGCTCCCCTTCTTGAGTAGACTTGGATATAGAGTCCAATCCCTAACCAGAAGGAGATTGGACATGAAGAATGCGGTTTTCAGAAGAGCAGATCAGGCTCGCAAAGAGTAAGCGATGTCACGTTATCGCCCACTACAAGCTAAGTCATCCCCCTATATAACACCCGCCGGCTACACGATGCTGGATGACGAGCTAAAGGCACTGTGGAAGCGTCGCCAGCATATCGTGCCGGCGCTCTCTACGGCAGCGGCGGAAGGAGATCGTTCCGAAAATGCCGAGTATATTTATCGTAAAAAAGAACTGCGCGAGATCGACTGCCGTATCCGTTACCTCCAGAAACGACTGCCTGACCTCACGGTCGTGCACGACACGCCAAAAGACCAGGGCCATATCTACTTCGGCGCATGGGTCGCGCTTGAAGATGAAAGTGGCACTGAGGTCACCTATCGTATCGTTGGTGCCGACGAGACCGATGCCCGACAGGGCTTTATCAGTATCGACTCACCGATGACGAGGGCGCTGTTTAAAAAGGCGGTCGATGATGAAGCGCGGGTACAAACACCCGACGGTGAACGGCGCTTGCTCGTGCGCAATATACGCTACACGGCGGGGCAGTGAATTCGTGGCCACACGTACCACCCCTGCTGACCACGGTCTAAAACCATGGAAGTCGTCAGCCATATATATAGAGTAGCGACAAATGGGGCAACGGCCAACCGGCCGATAACGACCCATTTTCTCAATCTGACATAACAATGATTGATGACCTCCATGTATTGTAAGCAGCGGCATAACAAGCCTTTCGAGCCGACGCTGTACATCCCCCGTTTTAGTAGGTACGTTGCTTTCGTATGCGACATAAGCCACGGAAGGTTCAGGTCTCCGATTAGCGCCGCGATGCAAATGTCCATGGCCTGTGCAAGCGCCCTGCGCTTCACTAGTGGCTAACCAACCAAGTATGGAATTGTTCCGTCACGCGCTTTACCTCCGACCTTTACCCGAATGTAAAAGGAAGCAATCATGTTAAAGAAAAATGATACCGCACCGGCATTCAACGCAGTGGATCAGGACGATAAGCCAATCCGCCTCGCGGATTTCCGGAGCCGCAAGAACGTGGTGCTGTATTTTTACCCGAAGGACGATACGCCTGGCTGTACCATAGAGGCAAAGCAGTTTACCGATCTGGCCGGTGAATTTGCGAAATACGACGCGGTGGTGATCGGTGTCAGCAAGGATTCCTGCGACAGTCACCGCGCATTCATAAAGAAATATGGCCTAAACGTCACACTGATCTCGGACACGGATGGCCGGGTTTGTAGCAGCTACGGCGTCTGGCAGGAAAAAGAAAAGGACGGCGTGAAGAAGATGGGGATTGTTCGGTCGACCTTCATCGTCGACAGAAATGGTGTTCTGCAAGAGGCTTTATACGGCGTTGCGCCGGACGGCCACGCGCAGGCGATGCTGGCGACAGCAAAGAAACTGCAAAGGCTGTGAAGCAGCCATTATGTTCGCACCTGACCATGGCCACAGTCAGGCGCGCCACAATTTTGCGACAATATCCCTGTTACCACGTCCAGTTGCCGTGTCCGGGAATGTTTACGGTGTCATCGTCAAAGTTGTTTTTATCGGCCTGTTGGTGGCATTTGTCGCAATAGCTCAATGATTTCACCTTGTCGTTCTTCTTGATGAGGTCTTCCGGTATCTCGTTGTGTTTGCGCTTGATGTACGGTACCTCGATGATGCGCAGCGGCGCTTCACCGGGTTTCAGCGACGCCATGATTTTTTTCGAGCGCTTGTAATTCGATTTGTCCGCGGAGTTAGCGACCAGGAAGTCGAGAATGGCCAGACGATTGTTGTCCGATAACTCCGCGTTCTCGCCAAAATGGTCCTCAAGTGCCTTGGCGTCGAGCAGCTTGCGCCACGACTGTTCCGGCAGCAGGCCCGGTTGATAAAGGAAGTGACACTCGCCACAGCCCTTGCGATAGGTTTCGCTGGCAACCGGCGCGACCTCTTTCTTCCGCTCCAGCGAACGAGCATCGGTAAAAAAGCTGTCGGCGTGGACGGGCAATATCGCGCCGGCGACCACCGTCAGGGATAAAAATACTGCTCTGGATTTCTTCATGATGTCCTCTCGTAATGACTACAGCGCCGACAGATACTTGAGAAGATCGACTTTCTCCTGATCTGTACATTCGCGTCCGTAGGTCCATTTGCAATTCCGTGTGAACCATTTTTCGATCTTCTCGAGATCGGTGAAGCGCTCCTTGTTGGCAGACGGCGCCAGCGGATCGATCACCTTGCCGGTCTTGACATGTTTACCCGGCTTGGTAAGGTCTTGGCCGTGGCAGGTCATGCAATCGCGTTCCTTGCCATCTTCACCGGTATTCTTCTGGTGCCACAGCTCGTCGCCATGTTTGGGATTTAACGCCAGCGTTCCGTGCGGGTTGTAATGTGCAATCGCCTCGTCAACGGTGACCGACCATGCGGGTTGCGCGACAGCCATGGAGGCGACTAACCATAGATACCTTCTCATAAAGCTACCTCTACCGCTTATTACCATGTCATCTTGATGCCGACCAGCATGCCGATCGCGCTTGCCGCACCGACACCGCCGTGAGGGTCCGGCGCCTTGCTGACGGCATAGAGAAACCCGAGCGTGCCCAGTGTGGTCAGCAACATATGGATGTTGTCCGGATTCCTGAAACCTTCGCTCAGATCAAGATCCTCCCAGTGAAAAGTCAGTCCAGTGGCGACCGCGCCAACACCCAGCGCTGCGGCAGTCCTGCCGAGTAGTTCATGTGCGCCATTCTCTTGCTTGGGTGCCAGCAGTGTCAGCGCCGCCGCGCCTATCGAACCGATACCGAGATACTTGTGCAGCTTGTTTGCAGTGAACCAGCGTTCCTCGAACAGCGGCTTGTCATCTTCCGATTCTTTGTCGTGACGTGCGTCGGGTGTTTCGTCAGAGGTGTCGTCCACGGCCGCAAGCTGGAAACGATCGCCATACAATGTCGCGTAATTGACTCCAGTGATTGCCGTGTCAGCGGTATTGTCCGCCCGGACCGGGGCGTTGATGATCAAGGCGATCATTGGTAACAGCAAATATCTCAACATGGTTTCGTCCCGTAGTTCATTTAGGGAGGCCCTGATTTATTCCGATATTGTCATTCCCGCGAAAGCGGGAATCCAGTGCTATAAATTCAACGGTTTACTGGATTCCCGCTCTCCGCTGCGCGCAGCCTGCCCCTGTGAAAACAGGGGGCCGGAATGACGACACATCGAAGGTTCCTTAGATTGTTGCTTGACACCGGTGATCATCGCGCGCACGAGGTTTTCCCGGTGCTGTATCGAGGCGAGCATCACGCCAAGCAGATGAAACGCGATCATCACCAGCAATACGTCGATGGTGGTTTCATGCAATTCGCGCCAGAAATAGGCATGCTCATCGCTCATGTGGATCATCAGGCCCGGCAACGGCGCTTCGAATTCGATTACCATCATCACAATGAACCCGGCGACTGTCGCGAATGTCAGCGCGCTGAGCAGCGCAATCACCATCATGCCGCCGGCCGGATTGTGACCAGGATAATAGTGCGGGCGCCCCAAGCCGATCACCTTGAGATAGTCGAGCACCGTGCGCGGGGAATAGACAAAGTTGCTGAAACGCGCGTACGGCGAACCGGCGAATCCCCAGACGATACGCGCCATGACAAGCCCGAATATGAAATAGCCGAGCACGATGTGCGCATCCTGCATGCCGGACTGACTGGTCCAGTAGGAGGCCGCGAAGGAGATTACCAATGCCCAGTGAAAGAATCTTACGAAACGATCCCAGACTTTTATGGTGTGTATCGGAACGCTACTACTCATGTACAACGACGTTTTAGTGAACGGGACGGCCCTTTGCCGGGTGGTTTCTGATGGTTCGCAGTGGGTGTTGTCCGTACGAACCGTCAAAAACTGAGACCAGGATCATATGGGTAAGTTCATGTACAAAGCTTAAGGCATACTTAAACCGGAAGATTGCCCTGGCATGGCACGGCGTACAATTAGTCATCGCGCGATGAGGCCCCGCTTATTGAGAATCGATCGCGACTCTTGATGGCACGTACGAATGATCTGGGTGGTTGACAGGGGCCATAGGTATGGAACCCATGCGTCAAAAACGCCGGGATCATCATGATTGATCATCGAAGCAGACCGTTGCGCGCGGGCCCGAGTAACGCCGGGCGGCCGGTCATTTTCGGCGAGGTTCTGTTTGATCAGTTCGCGGACGGGTCGTGCGTACTCGGCGGCGCACCGTTAAACGTCGCGTGGCACCTGCGGGGTTTCGGGCTGAATCCGTTGTTCATCAGTCGCGTCGGGGACGATGCGCTCGGCGAGCAGATGCTGGCTGTGATGATGACCTGGGGTATGGACATCTCCGGGATCCAGGCCGATACCGCGCGTCCGACCGGCACCGTGCAGGTCGCGCTGAAAAACGGTCAGCCGACGTTCTATATCGTTCCCGACCAGGCCTACGATTTCATCGACGCCGGTGCCGCGATCGCCGCCATCGCCGGAACGCCGCTATCGATGCTTTATCACGGCACGCTGGGTGCGCGTCAAACGGTGTCGCGCGGCGCGCTGGATGCGCTGCGTCGCCAGACAAATATGCCACGTTTCGTCGATATCAATCTGCGCCCGCCCTGGTCGACGATGGAGCTGGCGACGAATGCACTGTATAACGCTGAACGCGTCAAAGTGAATGATGATGAAATAAAACAAATCGCGTCGTATGAACGGCTACCCGGCGCCAATCCGCATGAACTCGCTGCGGTGTTACGCAGGCACTTCAGAATCGGCATGCTGATTGTGACCTGCGGTGAACAGGGCGCGTTCATCGACACGGCGCAGGGCATCGATGCGGGCAAGCCGGTCAAGGTGAAGCGTCTTGTCGATACTGTTGGTGCCGGCGATGCCTTCTGCGCGGTGTCGATACTCGGCCTGACCGGCGGCTGGCCGATCGCGACGATATTGGCCCGGGCGCTTGCTTTCGCGTCGGCGATCTGCAGCGTGCGCGGCGCAACGACGACCAATCAAGGCCTGTATGCGTCGTATATAGAACAGTGGGAGCGGGACGGTGGCCGATAGAGGCGTCGGTATATCCAGCTGATCAGCGTATACCGCCTAGTGCGTGGCCGCGACATGGAGCCCGGGCGCGACGCCGACACTGGCGGCCATCCCGATGTAGGCCTGGTCGGGAACGATATGGAACGTCGGATGCCGAGGAACAGCATGAGATTCAGCGCATGCATGCGCTGATCGATCAGCATGGATTACACGACAACCTGCGCCGGCTCGGCATCGAGCTGGAGCGTTCTACCGCCTGCAATCCCGGTCGCTGGCGGAGGCCGTGCGGTGCTCCTGAGTGCGAATTCCTGTCGCTAGATCCGGCGCGCATGGACGACGGTCGGCAACACAGGTATCCTTAGGCACCCTGCGCCCATCGCTTTGTTGCCCGGTGGCTGATTGTGTCCGAAGGGTGCAGCTGGACAGGCGCCGCAGGGCTCTTGGTGAAACAACAAGGCCTGAACCGTGCGGCCTTCGTCTTACAAGTATTGCGCCCGTAGCTCAGCTGGATAGAGTACCGCCCTCCGAAGGCGGTGGTCAGAGGTTCGAATCCTCTCGGGCGCGCCATTCACCCCGTTCATTCTGCCCCCGTTCGGATTCCCGGCCCTACGCTGCGCTTCGGGCGTTCGCCGGACTGCGAATGTCTTATGGACATTCGGTTCCGGCTCACCCTCTCGGGCGCGCCTCTTCGTTTATGTCGTACGTCGAAACTAAGGCACAGCAAGAATTCGAAGCGCTTCCGTTCGACATGTCGCCAGTAGTGCCACGAAACAAAAAACCCGCCTGGGTTTGCCAGGCGGGTTTGTGTTTCGTATTGCGCGTTTCAGATAGTTAATTCAACGCGCCGACTCAGTGTGCCGGCTGGAGTTCGTTGTCGGACTTGTGGGCCTCCTGGTCTTTCTTGTTGCGCACATAACCATAAATGCCGGCCGCGGCGAGCCCGCCAAGGATGACCGGGCCCCAAGCGCCCAAGCCCAGTCCCAGACCCAGGCTCCAGCCGGTGCCTGACCAGATGGTGCCCGCTGCTACCGTTGTCTTCGCAGTGGCTGCCGCTGTTGTTGCGGTCGCGGCGCTTTTTCCGGCGACGCACGCCTTGCCGGCAGATGTTGCCGCCGGGGTGGTCATCGCGGCATTCATCATCATCGGCTTGCCGGCCATGCCGCCCGCCGCCTTTGCTGTGGCACCGGTTTTCATCGTTGCACCTGCCGCGGCCTTACCGCCAGCGGTCTTCGCCGCTGCCGCCGACGTGGCTGCTGCTGACTTGGCGGTCACCGTGACCGGCTTCAGAATGATCAGGTTCTTAGGACCGACGCCGGCCGCTATCGGCGCTTTGTTAACCGAGAACGTCTTGCCAATCAATGACGGGATCTGATTGGCGCCTTCCTGAACCTTCAGCATCATGACCTGATTGCCGCCCTGTCCTGCCGCAGCACCGGCGGGTTTCAGGAACAGCATATTGTTGGCATTGGCGCCGACCGGAGGCGCCATCACGGTGAACGCCTTGCCGCCGGCGGCCTTGGCCATTGCCGCCTGCTTGGCATTGGTGACCTCGATAAGAATCGAATTGGCACCCTGGATCTGTGTAATGGTGATGTCGGCTGCCGCTGCAGCACCGGCGGTCTTGACCGCCATCCCTGCCGCCCCTGCTTTCGCAGCCATGCCAGCCTTCGCAGCGGCGGCACCGCCCGCCTTGGCTGCGCCACCTTTCGCCGCTACACCAGCGGCGCCGGTTCCCGCGGCGCCGGCTGTTACAGCACCGGCAACCGGTTTGACCACTACCCATTTGCTCGCGCCGCCGCCGAGCATCAACGGCGAGTTGCCGATGGTGACGGTTTTACCGCCCATTGCGGCGACTGTTGCGGCCTGATTATTACCGGCCAGTTGCACAGCAATGGACTGGCCACCTGCTGTCGTTGGATTCAGGATCAGCATGTTCTTCATGCCGCCGCCTGCGACGGCCTTGCCGACGGTAAATGTCTTCCCCTGCGCGGCCGCGACCTGCGCGGCTTGCCTCGCGGTTTCGATCTTCAGCATGACTGTTTCAGTAACCATATTGAATTCCTCTCGGTGTTATTATTAATTCCGGTTAACTCGCCACGCTTCTTTCGACATTTCGCGAACAGCAAGAAAATATGGCAATCCGATTACTCATGGAACCCGTCGAACAGGAATGCTCCCTACCGAAGAAACACTGTTCAGATCCGAATTCTCAGTCTTGTTAAGTTATTTCTTACCATATTCATCGGGCGTTGTCATATCTTAAATAAAGCACTATTTTCTTGAGGAATAATGCGGAATCGTTATTGTTGGTAAACAACCGGACGGAATGTGAGTTTGCTTACGCGATCAAATAAAAAAAGCGCGTATCCTATGGGTTGTTTTATTCGTTTGCGAATTAAAATGCCTATCGTTTTCATTTGTGTGTCGGTTTTCGGTCAGCAGCCTGTGATTCGTCTTTACCGTGCGCCGATGAGGGGTGTTCGTCCGACAGCGCGGTTCCCGATGGACGCGCCGCGCGTGAGAATCGCCTTTTCACCAAAAAATAAAAAACAATAATTGCGATGACACCGCCGACCCACAGGATCTCGATACCGAGTAAAATCGCCGCCATATGACCGTGCAACCAGTTTTCCATGCGTCATCTTACGTTATCTTACGATATATGAATAAACGCGGTCTGCCAGACGTGCGGCAGCGTGTCTGGCCTTACTCAGGGGTTATTGTCCGGGATTACGCGGCGAGATGCACGCCGTCCGGTATACGGATATCGACGGCAATCGGCAAGTGATCGGAGAACATGTGATGAAGGGGGCGTACTTCGGCAATGCGCAGCGATGGCGAGGTCAAAATATGGTCGATATTGCGTACTGGCCGCCAGCTTGGGAAGGTATTCAGTCTGTCCAGCGGCTCGCACAGGTGCGTGCGCGTTAACAGCAGGTCAATTTCCTGGCTGTGTACAGCACAGTTGAAATCGCCCATCAACACCACGTGCTCGTGCTGTTTGACGATCCCGGTGATGTAATCGAGCTGTTTGGCGCGCGAACCCTTGCCCAGCGCAAGATGCACGACAAGTACTACCAACGGATTATCCTTGTGACCAAACCGCACCTCGAGTACGCCGCGCCCGGGAATGCGGCCAGGTAATCGATGTTCTGTGACCGCGGTCGGACGGATCTTGCTCAGCAGGCCGTTGCTGTGCTGTGCGATGCGCCCAAGATTCCTGGTAGTCTGATGATGCCAGAACGGAAAACGTGCCTTGACTGCAAGGTACTCGACCTGGTTGACGTAGTAGCTGCGCATGCTACCGGCGTCGACTTCCTGCAGCGCGACGATGTCGTAGTCGCTGACCATGCGTGCGATGCGCTCTAAATTCGTAAACGTCGCCGGGTGTGGTATCACATGGCGCCAGCTTTGCGTAAGGTAGTGATGGTAACGTGCGGTTGCCACGCCCACCTGAATGTTATAGCTCAACAACTTCAGATGAAGCTTCGCGCCGGCGAGTGGTGCTGCGTCGCGACACGCGTCGCTTAGCGTTGCACTTAGATCGGGCAAACCATGTCCCCCAGTTTCTGCGTCAACTTCAGATTTTCACGGTAATCCACCGGACAGTCGATGATGCTGACGGTGTTATCCCCCCGGGCCTTTTGTAGTATCGGCAGCAGCTCGGAAGTCTTTTGCACCCGATACCCCTTCGCGCCGAACGATTCGGCGTACTTTACAAAATCCGGGTTGCCGAACTTTACATTGGAAACCCGCCCGAAGCGGCTCATCTGTTTCCATTCGATCAGACCGTAGCCGCCGTCGTTCCAGATCAGGATCACGACGGGGATCTTGAGGCGCATCGCCGTTTCGATTTCCTGGGAATTCATCAAAAAGCCCGCGTCGCCGGTTACCGCGATCACCGCTTGGTCCGGATACGCCAGTTTGGCTGCAATGGCGCCGGGCACCGCGATGCCCATGCTGGCGAAGCCGTTCGAAATGATGCAGGTATTCGGTTCCTCGCAGCGGAACACGCGCGCCATCCACATCTTGTGGGCACCGACGTCGCAAATGACGATGTCATCCAGTTTGAGCGCAGTGCGCAGGTCCCAGACAATTTTCTGCGGCTTGACCGGAAAAGACCGATCGTCACGATGCTCGTTCATTTCGCTGATCAACGTATCGCGCAGGCCGCGCATGCGGTGACCCGGATGCGGCGTGGCCAGTTCGCCGATACGGATCAGACTGTGCTTGATATCCCCGACCACACCCGCCTCGACGATATAACAGGCATCCACCTCGGCCGGTGTCATCGCAATATGGACGATCTTGCGGTCGCGCGTCGGATGCCACAGGTGCGGGTGATATTCGACCAGATCAAAACCGACACAGATGATCACATCGGCCTGCTGAAAACCGCAGTTGATGTAGTCTCGTGACTGCAATCCGGCTGTGCCCAGCGCCATGGGATGCTTGAATGGAATTATCCCCTTGGCCATGAAGGTGTTTGCCACGGGAATATGGAGTTTTTCTGCGAACTCTGCCAGTTGTCGCCACGCCTTCGCGCGGATCACGCCGTTACCGGCAAGAATCATCGGGTTCTGCGCGTTCGAAATAATTTCCGCCGCGTGTTGGACGCGATCCGCCGCCGGCTCAGGCGGCGTGTGCTGCTGGACACGCAACGGCTGGTCATTGCTCGACAGTTCAGCGACGTTTTCCGGGAATTCGATGAAACACGCGCCGGATTTTTCGGTCTGCGCCAGCTTGAACGCCTTACGCACTATCTCCGTGACAATGTCCGGAGACACGATCTGCGCGGCGTATTTGGTGATTGGCTGGAACAGCGCAACGAGATCGAGCACCTGATGCGATTCCTTGTGCAACCGGTTGGTACTGGCCTGGCCGGCGATCGCGACGAGAGGCGCGCAATCCATATTGGCGTCGGCAACGCCGGTGACAAGATTCGTTGCGCCGGGGCCCAGTGTCGACAGGCAAACCCCGGCGCGGCCGGTTAGCCGGCCGTAGACATCGGCCATGAAGGCCGCGCCCTGCTCGTGGCGCGTCGTGACGAACTTGATCGATGAATCGAGCAACGCGTCCATGACGTCGAGGTTCTCTTCGCCGGGAATACCGAAGACGTACTCAACACCTTCGTTCTCGAGGCATCGGACAAACAGATCGGAGACTTTCATCGACGAATAGACACAGCTAGCGTGCCGCTTTTCTTGTTTCCTCGGCAACAAGAAAATCAACTACCGTCATGGTCTCGCTGGCTTGCCCCTGTGCCATGCCAGGATCGGTGCGGTATTTGCCATTGATCACGATCGAAGGTGTGCTATGAATGTTATAGCGACGGCCAAGTTCGCGTGCGCGCCGCACTTTGCTGTCGACCGCAAACGAATGGAATGTTTTGCGGAAGTCCTCCTCTTTCACGCCGAACCCTTTGAAGAATTCCATCAGGCTGTCCTCCGTATCGAGTTTACGTCGCTGACTGTGAATCGCTTCGAATAGCGGGAGATGGGTCTTGTCCAGTACGCCGAGTGCCTCGGCCGTGTAAAAAACGCGCGCGTGGATCTCCCATTTTTCGTTGAGGATGGCTGGTAGACGCACGAATTCGACGTTCGCCGGTTTGTGCTCAAGCCAGCGATCGATGACGGGTTCAAAACGGTGGCAGTGCGGGCACCCGTACCAGAACAGCTCGACAACCTCGATCTTGTCCGTCGTGCTGACGGTCGGTGATTCCGGAATGATGCGCTGGTACTGCTTGCCTTCTTCATACGAAGCGGCCGTAGCGGCCGCCGTGGTCAGCAGCAGAAAAAGCAGCGGAAGCAAACGTTTTGTCATCACTTGTCCACCTTGGATTAAGGGTGTGGCACTGAGCCCGGTTAACTTGCAATGTTGTCCTGCCATCTATATTGAAGCAATTGTGTATGAACCGCCTATTAATGGCGTCAACGCGGTGCACTTTCTATATACGGGTTATGCTGCCTTAAGCGATTGAATTAATCACCCTTTATGTTATAACCATCATCGAACTGCCGAGGAGCCTGACCTATGTCGCCGGAAAAAATTGATTTAACCCAGTTTCTTAACCAGCACTATTTGTGCGAATCACTGACCGTCAAGGAGGTGCAGAGCCTGCTCGACTACACCGAGTTGGTGACCTTCGGGCGCGACGACATTATCGCGGATATCGGAGCGATAGGCGAGGCGTTGTATTTTGTCGTCAAGGGCGAAGCCGGGCTTTTTTATGACGACGGCACACGCGAGCGGGAGGTCGGCCGGATGCTGGAAGGCGAGCTGATGGGCGAAATGTCGTTTTTCGATCAGGAGCCACGCCTGCTGCGCATGCGCTCGCTTTCCAGCGATACCCAGCTGCTGAAGCTGACGCGCCCCATGTACCGGCGTTTGCGCATTGAGCATCCGTTCATTGCCGTGAATCTGCTTGAACACGCGATTGTCAGCCTGGATCACCTGGTGCGCCGCGTCAGCAAGGAAGGCGCGCGCATGGATAACTATCTGTTCGGACCGGGCCGGAGATAAGCGGCGGCCCGCACCGGATTCTTGTGTCATGACACGGCGTAATCCCGCCTATAACCGCGCCGTTTTCATGCTGAGCGTCGCGAGTTACCCGCAGTTGCCGTCTGAAGCTGGTAGCGAGGTGGCGTTCTGCGGCCGCTCCAATGTCGGGAAATCAAGTGCAATCAATGCCATCACCGGCATAGGCGGCCTCGCCCGAGTGAGCAAGACGCCGGGACGTACCCAGCAACTCAATTTTTTCCGGATTGATGACGAGCGTCGCATAGTCGATCTGCCCGGCTATGGGTATGCGCGCGTGCCCGCCGAAGTGAAACGCCGTTGGGACCAATTGCTGGAGCAGTACTTGCGCTCACGGCGATCGCTGCGCGGCGTGATCCTGCTTATGGATATCCGCCATCCGTTGACGGACTTCGATCGCCAGATGTTGGCCTGGTGCCAGCTGGCGGCGATGCCGGTGCACATCCTGCTCACCAAGGCGGACAAACTCGGCCGCGGCGCGATTAACACCACAATTGCACAGGTTAGCGAGGCGTTGAAAACGGAATTTGACCTGCCGGTCGGTGTCAGCGGCGTGGGTGGAGTCACCCTGCAGGCGTTTTCCGCGGCCAAACGAACCGGGATAGACGATGTACACACCGTGCTCGATCGGTGGCTCGGTTTCGAGCAGGCAAAAAAAACCCCGGTTCGTCCTAGGGAGGAAGGTTGAACCGGGGCCAACATTTCCCGGCCGGGGAGGCCGGTTAGGGGTTACCGCCCAGGGAGGGAGGGCGGTGAAGCGTTTGGGATGAACGCTTCCGAACATTATGACTAGGCTGTCTGGCAAAAGTTCAAAAGCGGATTGTTAAATGTCGTTTAACAATCTGACAACCGCCAACGGAATCATCATGGTGATTCCGTTGGCGGTCAGTGAGCCTCGCCCCAATTGTTCCCGGTCCCGATATCCACCTCCAGCGGCACGGAAAGCGCCGCCGCATCGCGCATATGGCGCCGGATATTTGTCACGAAGTCTTCGATGCGAGTATCCGCGACCTCAAATACCAGTTCGTCGTGTACCTGCATGATCATTTTCGCATCCGTCCCGGTTTCCATAAGCCAATTATGGACTTTGAGCATCGCGCACTTGATGATATCGGCCGCCGTGCCCTGCATCGGCGCATTGATCGCCGCTCGTTCGGCGTACTGGCGGCGTTGGGCGTTCGATGACCTGATCTCCGGCAGATACAGCCGCCGGCCGAACAGTGTTTCAACGTAGCCTTGCGCGCGCGCCTGCTCGCGGGTGTTGTCCATGAACTGTTTGACCTGCGGGTACCGGGCAAAATAGCGCTCCATGTACTTCTGCGCCGACTGCCGGTCGATACCCAGTTGCCGCGCGAGGCCGAATGCCGACATGCCGTAGATCAGGCCGAAGTTGATGGCCTTGGCGTTGCGTCGTTGCTCGGTCGTTACTGTGTTGCGGCTTGCGTCAAAGATCTCGGCAGCGGTGGCGCGATGGATGTCCTCGCCGCGCGTGAACGCGTCGACAAGACCCGTGTCGCCCGATAGATGCGCCATGACGCGCAGCTCGATCTGCGAGTAATCGGCCGCGACAATCCGGTAACCCGGTGGCGCGATGAAGGCCTGGCGGATGCGGCGCCCTTCCTCGGAGCGGATCGGGATGTTCTGCAGATTAGGATCGCTCGATGACAATCGTCCGGTCGCTGCAACGGCCTGGTGATAGGACGTGTGTACCCGGCCGGTGCGCGGATTGACCTGCCCGGGCAGCTTGTCCGTATACGTCGACTTCAGCTTGCTCAGTGCCCGGTGTTCGAGCAGGATTTTCGGCAGGTCGTAATCGAGCGCGAGCTCCTGCAGCACGGATTCGGCGGTCGACGGCTGCCCCTTAGGTGTCTTGGAGAGCACCGGCAGGCCCAGTTTATCGAACAGGATTTCCTGGATTTGCTTCGGCGAAGCCAGATTGAACGACTGGCCTGCCGCGTTCTCGGCCTGGTGTTGCAGCTCGAGGATACGCGTCGCGAGCATCTGGCTCTGCTCGTTGAGCATGCCGGCGTCGACCAGTACACCGGTGCGCTCCATCTGCGACAGTACCTCGATCAGCGGCACTTCGATGGTTTCGAACAGCGTGCGCTGTCCCGCGCACTCGCTCAGGCGCGGCCACAACGCCTGATGCAGGCGCAGGGTTACGTCGGCGTCTTCGGCCGCATAGTCGGCCGCCGTCGCCACGTCGATCTGGTTGAAGGTCAATTGGCGCGCGCCCTTGCCGGCGATGTCCTCGAAATGTACGGTACGCTCACCAAGATACTTGAGCGCCATCGAATCCATGTCATGCCGTGTCGCATTGCTGTCGATCACATAGGATTCCAGCATCGTGTCGAACGCGATCCCGGTTAGATTGATGGCGTAATTGGCGAGCACATTTTTGTCGTATTTCAGATTCTGGCCGACCTTGCGACGGCGCGGATCCTCCAGCAGCGGCCGCAGCCGCTCCAGTACGTAATCCCGCGATAACTGCTCGGGCGCGTCCGGATAGTCGTGCGCGACCGGCACATAGGCTGCCTCGAACGGCTGGATTGCAAACGACACACCGACGATTTCCGCTACCATATAATCAAGGCTGGTGGTCTCGGTATCGAACGCAAACAGCTCGGCGCCGGTCAGGCGTTCAAGCCATGCGTTGAAATCGTCTTCGGTGACTATTATCGGGTATCGCCTGCCGGTTCGCGTCGCCGGCACGGTCGATTCTGGCGCCGCTACCGCCCGCCCCTCCCCGGCGAGCAACTCTTCCAGCCAGCGTTTGAATTCCATGCGCTGGTAGATATCGTGTAACGCGGCCGTGTCCGGCTGACCGGGCGTGAGCTGCGCCGGATCAGCATCCAGACCGACGTCGCAACGTATCGTCGCCAGTTGCCGCGACAACTCCAGCTGTTCGAGATGATCGCGCAGACTCTCGCCGACCTTGCCGCTGATAGCCGCCGCGTGGGCAACGATCTGATCCAGTGAGCCATGTTCCTGCAGCCACTTGACCGCGGTTTTCGGCCCGACCTTCGGCACACCGGGAATGTTGTCGGAACTATCGCCGACCAACGCCAGGTAATCGATGATCCGCTCCGGCGGCACACCGAACTTGTCGATGACGCCCTGCCGGTCGAGCGTCGTATTGGTCATGGTATTGATCAGCGTGACATGCTCGTTGACGAGCTGCGCGAGATCCTTGTCGCCGGTCGATACGATGGTGGCGATCCCCTGTGCGGCCGCCCGGACGGCCAGCGTGCCGATGACATCGTCCGCCTCGACGCCGTCAATCATCAGCAACGGTAACCCCAGCGCCGCGACCAGCTCATGCAGTGGTTTGATCTGCGCCCGCAATTCGTTGGGCATCGGCGGCCGATGCGCTTTGTAATGCTCGAACATCTCGTCCCGGAACGTCTTGCCCTTGGCATCAAACACCACGGCGACATAATCCGGCGCCAGATCCACCATCAGTTTGCGCAACATGTTGGCGACACCGTAAACCGCGCCGGTCGGTTCGCCCTGCGAATTGTTCAGCGGCGGCAGCGCATGAAATGCGCGATACAGATATGACGAACCGTCGACGAGGACGAGTGTTTTAGTATCCGAACGGGCCATGATCGCTAATGAAAGACGGTTTTCGAACGATAACTTAGCGTACTGGATAACGTGATAAACTTAAGCTCACGCACCGTTTTACCGGTGCTGCGACATACCCATCAGGTTGTGAGTACACGTAATGGACGACGATCACAAATCAATGCATCCCAGTCTGCGCCCGATCAACGATACCATGTTGAACCGGGAGAGCTGGAAGATTTTTCAGATCATGGCGGAGTTTGTCGAAGGCTTCGAGCGGCTCGCCCAGATCAAACCGTCGGTGAGTATATTCGGCTCGGCGCGCTTCGAGCCGGATAATTCTTACTACAAGCTCGCCGAAGAAATCGCGCTGGAATTATCCAACGCCGGTTTCAGCGTCGTCAGCGGCGGCGGGCCGGGTATCATGGAAGCGGCCAACAAGGGCGCCTACGCGGGACGCTCGCCGAGTATAGGATTGAACATCGTGTTGCCGCATGAGCAGAATACGAACCCTTACCAGGACATATCGCTGAACTTCCGGCACTTTTTTTCGCGCAAGGTGATGTTCGTCAAATACGCGTCCGCCTATGTGGTTTTGCCTGGCGGATTCGGCACGCTCGATGAACTGGCCGAGATCCTGACGCTGATCCAGACCGAGAAAACACGGCGCATTCCCATCATTCTCGTATCGGCGACTTTCTGGGAAGGGTTGATCAAGTGGTTCCGGACGACCCTGGTTCCCGAAGGCACCATCAGCGCCGCGGATCTCGATCTTATGCAGATCATGGATACACCGAAGGACGTGGTTGATGCTATATTCAGCCACTACGAGAACCGGGGATTCGAGCCTTCCGCCGAAGAGCAGGAAATGCTGCTCGACCTCTAACATGCATCAAGGTTGTCTATGCGCCGCCTCTTATTTGCCATAGGGTTGCTGCTGGTCGTGCCAGGTATGGCCGGCGCCGACGAAGCACAGTCGCGTGCGGCCACGGATAATACCGATGCGACGGAACCGGAAGTCACGATCATACAGTCGGACGGCAAGCGGGTAGAGGAATACCGTGTTAATGGCCAGCTGTACATGATCAAGGTGACGCCGCGCAAGGGACCCCCTTACTATCTTGTCGACACTGACGGCGACGGGGTTCTCGAGACGCGGCGTAACGATCTCGCGTCAAATATGTTGACGCCGCAGTGGATACTGTTTCGCTGGAAATAGAATATTAAAGGGGTGTCGAATACGGCGCGAAGCGCCGGTGTTTGATATCGCCAGAAAGCTGATCTGATTTTATGTCGGTTTACACGAGCGTTGAATTGGACGAACTCGAACGGCTGTTGCGCAGCTATTCGATTGGCGGGCTGGTCGATCTCACAGGCATAAGCGACGGCATAGAGAATACCAACTACTTCGTTACCACCACACACGGCAAGTTCGTTTTGACGCTGTTCGAAGTGGTGCCGCGTGCCGACCTGCCATATTTCCTGGAATTAATGGCGTTTCTTGCAGAGCACGGTGTCCCGAGCGCGCATCCGATCGCCGATGGCGATGGGCAATATCTCCAGGAACTTTGCGGCAAACCCGCGGTGCTGGTGCAACGTCTGGATGGCGCCGGCCTGAATAACCCATCGATTCGTCATTGCTCGGTTATCGGTGCGATGCTCGCGCACATGCATCTAATCGGCGCAGCGTTCAAAGACCACCGCGCAAACGATCGCGGGCCGGTCTGGTGGCAGAAAGTCATATCCCAGGTCTCGCCACGCCTCGATGCCGCGAGTATTGCACTCGCCAACGACGAAATCCGTTTTCAGGCCCTGCGTCAATCCGCCGCGTTGCCGGCTGGCGTGATTCATGCTGATCTGTTCCGCGACAACGCACTGTTTGTCGGCGACAAGCTGACCGGTGTCATCGATTTCTACTATGCCTGTAACGATGCATATCTGTATGATCTCGCGGTTACCGTTAACGACTGGTGCAGCCTGCCGGACGGCGATCTCGATGTGGCAAAACTGACCGCGCTGACCGGCGCTTACCAGGAACAACGCGTAGTCACTGCCGAAGAGCGCGAGATGTGGCCGGTAATGCTGCGTGCCGCGGCGTTGCGTTTTTGGCTGTCCCGACTGCAAGACCAGCACTTCCCTCGCGCCGGCGAGATCACTCACACCAAGGACCCCGAGGTGTTCAAGCGCATACTGCGACGCCGCATCACCGGCGAAAACCAGATTCGCCGTCTGTGGGACGCGGGTGCCTAGCGTATCCACCCGCCCTTTGGGTCTGTGGATAACCTTGTGGACATATTGGGGTCAAGTGATGCGCCGACCGACCGCATGTCGTTGATCCAGCGCGTGAACTGGTTCTTCTTCACAATGAAAGCAGATATTATTCAGTAAGTTATAAATATTCCGGGATTTCCGTCTGTTACAACGCCTGTCGCGTTACGCCACAAGGTATTTGTGTATAAGCCCAACCGGACGATAGTCCGACGCGTGCAGGATTCGTGCGCGCGTTTTTCGCCGGGTATCATTAGTATTCGCGGCATATCACAAAGTGTAGCGGACAGCACGCCTGCCAGCGCCTTCCGCGCACGCGATCCGGTTTCGCCAAAGCGACGCTGTTCAGATTACAATATCTTCTTGTTTTTCTAACCCAAACGCTTAATTTGCGAGTGTGTTCTCGAAGAAGAAAACCGGTAAGCATGAAAACGAGACACGGCGTTGAAATAGTGGCGGATCGGCGGGTGAGTCGAAAAGGCGTGGTGTAGCGGTATGCAACTGCCAGACTGGAAAAGGCTGACGTCGGCGGTGTTCAGCGAAGATACCGTCAAACCGGCGACGGTTATTGTCAATCTCCTTCTAATTACTCTGCTAGCCGCCAGTGCTGCGCAGTTGACCTGGCGCGCGATCACGCCGGGACCGGACTCGGCGGCGACGCGGACCCCGCAGCTGGACAGCGGACCGGCCGTCGCGCAACGTCCGGCGATCAGCGCTTTGGCGCAGGAGATCGCCGGTCTACATCTGTTCGGGCGGGCGGACGCGGTGGCGGCAGTGCGGCCGGAAACCATGCCCGAGACCAAGCTCAACCTGGTATTGCGCGCGGTGTTTGCCGGCGATGCGGCGACCGCGCGGGCAATTATCTCCGACCCTTCCGGGGGCGAGAACTTCTATGCGATCGGCGCGCAACTGCCCGGCGGGGCCGAGCTCAAGGAAATACATGAGTCCCATATCATCCTGTTTCGTGGCGGACGTTATGAAACCCTGCGCCTGCCGAAGGAAACGCTGGACGTGACGGCCGAAATCGCCAACGAAGTGCGTACCATGCAACAACCGAACGGCGGCCTGTCACGGCGCGGTTACCGCGACGCCCTGATTAATAATCCGGAAAGCTTTGGTGAGTACGTCAGGGCAGAGGCAGTCAACGAGAACGGCGAGTTCAAGGGCTTCCGGCTGTTGCCAGGCAAGGACCGTGAATTTTTCGAAGAATTCGGCATCGAGGTTAACGACATTGTGACGGCGGTGAACGGTGTCAGACTCGACAACCCGATGAAGGGCCTGGAAGTATTGCGTGCGCTGTCGACCGCGGACCAGGTAAGCGTTGAGGTGATACGCGACGGCATCCCCCGGTCAATGGTAATTTCACTGAACTAGTTTTATGGTGCAGACAGGACCGGTCACGGCTAAACTGCCGGTATTCAACAATAAACATTACCACATGGCGGCGAGCAGGCAATCACGCAGATGGGTGTAACGGACAAACCAACTAGCCGCTCCGGGCGGTTCCTCCGGAGCCGGTGGCGGATAGCGCGCGCCACGATGCGTGCCGTGGCGGCTACCGTAGCCGTGCTGTGGGCATTGCCAGCGGCATCGCAGCCGGTCACATTCAATGCCAAGGACGCCGAGATCGCCGCGGTGATCGGTACCGTCGCCGAGATTACCGGCAAGAACTTCATTGTCGATCCGCGCGTCAAGGGTAAAGTCACGATCATATCGTCGCGACCCATGGAGAAGCAGGAGGTCTACGACGTATTTCTGTCGATTCTGGAGGTGCACGGTTTCGCCGCCGTGCCGCTGGGGAATACGGTCAAGGTCATCCCGGCGGCAAATGCCAAGCAGTCGGCGGTGCCGATCGGCACCGGGCGCGAGCCGACAGAGACCGATGAGGTCGTCACCCGTGTCATCGAGATCGAGAACGTTGCCGCGTCGCAGCTGGTGCCGATCCTGCGGCCACTGATTCCGCAGCAGGGACATCTGGTTGCCTATCCGCCGAGCAATATCCTGATCATCTCCGATCGCGCCGCAAATATCGAACGGCTCTTGCAAATCATCCGGCGCATCGACAAACGCACCGTCGATGAGGTCGAGATCGTGGCGCTGAAATATGCCTCGGCGGCGGAAGTGGTCCGCGTGCTGACCGCGCTGCAGCAGCAGGCAAACAAGGGTGCCCAGCAGGGCGGCGAGATTGACCAGCCGACCCTTATTGCCGATGAGCGCACCAACAGCATCCTGATCGGCGGCGGGCGTTCCGGTCGTCTGCAGTTGCTCGCGGTGATCGCGCACCTCGACACGCCGCTCGAAACCACCGGCGATACCCATGTCGTCTACCTGCGCTACGCCAATGCCAAGGATCTTGTGCCGGTGATTACCGGTGTCGGGAGCAGCATCGAGCAGGAAGAGCAGGCGAAGAAAGGCGGTGCAGCTGCGGCACCGGGCCGGCAGCCGGTGTTCAACATCCAGGCCGATGAGGCCACCAATTCACTGGTCATCACCGCGCCGCCGGCCGTGTTCCGATCGTTGCAGGCCGTGATCCGGCAGCTCGATGTGCGTCGTGCGCAGGTGCTGGTCGAGGCCATCATCGCGGAGGTGTCGTCGGACAAATCCGCCGAACTCGGCGTCCAATGGCTGTTCGGCGAGAAGAACGCGCCGCGCAACAACCCGGTTGGTCTGATCAATCTCGGGCCGGCCGGCAGCGGCATCGGCGCGATCGCCGGTGCCGCCAGCGGCAGCGGCGACGATGTCCGCAAGAGCCTCGCCAGCGTACCGTCGGGCCTGACCATCGGCGGCGGTAACTTTCCCGATTCCGGCACCGGCTGGGGAGCGTTGCTACACGCACTGCAGGGAGACAGCGCGAACAACATCCTGTCGACACCGACGCTGGTGACCATGGACAACGTCGAGGCCGAAATCAGTGTCGGTAACGAGGTACCTTTCACCACCGGATCGTTCACGACCTCCACCAACGGCGCCAGCAATCCGTTCCAGACCATCGAGCGCAAGAAGGTCGGCCTGACGCTCAAGGTAAAACCGCAGATCAACGAAGGCAACACCGTGCGGCTGAATATCGAGCAGAACGTCGACAGCCTGGCTGGCTCCGGGCAGGACGTGACGCTGTCGATCACCAACACACGCTCGATCAAGACCACGGTGATGGTCGACGACGGCAACGTCGTCGTCCTCGGCGGCCTGATTCGCGATAACCAGACCGAGAGCGTCCAGAAGGTGCCGTTGCTCGGTGATATCCCGCTGCTCGGGCACCTGTTCCGCTACACCACCAAGCGTAAGGACAAGACCAACCTGATGGTATTCCTGCGCCCGGTGATCCTGCGCGACGAGGCTTTGGCCACGTATATGACCAACAGCAAATACAACTTCATTCGCGATCGTCAGCTGGAAAGCCGCGAGAGCAAATCGCTCATTATGCGCGGCGAGCGTCCGGCGCTGCTGCCGCCGATCGAAGAAATGATGAAGCTGCCACCGGAGTTCGGCGCCAAGAATTCGCCGGCCGCAAACGAACTTGAATTACCACCGTCGTTCCCGGTCGATGCCGGCGACGGCAAGCAGAACACAGAGAAATGACCGAGGTAGTGCACGATAATTCTTTGGCGATCGAGGGTGTTGCGGTGCCGGCGGAAGAGGCCGGTAGCCATCAGCGCCAGGTGCCGTTTGCGTTCGCCAAGCGACACGGCGTGCTGATCACCGCTATTGGTGAGGACATCGCCCAGGTACTGACGCGCAGTGGCGTATCGACGGCCGCACTGACCGAACTGCGGCGTTTTCTTGGCCTGCCCTTACATATCGAAACAGTCTCTCCCGACCGGTTCGACGCATTGCTGCAGCAGGCGTACGAACGCGGGTCGTCTGACGCGATGCAGCTGATGGATGATCTCGGCGACGAGGTCGACCTGTCGCGCCTCATGCAGGAACTGCCGGAGCCGGAAGACCTGCTCGAAAGCGCCGATGATGCGCCGATCATCCGGCTGCTGAACGCGTTATTCACCGAGGCGGTCAAGCTCAACGCCTCCGACATCCATATCGAACCCTACGAACACCGGCTGGTGGTGCGCATCCGCGTCGACGGCGTGCTGCGCGAGGTGCTGGAGCCCAGGCGCGTGCTCGGTCCACTGATCGTGTCACGCATCAAGGTTATGGCGAAACTGGATATCGCCGAGAAGCGCCTGCCGCAGGACGGCCGCATCTCGCTGCGTATCGCCGGCCGCGCCGTCGACGTGCGTGTATCGACGATACCGAGCGGCCACGGTGAACGCGTCGTGCTGCGTCTGCTCGACAAGCAGGCCGGCCGGCTCGATCTCGAGAATCTCGGCATGGACGAGCGCACGCGCAAGACCATCGACAAGCTGATTCACAAGCCGCACGGCATTATTCTGGTGACGGGCCCGACCGGTTCGGGCAAAACAACGACGCTGTATGCGTCGCTGGCGCGCATCAACGACAAAAGCCGCAACATCATGACGGTCGAGGACCCGGTCGAGTACTACATCGATGGCATCAGCCAGACGCACGTCAACACGCGCGTCGACATGACGTTCGCGCGCGGCCTGCGCGCGATACTGCGTCAGGATCCGGACGTTGTCATGGTCGGGGAAATCCGCGATCTTGAAACCGCCGAGATCGGCGTGCAAGCAAGTTTGACCGGCCATCTGGTGCTGTCGACATTACATACCAACAGCGCCGTCGGCGCGGTGACGCGTCTGCGCGACATGGGCGTGGAACCGTTTCTGCTGTCGTCCAGTCTGATCGGGGTACTGGCGCAGCGCCTGGTGCGCGTGCTGTGTGTCGAATGCCGGCGCCCGTATGCCGCGAGCCAGGTCGATTGCGCGGAACTGTGGCTGCCGGCGAGCAATCCGCCGATGCTGTACGCGCCGGTCGGCTGTAACAGTTGCAAGCATGTCGGCTACCGCGGCAGGGTCGGTATCTATGAACTGATCGAGGTGGACGACAAGATGCGCGCCATGGTGCACGACGGCGCATCGGAACAGGAAATGGAGTCATACGCGCGCACGCTGAGCAAGAGCATCCGCCAGGACGGCATCAAGCGCGTGCTGGCCGGCGAAACCTCGCTGGAAGAAGTATTGCGCGTGACACGCGAGGACTGAGCAACCTTGATGACGTCAGTCATTCCGGCCAGGGGCGACAGGCTCGCGAACCGGAATCCGGGAAGGCCGGAGGGTTCGCTGGATTCCGGCTCGCGCCGGAATAACGTATTCCGGTTCGGGCGCGGCGTTTTCAATCGAGTGTTGGCCGCGTTTCGGCTACTTCGTTCTACTATGTTTCGTTCTCTGCGTGACTAAACCATGGGTGCATTCGAATACACAGCGCTCGACAGTTCCGGGCGGACACACAAGGGGATCATGGAGGCGGACACGCCGCGCCAGATTCGCAGCCAGTTGCGCGAAAAACAGTGGGCGCCGCTGTCGGTCGTCGAGGTCCGGCAGCGCGAGTCCCGCCAGCAGCGCCGTACGTTCTTCCGGCGCGGCATCAGCGCAACCGATCTTTCGTTGATCACGCGCCAGTTCGCGACGCTGGTCGGTTCCGGTATGCCGATCGACGAGGCCTTGCATGCCGTGTCGCAGCAGACCGAAAGACCGCGTCTGAGGAGCATGCTGCTGGCGGTGCGTTCGCGCGTCAAGGAAGGCCATACGCTGGCCGATGCGTTTGCTGATTTTCCGCATATCTTCCCCGATCTGTACCGGGCAACCGTGGCGGCCGGCGAACAGTCGGGTCATCTGGACGCCGTACTCGACAAGCTTGCCGACTACGCCGAGAACCGCCAGATGGTGCAGCAAAAAGGCATGCTCGCGCTGATTTATCCGGTACTGGTCACCGCGGTCGCGATACTGGTGGTCACCGCCCTGCTCGCCTTTGTCGTGCCGCAGGTCGTGCAGGTGTTCGAGAATATCAATCAGAAGCTGCCGCTGCTGACCGTCCTGCTGATCGCGCTCTCCGATTTTATCCGCGACCATGGCGTGCTGCTGCTGATCGCGATCGTGCTGCTGTCCATCGCCACCCGCTATATCCTGCGGCGGCCCGGTCCAAAGGCCGCTTTTCACCGCTTTTTGTTGCGCCTGCCGCTGATTGGCCGGCTGGTGCGCGGCATCAACGCTGCGCGGTTCGCACGCACCTTCAGTATCATGGTGGCCAGCGGTGTGCCGGTCCTCGAAGGGCTGAGCATCTCGGCACAGGTGGTGACCAACATCCCGATGCGCCGGTCTGTCGAGGAAACCTCGCGCAACGTGCGCGAGGGCTCCAACCTGCATACTGCGCTGGAGCGCAACGGCTATTTCCCGCCGATGACGATACATCTGATCGCCAGCGGCGAGGCGAGCGGCAACCTCGAGGCGATGCTGGAGCGCGCCGCCGGTAATCAGGAGCGCGAGGTGGAAACACTGATTGCGGCGGCGCTGGGCATTTTTGAACCGGTGCTGATCCTGGTGATGGGCGGCGTGGTGCTGGTGATCGTGCTGGCCATCCTGCTGCCGATCTTTGATCTTAATCAATTGGTCAAATAGGGGTCCTGCCGATGGTCGAAGGTTCCATAAACCGGTCGTACTGGTGGCCGCTGACGCTATCGACGGATTGATTGTAAGTACGGCCGGAGGAATAAACAGCTTGAAATTCCCGGTATGCGTGGCAACGATGCTATTCCTCCTCTCTGTGGGAGGGCGGTTAATGAGACGGCTGTGGATTCAAAACTAATTCAGGAACGGGACAGATAATGACCAAGCATATACGCCAAACACAGCAAATGGCCGCCGGCTTTACCTTGATCGAGGTCATGGTGGTCGTCGTAATCCTCGGCATCCTCGCGGCGTTCATCGTGCCGCGTATCATGGACCGGCCGGATATCGCGCGCATGACCAAGGCAAAGCAGGATATCCGCGTGCTCGAAAGCGCGCTGAATCTCTACAAGCTCGACAACCACGATTATCCGTCGATGGATCACGGCCTGGAGGCGCTGGTGCAAAAACCGGCGAGCGCGCCGCAATGGAAGGACGGCGGTTATATCGAACGGATTCCCAAGGACCCGTGGGGGCGTGAGTACCAGTACGTCTATCCCGGCACGCAGGGATCGCTCGATATCTTTTCGCTGGGACGTGATGGACAGCCCGGTGGCGACGGTGTCGATGCCGATATCGGTAACTGGAATCTGGGCGAATAAACCGGGAAAGCCAATACGCTGCGCGATCACGTCATTCAACCTGCCTGTCATTCGGTGCGTCGTCGTCACGTAGCCGCCGGTCAGCGCGGCCTGACGCTGATCGAGATCCTTGTCGTGCTGATCATCATCGGTGTGATGATCAATTTCGCCGTGCTGTCGGTTGGCCCGAACAAGAACGCGCAGGCCGAGGAGGAAATCCACCGGCTTGCCGCGCTGATCGGTCTCGCCAGCCAGGAGGCGGTGCTCGGTTCGCGCGAGATCGTGCTGGAACTGGATGAACATGGCTACCGTTTCTTCGAGCTGGACGTCACCGAGAACAAACTCGTGGCGATAGACGACGATGACAAGCTGCTGCGCGAACGCAGCCTGCCGGACGGATTCAAGCTCTCGATCGACCTCGAGGGCGACACCATCACGCTCGGTGAATCGAACAACGACAAGAACGGCAAAAATAGCAAGACCGCACCGGCGGCGCGTATCTATCTGTTGTCGAGCGGCGAGTTCGCGCAGCCGTTTGAGCTGACGCTGCAGGCGTCGGAGGATGGTGATACCTACCGGCTGAAGGGCGACCCCTCCGGCAAGCTGGAACTGATCTACCCGAACAACACCTGATGTCGGCATCTGCATTGCATCGATCGCACCACCGGAAACGCTCGTGTGGCTTTACCCTGATCGAGGTCATGGTTGCGCTGGCCGTGCTGGCCATCGCACTGGCCGCGGTGATCGAGGGCGTTACCGCACATGTCGCCAACGCCACCTATCTGCGTGACCGCACGCTGGCGCATTGGGTCGCGATGAACCGGGCCGCGGAGTTGCAGCTGGGCTCTGAATGGCCGTCGCCTGGCACGACCAAGGGCGCAGCGTTGCTGGCGGACCACGAATGGTTCTGGACCGTGATCGTCTACCAGACCGGCGACACCCATGTGCGTCGCGCCGATATCGAGGTCAGCAACAAGGACGGCGGGGAAACGCTCAGCAAGGTGATCGCCTATGTCGGGCAGCCTTTATGATGACGCGCCTATTCATGCCACGCCAATCGCGAGCCCGCGCCGCCGCGTGGGCCATGCACGGATTTACGTTACTGGAACTGCTGGTAGCGCTGGCGATCTTCGCGGTGCTTTACGTGATGGCGTTTGGCGGCCTGCAGTCGGTGATGAGCACGCAGCGTCATGTGGAACGCCAGACCGAACGCCTGGCCGAATTACAGACGGCGTTTACGCTGGTTGCGCGCGACATTGAGCAGATCATTAATCGCGACATACGTGACGGCTTCGGCGATCGCCAGCCGTCACTGACGACGGCCAGTGGCGCGCTGATCGAATTCACGCGCAGCGGCTGGCGCAACCCGTTGCCGGACAGCCGGCGTTCGTCGCTGCAGCGCGTCGCCTATATGATCAAGGAAGACCGGCTGACGCGGTTGAGCTGGGCGGTGCTTGACCGCGCGCAGGACAGCGCTCCGGTTGAGTATCCGTTGCTGGACCAGGTAACCGCCGTCGACATCCGCTTGCTGGATGATGCGAATCAATGGCACGACAGCTGGCCGCCACCGGATTATGAAAGCGACAGTAAGAAACCGACGCCGTTGCCGAAGGCGATCGAGATCACCGTCGAGGCGCCCGGCTGGGGTCGCGTGCCGCGGTTGTTTCGTGTGCCCGGTGCCGGTGTAATTACGCCACCGCCCGCCAAGGCACCGTAGCGTGTACACAGTGAATTCAGGCGAGCATTCATGACAGGGTCGATGGCAGCGCAGAGCGGGGTCGCGCTGATCACAGCGCTGATCGTCGTCGCGCTGGTCACGGTGATCACCGTGTCGGCGACGTCCAGTCAGCAGCTCGAACTGCGCCGTACCGCCAACGTACTCGACAATGACCGCGCCTATCTGTTTGCGTTGGGCGCCGAGGTGTGGGCGATACAGGTGCTCGCGAAGGACGCGAAGGACAATAAGATTGATCATCTCAAGGAAGACTGGACGACGGTTATCGCCAATCTGCCGGTCGAGGGAGCGACTGTTTCCGGGCGCGGCGAGGACATGCAGGGCCGCTTCAATCTCAATAATCTCGTCGACAGCGGGGGCAAGCGCAGCGACATCGACGCGCGCCTGTTCCAGCGCCTGCTGTCGGTACTGGAACTTGCCCCCGAGCTGGCTGACGCGGTGATCGACTGGCTCGATGCGGACATCGATGTCACGTTGCCGGGTGGCGCCGAGGACAGCGCCTATCTCTCGATGAAACGGCCGTACCGCGCGGCGAACCGCCGGTTTGAAAGCCCCAGCGAGTTAATGCTGGTCAGCGGTTTCGACCGCGCCATCTACCAGAAACTCGAGCCGTACATCAGCGCCCTGCCCGCCCACGGCGTATCGATCAACGTCAACACCGCGTCGCCGGAAGTACTGCGCATGCTGGGCGAAGGGATCACCGCAGCGGATGCCAAGGAACTCAGCGTGGCGCGCGCGGACAATCCGTTTGACGATATCGAGGAATTTCTCAGCCAGCCGGTGTTGCAAGCCAAGAAACCGGAGATCGTGACCGACCGGGTCTCCGTCAGCAGCCGGTACTTTATGGTCTATGCAGAAACCCGGCTCGGCCACGGCCGGGCGCAGCTGTTCAGCCTGTTGCAGCGCGCTGAAGGGAACAGTGGTAAGGTAGCCGTGGTATCGCGTGGTCAGGGGACCTACTAGCGTGGCGGACACCTCTATATTAAGGCTAGCGGGAGATTTGTCCGGCAACGTCAGCTGGGTAAACGTCATTGCCGCGCCGGAAAAAACCGCTGACGTTGGTCAGGGCACGCTGACCGAGGCCGCCACGCAACTGACCGGCCACCGCGTGATCGCGCTGGTGCCGTCTACCTGCCTGTTATTGACCTCGGCGCATATTCCTACACGTAACCGCCAGCGCATCCTCGCCGCGGTGCCCAACGTGCTTGAGGAGCAGATCGCCGACGATATCGACGATCTGCATTTCGCGCTCGGACAGCATGGCGCGGACGGCCGTATTCAGGTCGCGGTCGTCGCAAAATCGTTGATGGCGGCCTGGCTGTCCCGCTTGCACGAGGCCGGCATACGGCCGGCGATGCTGGTGCCCGACATGCTGGCGTTGCCGTATGAGCCGGGTGGCTGGACGCTAGGCGAAATCGACCGCTACGGGCTGGTGCGCACCGGCCGGCAGAGTGGATTCGCCTGCGATCTTGAGAATCTCGCCACGCTGTTGACGGCGGCGCTGGCCGAGGCCGGCGCGACGAAACCGGAATTCCTGCAGACCGTGCAGGTCACCGATGCCAGTGTTGTGGCGACGAGCGGCATCGAGGTTCGGGCGTTGCCCGATACCGTCATGCAGGCGTGCTCGCGCGGTCTCGACGAACCGCAGCTGATTGATCTGTTGCAGGGCGATTACAGCCGTCGCGAACAGATCGGCAAGCTGTGGCGGCCATGGCGTGCCACGGCCGCACTGGCTGCGGTCTGGCTGGTGTTTCATGTCGGTCTGACGGTGACGGACTACGTCAGGCTGTCGCGCGAGGACGGCCGGTTCGCCGCACAGGTCATGCAGGTATACCGCGACACATTTCCGGACGCGCGCGCGATCGATATCAGCCTGATGGAGCGCGAAATGATGCGCAGGCTCGGTGAGCTGCGCGGCGGCGGTGCGGCGGACGCTGGCCTGCTGGCATTGCTCAGCGAGGTCAGCCAGTCGCTGGCCACCACCGGCGGGCTCGAATTGCAGCGCATGTCGTACACCAACGGACAGATCGATCTGGCGCTGACCATCAAGGATCTGCAGGATCTGGATAAACTCAAGCAACAGCTCGCGGCGAAACCGGGACTGGACGTGGAGATCCAGTCGGCCAGTGCGCGCGACAACCAGGTCGAGGCGCGGTTGCAGATCAAGGGCAAGGCGTCATGAAGCAATGGCTCGCCGGACTTGAAGCGCGCGAACGGCAGGCCGTGTACTGGGGCGGCGGCGTGCTGGTGTTGCTGCTGGTTTATTTCATCGGCTGGCGACCGCTGACCGGCCAGGTCGAGCGGCTGGAAAAATCCGTGGTCGAGCGGCGCGCGCAAGCGCAGACGATGCAGACCGCGGCGGCTGAAGTGAGGCGCCTGCGCGCGGCGAGCAGCCGGCCCGGTGCCGGCACCGACGGTCAGTCGCTGCTGGCCGTGGTCGATAGCACCGCGCGGCAGGGGCAACTCGCCGGGGCGCTGAAACGTGTCGAGCCGGAAGGCCAGAATTCGGTGCGCGTCTGGTTTGAGGATGCATCGTTCGATGACATGGTGCGCTGGATAGGTAGCCTGCAGCAGCAGACCGGCGCGCAGGTCAGCCGGTTGACGATAGATCGTCCCGGCGCACCCGGTCGCATCAACGCCCGCCTGGTCATTGAGGGCGGCCGATGAAAACGGCGATCCGTTACGGCGTCTATGCCGTGGCGCTCTACGGTATTTTTCTGATCGCGACATTGCCCGCCGATGTCGTGGTGCGACATTTCCGCGATCGACTGCCCGGCGGCGTTCAGTTGCTGGACGTCAGTGGTTCGGTATGGTCGGGCCAGGCGCGGTCGCTGGTGGTGAACGGCCGTGAGTTCCGGCGACCGGAATGGTATCTGCAGCCGACCGGTCTGTTTGCCGGAAGGGTCCAGTACGCGGTGAAGTTCGATAACGGCAACAGCCGCGCGGACGGTGTGATCGGGCGCAGCATCACCGGCAAACTGGTGCTGCGCGATGTCACGGCCAGGCTGGTGCCGGCCGAGTTCGCGCCGTTGTTCAATGCGGGTGCGCTCGGGCTAAGCGGTGTCGTTGAAGTCGCCCTGGAACGGCTCGACGTCGGCGGCGGCTGGATTGCCGCCGCCGACGGCACGGTCAGCTGGAAGCAGGCCGGCGCGCAGGCCCCGCGTGCGGTACAGCTCGGCGATCTCAACGCCAGTTTCGAGACCACCGCGGAAGGCGTGAAAGGCACGATCGCGGATGGCGGCGGTCCGCTGCAGGGCAAGGGGTTGCTGATGCTGGCGCCCGCGGGCGAGTACCGCTTTACCGGCACACTGGCCGCGCGCAATCCGGGTGACGCGACGCTCATCCAGGCGCTGCGGATGATGGGTAACCCGGGACCGGACGGCAAGATCAGCGTGTCGTTTACCGGCAAGCTGCCGCGGCTGACCGGCGTTTCCGGCAACGACGGTTAACCACGGGCGGTCGCCCGGCCGTTTCATCGTTTCAAATCGCGCTGATCCGGGTACAATCGCCGCCGTGACATACGTTACCCGCCTGCTCTTGCACCTGGCGCAATCGATCGAATCGCTCAGCGAATGGACCGGCCGCGCGACGTCATGGCTGCTGCCGGCGCTGGTGCTGCTGATCGGTTACGACGTCGCGATGCGCTACCTGTTTCAGGCCGGGTCGGTTGCACTGCAGGAACTCGAATGGCATCTGTTCGCGCTGATTTTTCTGCTCGGCGCGGCCTATACGCTACGCCATGACGAGCATGTGCGCGTCGATGTCATCTACCGCAGCCGGATCATGGACAACCGGCGGCGTGCGCTGAGCGATCTCGCCGGGGCGCTGTTGTTCCTGTTGCCGTTCTGTCTGTTGGTCATCACCAGCAGCTGGCCGTTTGTGCATAACGCGTGGCAATTCAGTGAAAGCTCGCCTGATCCCGGCGGTCTGCCGTACCGGTTTCTGTTGAAGGCCGCTATTCCGGTTGGCTTCACCCTGTTGCTGCTGCAAGGGATTGCGGGTATCTGCCGCAATCTGCTGACATTGCTATGCGCACCCCCCAGGCAGCGCGACCCCGGGTGATCTGATGGAAGTCTGGGCGCTGATCATGTTTGCCGTGCTGGTGGCGTTGCTGATGCTGGGGTACCCGGTGGCGTTCACGCTCGGCGCGGTCGCGATGGCGTTCGGTGCGATCTTTCTCGGCGTCGGTTTCTTCGATCTGCTGCCGCTGCGCATCTGGGGTGTAATGACCAACTTCACGCTGCTGGCGGTGCCGCTGTTTGTGTTCATGGGGATCATTCTGGAGAAGTCCGGCATTGCCGACGAGCTGCTGGAGACCATGGGCCGGTTGTTCGGCAGAATTCGTGGTGGTCTTGGCGTGTCCATTGTTGCCGTCGGCGCATTGCTCGCGGCGACCACCGGCGTGGTCGGCGCGACCGTCGTCACGATGGGCGTGCTGGCATTGCCGGCGATGCTCAAACACCGCTACCAGCCCGAGCTCGCGACCGGCACGATCGCGGCGGCCGGTACGCTCGGACAGATCATTCCGCCGAGCGTCATCCTGATACTGCTCGGCGATGTCATCGGCGTGCCGGTCGGACAGTTGTTCGCCGGCGCGGTGGTTCCCGGACTGTTGCTCGTCGTGTTTTTTATTCTTTATATTCTGGTCAAGGCGGCGCTGGACCCGGCCGCCGCACCGGCCGTAGCAGCCGCGGACGCGAACACCGCGGACCACCGCCGGCTGCGCTCTAAGGCGCTGATCAGCCTGCTGCCGCCGGTGACACTGGTCGTCGCCGTCCTTGGATCGATATTCTTTGGCATTGCGTCACCGACCGAATCAGCGGCGGTCGGTGCGATCGGCGCGCTGGTGCTGGCGGTATCACACCGCCGGTTGACGCCGGAGGGGTTGCGTGACGCGATGCGCCATACCACGCGGCTGACGAGCATGGTGTTCCTGGTGCTGATTGGCGCGGCGGCGTTCGGCCTGGTGTTTCGCGGCATGGGCGGCGATCTGCTGGTCGAGGATATCTTCACCAATCTGCCGGGCGGCGCAGCGGGCTTTCTGATCGTCAGCATGTTGCTGATCTTTGTGCTGGGGTTCTTTCTCGATTTTCTCGAGATCTGTTTTATCGTCGTGCCGATACTCGCGCCGATCGCCGAGCTGCTCAATATCGACCTGCTGTGGTTTGGCGTGCTGATCGCGCTGAATCTGCAGACGTCGTTTTTGACTCCGCCGTTCGGCTTTTCGCTGTTCTATCTGAAGGCGGTGGCGCCGCCGGAAATTCGCATCACGCAGATCTATCGCGGTGTCGTGCCGTTCATCGTCATCCAGTTGCTGGCGCTTGCGGTGGTCGCGTCCTGGCCCGCCGTCGCGCTGTGGCTGCCGCACTGGATGGATCAACTGCAGGGTTTTTAGCACCGTTCGCCGGCCTGGATCGCGTGGCCGCCCGGGGGCGTCTGTTTGTGCCCATAAACCGGGGTTAAATAGAGCGCATACGACCGCCGACTGGACCAGGCTCCTAATGTTATGATTTTAGTAGCCGAAACCAGAAATTACCGGACTACTATAAACAGGCAGTTGGCAGTCGGAACGGCAATGGTATTCGAAAGACGGCAGTATCCGCGGACCGAAACAGAGGTTCCGGCGACGATCACCATGGATGGCGGGGCGCGATTTTCCGCGGTCGTCTGTAACCTGTCGTGTGCCGGTCTGCAGCTGGCGTGTGACCGCGTGACGGCCGGTGGCATCGTGCCCGGTGCGTTACTGGGAACACCGCTGGAAATGGTACAGCTCGGCGTCGAGTTCCGGCTGGCGTCGCTGGCAGGATCCGCCGTCGATATACGTGTGCGTTGCAAGGTCATGGGCGCCACCCGCCTCGCCGAAAACGTCTACCGGATCAGCCTGCAGTATCTCGATATCGATGCCGCCACGTTTGAACGGATAGACCGGTTCGTCAGCGCAGGCCTCGCGTTGGCGTAACATAGCCAACATGCGACGGGTGCCAGTTGCATTGCCACGTCGTTGTACGCCCGTCACGTGCCGCCGTGTTACCGGGTATTGATCAACATGATGCTGGGATGACGCATGGCGGAAAACCTACCGAACGGACTCAGGAAAGTGCCGGTGCAGGATCTGCTCGTCGGGATGTTCGTCGCGCGTCTTGACCGGCCATGGGCCGGCACGCCGTTCCCGGTCGAAGGATTTTTTATCCGCGAGCGTGACGACATACTGGCGCTCAGGCTGCATTGCGATTTCGTCTATACCGACCCCAAACGCAGCAGGCTCAAGCTTGATGTTGGCATCGCACCGCCGAAAAACGTCCAGCTCAAGATCGAACACGGCGTCTACGATGCCGGCATCGTCCCGTTCAAAAAAGAGGTCGATACTGCGGCCAGGCTGTATCCGGCGATTTCATCCGCGATGGTTGACGCGATGGAACAATTGATCGCCGACGGCGAGTTCGCGTATCTGGCCATGTATCGTATTGCCGCCGGGATCATCGACGGGATCTGTCGCAATCCCGATACGTACGCCTGGTCGGCCCGTGTCTACGATCATGAGACCTATGCCTGGCGCCAGGAAGTTCGCGCTGCGATCCGGGCGGCGATACTCGCGCGCCATATCGGGCTGGACAAGGGCCAGATGCTGATGCTTTTTCTGGGTCGCCTGCTGGCGCACCTGCCCGAGGTGTTGGCGGGCACAAGTTTCGGCGGCAATGCCGGGGTGTCAGCCGATGAAGACAGACAGCGGCGCAAGCGGCAGGTCCAGTCCGCGGTGGAAATACTGCGTATCGTGCCCGGCATGGATGACGAGGTGTTGCATATCGTGCAGTCTCATCGTGAACGTCACGATGGCTCCGGATATCCGGATGGTTTGCAACAGGATCGGATTCCAATGCTGGCGCGCCTTTCCGGTATCGCCGATTACTACGAAATGCTCACCAATCCGCGGGCCAATGGAGAGGATGCGGTAGCCTCTGCCGAGGCGGCGTCGATACTGAACGAGCTGCGCGGCACCCTGTTTCACGGCCAGATCATCAGTGAATTTATCCAGGCAATTGGCCTGTACGCCACCGGCAGCCTCGTCCGATTGACGACCGGTGAAATCGCGGTCGTTATGGAGCAGAACCGGGAGCGGCGGCTGAAACCAACGGTGATGTTACTGCTTAAGGCCAGCATGCTGCCGTTTCGCAAGCGAAAAATCGTTGATCTCTACGCAGAAGAGGAACAGTCGCGCGGGCCCGCACGCGAAATCGCCAAAAGCCTGCCCCATGGCATGTTCGGCATTGATGTACGGATGGCCGGCAAGGCATCGATGTTCGGTTTCTAAGAAATATATCCGGTCGTGCCTGCGTTTTTGTCGCGTGTCGTGAACCGCGCAGGCCCGTTATCTATCTGTATCGCGCGAGGCCCGGTTGAACAAGATCCTTGTCAGTGCCTGTTTACTCGGTGAGCGCGTGCGTCACGACGGGCGCGACGCGGCAACGGCGCACCGGACCATGCGCGACTGGCAGACGCAAGGCCGGTTGATACCGCTCTGTGTCCCGAGGTCGCCGGAGGTCTGCCCGTGCCGCGTCCGGCGGCCGAGATCATCACCGGTGACACGGTAGCGGTACTCGCCGGTGTGAATCAGGTGATGGCCGTTCACGGCGACGATGTTACGGGCCAATTTCTGCGAGGCGCAGAGATCGCGTTGCAGACCGTGCAAACACACGGTATTCGCATGGCGATACTCAAGGACGGCAGCCCGTCGTGTGGCAGCACGCGTATTCATGACGGCACGTTTACCGGCCGCAGCATCACCGCGCTGCTGCTCGAACAGCACGGCGTGCGCGTATTTGCTGAAACCGAGATCGAGCAGGCAGCGCAATGGCTGGCAAAACTGGAAAATCCCTAGCGAGTCGCTTGTGCGTAAGGTAGCCCGGATGCAGCGCAGCGAAATCCTGGGAATATTGTGAGCGCCATGCGCGCACGCGCGGATTCTATGTTATTTCTTAAGGCCCACGTTGTTTACTGGTCGCGGCAGCGGGCCTGTCATCGGCAAAACGCGGCGCGCTTTCCTAGGCCAGCATCGCCCGCTTGCGCACCGCTCCCCAGCGATAATCGCCGATCACGCCGGTTTGCCGGATCACACGATGACACGGTACCAGGTAGGCCAGAGGATTCTGGCCCACCGCGGTGCCAACGGCGCGGGCCGCTGCAGGCTTGCCAAGCGCGGCGGCCAGACCGCCGTAGCTGATCAGCGTGCCCGGTCGCACCTGCAATAACGCCCGCCACACCCGCAGCTGAAACGCCGTGCCGCTCACATACGCGCGCAAGGCTGGCCGCGTGCCGGTGTGCGCCGGCCGCTCGAATATCCGCCCCGCCAGCTGCGCGGCCCGGTTGTCATTTCTGTACAGCGCGGCGTTCGGCCAATTCCTTTGCAGCGTGGCCCATTCCGGGGCCTCCTGTTGAGACTCGATGAAGGCGAGATGACAAATGCCCCGCGGACCCTCGCCGATCAGGCATCGACCGAACGGGCTGTCGGTGTAACCGGCCGCTATCGTCCAGCCCTCGCCGCCCGATTTCAATTCGCCGGGCGATGCCGCCTCCAGGCTCACACACAGATCATGCAGCCGGCCGGGGCCGGACAGTCCCGCAGCCGTCAGCGCGACGTCCAGCACACTTGCCCCCTGGGCCAACAATGCCTTGGCATGCGACAGCGTCAGGCACTGCAGAAAATCCTTCGGCGTCACCGCCGCCCATGCCGAAAACAACCGATGAAAATGGTAGCGGCTCACGCCGGCGTACTGCGCCAGCGTCGCCAGGTCGGGTCGCGATGTGTGGCTCGCGTCGAGATAGCGAATTATGCGCGCGACGCGTTCGTAATTATTCATCGACGGATGATGCCATGAAGCCGCTGCCGCGCCCACCCGATTGTTGCGGGCGTGTAGGTTCACGCGCGAGGCTTGACCGCGGTGCGATTTAGCGCAAGATTGTTCAGTGTTATGTCCTATTTTATCCGGCCGCGATTATAATGGCGCCCATTCCAGGTCCGTTGTCGTGGAGTTTCGGTGCAACCCATCATCACCATCAAGGGTATCAATAAAACCTACACGTCGGGTTTTCAGGCGCTGAAGGATATCGACCTGGAGATCCGTCGCGGCGAGATCTTCGCGCTGCTCGGTCCCAACGGCGCCGGCAAGACCACGTTGATCAGTCTTATCTGCGGCATCGTCACGCCCAGCAGCGGCACCGTGCACGTTGCGGGTCATGACATCGTGTCGGATTATCGCGCGGCGCGCTCGACCATTGGCCTGGTGCCGCAGGAAGTGGCGACCGCGGCGTTTGAAACCGTGGCGGCGACGATGCAGTTCAGCCGCGGCCTGTTCGGCAAGCCGCGCAATCCGGCCTACATTGAAACGGTGTTGCGCGAGCTGTCGCTATGGGACAAAAGACACGCGAAGATCGTCACGCTGTCGGGTGGCATGAAGCGCCGCTTGATGATCGCCAAGGCCCTGTCGCACGAGCCGCAGATCCTGTTTCTCGATGAGCCGACCGCCGGGGTCGATGTCGAACTGCGTCGCGATATGTGGGCGATGGTGCGGCGCCTGCGCGACAGCGGCGTGACGATTATTCTGACCACGCACTACATCGAGGAGGCCGAGGAGATGGCGGACCGCATCGGCGTGATCAACCAGGGCAGGATCATTGTTATCGAGGACAAGGCGGTGCTGATGAACAAGCTCGGCAAGAAGCAGCTCGCGCTGACGCTGCAAAACCCGCTGGAGCGCCTGCCGGAAGAACTTGCCGGCCACCGGCTGGAGCTGTCGGCGGACGGCAACGAGATTGTCTACACGTTCGACAGCCAGGCCGAACACACCGGCATCCCCGAGTTGTTGCGCCAGTTGGGCAAACATGGCATCGACTTCAAGGACCTTCATTCCAGCCAAAGCTCGCTCGAAGAGATATTTGTCAACCTCGTGAGGCCCCGGCCATGAACCTGTATGCGATCCGGGCCATCTATATCTTCGAGATGGCGCGCACCTGGCGGACGCTGATGGAGAGCATCGCGTCGCCGATCCTGTCGACATCGCTTTACTTCGTGGTCTTCGGCACCGCGATCGGCTCGCGCATCGGTGCGATCGACGGCATCAGTTACGGCGCGTTCATCATCCCCGGCCTGCTGATGTTGTCGCTGCTCAGCGAAAGCATCTCAAACGCGTCGTTCGGCATCTATTTTCCGAAGTTCACCGGCACCATCTACGAGGTGCTTTCCGCGCCGATCTCGCCCGTCGAGATCATCCTTGGCTACGTCGGCGCAGCGGCCAGCAAATCGCTGGTGATCGGCGTATTGATACTCGCCACCGCGCGGCTGTTTGTCGATTACGAGATCGCGCATCCGCTGTGGATGATCAGCTTTTTGTTGCTGACGGCCGTGACGTTCAGCCTGTTCGGATTTGTCATCGGCATCTGGGCCGACGATTTCCAGAAACTGCAGATCATACCAATGCTGGTGATCACGCCGCTGACCTTCCTCGGCGGTGCGTTCTATTCGATCGACATGCTGCCCGAGCCGTGGCGCACGATGACGCTGTTCAATCCGGTGGTCTATCTGATCAGCGGTTTCCGCTGGAGTTTCTATGGTATCGCCGATGTCAGCGTCACGGTCAGCCTCGGCATGACGCTGGTGTTCATGGCGCTGTGCGTTGCGACGATAGCGTGGATCTTCCGGACGGGGTATCGGTTGAAGACCTGATGGCGACTATTTGCCGGGTCGCCGGTGTCTCGGTCGATATAGCACCGTAACGACGCGACCGGGTGGGTATGATTACTGCCGTGCTATGCTTTTTCGGCCGTTGGCGTTGGCAGGTTGCTGTGAGTGGAAAAGCGCGCCCGTCCCGCCGTCCGTGGATGCTTATGCGCGCCCGGTACGTTTCTGACATGGCAAACAACTTTTTCGGGGTGGCAACGATGAGATTGATATACGGGCCAGCGGTCCTTGCCGGCGTGATGCTGGGTTTTAATCCAGCCATCGCCAGCGATGTGAAGCCGACATTTCTCGTCGGCATATCCGCCGGCGGCGATGATCTGGTGACGACCTCGGATCGCGATCTGCAGGCCGGCGGCCTGCTTTATTTCGGTGCCGGGTTGACCTACGAGCCGGAAAATAATCCGCTGATCTACCGCACGACCATCGGCTACAAATTCAACTTTGTCGAGTTCGATACGCCGAGCGGCGAATCGACGCTGACTTCGTTGCCGATCGATTTCCTGGGTTTATACCGGACCGGCAGGACCATGTTCGGCGTCGGTCTGGTCTACGACGTCAATCCGGAGTGGGAGCTTTGTATCGGTGGTTGCGCAACCGTCAAATTCGATGACGCGGTCGGCTACGCGTTTGAGTTCGACTACGATTTGTCAGACACCGGCTTTTTCGGGCTGCGCTACACCGACATCGACTATGAGGCCAACGGCGCAAAACTCGATGCCAGCAACATCAGGCTGCATTTCGGCGCGAAGTTCAATTAACCGTCGATGCGCGCATAGCGTATTGGGCAAACGCCGTCACGTTGCGTACGGAAAGATAAATCACGCTGTGCAATCGCATCGCGATTGCACCATTTCCCTGCGGTGTTCGCCGGCGGCGGACGTTTTCTGCCGGGTCTGCCGAATATCCGTCAGGCCGCTATCTTTGCAGCTTGCTCGTCAGTTCGTTGATCAACCGATCGCAGACGGCCTCGGGGTCGTTGATATTGGTTTGCTTGTCGACCTTCACCCACAGGCTGTTTTCGGCGTCGTACTTGCAGGTAAGCGCGCTGGGACCGCGGCCGTCGCTCGATATGGTCAGCGTCTCGTTCTTCGGTGAATACTCTGCGTCCAGCAGGCCGCCGACAAAGAAGTTGTAGGTCTTGTCCTTGCTCTGCCACAGCGCAAGGTTGTGTTCGGTCATGCGCGACTTGGCAATTTCAACCACCGTGGGTAACGGCGCGACCGGCGCCAGCTTTTCAGCCATCGGTTTGACCGTCGCCGGGGTGTTCGCGGCGGCACTTGCCTGCGCCGCCGCGGCTGCTTCCGCCGCTGCGGCGGCCGCGAGCTCTTCCGGGGTGGGCTTAGGCTGATGCGCCGTGCCGAGCGCGGTGACGAGTTGCCGCGTCAGGCGATCACAGGTTTTATCGGCTTCCTTGGCATTGCCGCCTTTTTGCGTGTCAACGTTTAGCTGATTTGCCATATCCCACGCACAGGACAGGCCGCTGGCGCCGGCGTCGTCAGGGCGTATCGCCAGTTTCTTGCCGGCTTCCTGGTATTCGGCGATCAGCGTACGGCCGATGAAATAGGTATAGCTGTTGCGGGTGCTGGACCATACGGAGAGCCGGCTGCCGACCAGCGAGTCGACGATCTCCGACGTGTACGGCAACGGACCCTCGTATAGCGGTTTCTCGATGGCCACCACCGGTTCGGGAGCAGGTGCCGGGATCGGTTCTACGATGACTGCCGTGGCGGTCGCTGGCGCATCGCCGACCGTGACCGTGACCACCTGATCAGCGGTACTCGCTATTTCGTTTGCGGCCGGTTCACCTGTTGCCGGTGCCGTTTGTGCGGCATCTTCCGGCGACGCAATGATCGCCGCCGGATTTTCTTCGCCGGAAACCGGCGACGACCCGTCAGAAAGCGCGAGTCCGTCGACAGGTATAGGCGAACTCGCGACGGCGACACCGGCGTCTTTAGTCGCTGACAAGTCGTCCTCAGCCGACCGCGTGGCGCATCCCGGCGTAACCAGGAGCGCTGCGGCGGTCAGAAAAAGATATGCGAGCCCGGTGTTCAAGCTGCTGGTGGTGGTCATCCGTCAACCTCCCTATGGTGACATTGCCCAAGCCTCTGATAGCGCCAATGACAGCACATTTAGGGCCGCCGTGGCAATCCGGACGGCCGAAAAAGCCGGGTTTGTGTCGATATATTTGACGATAAGGGCCTACAGCAACACGCTCTCGATCCCGCCGCTGCGGGTCTGCGCAACGAAGCGCTGCTGCCAGTCCGCGCCGAGCATGCGGTTGGCGAGTTCGACGACGATGTAGTCGGTGTCCATGCCGGTGACATCGCTGTAGCGCGACAGGCCTTGCTGGCAGGCGGGGCAGGACGTCAGCATCTTCACGTTGCCGCTTTTGGCGGTGTCGGTGCCGGTCAGCGCGTTAATGCCCTGCTTGAGTTCTTCTTCCTTGCGGAAGCGCACCTGGGTGGCGATGTCGGGGCGCGATACGGCGAACGTGCCGGCCTCGCCGCAGCAGCGGTCGGACAAGGCGACGTCCTGTCCCATCAATGTCGCGGCGACCTTGATCGGGTTGTGTGTCTTCATCGGCGTGTGACACGGATCGTGGTACATGTACTGCACGCCGCTGACACCGTCGAGTTTGACGCCCTTCTCCATTAGGAATTCATGAATGTCGAGTAAACGGCAGCCGGGGAATATCTTCTCGAATTCGTATTTCAGCAGCTGGTCCATGCAGGTGCCGCACGAGACGATGACGGTCTTGATGTCGAGATAGTTCAGCGTGTTCGCGACGCGATGGAACAGTACGCGGTTGTCGGTCGTGATTTTCTGGCCGCGTAGCTCATCGCCGCTCGACGTTTGCGGATAGCCGCAGCACAGATAGCCCGGTGGCAGCACGGTCTGCACGCCGGTGTCGTAAAGCGTCGCGAGTGTCGCCATGCCGATCTGGCTGAACAGCCGCTCCGAGCCGCAGCCGGGGAAATAGAACACCGCCTCGGACTCGACGCTGGCCTTGGCCGGATCGCGCAGGATATGCACGACCTTGTCGTCCTCGACGCCGAGCATCGCGCGCATCGTCTGCAACGGTACCTTGGGCGGCAGCGGCCGTTTGACGAAGTGCACGATCTGGGCCACGACGGGCGTCTTGCCGGTCGTCGACGTCGGCCGCTTGCCGTCGCGCACCAGGCGCAGCTTCCTGGCGATGTTATACAGCGCACGCTGCCCGGCGAAGCCGCCCTCGATCAGCGTTTTACGCATGAGCTTGATCGTCGTTGGATCGGTCGCATTCAGGAATGCCATCGACAAACGCGTGCCGATGTTGGCGCGCTTGTGGCCACGGGCACGCAGGATGTTACGCATGCGTACCGACACGTCGCCGAAGTCGATGTCGACCGGACACGGTGCCAGGCATTTGTGGCAGACCGTGCAATGATCGGCGACGTCGTTCATTTCGTCGAAATGGCGGATCGAGATGCCGCGCCGCGTCTGTTCCTCGTACAAAAACGCCTCGATGATCAACCCGGTCGCGAGGATCTTGTTGCGCGGCGAGTACAACAGGTTCGCGCGCGGGATATGGGTGTTGCAGACCGGTTTGCACTTGCCGCAGCGCAGGCAGTGGCGAATATCGTCGTTCAGCGCGCCGAGTTCGCTGGCCTCGAGAATGATTGCCTCTTGCTGGACAAGGCGCAGCGATGGTGTATAGGCGCTTTCCAGAATACTGGCGTCGAGGAGCTTGCCACGGTTGAAGTGTCCATCGGGGTCGATGCGGTTCTTGTATATGGCGAAGGCCTCGACCGTGCCCGGGGCCAGGTAACGAATCTTGGTGATGCCGATGCCGTGTTCGCCGGAGATCACGCCGCCCAGCGCAGTGGCCAGCGCCATGACGCGGTCAACGATGCGCTCGGCTTCATGCATCATGGTGTAATCGTTGGAGTTGACCGGAATATTGGTATGCACGTTGCCATCGCCGGCGTGCATGTGCGTGGCGACGAACAAGCGGCCCGGGCGGATCCGGGCGTGAATTTCATCAAGGCGCTTGTGCACCGGCGCAAAATTGTGACCGCCGAAGGTTTCCTTCAGTGGCCGTTCGACCTCGGCGCGATAGGAGACGAGCAGGTCGCGGCGCAGCAGTACATGCAGCAGTGTGTCGCCGGGCTGTACCGACCGCCGTGATTTCTCATCGAGCAGCCGGTCGATGTCGGCCACCGGTGTGTCGAGCTGCGCCAGTAGCTGCTCCCAGCGATCCTGTACCTGTTCGAGATGTATGCGTGCCGCCGCGCGCTTGGCGGCGATAATCGCCGCGTCCTCGTCGCTCGCCTCGTATTCCGGCGTGTGATGCAGCTCGGCCAGATCGCCGGACAGATAGTGCCGCACCGCTTCGATCATCCGTATCTTGTTGCGGGTCGAGTGTTCGATGTTGATGCGCTCGATGCCTTCGGCGTAGTCGGCGAGCCGATCAAGCGGGATCACGACGTCCTCGTTGATCTTGAAAGCGTTGGTATGCGCCGCAATCGCCGCGGTGCGGCCACGGTCCTGCCAGAAGCGGCGCCGCGCTTCGGGGCTGGCGGCGATGAAGCCTTCCGCCTCGCGCAGATTCGCCTTGCGCACGACCGTCGATGCCGCTGTCGCTACGGCGTTTTCGCTGTCGCCGGCGATGTCGATCAGCAACACCATCTTCGGCAGTCCCGGCCGCGGTGCCTTGGTGCTGTATTTGATCGCGCGCAGATAACGGTCATCGAGATGTTCCAGCCCGGCGAGCAGCGCGTCGGGCAACGCATCGAGATAGTCCTTGATTTCAACGATCGCCGATACCGCCGGGCGCAGGTCGTTACCGAAGAATTCCAGACAGACGGTGCGCGCCGCAGCGGACTGGCGATGCAGCACAAATACGCCGGAGGTGATCAGCCCGTCGCAGCCTTCCTTCTGTACACCCGGCAGGCCGCCGAGAAATTTATCCGTGACGTCCTTGCCGAGGCCGGCCTTGCGCAGCGAACGGCCTGGCATGGTCAGAATTTCGGGTTTGCCTTGCGGCGTTTTGCCATCGGCCTTGAAGCGGGTGATGCTGAACCCGACCGTTTCCTGTTCATGGATCTTGCCGAGATTGTGGTCGAGCCGTTCGACCTCAAGCCAGTCCGCCTGCGGCGTGACCATGCGCCACGACACCAGATTGTCCAGCGTCGTACCCCACAGCACGGCCTTCTTGCCGCCGGCGTTCATCGCGATATTGCCGCCGATCGTGCAGGCGTCCTGCGACGTCGGATCGACCGCGAATGCATAACCGTTGGCATCGGCCAGTTCGGAGACGCGCTTGGTGACCACGCCCGCCTCGGCGCGCACGGTCGCGACCTCGCGATCAACACCGTCGAGGCGGCGCATGACGATTGCGCCCAGTCCTTCGAGTTTTTCGGTATTGATGACTGCGGTGTCATCGTGCAGCGGCACCGCACTGCCCGTATAGCCGGTACCGCCGCCACGCGGAATAATGGTCAGGCCGAGTTCGATGCACGCCGCCACGACGCCGGCCATTTCCGCCTCGCTGTCGGGCGAGATCACGACATGCGGATAGGCGACGCGCCAGTCGGTCGCGTCGGTGACGTGCGACACGCGCGCCAGACCGCCGAAATCGATGTTGTCCGCGCGCGTCACTTTCACCAGCCGTTTACGTACCTTTTTGCGCAGCCGGCCCTGTTCCGGCAGCCACGCGGCAAACTTGTCGACGGCCGCGCGCGCGCTATGCGCCAACTGCAGCGCTGCGTCGTTGTTGTCGGCCCGGGCAAGAATCTGGTCCAGGCGATGGTGCAGCGCATGCGTCAGCGATCGCCAGCGCTTGGGATTCTCGATCAGATCGTCCTGGATGAACGGGTTGCGCGTGATGACCCACATGTCGCCGAGCACCTCGAACAACATACGCGCCGATTGTCCGGTACGGCGGGTATCGCGCAGGCTGTCGAGCACGTCCCACATCTCGCGGCCGAGAAAGCGGATGACGATCTCGCGGTCCGAAAACGACGTGTAGTTATACGGGATCTCACGGATGCGGGTCAGCGTGTCAGCGGTCATGACGGCGTGGGTCGGGTAATCTGCGGCTGGTATATCAAGACGCGACAGTCTACCACCGGCCCCGCCTGCCGTTAAGTTGCTGCTGATCGATCAGGGTATTGCACGGGGGCGAGACAAAAAAAAGCGGCCGAAGCCGCTTAGATACAGGATTGTCGTTATAGTTATCCTTGCTGTGCGTGGGCACAATTCGTCGATGGGTTTGACTGTATATGACCGGATGCAAGGCCGTCAAGCTCTATGCCGCGAGTGTTGTTTGCGCTGCGCCGGTTCCGACGGATCATGTGGCGTCCGGTAAATGATCTTCGATCCGGGTAGCGCGCCGCGTACGATGATGACCGACATGGTCTAGAATGTCGTGACCGCGCCAGGCGGCGGTAACCAATCAAGGGGGCGGGCGATGCTTTGGGTCAAGGCGTTTCACATCATATTCATGGTGACGTGGTTCGCCGGCCTGTTTTATCTGCCGCGCCTGTTCGTCTACCACGCGACGGCCGATGACCGCATCGGAGCCGAGCGCTTCAAGGTCATGGAACGCAAATTGTTCCACGGCATCATGACGCCGGGCGCGGTGCTGACGATTGCGTCCGGGCTGTGGATGATGATGGACTACGCGTGGGCGGCGTATGCCCACGCGGGGTGGTTTCAGTTGAAGCTGGCGCTGGCGCTGGTGTTGATCGCTTACCACGTCTACTGCGGCAGGCTGGTCGCTGCTTTTCGCGATGACAATAACCGGCGCGGACACATCTATTACCGGTGGTTCAATGAATTTCCGGTGCTGTTGCTGATCGCGGTCGTGGTACTGGTCGTGGTGCGGCCATTCTAGCTGCGCTGCGAGCGGGGGAATGGCGAGCTTTGGGGCCGTCGCCTGTTGTTGCTGATCGCGGTCGTCGTGCTGGTCGTGGTGTAGCCGTTCTAGCTGCGCTGCGAGGCGGGGGAATGGTGAATTTTGGGGCCGTCGCCGCCGCCGTTTTCGCGCCCGGACCGGCCGGTTTCCGGCCCTTGACAATCCGTACCAGGCATGAGCTTATGCACACACTTCGGCTGATTTCCCGCCAGCGGTTCGGAGCGCATCAAATTTTTACGTTATTTCGTAAAACTTCGTAACCTGTTGAATTATGAAGTTGTTAATCGGCGTCTACTTTGTAGTCAATTTGTCAAAATTCCAAAGATTATCGAGACTAGGCGCGCTTCGACCCATATCATCCACAGAGTTATCCACAGCTTTTGTGAATAAGGGCGATTCCATCGGTCCGACAACGAGTTAGCCAGTGTTCATGCTGAGTGCATCAAGAGTTAAAGCCAACTCCGTGTCGGGCAAGCCGGAGTCAAACGCATGACCGGAATTCCTCGGGTTTTACGCGTGGCGGTTCCGTCGCCGCTGTGCCGGCTGTTTGATTATCTGCCGCCGCCGGGTTGCGATATCGACAAACTTGTGCCTGGTATTCGTCTGCGCGTGCCGTTCGGACGGCGTCACACGATAGGCATGTTGATCGAGGTCGCGTCGGCAAGCCAGATCGATCCGCAGCGCCTGAAAGCGGCGCTCGAGATTATCGATGAAGAACCGCTCGTCGGCCGGGATCTGCAACAGCTGTTGCACTGGGCGATCACCTATTACCATCACGCGCCCGGCGATGTGATGTTTACCGCACTGCCGGCACTGCTGCGTCAGGGCCGCGCGCCCGATGTTGCGCAGCAGATGCTATGGCGCGCGAGCGGTGCCGGTACGAGCGTGCGGCCCGAGCAACTGGCGCGCGCGCCGCGCCAGGCAGCACTGCTCGCGTCATTGCAGGGACATCCGGCAGGACTGACCGCCGACGATTTGACCGGGCAGTTCGATTTTGACTGGCGTGCGGCGCTGCGCACGCTGACGGCCAGGGGCTGGATCGAACAACATGCGGTAGCTGCCACGAGCGACGGCGCGGCGTCCGGTGGCGCCGCCGGGCTGACTGCGGAGCGCGGACCGGAGCTGAACGCCGCGCAACGCGTGAGCGCGGATCGGATCGTGGCGTCGCTCGGCAGCTATGCGGCGTTCTTGCTCGATGGCGTGACCGGCAGCGGCAAGACCGAGGTCTACCTGCAGGCGCTCGCGCGCGTTGTCGCTACTGGAGGGCAGGCGCTGGTGCTGGTGCCGGAGATAGGCCTGACGCCGCAACTGGTCGCGCGCTTCGAGCAGCGCCTCGGCATCACGATGGCGCTGTATCACTCCGGTTTGACCGACCGCGAGCGCCTGCACACCTGGCTCGCGGCCCGCGCCGGCCAGGTGCCGGTGGTCATCGGCACGCGTTCGGCACTATTCGTGCCGCTCAAGCGTCCGGCGTTGCTGATTATCGACGAAGAGCACGATCTGTCGTTCAAGCAGCAGGAGGGATTTCGCTATCACGCGCGCGATCTCGCGGTGGTACGGGCACGCAATGCCGCGGTGCCGATCGTGCTCGGGTCGGCGACTCCGTCGCTGGAAAGTCTGTACAACGTCGCCCAGGAGCGCTATCAGCATCTCACGTTGAAGGCGCGCGCCGGTGTCGCCGAACAACCACAGGTGCATCTCATCGACGTACGCCGCCAGCCGCTGCACGAAGGGTTATCGGATAGTTTGTTGCAGGCGATTGCGCGGCATGTGGCACTAGGCAACCAGGTCCTGTTGTTTCTGAACCGCCGCGGCTATGCGCCGACGTTGTTGTGCCACGATTGCGGCTGGATGAGCAAATGCGAGCGTTGCGACGCGCACATGACGTTTCATCTGCGGCAGCAGCGGCTGCGGTGTCATCACTGCGGCGCCGAACGTGCGGCGGTCGAGCAGTGTCCCGGCTGCGGCGGTCAGAATTTGCTGCCGGTCGGTGAGGGGACGGAGCGCATCGAGCAGGCGTTGCACGAACGCTTTGGCGATACCCGCATCGTCCGCATCGACCGCGACACCACGCGCCGCAAGGGGGCGATGCAGGAATTTCTGGACAGCGCAGCTGGCGGCAGCGGTCGCATTCTGATCGGTACGCAGATGCTGGCGAAGGGCCATCATCTGCCGGGCGTGACACTGGTTGGCATCGTCAACACCGATCAGGGGCTGTTCGGCGCCGATTTCCGCGCGCTCGAACGCATGGCCCAGTTAATCGTGCAGGTGTCCGGTCGTGCCGGACGCGCCGACAAGCCCGGCGAGGTATTAATACAGACGCATCATCCCGACCATCCGTTGTTGCGCACCCTGGTACACCACGGCTATGCGCGCTTCGCGCGCGAGGCGCTGGCCGAGCGCGAGCAGGCCTGTTTGCCGCCGCACATGCATCTGGCACTGCTGCGCGCCGAAGCGGTAGACCGCGATCTACCGCCGAAATTTCTCAGCGCGGCCAAATCGCTGGCGCAGGGGCTGGATATCGCCGGCGTCGAACTGCTGGGACCGGTGTCGGCGCCGATGGAGCGCCGCGGTGGCCGTTACCGGGCCCAGCTGCTGGTGCAGGCCGGTCGGCGTATCGATCTGCACCGGTTACTGGCGCCATGGGTGCCGCAGCTGGAAACCGTGCGGCTTGCCAGAAAGGTGCGCTGGTCGCTCGACGTCGATCCGCAGGAAATGGTCTAGAGCCTGTTGACATATAAAATATAACGGCGTCCTCTCGTTAAGGAGGATAGTGCCATGGCAAGGAAACTACTGCGCAATGACCAATACGAACGAATTGCGGGCAAGCTATCGGCACAGCCGGGAGACCCGGGACGCAAGTCGGACAACCGGCTATTTCTGGAAGCCGTCCTGTGGATTGCCAGGAGCGGCGCGCCCTGCCGCCGGAATTCGGCGAATGGAACACCGTGTACCAACGGTTTGGCCGATGGTCGAAGAAGGGCGTCTGGCATGCGGTATTTGCCGAACTTGCCCAAGATGCCGATTTTGAGGAAGCCTTCATTGACAGCACCATCATCAAAGCCCACCAGCATGCCGCCGGTGCCCCAAAAAAACGGGCGAACAAGCGCTTGGCCGCTCGCGCGGATGCTTGGCCAACCACTTCTGGACGTTGGGATGCTTGTGCGCGGCGTAGTTGTCGAAGATCAAATGCAGCACCTTGTCCTTGGGCATTTCGCGATCGATCTTGTGCAGGAATCGCAGCCACTCATCGTGGCGATGGCGCGGCTGGCACTGGGCGATGACTTGGCCGTCGAGCACATTGAGCGCGGCGAACAGCGTGGTCGTGCCGTTGCGTTTGTAGTCGTGCGTCATGGTGGCCGCACGCCCCTTCTTGAGCGGCAGTCCCGGCTGGGTGCGGTCCAGCGTGCACCTGGCTCGTCTCATCGCAGTACGATGGCGTGCTCGGGCGGGGACAGATACAGCCCCACGATGTCTTCGAGCTTCTCGACGAACTTGGGATCACGCGAGACCTTGAAGCCACGCACGAGGTGCGGCTTCAGGCCGTTGGCGCGCCAATGGCGCGACACTTGCCCGCGCCCCACTGCGCGGCGATGTCCTGATTCCGCTGACCTTGGACTGCCGCAGCGCGATGCGCGCGCAACGCCAGCCTCACACTGGTGAGCTTAGAGCGAACCAACGCCTTCAACGTCGCTTGCTCTTTGTCCGTCAAAACGATTTCCGGGGCAGTTCGCACTCGTGTTCTCCGCTTTCATTGGCCAATGACCATTGGGAACCGCGAGAGATCATTAAGTTCACTTAAGAATGCAACACTACACTCGGGAAGGTCTGATTAATTCTCTTGACGTCATTGCGGCGAAAGCCGGAATCCAGCAACTTGCTGAATCAAAGGCACTGGATTCCGGGTCTCGACCATTTGTTCCAGACATGGTCTCGGTCCTTGCTCCCGGCAGGACTCTACCTCGTCCGTCCGTGGACTCGTACCTCGCCCATCGATGGGCTCGTGCGTGCGCAGAAATGACAACCCGGACATTCTGGCGGAGTTTTCTGTCAGGATACCGGCCGTGGTTGATTCTCACCGTAGTAAAGCGATAATAGTGCGCCTTTTCCCGACGCCATTCCGGCCATCAGCAGTGTACCCATGAAACAACCGTTACAGGAACTTCTGATCGGCGCGTTCGAGCGTCTGCGCAGCCAGGGCAGCGTGCCGCCGGATCTGGCGCTGGACATACACCTCGAGCGGACACGCGATCGTCAGCATGGCGATTTCGCCACCAATGTCGCGCTGACGCTGACCAGGCCGCTGAAGCGCAAACCGCGCGAGATTGCCGACATGATCATCGCCGCGTTGCCCGATTCCGGCTACGTGACGAAGGTCGAAGTGGCGGGTCCGGGCTTCATCAATTTTTTTCTCAGCCCCGCGGCGTATGTCGAGCAGGTCAAGCAGGTATTAGCCTCCGGCGAGGCGTACGGGCGCAGTGACCTCGGCGCCGGCCGGCGCGTACAGGTCGAGTTTGTCTCGGCCAATCCGACCGGACCGCTGCACGTCGGCCATGGCCGCGGCGCGGCCTATGGCGCGGCGGTCGCCGACCTGCTGGCCGCCGCCGGGTTTCAGGTGCACCGCGAATATTACGTCAACGATGCCGGCCGCCAGATGGATATCCTCGCGACCAGTGTCTGGTTGCGGTATCTGGAGATGTTTGGCGAAAAGATCCGCTTCCCGTCGGCGGGTTACAAGAGCGAAAACTACATCTTCGACATCGCCGGCGCGCTTTACAAAGAGAGGGGTGATGCGTTACGCCATACGGCCGCCGCCGTCACCGCGGATCTGCCGCCGGATGGCGCCGCAGACGACAGCGGCGACAAGGAGGCGCATATCGATGCGCTGATCATGCGCGCGAAACAGCTGCTCGGCGAGCAACCCTACCGTCTGGTATTCGACCGCGCGCTGGATTCCATACTGGCGGATATCCGCGCCGACCTCGAGGAGTTTGGCGTTGTCTACGAGGAGTGGTTTTCCGAACGGTCGCTGGTGGAGAGCGGCGCGGTCGAGCGCGCGATCCAGCGCTTGCGCGACAGCGGTCATCTCTATGAAAAAGACGCCGCGTGGTGGTTTCGATCCACCGACTTCGGCGACGAGAAGGACCGCGTCGTGGTCCGCGAGAATGGCCAGAGTACGTATTTCGCGTCGGATATTGCTTATCACATGGACAAGCTCGAGCGCGGCTTCGATCGCGTGATCGACGTCTGGGGCGCCGATCACCATGGCTATGTACCACGGGTCAAGGCGGCGCTCGCGGCGATTGGCGACGATCCCGGCCGGCTCGACGTGCTGCTGGTGCAGTTCGCGATCCTCTATCGCGGCGGCCAGCGCGTGCAGATGTCGACCCGCAGCGGGGAGTTCGTCACGCTGCGCGAGCTGCGTAACGAGGTCGGCAACGACGCGGCGCGTTTTTTCTATGTGATGCGCAAGTGCGAGCAGCACATGGATTTCGATCTCGATCTCGCCAAGTCGCAGTCCAACGACAACCCGGTCTATTACGTGCAATACGCGCACGCCCGTATCTGCAGTGTGTTGCGCCAGATGCACGACAAGGTTTACACGCTCGATGAGTCGCTCGGTCTGGAACAGTTGACGCTGCTGCAAGAGGCGCATGAACAGGACCTGATGGTGGCACTGGCACGCTTTCCGGAGACAATCGAGGCAGCGGCGCTGGTCCACGAGCCGCACCAGATCGCCTATTATCTGCGCGAGCTGGCGACCGCGTTTCATACCTATTACAACGCGCACCAGTTTCTGGTGGATGATGCCCGGCTTCGCAACGCACGTCTGTGCCTGATTGTCGCGACGCGTCAGGTGATACAAAACGGGCTGGGATTGCTCGGTGTCAGTGCGCCGGAGGCCATGTAGTCGTGGCGCAGTCGCGCGGCAAACGCATGGCCGGCAAGCGTGCAACGCGCAAACGGCTGGCGACGCTGGGCACCTTCTGGGGCGGCCTCGCCCTGGGTCTGGTGATGGCGACCGGCGTGTATGTCTATAGCTATATCAAAAGCTCGTCGCCAGGCGCCAATGTCGAGGTTGCCGGGCCGGCCCCGGTCGGGCTGGCCCGACCGCCGGTAAGCACGGGCAAGACGCCGCCCAGGCCGGAGCCCGCGCGGCCGCAGTTCGATTTCTACACAATATTGCCGGAACTCGAGGTTGTGGTACCGGAGCCACGGGCCGCCGAGACACCGGATCGCGCGGTGCCCGGCACGCCGCCGCGTCAGGCCGCCAAGGTTGATGCGCCAGGTATCTACGTGCTGCAGATCGGCTCGTACAAAAACAGCAAGGACGCCGATCGCATGAAGGCCGAACTGGCCTTGATCGGCGTCGAGGCGAATATCGAAACCGTGTCCGTCAATCAAACGAAATGGCACCGTGTACGTGTCGGGCCCTACAGTCAGCTCGCCAGACTCAACAACGCGCGTTCCGAGCTGCTCGCTAATAATATTGAGTTCATGTTGCTCAAGGTCAGGGACTGACCGCCCCCGGGTCAGCGGTATAGGTGAGATGCCTCCCCTGATCAGCCGCCAGGCGTGACGCGGTTGGTGTATTCCATGTGACCTGGCGCACAGAAATTCGCGGTTTTGCGATATCGATCACACTTTCACCCTGCCCCCCGGCCGATCTTTTGGCTGTCGTTGTAATAGAGGTCGCCCGGACGCAGTTTACGTTCGCCACCCGTGGTACGGGATGTCAGGTGATCCGTAGACCGGGCAAGAAGTGGGAAGGAGCAGTGTGATGTACGCGCCTGTCCGAAGTTCGGTTCTGTGGTTGTTCGCCATGTTGTGCATCTCTTCCATGGCCCATGCCGGGTCGCTTGAACGAGTCAGTACCGGTAGTACCGTCATCGACGCCGATGGCGCCAGCCGCGGGTCGGTGATGAGCGCCGATGGGCGTTATGTCGTGTTTCACTCGGAGGCGACGACACTCGATGCGCGCGACCCCGACGTGACAGCGGACGTATACGTGCGCGACCGTCTCACTGGCACGACCATTTTGCTCAGTATCAACAACGACGGCGACAAGGGTAATTTCGACAGCTTTTGGCCGGCGATCAGCGGCAACGGCCGCTTCGTCGTGTTTTCATCGTTCGCATCGAATCTGGTGCCGGGCGATACCAATAATACGTCCGACGTGTTTCTGGTTGACCGCGATGCGGATAGCAACGGCGTATTTGACGAGGCCGGCGGCGTGCTGCTCCAGCGTGTCAGCCGTGCCGGCGATGGTTCACAGGCCAACGCTTTCAGTGCCGAGGCGACCATCAGCGCCGATGGTCGTTACGTGGCGTTTGCATCGGATGCGGACAATCTGGCGCCGGACGATACGAATCTCGTTTCCGACATCTTCCTCTATGAGGTTGCCACCGGCGCGGTCGAACGCGCATCGGTCGGCGGTAACGGCGCCCAGGCAAACGACATGTCATATGAGCCGTTCCTCAGCTCGGACGGTCGATATGCCACCTTTCTTTCGAGCGCGGACAACATCGCATCGGGCGACAACAACGGGGTTTACTGGCGCGGTGCCGATATTTTCGTGCGCGATCGAATCGCACGTAGTACCGTGCTAATCAGCATCAGCACAAGCGGCGCGGGCGGCAACGGCCGCAGCGAACAGGCCGCGATGAGTTCCGATGGTCGTTACGTCGTGTTCGTGTCCGGTTCCGATAATCTGGTCCCGAACGATATCAATGGCGCAGCGGACATTTTTCTGCATGACCGTGACATCGACGGCAATGGTGTGTTCGACGAAGCGGGCAGGTCGTCGACGGAGCGCATCAGCATTGGTCTGGATGACAGTGAATGGCCGTCAATCAGCGATGACGGCCGTTACGTCGCGTTTCAATCGCGCGCGACCGCATCCCGCGACAGTTCGCCGGTGTGGAACGTCTTCGTGCGTGACCGTTCTGCCCGATTGACAACGCCGGTCCGCGTGGTCGGTGACGCAAGCACGGATATGGAAGACAGTATCTGGCCGTCGATCAACGGCAACGGCCGTTATGTCGCTTTTTCTGCGGATACGGCCAAATCGTCTGGCGGTGAGGCCGATGACATGATCGGCATTTTCATTTATGACCTTGCCGGTGGTGATCCGGTGCATCTCACTGGCGGCGGGGTCAGGTCTGCCGATGCCGCCGATCTGGCAGCTACAGTTGGCCCCGGCTCGTTCGTCGACGCGATGTAACGGCTGACACCGCTGATATGCAACAGGCGACTAATCGAGAACGTTAACGGCCACTAAGTACCACGATAGCGTCACTCGCAGGGTCAGTAGCGGTGCTGTACCGCTAGTCTTCGAGGTAGGTATACCCGGACAGACCTTCTTCCAGCGCGGCGATATAACTGCGGCGCTGCGTCTCGGTGATCGCGGCGTTGCGGATTTTCCGCCGTAACTCATCCAGCAGGTGATCGCTGTCATGATGCACGTAGTCGAGTACCGCGCGTACCGTATCGCCGTGCATCAGCTCGGTCAGCTCATAACCGCCGTCATCGGTCATCGTGACGTGGACCGAGTCGGTGTCGCCGAACAGGTTGTGCATGTCGCCAAGAATCTCCTGATAGGCGCCAACCAGGAAGATGCCGATCAGATACGGATCGCCGTCCTTCAGGCTGTGCAAGGCGAGCGTCGATCCGATCCCGTCGCGATCGACGTACTGGTCGATGCGCCCGTCTGAATCGCAGGTCATGTCGACGACAACGCCGCGCCGGTCCGGCTGCTCGTCAAGGCATTGCAGCGGCACTACCGGAAATACCTGATTGATCGCCCAGACATCCGGGATCGACTGAAATACCGACAGGTTGAAGAAGTACTTGTCGGCCAGTTTATTGGTCAGTTCGTCGTGGATATCGCGGTGAGCCTGCGCGCGCGGATCGAGCATGGCGCGGATCTTGATGCAGGTGGCGAAGTAAACCGCCTCGGCGTAGGCCCGTTGCGCGAGGCCGATGACCCCTGCCGTATACAGCGATTGTGCCTCGGCGAGCCAGTACACGGCGTCATGATACGCCTCAATGACCGAGCGTTGGGTCAGCCCCCTGTAGTTTTCCCACAAGTGAGCCAGCGCCGCTGGATCGCTCGCTCCCGGGGGCGATACCGATTTTATCGCCGGCACCTGCTCGACGTCGATGACGTTAGTGATCAGCACGGCATGATGCGCCGTCATCGCGCGGCCGGCTTCGGTAATGATCATCGGGTGCGGCAGGCCATGTTTGTCGCAGACATCGAGCCAGTTGCGCACGATATTGATGGCGTACTCCCGCACCGTGTAGTTTACCGAGCAGTAATTGCGCGAGCCCGAGCCCTCATAGTCGATACCCAGGCCGCCGCCGACATTGACCACGTCGATGCGGGCGCCGAGTTTGTGCAGTTCGGCGAAGTTGCGCACGGCCTCGTGGAGACCCTGCTGGATGTCGCGGATATTCGGAATCTGCGAGCCCATATGGAAATGCATCAGTTTCAGCGTTTCGAGCATGGCGGTCTCGCGCAGCCGCTCGACGGCGCGCAGCACCTGGGCGGCGGTGAGACCGAATTTCGACTTCTCGCCGCCGGTATTCTGCCAGTTGCCGGCGCCAAGCGAGCTCAAGCGGACACGCACGCCGAGCAGCGGTGTGATCGACATCGCGCGCGCGTCCTCGATCACCAGTTCGAGTTCGGCGAGCCGCTCGATCACGATATAGACGCGATGGCCGAGTTGCTGGCCGATCAACGCCAGCCGGATGAATTCGCGATCCTTGTAACCGTTACAGATAATGACGCCGCCGTCGGCATCGGAGAGCGACAGCACGGCCATCAGCTCCGGTTTACTGCCGGCCTCGAGCCCGACGCGCCCCTTGCCATGACCGAGTATCTCGGCGACGACGCTGCGCTGCTGGTTGACCTTGATCGGGTATACCGGCGTATACGGGGCTGCATACCCGGTTTCCTGCATCGCCTGGGCGAAGGCGTTGCATAACAGGTCGACCCGGTCGTGCAGAATGTCGGAAAATCTTACCAGTACCGGCAGGCGCAGATCCTTCCTGATCAGCTCCGCCGCCAGGTCCGGCAGGGAGACACCGGGGTGCTCGACATGTTGGCCGGGGGTCGCGCGGAGCTTGCCATCGTTGCCGACGTCAAAATAGCCGCCGCTCCAGCCCCTGATGTTGTACATGTCACGCGCCGCGTCTATCGTCCAGTTGCCCATTACGTTGTGTCCGGGATTGTTATAATGAAGACCCCTATAATAAAGAAAGGTCTGGCCGGATTAACAGCAGAATTCGCCGGCTGTGGCAAATGACCCCGTCATTCAGATCGACGGGTGGATTTCGAACAACGATAACGGACGTAGGCGATGGCGCTTGGTGACAACTGGTATACCGAAATTTATCCGCAGGACGGCGCGGCGTTCTCGTTGAAGCTGACTGACAAGATCCACGAGGAGCAGACGCCCTTCCAGACGATCGCGATATTCGAAACCGAGGGCTTCGGTACGCTGATGACGATCGACGGGCTGGTGATGCTGACCGATCGGGACAATTTCATCTATCACGAAATGATGGCGCATACCGGGCTGTTCACGCATGCCAATCCGCAGGATGTTGTCATCATCGGCGGCGGCGACTGCGGCACGCTGCGCGAGGTGCTGAAGCACGCCAGCGTCCGGCACGCCTGTCAGGTCGATATCGACGAGCGTGTTACCCGGCTGGCAGAGCAGTATTTTCCCGAGTTATGCGATTCGAACGACGATAAGCGCGCCACGCTGATGTTCGATGACGGCATCCGCTATATGGCCGATGCGAAGCCAGGGAGCGTCGATATCGTGATCGTCGACAGCACGGATCCGGTCGGCCCGGCCGAGGGCTTGTTCACCGAGAAGTTTTACCGTAACTGTCATCGGGCGTTACGCGACGGCGGCATCATCGTGCAGCAGAGCGAGTCGCCGTTGTTTCATCTTAAACTGATACGGGCGATGCGCGATGCGATGCAGGCCGCCGGCTTTGTCGATCTGGCGACCGTTAACTTCCCGCAGTGCAGCTATCCGTCGGGGTGGTGGTCGGCGACCATGGCGGGAAAGAATATCAAGCTCAACAATTTCAGGAATGATGCGGCCCGGAAGCGGCCGTTCGCGACGCGTTATTACTCGGATGGCGTCCATGGCGCGGCGTTGAATCTGCCGCCGTTCATGATAACCGCGCTGGGATAATTGGGCTAGTTACACCATTTTTTGACGGCTTTGTGCGCTTCTTCGAGTTTTGCGATGCGTTCTTCGTCTGTAAACCAGTGCCGCTCGCCTTTTTCGTTTTCGGTAAACAGGCGGCGCCCTTGCGAATCCTCGATGGATTTCACGACGCGGTGTGATTGCTCGCAATTTTTCTTGCGTAACGCGGGATCTTCGTTCGGGTTGGCGATACCAACCGATTTGCTGTCGTCTACGGCTTTGTCGCCGTCGGCATCGCTGTTCTTTTGTTCTGGCTGCGCGGGCGCCGGTTTGTCCGGTTTCGCTGGCGACACCACAATCGGCGTCGCTTGCGGGCCGGTGGGTGTGTCGCTGAAATGCACAGTGCCTTCCTTGTCCGTCCACGTGTAGACGCGTTCCTTGGCGATCGCGCTGCCACACGCAAGTCCGCTGAGTAACAATATTAATATCGTATTCTTCATCATGAATTCCTGATCAGGATATGCAAAAGACCCAGTTTATTTCGACCTGCCCCGTTTGGTTAGCGGCAAGGCTAGCTCAGGATTTAGTGTCCCGCCTGCGGTTCTGGAGCAGGTGATCCAGCCGCAATCGCTGGCGTTCATCGGACAGGCGACGTGCGCCGAGCGAGATCGCCGCAAACGTGCCGAAACCGGTGCCGGCGGCGATCATGAACATAATCAGTATCTGGTATTTGACCGCTTGGAGCGGTGGCGCGCCGGCGAGAATCTGGCCGGTCATCATGCCCGGCAGACTGACTATCCCGGCGGCCGCCATTGCGTTGATAATCGGCATCATGCCGCTGCGTGTCGCGTCGCGCCGAATATCGGCAATGGCCTGCGCGGCCGTGTGTCCTAGCGCCAGTCGGGCGTCGATGATCGCGCGCTGTTGCCAGACCGTCTGGGTCAGGCGATCGAGACCGAGAGAAACGCCGTTCATGGCGTTACCGAACATCATGCCCAGCAACGGAATAGCGTACCGTGGCGTGTACCAGGGGTCGTTGCCGATAATCACCAGCAAGGTAAATAACGTGACGGCGAACGTTGAAACGAACATCGATACCGTGCCGATGCCGTATCCCTGCCATCCTAAAGCGCCGCTGCTGCCTCGCCATCACTTCATAACCCGCGACCGTCAGCATTACCAGCGCGATCAGCCCCACCCAGCCGGGATGCTCGGTGGAAAACACCGCTTCCAGCACCAGGCCGACCAACAGGAGCTGGATTACGGTGCGTACTGACGCGATGACCAGTGGCGCCGCGACGCCGAGTCGCATGCGTATCGATACGGCGGCGAGTGTCAAATCCAGCGGTGACAGCTCGATGAGATTCACGCGCCAGCGTCCTCGACCAGCCGGCCGTCGGCCAGTCGGTAAGCGTGCGCGCAGACGCGTGCAACCTGGCGGTTGTCGTGGCTGACCCAGAAGATCGCGGCACGATGCTCGATACGATAGCGATCGATCAGTTGTTCGACGCGGCGGGCATTGTCCGGGTCGAGGCTGGCGGTTGGTTCGTCCAGCAACATCGCCTGCTGGCGCATGCGACAGCAGGCGTGCCAAAGCGAGCCGTTGCCGCTCGCCGGCCGACAGTCGCGCGATCTGCCAATGCAGCACGTCGGCGTCAAAGCCCAGTGCGGTCAGCCACGGCGTGTCGTTTGTCGTGAAATGGTCGCCGACGGTATCGGACCACCACTGGCTTTCCGCCGGCAAGTACGCGCAGCGCCGGCGCCATTCCGGTGCATTCACCGAGCTGCAAGCGTTCTCGTCGAGAAAGACCTCCCCGGTATGCGGGTCAAGGTCGGCGATCGCGCGCAATATTAATGTCTTGCCGCTGCCTGATGGTCCTGGCAGGCCGATGGCCTTGCCGCCGGGGATGGTCAGATTGATGGGTCCAACATGGCGTGTCCGCAGGTCGTCAATGCGTAGCTCGTTCAGTGTGGTCTCCGGTGTGCGTGTTTTTTGGGCTACACTAACGTATCAGGACGCACCAGCTAACCGGTTTGTTTCGCAAGGAGAGGAATTATGGCAGATCCCGTGATCGCTCAAAAATCGCCGTATCTGAAAACGCTGGAGCCCGGCACCTATCATTGGTGCAGCTGCGGTCGTTCGAAGAACCAGCCGTTTTGCGATGGATCGCACAAGGGCACGGAATTCACGCCCAAGGAGTTCAAGGTCGAAAAGAAAGGTGTGTTTGCGCTGTGCGGTTGCAAGCATACCAAGGGCCCGCCGTTTTGCGATGGAACGCATGGCCGGCTCTAGAAAAAAGAAAGGGCGCCTATCGGGCGCCCTTTCATGTCACACAGGGTAGAGACGGAAATCAGAAATTGTAGCCGCGCTCGTCGTGCGACGCGAGGTCCAGCCCTTCCGTTTCCTGTTCATCACTGACGCGCAATCCCATGATAACGTCGATCACCTTGAGAATAATAAAGGTGGCGATCGCACAGTAAATCACGGTTGCCGCCACGCCGACGAACTGCTTCCACACCTGGCTGCTGATTACCAGGTCGGCCTGCGAGCCGCCCAGGCTGCCGGCGGCGAACACGCCGGTAAGCAAGGCCCCCGCAATGCCGCCGACCGCATGTACGCCGAACACATCGAGTGAATCGTCGTAACCAAGGGCACGCTTGAGTTTCGTGGAGGCCAGGAAGCACACCACCCCGGCGACAAAGCCGATTGCCAGCGCACCCATCGGGCCGACGAATCCAGAGGCCGGCGTGATGGCGACCAGTCCCGCTACGGCCCCGGAAACGATGCCTAGCACGCTGGGTTTGCCGTGCGACAGCCATTCGCTGAACATCCATGCGAGCGCTGCCGCAGCCGTCGCGATCTGCGTCACCGCCATCGCCATACCGGCGGTACCGTTGGCTGCAACCGCGCTGCCCGCATTGAATCCGAACCAGCCGACCCACAGCATCGATGCGCCAATGACGGTCAGTGCCAGGTTATGCGGTGGCATGGCGGTGGTGGGCCAGCCCTTGCGCTTGCCGAGCACCAGTGCCGCGACCAGGCCGGCGATACCGGCATTGATATGCACGACGGTGCCACCGGCAAAGTCCAGAACGCCTATGTCCCAGAGGAAGCCGCCGTTACCGCTCCACACCATATGGGCGATCGGTGCGTAGACCACTAGCGACCACACGCCCATGAACAACAGCATCGCCGAGAATTTCATGCGTTCGGCAAAGGCACCGACGATGAGCGCTGGCGTGATGATAGCGAACGTCATCTGGAACGTCATGAATACCGTTTCAGGCACGGAAGCCATGAGACTGTCGACGCGGACCCCGCTGAGAAACGCCTTGCTCAATCCACCGATAAAAGAGTTGAGGTTAGTCACGCCCTTCTCCATGCCGGTGGTATCAAAGGCGAGGCTGTAGCCGAACAATGTCCACAATACCGTTACCAGCGACGTGATGGCGAAGCACTGCATCATCACCGACAGCACGTTCTTGGCGCGCACCATACCGGCGTAAAACAACGCGAGTCCCGGGATGGTCATGAACAGCACCAACGCCGTGGACGTGAGCATCCAGGCCGTGTCACCCGAGTTGATCGACGGCGCAGCCGCCGCTTCCGTAGCGATAACGGCCGCTGCCGCAGTTTCTTCCTGGGCCATGGCCCACGGTGATAGCAGGCACAGCGTTAACAATAGGCCGACGATTTTATAGTGCAATTTCATAAGGCGACTCCTCTCGCGTTACAGCGCGTCCGGGCCGGTCTCGCCGGTACGGATACGGATGGCCTGCTGCATATCGAATACGAAGATCTTGCCGTCACCGATCTTGCCGGTGTTCGCGGCCTTGGTGATGGCCTCAATCGTCTGATCGAGCAGTTCGACTGGGACCGCTACCTCGACTTTTACCTTGGGCAGAAAATCGACGACGTACTCGGCGCCGCGATACAGTTCCGTGTGACCTTTCTGACGGCCAAATCCTTTAACTTCCGTGACGGTAACGCCCTGCACGCCGATACCCGACAAGGCCTCACGGACGTCGTCCAGCTTGAATGGTTTGATGATTGCCGTAACTAATTTCATGGATATTCCTCCTGCCGCCACCCTGGTCGGGGCACTGCCCCGGTGAATTAATGATGAGCCACATTTGATTGCGCACGAGACGCAAGGAGCATCAAGCATGCCAATGATATATTAATAATAAAAAACAATAGACTATGGCGACATCTCCGGCGATCGGCGCCACCGGAAGGCGGCCGGATGCCCCATGTGGGTTCAATAAATGGTGTTGGACGCACGGTATTGGTGCTATCGAAAATCAGAACCGGACGCCAGAATTTCATACACTACGCAGCTGGAAAACAGCGGTGGATAATGCGATGGACCCGAAAATTTTCGATGATCTGGCCCGACGGCTGGTCGATGCGGTACCCGGTACGGTCACCGATCTCAAGCATGACCTTGAGCAGCACTTTACATCGTTGTTGCAGGGCACGTTTGCGCGACTCGACCTGGTCACGCGCGAAGAGTTTGCGGTGCAGTCGGCGGTACTGGGGCGTACCCGCGCCAAGATCGATGCGTTGACCAGGCAGGTTGCGGAACTGGAGAAATCCTGACCGGAGGCATGCCTCCCGCTGACCGGTCGGTAACGGCGGCGAAGCGGATGCCGCTGGCCGTGCGCAGCAGCAATACTTCCAGCCTTCCTTATATACTGCACGTCTTCGATCGCTGTCACAGGGATAGTCAGACGTGTCACTTGCTGTTCTGTATTCACGTGCGCAGGCCGGAATAAACGCACCGCTGGTCACGGTCGAGGTGCATTTGTCCAACGGATTGCCCGGATTGTCGATCGTTGGTCTGCCGGAAACGGCCGTCAAGGAGAGCAAGGACCGGGTGCGCAGTGCGCTGCTGAACGCCAATTTCGATTTTCCCGCCCGCCGCATCACGATCAATCTCGCACCGGCGGATCTGCCGAAGGAAGGTGGACGTTTCGATCTGGCGATCGCCATCGGCATACTCGCCGCTTCCGGACAGGTGCCGCGCGAACCGCTGGGCGATTACGAATTTATCGCCGAGCTGGCGTTGACCGGTGAGTTGCGCGGTATCCGCGGTATTCTGCCCGCGGCGTTGCAGGCGCAGCGCACCGGCCGGCAGCTGATGGTTGCTTGCGACAACGCGGCCGAGGCCGGCCTGGTGGCCGACATCGCGGTGTTTCCGGCGGTGCATCTGCTCGATGTCTGTGCGCACCTGGCCGGCACGCGGCTGATCAGTGCGCATGTCAGTAGCGGCGACGCGCTGTCGGACCGTCCGGATGATGATCTCGCCGACGTCCGCGCCCAACATAACGCCAAACGCGCACTCGAGATCGCCGCCGCTGGCGGTCATAGTCTGTTGATGATCGGTCCGCCAGGAACTGGCAAAACGATGCTCGCCAGTCGGCTGCCGGGTATTCTGCCGCCGATGACGGAACAGGAAGCCCTTGAGACCGCGGCGGTGCATTCGATCAGCGATCTCGGTTTTTCCGCCAGCCAGTGGCGCCGTCGCGTGTTCCGCGCGCCGCACCATACGGCGTCGGGCGTCGCGCTGGTCGGTGGCGGCAGCCAGCCGCGCCCCGGTGAGGTGTCGCTGGCGCACAACGGCGTGATGTTTCTCGATGAACTGCCCGAGTTCGATCGCCGTGTGCTGGAGGTATTGCGTGAACCGCTGGAATCGGGGCGCATCACGATTTCGCGTGCCGCGCATCAGGCCGAGTTTCCGGCGCGCTTTCAACTGGTCGCGGCGATGAATCCCTGCCCTTGCGGTTATCTCGGCGATCCGGGCGGGCGCTGCAGTTGCACATCGGATCAGGTGCAGCGTTACCGGGCGCGGGTGTCGGGGCCGCTGATGGATCGCATCGATATCCATGTCGAGGTGCCGCGCGTCACCAGCGAGTTGATCAGAAGCGCGGCGGCTGACAGTACTGTGGAGCATAGCGCCGTGGTACGGGCACGGGTGGTGAGGGCCAGATCACGCCAGCTGGCGCGCAGCGGCAAGGCCAATGTCGGCTTGTCGAGCAAGGAAGTGGACGCGCAGTGCCGATTGAGCGAGCGGGACAATCAGTTGCTGGAGCAGGCCGTTAACCGGCTCGGGCTTTCAGCGCGCGCGTACCATCGTATCCTGAAGGTCGCGCGCACCATCGCCGATCTGTCGGGCAGTGACGCGATTGAAACGCCGCATTTAAGCGAGGCGATTTCCTACCGGCGTCTCGATCGCGCTGTGACGACGCACTAGCGGGCTGTTGGAAGGTCCCCAGGTCAGAACCATCGGCGATGCGCCGGCGTCGAGGATGCCGTTGACCGCGCCGGTACGGATCACTTGAGTACCACTGCCGCCGTCACGAGTCATACCGCCATCAGAGCGGTGAACCGCGGACGGCGGTGTCGAAGCTTTTCGCGCGTCCTCGAAAACTTTCCGCCCCTGGGCGCTCATCGCCGCCAACGTGAACGCCGCAATATCGGCGTCATGATCTGCTAGAATTCCGCCATGGATGTTTCCGCTATTCTTGATCCCCTCAACGATGCGCAGCGCGAGGCAGTGGCCGCGCCGGCCGATAGCATGCTGGTGCTCGCCGGCGCCGGCAGCGGCAAGACGCGCGTGCTGGTGCATCGAATCGCCTGGCTGATCCAGACCGAAGGCCTGTCGCCTTACGGCATACTGGCGGTGACATTCACCAACAAGGCGGCGGCGGAAATGCGCGCGCGCATCGAGCAGCTGCTTGGCGCGCCACTCGGCGGCATGTGGGTCGGCACCTTTCACGGCATGGCCCACCGCCTGCTGCGCGCGCACTGGCGCGAGGCGCGTCTGCCGCAGACCTTCCAGATACTCGATTCCGAGGACCAGTATCGCGTCATCCGGCGCGTGTTGAAGGCGCTGTCGCTTGATGAGGGCCAGTGGGCACCGAAAAAGATCCAGGGGTACATCAACGGGCGGAAGGACGAGGGGCTGCGCGCGGCGCACATCGATGACCAGAACGATCCCCATCTGCAGCAGATGGCGCGCATCTACCGCGCCTATCAGGAATCCTGCGAGCGCTCCGGTCTGGTCGACTTCGCCGAGTTATTGCTGCGCGTGCATGAACTGTGGCGCGAGTGCCCGGACGTGCTCCAGTCCTACCAGCAGCGTTTCCACCACATCCTCGTCGACGAGTTTCAGGACACCAACACGCTGCAGTACGCCTGGCTGCGTCGCCTCGCCGGCGATAGCGGCAGGATGTTTGTCGTTGGCGACGACGACCAGTCGATCTACGGCTGGCGTGGCGCGCGTATCGAGAACATACACCGCTTCAACAAGGATTATGCCGGCGCGCGCGTCGTGCGTCTCGAACAGAATTATCGCTCGACCGCGACGATACTGCAGGCGGCCAACGCGTTGATCGCCCATAACACCGGCCGGCTGGGCAAGAAGCTGTGGACCAGTGGCGAAGAGGGCGAGCCGCTGTCGCTCTATCGTGCCTATAACGAGATGGATGAGGCGCGCTATGTGGTGGACCGCATTGAGGATTGGGTCGGCCGCGGCAACCGGCGCAGCGACGTGGCGATACTGTATCGATCCAATGCGCAGTCGCGCGTCTTCGAAGAGGCGCTGCTCGCCAAGCGGATGCCATACCGTGTCTATGGCGGTCTGCGATTCTTCGAGCGCGCCGAGATCAAGAATGCGCTGGCGTATCTGCGCCTGATTGCCAACCGTGACGACGACGCCTCGTTCGAACGTATCGTCAACACGCCGACGCGCGGTATCGGTGAGCGCAGCCTGCAATCGGTGCGCGATCACGCGCGCGCGCAGCAGCTGTCGTTGTGGCGAGCGACACTGGCGCTGTGCGACGGCGGTGCACTGGCGAGCCGCGTGACGAGTGCGCTGCGGATATTCATCGATCTGATCGATACCATGACGCATGACACCGGCGGTTTCGAGCTCGCCGAACGGGTCGATCACGTGATCCGCCGCAGCGGCCTGCTCGACGATTACCGGAACGAGTGCAGTGAAAAATCGCAGGCGCGTGTCGAGAATCTGGAAGAGCTTGTGACCGCCGCGCGGCAATTTACCTTTGACGCCGAAATCGGCATGCAGCCGCTGGACGCGTTCCTCGCCCACGCCGCGCTGGAGGCGGGCGACACCGAGGCCGAGTCCTGGGAAGACTGTGTGCAGTTGATGACACTGCACACCGCCAAGGGCCTGGAGTTTCCGGTGGTGTTTCTGTGCGGGGTGGAGGAAGGCCTGTTTCCGCATCAGATGTCGGTCAACGAACCCGGCCGTCTCGAGGAAGAACGCCGCCTGTGTTATGTCGGTATGACGCGCGCGATGCGGCATCTCTACATCAGTCACGCCGAGAGTCGGCGTATCCATGGCCAGGATACCTATCCGTCGCCGTCGCGTTTTCTCGGCGAGATTCCCGCCGAACTGATGCAGGAGGTGCGCGCGCGGCCGCAGATCACACGGCCGGTATATGTGACACGCAAGAAGCCCGTTGACGACGCACCCACCGGGTTGCGTCTCGGTCAGCGGGTTCAGCATACGAAGTTCGGCGAGGGTGTCATCCTCAATTATGAAGGGCAAGGCAGTCACGCGCGTGTGCAGGTAAATTTCCAGGTGGCCGGCGCGAAGTGGCTGGTGGTGGCCTATGCGAATCTGCAGACAATATAGTTGACAGGCACATCGACAGGGACGGGGGCCGTATCATGCAGCGGAACAAAATGAAACGGCGGCAGTTCGTCAAGACGCTGGGCGCGGGCACGCTGCTGGGTGGCAGCGCATTCTCAGGTGCCGGCGCCGCTGCCGAACAACGATTCAACTGGAAACTGGTTACCACCTGGCCGCCGAATTTCCCGGTGTTCCAGGACGGTGTCGAGCGTTTCGCCAAAGATGTCCGGCGCATGAGCGACGGCCGGCTGAACATCCAGGTATTCGCCGGCGGTGAACTCGTGCCGCCGCTGCAGTCGTTCGAGGCGGTGTCGCAAGGCACCGTCGAGATGGGGCACGGTGCCGCCTATTACTGGGCCGGCAAGGTACCCGCCGCACAGTTTTTTACCGCAGTGCCGTTTGGCCTGAATGCGCAGGGCATGAACGCGTGGCTATACAGTGGCGGCGGGCTCAAGCTGTGGCGCGAGGTTTATGAACCGTTCGGTCTGACGCCGTTCCCGATGGGCAACACCGGCGTACAGATGGGCGGCTGGTTTCGCAAACCGATCAAATCGCTCGCCGACCTGAAGGGTCTGAAGATGCGCATACCCGGCCTCGGCGGCAAGGTCATGGCCAAGGCCGGCGTGAATCCGGTGTTGCTCGCCGGCGGCGAGATTTTTACCGCGCTGGATCGTGGCACGATCGACGCGACCGAGTGGGTCGGGCCCTATCATGATCTGCGCCTCGGGCTGTATCGCGCGGCGAAACATTACTACTATCCCGGTTGGCACGAACCGGGCCCGGTGCTTGAATTGATTATTAACAGCAAGGCATGGGAAGGTCTGCCCCGCGAACTGCAACTGACGATCGAGACCGCGACCGCCGCAAGCAATCTGTGGATGCTCTCGGAATTCGAGGCGCGCAACCTCGAGGCCTTACGAACGTTGCAAGAGAAGTACCATGTTGAGGTTCTGGAATTTCCGTCGGATGTCCTGGCCGCGTTGCGCGAGTTCGCCGACGTCGTTCTCGACGAACAGGCCGCCAAGGACGAGGTGTTCAGGCGAGTGCGTGACGCCTATCGTGCGTTTCAGGCCGACAATGCCGCGTGGAATGCGGTTTCCGAAACCGCTTATGCAAGATCACTGCGCAAGATAAAAGTAGGAATGCTGTAGTCCGCCGACCGTTACGGCGGCTGTAGCGTGGGGTACGACCACGATGGATTTTGCGCCGGGTCCCAATAGTGTCAACGTGTTGGAGCTGTTGGCCGGGTCAAACGCGGTCTTGTCGGCGAACGCCTTGTCGCGCACGTTGTTCATGAAATCGAGTGACATCTCGTTCGCCACGTTGCAAAGCCGCTCGATTTTGGGTTTGTTGTCGGCTCGACTACCCGCAGCATTGCCGCAGTTGATGTTACTGGAGCCGTTGATACTGCAGCGTGCTTCCATGTCTCCAGCGACGTTGTTGATGTCGTCGGGCGCGCAATCGAGCACGAACGATCCGGTGCGGCGGGGAAAGAGAACAGTGTGCCCGCCACTCTCAACGGCTGAACAATTTTCTTCGAAAACGTCAGCCCGTTAAATCGCCGGTTTGCGGCGCCCGCCGGGCGTTGCCAAATACTTCATGTCCTGTAAGGTATGGTGGCTTGCGTTCCCGGTCTGTTAAACAGGCCGTAAAAGGAGCGATACAAACAGCGTATGAGCAAGCGGTGATGGAGAAGTGTACTGCGTCCGGAAAGCCGCCGCGAATACCCCGACTATCTGACGAGGGTGCGTGGCAGTGGCCACATTACGGCTGGTTTTCGGGGTAGGACCAGGCAGGGTTCTGGGTCGGATCGAAAAAGGCTTCCCAGTTGATCTGATGTGTGATCGGGTCAAAGCCGAATGTCGGGGCGGCCGCGGGGCCGTCGGCATAGTATGTCCATGTGCCGTTGGCTCCGTTATTGAAGGAGCCCGGCGTAAATGTGTAGGCGCCGGCGGTTACGCGCACTTTCTGGCCGTTGACGTGTATATCGAAATCACCATCGCCGCCGAGCGGACCGGTCGGCGCCTCGTTGCCCGGCGCGTCGGGTCCTTTGAGTTCCAGCATATTGGTATTACGGCTGGGATCGATCGCGGTCCGGTCGGTCAGCGATTTGTTACGCATGTCGTTCATGAAGACCAGCAGCATCTCGTTCGGCATGTTGTACCGCTGGTCGATCAGCGGCTTCATCGTGAACGCGTCTTTGATAAATTGCTGACAAACCGCCGCCGCCGCAATACACGAGCCACTGCTATCCATGTCGCCGATCACCTGACGCACCAGGGTTAACGTGACGTTCGCGGTACCGCTACCAGAGACACTGGGGTCACTGTTGAGCGGGTCACGGTTCGCAATGAGTTCGCCCGCACTGGCTGTTCCCAGTCCGCCCTGCCAGTTACGCGGTCCGAGCCCGATAAAGGTTTCCTGGACGAATTCTTCTCCGGGCAGGCCGATGATCGAGTGGTAGAACTTTCCTGAGTCGGTGTCGAGTACTTCATTGAAAAACGGCGTGACGGTATCAGCGTGCCCGCCGGATTGATTGCCGCAATTGATTTGCTGTCCCGGGCGATTGCAGTTGGATTCCAGCACGCCGCCGCGGAATTCGACAGGATTGACAGGCTGAAAGTTGAGTTCAAACGTGGCCGCGCCGACCGATGACACCGACGTGATCAACAGCAATGAAACAACATGCCTGCCAAATGGCAACATTGATGTTTGTCCCCTCACGGTGATGGTGTAACATTACCCCGGCAGGAAGTCAACAATTCATTGAAAGCAAACAACTATTCGTTCTTTTGTGGAGTTCTGTCGAGTTTGGCCTGCGCTGCAACTGCCTGCCATCGGCCCGTCATCCCCCACAGGCGCCGTCTTGTCCCGGCAGGATCAGTTTTCTCAAGATCACATAACATACGGTTAACGATGCCGTTCGCGTGCCTCGTTAACTCGCAGGTTGCGGCCGCCGAACTCCTTGCCATTGAGTGCATCGATTGCGGCAAAGGCCCCGTGATTCTCCATTTCAACGAAACAGTATCCGCGGGGTTTGCCTGTGTCGGGATCGGTAATCATTTTCACCGTTCGTACCGCGCCGTGTTTTGTAAATAGTTCGCGAATGTCGTCCTCGGTCGCGCTAAAGGGCAGGTTCCCGACATATACGGATTTAAACATGCTTATCTGTCCACCATGGTTAACCAATAACAACTTCCCACTTGCAGCCTAGCGACAAGTCAGGAGGCCTGTGTGGTTCATCCGCTGAGCCAGGTCGTGGTTCGATCAGGTATGTATCAGGCTAAACCAGCTTTTTATAACCGTGTGATTGGGCTGTCAAGTCGAAAATGGCGTATTCACTGGTTGTCCGGAAGTGCGGCGATATAAATTAACCCGGTCGGCACGTTCTGGTATATGGTTATCGCTACCGACGGTCGTTGAAAGCCCCGGATCAATTGCGGTCTGGATGCTTGGAGATCAGCAGATTGCTTGCCATTCCGGATCAAGCGAAAGGCATGAGATGACCAGAGATCCGCTTGCCGAAAACCGGGTGTTGCGCCATCGTCTGGAAGAGCTGATGACCCAGGCGCGACACAACGAGCGCAAGATGCGTCGCTTTCAGGCGCAGGAACTCAAGCTCATCGGTCTCAATTCGCTTTTCGAGTTGATCGAGACGATTCTCTATCCGGACCGCAGCGCATTCGATTGGGATCTCGTGACACTGTGGTTGCTGGATACGGAATATGAAATCCGGCGCGCGCTTGAGGAAGAAGGTGTCGACCTGAAAGCACATCCGTCGTTGATGTTTGCGCGCGATCGTGATGACCTCGACTCACTGTATCCGATATCCCTGTTTCCGACGCTCGGGGCATACAAGGGGAAAATCCACGAGACGCTTTTCCCAAAGTCTCTCGGCACGCCGGGGAGCGTTGCGCTGTTGCCACTGGTACGCCACGGCAAGCTGTTCGGCAGCCTGAACGTCGGCAGTTTTTATTCGGAGCGATTTGTCCGGGGTTTCCGCACAGATTTTCTCGAGCACCTGGCGGCGGTGGTGTCTATCTGCCTGGAAAATGCGGTCAACCTGGAGCGCATCAAGCGTCTCGGCCTGACTGACACGCTTACGGCGATCAATAACCGGCGTTACTTCGATCAGCGTCTGACGGAAGAGGTCGGTCATTCGATGCGCAATGCACAGCCGCTCTCGTGTCTGTTGCTCGATATTGATCACTTCAAGAACGTCAACGATTCCTACGGCCATCAGACCGGCGATGAAGTGTTGCGCGAGGTAGCCGCGCTGAGTCGCGCGCAGTTGCGCAGCAGTGATGTTTTGTCACGCTACGGCGGTGAGGAATTTGCGGCGCTACTGGTCCACACGAACACCGAAAAAGCGCTGGAGGTGGCGGAACGTGTCCGTGAAACCATCGAGGGCTATCGCTTTTGTGGGCCGGGCGGCGCCGGTTTCCGTGTCACGTTGTCGATAGGCACCGCGACATTTGATCCCGGGTCCGACCGGGCGGGACTGGGTATACGCGGCGAGCATTTGCTCGGGTATGCCGACAAGGCGCTCTATGAAGCCAAGGCGGGCGGCAGGAACTGCGTGATATGCGCCGGCAATATATCGGTCGCGGCGGAGGAATGCATGTAGCGGCGAAACCGCTGGCTTCGCAATCTGTGGAACCTTTCCTGCAAAAGAAATGTTACACTTTCGCCGGGGTTAAAATAATGTCGGCAATGCGAGCGACCAATCTGAAATTCAGTAATAAAAACAGCTTCACCCGCGAAGAACTGTTGGCGTGTGGCCGTGGCGAACTTTTCGGGCCGGGAAACGCGTTGTTGCCGCAACCACCGATGCTGATGTTTGATCGCATCGTCGATATATCGGTGGACGGTGGCGCCTATGGCAAGGGGCAGGCGGTGGCCGAACTCAGTATTGATCCTGACCTGTGGTTTTTCAAATGCCATTTCCAGGGTGATCCGGTGATGCCGGGTTGTCTTGGTGTGGACGCGCTGTGGCAACTGGTCGGGTTCTATCTCGGCTGGCTCGGCAGTCCCGGCCGCGGCCGGGCACTGGGCACCGGCGAGGTCAAGTTCAGTGGTCAGGTGACGCCGAAAAACCGTTTGGTTACCTATCGAATCGATCTCAAGCGCGTGATTACCCGAAAGGTGTGCATGGGCATCGCCGACGGTGCCGTGGAAGTCGACGGGCGTGCGATCTACGCCGCCAAGGATCTGCGTGTGGGGCTTTTTACGTCAACCGAAAATTTCTAGGGTTACATCCGTGAGACGTGTCGTCATCACCGGCCTCGGAATCGTATCCAGCATAGGCAATAACAAACAGGAAGTGCTGGCGTCTCTGCAACAGGGGCGCTCCGGCATCGAGTTTTCCCGGGAGTACGCGGAGCTTGGTTTCCGCTCGCACATCTGCGGGCCGATACGCGTCAATACGGATGAACTGATCGACCGCAAGATCCGACGTTTCATGGGCGACGGAGCGGCATTCAATTATCTGGCGATGCAACAGGCGATCGCCGATGCTGGTCTTGATGACGGCGATATTTCGAACCGGCGCACGGGATTGATCATGGGCTCCGGCGGGCCGTCGACGGAAAACATCGTGCAGGCGGCGGATCTGTTGCGCAGCAAGGGGCTACGCAAGGTGGGTCCGTATATGGTGCCGCGTACGATGTCGAGCACGACCTCGGCGTGTCTGGCGACGCCTTTCAAAATCAAGGGCGTCAATTACTCGATCAGCTCCGCGTGCGCAACCAGCTCGCACTGCATAGGCAATGGCAGCGAACTGATCCAGTACGGCAAGCAGGACATTGTATTTACCGGCGGCGGCGAAGAAGTTCACTGGTCGTTATCGGTGATGTTCGATGCGATGGGCGCGCTGTCGTCCAAATACAATGATGCGCCGACGACGGCGTCGCGCCCGTATGACGCGACCCGCGACGGATTCGTCATTTCCGGCGGAGGCGGTGTCGTAGTGCTCGAAGAACTCGAACATGCCCGACGGCGTGGAGCCCGGATCTATGCGGAACTGGTTGGCTACGGCGCGACGTCGGACGGTTATGACATGGTCCAGCCGTCAGGTGAAGGCGCGGTGCGCTGCATGCAGCAGGCGCTGGAGACCGTCGATACGCCGATTGACTATATCAATGCCCACGGCACGAGCACGCCGGCGGGCGACATCACCGAGTTGCGCGCCGTCAGCGAGGTATTCGGGGCAGAACGGCCGCCGCTCTCGTCGACAAAATCGCTGACCGGCCACGCGCTCGGCGCAGCAGGTGTGCATGAAGCCATCTACAGTTTGTTGATGATGGAAAACAGTTTTATCGCGGCGTCCGCCAATATCACTGAACTCGATCCGGCTGCCGACGGCTATCCGATCGTCACCAAACGACGCGATGGCGCCGCACTGACCACCGTGATGAGCAACAGCTTCGGTTTTGGCGGAACAAACGCTACGCTGGTGTTCCGCAAAGTGACGCGCTAGTCGCGGGCTTCGCGCTGGGCGCTGTCCAGATTCACACCGCTTAAATCCGCCGCCGCGCCGATATCGGTACCGAAAAGCCTCGTTCCCAGCACGATTGCATCACGCAGAACCGCGCCGGTGAGCCGCGCTCCCGACAGGTCGGCGAACGCAAGATTTGCCCGGCTCAGATTCGCGCCGCTTAAATCAGCAAGGCGCAGATCGGCGTTGGCGAGATCGGCCCCGGACAGATCCGCATTGCGCAGGTCAATCTGGATCAGATTTGCCTCCTTCAGATCGAGGCCCGCCAGACAAGCGCCGGACAAGGTTTCAGCGTCTACTCTCGCCAGTGCCGTGAAACCCTTTCTATCGTAGATCGTGATCATTGTTTGCGTGACCGCAGATCGAATCCTGTCTGGCCGCATTTTTTTCCCGCCAGTTGGCAGCCTTGCTCCAGCGCAGTAGCTATATCCAGACCGCGTACGCGTGTATCGATATATCCGGCGATGAACGTATCGCCGGCACCGACGGTGTCGACAATCTGAACCGGCGGACAGGCGGGTCTGTGGATCAGTGCGCCGGTCTCGTCGATGCCGTACGCGCCTTGCACACCCCAGGTACAAACCAGTTCCGTTACCGGCCGCCGCTGGTGCACGGTCGCCAGAAATTCCTCCGGGCCGCCGGCCCCCGCTGCGGTAACGTACGGCTTTGAGAAGAACAATGCCGCGGGACCGTCGAACAACGACTCAATGCCGTCGCGGTGTTTCTCGATTTCCACGGATATCGGCGGCGGGTCCGTTAGTCGTCGCACATGATCGAGCATTTTTCTTGTTTCCGGCACATTGCGTCCCTCAAAATGCAGCCAGTCGAACGCGGACAGGTCGATTTTTGCGAAGTCCACGAAACTGAATTCAATCAGGTCACGGTAGTGAACAATCGTGCGCGTACCGTTGCGGCGATTCAGCGTAATATACGAGGTTGGCACCTTGCCGGACGATGCCAGCCGCACGGCATCCATTTCGATGCCGAAACCCGCCAGGTCATCCCGTATCACCCGGGCCTCAGCTCCATCGGTCAGTACGCCACCCCAGCAACACCGGTGCCCGAGCTGGCTGAGTACGACCAGCGTGTTGGTGACGTTGCCGCCCCGCGCGATGCGCTGTTCCAGCGCACGCACTTCATCATCTTCCCGCGGATAATCCGCGACCGTATTGATGATATCGAGCGCTGCGATACCAATGCCGAGTATACGTGCCATGGCGGGCTGGTTTGAACGCGGCCGGCCGTCAGCCCGGTTTCTTTTTCAGGCAGCACATTGGAACGTAATTCAGGTTGATCAGTTCGATCACCAGCCAGCATGGGAACAGATAAATCAGGTTCCAGTAGTTGCCGGTGAAATGGGCGATCGTGGGCCACCAGATCACATTCCAGATATGGAAAAAGTACACTACAACCATTAGATAGGGGTTCGCGCACAAGCGCGTGCCGCAACTGGAACAATGTGTCGTGAGCCAGAGACCCAGCCGGAATTTGTCACGCAGTAGAACGGTCTCTTTCTGGCAGCGTGGACACGCAAAACCGGGCATGTACCGTTTCTCCGCGAGTGATTAACCTTTACGGTGGCAGCGTGGCGCAAAGTCCCCCGCTGCTCCCACTGCCGGAATTGGTACAATTATAGCGGCTTTCATTCATAAGGCGACAGGCAAAAACGATGATACGAATCGTGCAATGGATGACCGGTATGCTGCTGTTGGGGGCGCTGTATGGTTGCGACGGCAATACGCCGTTAATGAAGGACGTGGTTGGCGGCGATGCCGAGCAGGTAGCGGCCGCCATGCGCGCCGGCGCCGACGTCAACGCACAGAACAATTATGGCTGGACGGCGTTGATGCACGCGGCGCGTGCCGGGAACACCCCGCTGGTGCAATTGTTGCTGGCCAATGGCGCCGCCGTCGACGCCCGCGACAATGACGGCTGGACAGCGCTGATGCGCGCCGCCGAGAAAGGCCGTGTCGCCGCCGTCGCGACGTTGCTTGAGCACGGCGCCGATGTCAACGCGCGTAACAAGGCGAACTGGACACCGTTGCATTGGGCCGCCGTACAAGGACATGAACAGGTGGTGCGTGTATTGCTGGATGCCGGTGCCGATGTGAAGATCAAAAACAGCGCTGGCTGGACCGCGTGGATGGGAGCAATACGTGAAGAGCATGCCGGGATCATCGCTATGCTGGAGCAGGCCGGCGCGCGTGAGTGACGAGGCGTTGGTTCGATGTCAGCGGCTCAGTTGCTGATATGCAGGACGATTTCCCGTTGTCCTCCGGTGTGACGATGCTCCCACAGATAGATACCTTGCCAGATGCCAAGGGCGAGCCGTCCGCCCACCATCGGAATCGACAGGCTCGTGGCGGTTAACGCCGACTTGATATGAGACGGCATGTCGTCGGGTCCCTCGGTGGTGTGCGTATAAAGCGGGTCATTTTCCCTGGCCAATCGGTTGAACCATCTTTCCAGATCGTGTCGTGCTGACGGATCGGCGTTCTCCTGTATGGTCAGGCTTGCCGATGTATGTCGGATAAACACCGTGCACAAACCATCGTCGATGCCGAACGGGCCTATCGCCACTTCGATACTTGCGGTGATGTCGTGCAGCCCCTGTCGGCTGGTCTGAACCACGAACTGCTTGATCACGTAGAGTCCTCACCCCCGCTCTGGATAGCGGGAATATTTCTTTCAGCAGGTCAATATCCGGGGATTCGTCCGCCTATAATAGCCGGATTTGGAATAGACCGGGATCGCAGGTATGAATAGCAAGACGGGCAAAAAACTGCTCTTGTCCGGTATGGTGATCGTTGCCGGGGTCATTGCGCTAGCCGCCGTTGGGTCAAGCGCCGCGGTTACGCGGTCTGCGGCCGACAGCGATATTCATCACGAGGCACGGCGAAACTGCGTTTCATGTCACGAAAGCGGGGTTGCCGATGCCGCGCTTCAGGATAGCAGCGGCAAATGCGCCGCCTGCCATCCGGCATCGTTTATCAAGGCGTCCGCGGCCAGCGCAATAAAGGACCAGGCCGCCACGAAGGTCGCGCCGGCGCACGGTGACGATCTGCTGCCGGGCATGTCGGTACCGATGTATTACCCGCAGACACGTATTGGCGCGGATCCCAATCCGATGGTTCGGATTCAGGCCGGAGAATTCACCATGGGCAGCGACAATCGTCTGCCGGACGAAGGGCCGACCCATATCGTCAATCTGAAAGCATTCATGATCGATCGATACGAAGTGACCAATCTGCAATACAAACAATTCATCGACGCGACCAGCCACCGTTCGCCATCGCATTTTCGTAATCGTACGTTTCCGCCGGGTAAGGCCGATCATCCGGTCACCTTCGTTTCCTGGTATGACGCGACGGAATACTGCGCCTGGGCCGGCAAGCGGTTGCCGACGGATGCCGAATGGGAAAAAGCGGCGCGTGGTACTGACCAGCGCACGTTCGCCTGGGGGAATGAATTTGATACCAACAACGCCAATACACCGGTGCGTTGGGAGCGCTTGAAACTCGAGGGCGATACCACGCCGGTCGGCGCATTCGAGGCCGGCGCCAGTCCCTACGGTGTCTACGATATGTCGGGCAACGTCTGGGAATGGACGTCGTCCTGGTATCTTGCCTACCCGGGGAATACGCGGGCAACGGAAAATTACGGTGAGAAATACAAGACCCTGAAAGGTGGCTCGTGGTGGGATTGCTCCTTCTATCAGTGCGGCATATCGGCGCCGGTGTTCAATCGCAGTTTTTTCAACGCCAATGTGAAGAACTCTAGTTTCGGCTTCCGCTGCGCCCAGGATGTGACGGACAACGTGGCGTCGTGACTGTGAGCGGACGCTATATATTACGAACTGCCGCGCTGGTCTTCTCTGTCTTCACGGTCGAAGGCGATGTCGCGGCTACGGCTGCGCCTGCCGTGCCGAAGGATGTCGGCGAGATGGTGGTAATTCCCGTCGGCCACTTCATCATGGGCAGCGACAAGACCGATGTGGACAAGAAGGCGCAGGAGGTCGGCTCCGTCAAGCCCTGGCACGTAGATGAACGGCCGCAGCGTAAGCTCCGTCTCGAGGACTTCCGCATCGACAAGTACGAGGTCGCCAACGCCGGTTACCGAACCTTTGTCATCAAGGCCAACTACTGGGTGCCGCCGGCGTGGGCGCGTAGCGGTTACCTGCTGACACGTAGCATTCTCGACATCGCCGATGTCGACCAGTTACGTCATCTGGCCACGGAGGTATTCCAGCTCGATATGGATACGCGGGTCATGAGCCGCGAGCAGTTGCTCGACGCGATTGTGCAGCATCAGCAGGAAATGGACCAACTGCCGGTCACGGGCGTTACCTGGGAAAACGCACGAGAGTACTGCCGCTGGGCCGGCAAGCGCTTGCCTACCGAGGCGGAATGGGAGAAGGCGGCGCGCGGGCCGGATGGCCGCGAGTACCCGTGGGGAGACCAATGGGATACGGCGCGGCTCAACGCTGGCGACGACCGGCTGTGGCCGAATCACGTCGCGCCGGTAACGGCATATGAATCCGGCAAGTCATTTTATGGCGTTTACCAGATGGCCGGTAACGTCATGGAATGGGTGGAGGACTCCTATGGCCCGTATGCCGGATCGGATTATCAGAGCGTCGCATTCGTGCCCGATAACAAGGTCGTGCGCGGGGGCGGCTGGGGCGGTGTCGGTCACTACGCGATCAGTCATCTGTATCGCGGCGCGTATCGTTTTTACCTGCCGGAGAATTCGATGTTCAATGATTTGGGGTTTCGCTGCGCTACGGATGGCGCGCAGATCGCGCCGTAATCAGCACCGCCACCTACATGCCGGCGCCAATGATCGGAGTTTGTTGCTGGGCGCAGGAATAAAATACGTTAACGGCATAGTCGTGTGGCGATCCTTCCCACAGATAGGCATCCAGAATCACCGTCAACAGCGGGGTCGATAACCTGTTTCCGGCGGCCGCGCCGGCCCCCGCGCTTGGCGCTGCCATATCAAGCGCATGCTCCGCCGGCACGCCGAGACGGGAATTGATCACAGAATCGAAGCCAACCATCGCGGAACCAAAACACCAGCCTGCCCCTCCACCGACAACGTGAACATCAAGACCGGCCGGTACCGGTGCCGACAGACCCAGCATTACCGTCACCAACGTTGTCCTGATAATCCGTTTCATGATTCACCTGCATCGGGTGTCCATACTGGTTAGAGATATCTGTCATCTCCTTGGTTCCTGGTTGACGTGCATTCAATGCGCCGCATTTCATCCGGTCTGTTATTACTGCTATCGGCACAGAAAACGTGGGTTTAAGGCAGGCGTGGCAGGGAAAATCAGCATCTGACTGAAATCTAGAGAGAAACAAAACATACGCGTACCGCCTGTACATTCGAGCAACGCGCACGTTGCTAGCGCTCTGGTGGTATCGCGCGCTTGTTGAAGTTTTCGTCGATGGCGACGTAGGTGAGCGTCGCGTCGGCGACCTTGTTGGAACGGTCGGTTGGCGAGACGTGACTGGCAAAGATGGTTATTTCGACCGTAACGGATGTGGTGCCAACATGGGTGACGGAACCATAGATGGTGACAATGTCACCCACCAGAACCGGCTTATAAAACTGAAACGTATTAACGGCAACGGTAACGACGCGCCCGCTGGCACGCTGCATTGCGACGACGCTGCCGGCCAGATCGGCCTGCGACATCAGCCAGCCGCCGAAAATATTGCCGGCCGCGTTGGTGTCGCTCGGCATCGGTATCACGCGCAGCACTGGCTGCGGAATTTCTCCTGGTAACTCTTCGCTCATCTCTTTAGTGACCTTCGTAAAGTTTTCCGATGATTTTCTCGTAACGCGCCAATATTGCAGGTCGGCGCTGTTTCATCGAAGGCGTTATCAGATCGTTCTCTATCGTCCAGGACTCGCGCAACACCACAGCACGCCGGATCTGCGCGTACCCCGGAAAGTGGCGCGTCGCGTCGCCGATACGTTTCAATACGGCATCGACTACCGGCGGGCTGCTCAGCGATGCCTCGGCCTCGGCATCGATACCCAGCCCGCTGGCAAACCGTTGCCACTGGTCGTTATCTACTACCACCAGTGCGGCGAGATACGGCCGCGCCTCGCCGATCACCATGACCTGTTCGAACAGCGGATCGTTGCTGATTGCCATTTCCATGTCGGCTGGCGGCACCTTCTCGCCGTTCGCCAGCACAATGATTTCTTTTAAGCGCCCGGTTATGTAGATGTGATGGTGCTCGATCCGCGCCTGGTCGCCGGTATGCAGCCAGCCGTCGGCGTCGACGGCGTCGCGTGTGGCATCGGGCAGGTTCCAGTAGCCGAGCATGATGCCGGGGCTGCGCGCCAGCAGTTCAGCATTCTCGCCGGTGCGCACTTCAACGTCCGGCAACGGTGCGCCGACACTGGCGGGATCATTACTATCCTGACGATTGACGCTGATCACCGGGCCGGCCTCGGTCATGCCATAACCCTGCACGAGCGTAATGCCCAGCCCGAGAAACAGTCGCGCCACGTCGGGTGACAGTGCGGCGCCGCCGCACACCGCGAGCCGCACGCGACCACCGAGGCGCTCGTGGATCTTGCCAGCGACCAGACGTTTGAGCACCGGCCAGAGCAGCAGCGACAAGTGCCAGGATCCGCGGTTTTGCAAATATAGAAAGCGCCGCCAGCCGATATTTTCCGCCGCCGCAAACAAGGCGCGCGCGAACGCAGGCTTCTCGGCAAGTTGCGCCTGAATGCGGATTTGTACTCTCTCGAAGATGCGCGGCACCGAGATGATGATTGTCGGACGGACGGTCAGCAGGTCGTCCGCCAGCTGCGGGATCGAGCGCGAGAATGCAACCGTGGCGCCGGCCATGATCGGCGCGTAGTAGCCGACCGTGCGCTCAAGGGTGTGCGATAGTGGCAGAAACGATAAAAAAAGATCCTCGCGAAAGATATCGAAACTGCGCAGGCAACTGGCGGCATTCCACAGCAGGTTGCCGTGGCTGAGCATGACGCCTTTCGGTCGCCCGGTGGTGCCGGACGTGTAGACAATGGTGGCGAGCGTGGCGGGGTCGATGTCTGCGACGTGAAAATCGCCGCCCAGTTCCGGTAGCCACACAGCGGACACGATCAGCCGCGACTCCGCCGGCAGCCCGTCAATGACATTCAGCGAAATGACACGTCGACAGCAATCCAGGTCATCGAGCACGGGCACGAGCGCCTGCCATTGATCGGTCCCTTCGATCAGCAGCAGTTGCACCGCCGCATCCTTGATGATGTAGGCGATATTTTCGGGGCGGTCGTTGGTATATAGCGGGACCACGACGAGGCCCAGGCCCAGCGCCGCCTGATCGAACATTACCCATTCCCGGCAGTTGCGCATCATCACGGCGACGCGGTCGCCGGCTTGCAAATTCTCCTGACGCATCGCTGCCTGCCAGCGCGCCACCTGCTGTGCCATCGAACGCCAGGTACAATCACGCCACTGCCCGCCAGGGCTGTCAAAGTAGCGGTAAGCGACATGCTCCGGTGTGCGCCGCGCGCGCTCGGAAAACAGGCCGCACAGTGTTACGGCGGTATCGGCGGGAATAACGTCGAGGGTATTCGCGGGCGTGCTGGTCACGATGTCAGACGAGTTGCGTCCATCCGGCATCCGGTGCGAAACGCTTGCCGTGACGCTGTTCCAGTTCACGCAACGTGGCCAGCAACTGATTGGCGCCGGCCTGATCGAGGTAGTGCAGCGGTCCGCCGCGGAATGGCGCGAAACCGGTACCGAAAATCACGCCGGCATCGAGAGCGTCGCTATTGTCGACGACGTTCTCGCGCAGGCAGGCGACCGCTTCGTTGAGCAGCCGCAGCATCAGCCGGTTGGCGACATCGCGGGACGGTTCGCGATCCCTGGGCAGACGCGCCTTTACCGGTTTGCCCTTCTTGTAACGATAAAAGCCCTGCCCCGACTTCCGTCCCAGATGTTGGGCGGCGACCAGATTTTTCAACCGCTCCGGGATCGTTGTGGTGAAGTTGTTGCTGCTGAGGCCCTTCGACAGGATGTCCGCGACCGACAGGCAGATATCCAGCCCGACGGTATCGGCGAGTTCTATCGGGCCCATCGGCATGCCGAAATCCGTCGCGGCGCGGTCGATCTCGGTCGCCGGCACGCCCTCGCTTTCGAGCACTACTGCCTCCATCAGATAGGGCATCAATATCCGGTTGACGAGAAATCCGGGGGTGCTGGTGACCTGCAGCGGCAGACGGTCAATTTGCCGGGCGAATGCGCTGGCCCGGTTGACAACGCCGGCGTCCGTGTCGGGTCCTGCCACAACCTCGATCAGCGGCATTTTCGAGACGGGGTTGAAGAAGTGCAGACCGACCAGGCGCGCCGGCGCCGCCAGCGAATTGCCGATGACCTCGAGCGGAATGCTCGAGGTGTTGGTGGCGAGTATCGCGCTGCCCTTTACCTTGCGCTCAATGTCGCGAAACAGTGCCTGCTTGGCGTCGGCGTTTTCAAAGATGGCTTCGATGATCACGTCGGCTCGCATCAGACCGTCGCCGTTAACGTCCGGCATGAGCCGGTCCATCGCCGCCTGAACGAGATTCTGCAGTTTCAGGCGCTCGGTAAACAGCTTGTGCGCCCGGGACAAAACCGCACCCAGCGCCTCAATGCGTTGATCCTGGATGGTGACGCGCAATCCCTGCAGCGCACACCAGGCGGCGATGTCGCCGCCCATGACGCCGCCGCCGATGACGTGTACATGTTTCGCCTTGAAGTCGGTACCGCGTCCGTGTGTTTTCAGCTGGTTCTGCAACTGGAATACGCGTACCAGATTACGTGCGGTATCACCGATGATCAGCCTGGCGACCGAATTGGCTTCCTCGGTCAACATGCGCTCGGGCCGATCACCGTACTGCGCCCACAGATCGATTAACGCGTATGGCGCCGGATAGTGTTTCCGATCGGCCTTTTTCGCCACGTTGTATTTCAGAAAGCGGGCCAGCCCCGGCCGCAGCCAGCGGTGATCGAGCCACTGCTGCCAGCGACGCGCGCGGTGCGGCGGCGGCGGTTTGCGTATCATCGACCGGGCACCGTTTTTCAAGTGACGCAGCGGTACCGCGTGATCGACCATGCCGATCTTCTTCGCGGCGCGCGCGCTGACCGTGCGTCCGGTCAGCATCAGGTCCATCGCCGCGGGCGCACCCAGCAACCGGATCGATCTGACCGTGCCACCGAAACCGGGATGAATGCCGAGGCGGACTTCCGGCAGGCCGAGGCGCGTGTTGGCTTCATCGGCGGCGATGCGATACCGGCAGGCAAGGGCCAGTTCAAGGCCGCCGCCGAGACAGTAACCGTGGATCAGTGCGACGGTCGGAAACGCGAGTCGTTCGATATGATCCATGATGCCCTGGCCGCGCTGAATCAGCTCCAGCGCCCGGGTCGGCGTATCAATCGCCGTGAATTCGCTGACATCGGCGCCGGCGATAAAACCGGATGTTTTCGCCGATAGAATAACCAGTCCGCGTGGCCGCTCACCGGCCAGTTGTTCCAGGATAGCGTCGAGTTCCTCAAGAACCTCCCTGGAAAGCACGTTGGCGCCCGCGTCGGCCTTGTCGAAATACAGCCACGCGATATTGTCGTCGTCGGTCTCCAGTCGCCAGTGACGCGCGTTGAAGTTCATGGGCCCGCTCCGGTGTCGTGTTCGACCAGCATGGCGCCACCCTGGCCGCCGCCGATGCACAGGCTCGCGATGCCACGTTTCGCCCGCTGTCGCGCCAGCACGTGCAACAAATGCAGGACGATACGCGCACCGCTGGCACCCACCGGATGACCGATGCTGACGCCGCCGCCGTCGACATTTAGCCGCCCGTGATCGATATGCCCGATAGCACCTGACAGGCCGAGCTCGGCCCGGCAATAGCCGTCATCCGCCAGCGTCGCCAGACAGGCCAGCACCTGCGCGGCAAACGCCTCGTTGATTTCCCAGTAATCGACTTCGCTGAGTTTGAGCTTGTTGCGCGTCATCAGCGGCGCAATGGAATGTACTGGCCCCAGGCCCATCTGTGCCGGATCGACGCCGGCCCACTGGCTGTCAACGATGCGGCCGATCACCGGCAATTTATGCTTATACACGGCGTTCTCGCTGGCGAGAACCAGCAGGCTCGCGCCATCGGTAATCTGCGCGCTGTTACCGGCCGTGACATTGCCGAAGGGTTTGTCGAATACCGGTCGGAGTTTCGCCAGACCGTCAACGGTGGAGTCGCGGCGCAGGCCGTCGTCGTGTTGATACACATTGCCGCGCGTATCATAAATCGTTTCAATCTCGCCGAGTCCGTTGTTGTCCTGCCCGGCCGCCAGCCGCCGGTGACTTTCCAAGCTGAACGAGTCCATTTCGTTGCGGCTGATGCCGAAACGGTAGGCGAGATTTTCAGCGGTTTGACCCATCGTCAGCCCGACGACCGGATCTGTCAGGCCGCGCAGCAGACCGATCACCGGTTTAAAATGTTTTGGCCGCAGCCGGGCAAATTGTTTCAGGCGCGCGCCTGCCGATCGTGCCGCACTCAGGCCGCCGAGCCACGCGACCATCGCGTTGTTGTACAGCACTGGCGCGTGGCTCATCGATTCGGTGCCGCCGGCCAGCACCAGCTCTGATCGTCCGCTGGCGATATTGTGGAAGGCGCAGTCCAGGGCCTGCATGCCCGAGGCGCAGTTGCGCTGCACCGTCCAGGCGGGAACGCCATGCCCGCAACCGAGGCGCAGCGCCACGACACGGCCGATGTTTGCCTCGTCGGGTCCGGGCATGACGCAACCGAGTATCACCTCGTCGAGGTCGGCGGGTTCGAATGGCTGGCGTGCCAGCAACGGCCGGCCACACGCGATGGCAAGGTCGGACGCGGTGAACGGACCGGGCGTGCCGCGTGTTTTCAAAAACGGTGTACGGCTACCGTCGACAACGTAGACTATCCGTCCCGAGATGGCGCTCATGATGGGGGTGATACGCTCCTTGTCGCCGCTTCCGTTGTGTCCGCTCGTCCGGTGTTCCGGACCCATTGTAAAACTTTTTTCAGCATCGTGTATTTCACAGGAGGTGCGCAGGTTACTTGAAATCTGCGGTGAAATCGTCGACCCGGATCACGTCCTTGCGCGCCAGTTCAGCCGCATGCAGTGCGCCAGCCTCGCTGGCATCAATGACGCCCTTGTCGAGCCCGTCCGCGGCCAGCGCCTCGATATCGCGACCCGCGAGCCGGCCGCTTGCCGCTGCAGCGCGCAGTTTCTTCTCGATCGCTTCGGCGGCCACGATTTTTGTCAGCGCATCCTCGATGCGACCGATGGCATCGTTGGGATTCTGCGATACAAAAATACCCGCAGTCAGTCGGTCGCGCACCGTGGACGGTTGCAGCAAGAGGTCGGCGATGCGATGTCCCAGTTCATCCGACGGAGCACGAAACGGCATGCCGGTCGGAAACGCGATCAACCGCAGCAGCCACGCCACAGGACGGCTGGGAAGGTTTCTGAAGACACCGTTGAATGCGGTTTGCATCGCATGCAACGCGTCTTGGCACGCCCATTCCACGAGCGGCAGATCGTCGGCCGGCCGGCCCTGATTTTCAAAATGCTTCAGTACACTGGACATCAGATACATCTGCGCCAGTACATCGCCCAGCCGCCCTGACAACTTTTCGCGACGTTTCAGTGCGCCGCCGAGCAACAGCATCGTCACATCCGCGGTGATCGCAAATGCAGCGCTCATCCAGGTCAACCGCTGGTAATAGCGCCGGGTCGGGCCGGAAAACGGTGTCGGTGAGAGCCACGCGCGGGTCAGGCCCAGGAACAGCGAACGCGCCGCGTTGCTGATCGCGAATCCGATATGGCCGGCCAGCGCGGTGTCGAAGTCGCGCGCCGAGCGGACCGGGTCCGCATCCATCGCCGCTTCCATTTCCTCAAAGACGTAGGGATGACAGCGGATCGCTCCCTGGCCGAAGATGATCAGGCTGCGGGTCAGGATATTCGCGCCCTCGACTGTGATGCTGATCGGGATCGATTGATAGACACGCGCCATGATGTTGCGTGGCCCCATGCAAATGCCGGCACCGCCCTGGACATCCATCGCGTCGTTGACAACCTTGCGCATATATTCAGTCAGGTGATATTTGACAATGGCCGACGGCACCGAGGGTTTCTCGCCGAGATCGACGGCACCGGCAGTCATCGTGCGCGCCGCATCCATGACGTAGGTGTACCCGGCCATACGCGCGAGCGCTTCCTCGACGCCCTCGAACTTGCCGATCGGCAGGCGGAACTGACGCCGGATGCGCGCATAGCCGCCGACGCCACGGCAAGCCAGCTTGCCGGCACCGGTGCTGAGTGCCGGTAAAGAGATGCTGCGCCCGGCGGCCAGTGATTCCATCAGCATCCGCCAGCCCTGGCCGACGCGTTTCTGTCCGCCGATGATCCAGTCCATCGGAATGAACACATCCTTGCCGCTGTTCGGTCCGTTCTGGAACGCCATGTTCAATGGCAGATGGCGGCGGCCGATGGTAATACCCGGAGTCTGGGTCGGTATCAGCGCCAGCGTAATGCCGATGTCTTCCCGGTCACCCAGCAGATGATCCGGGTCATAGAGCTTGAACGCCAGGCCCAGCATGGTGGCGACCGGACCGAGCGTGATGTAGCGCTTGTCCCAGTTCAGGCGAATGCCGAGCATCTCCTTGCCGTCGAATCTGTCTCGGCAGACGATGCCGGTATCCGGTATGCCGCTCGCGTCACTGCCGGCCTCAGGACTCGTAAGTGCGAAACACGGTACCTCTTCACCACGGGCGAGCCGCGGCAGATAGTGCTTTTTCTGTTCGTCTGTGCCGTAGTGGAGCAATAGCTCGGCCGGACCGAGCGAGTTAGGCACCATGACAGTCACCGCGGCGGTGACGCTGCGGCTGGCGACCTTCATAACTACGCTCGAATGCGCCAGCGCGGAAAACTCCAGCCCGCCGTAGTGCTTCGGAATGATCATGCCGAAGAAGCCGTGCTGCTTGATGAAGTTCCATATTTCCTGCGGCAGGTCGTGGTCGGTATGCGTGATGCGCCAGTCGTCCAGCATGCGGCAAAGTTCGTCGACCGGGCCGTCCAGAAAGGCCTTTTCTTCCGATGTCAGTGTCGGGGAGGTAAAGCGCACGAACTGCTTCCAGTCCGGTCGGCCGCTGAACAGCTGGCTTTCCCACCATACCGAGCCGGCCTCAAGTGCCTCCCGCTCGGTTTGGGACATCGACGGCATGATCTTGCGGAAGACACCCAGTATCCGATCGCTGAGCCAGCGGCGGCGTATGCCGGCAACACCCAGGCACGCGACCAGCATGATAAACGTCGACCACAGTACGAAGGCGGCGAGATAGCCAGAATCGCTGGTGATCGTGATGAAGCCGAGCACCGCGCTGATCGCAATGATCCAGCCCGCGAACGGGGCCCGGATATAGGCCAGCAGCCACGATAGCCCCAGTATGACCGCAAGCCACAGGGTCCAGCACATAGGCAACGCTCCTTCGTTGTTTTCAGTCTACCAGTTCGGCGCGGTTCCGCCGCATCTGGCCCGCTTGGTTGTCGCCGGCTTCACGTTCGCGGTCGTTGGCGATATCCACTGTCGATTAAAGCCGCCTCGCGACCCACCGTCAAACAAGCTATCCCGTTGTAATATCGGCAAGAATACCGGATTCTGTAGGCGCGGAATGTTGCGGCGGCTATCGTTTGGGAGTCCGGAGACCGGTATTCAGACGGGCGACAAGCCGGGGGCTTCGCGCGGTCGGCCGTGCCGCCTGCGGGCGTGATCAAATATGCAGTATCAGCAGTATTTCGTAGGCGATCAGCAAGACATACAGGGAAAACACCCCGTACAGGAGGTGCAGCACGCGGAAGCCGCCCCAAAGGTGGAACGTATAGTGCGTCACGAGAAAGATCAGGCCGAGTGATGTTAAGGCAAACTTGGTGGTGACGAATAACGCGATGTCTTTCCGGATCAGAAAGTCCATCATCCCGTTCGCCTCAATGGCGCCACGCTGCAACAGTTCCAGCGTCAGGAACGCGTCCATGGAGCTCATACACAGCGTCGCGATAATCGGCAGCCAAAGCGAGGGTTCATAGCGATCGACATAGTGCCCGGCGACACGTCCACCGGCCAGCGTCACACGATCGGTTTCGCGGCGCTGCTGGCCGCGCCTGCCCCACAGGCGCTGGAAATTCATCAGCAGCTTCCAGCGTGACCGCGAGCGACGATCGACGGTATTTCGGCGTTCTGATTGCACAGAGTATTCTTCCCCCAATGACGCGCGATGTTCAAGCAGATTTCGTGCCACGGAAATTTGCGTCGCAGGATCATGTGGATAACCCGCACAGGCTGGTGGATAGCCAAAAAGTGGCAAGAAGTCCGACAGCGTGAAGCAGCCGCGTACGGGTCAGCCTGGTACGACACCCGGCAGGTAGGTCAATGGGCCGGCCGGGCCCAGGGCAATTCCCAGCCGAGATCTATCGCCAGCTGTGATAGCACCATGATCAACATGGCGCCAATGAAGAACAGCGTGGCTGGCGCAGGCAGACGGTTGCATCCAGTCGAGGATGCGTGTTCGGTTCATGCCGCTGGTCATGTTGCCGTGGCGCGACAGCGAGGTTGCCGCCGATTTATTCTATCGCAATGCGGGCAAAGAGTGTCTGCCAATGGTGGTGCAGCGTCACGCCTAATCGCCAGTCGGGGTGATTTCAAACTCGAAAACGCGATCCATATTGTTAAACGTTTCGGCGAGATTGTGAAAATTGATCGAGTCCTTGGTCTTGATCGTTGTGCTGTACCGAAAATAGCGTCCCTCGTTCTCCAGTTGATAACTGGGATGGGTCAGCGTCGCGTTGTGATCCTTGAGTATCTGCCGCAGCTCTTCCTCCGGCATATGCTCGCGGCGCGCAAAGCGCACGGTGAGGCGCGCATAGCGCAACGTCGGCATGCGGTTTTCGAGCCAGCGAAAGAACGCGAGTACGCCGATCGATAAAACGCAGGTGAATGCCGCCGCGAAATAGAGACCCATGCCGATGACAATGCCGATGGACGCTGTTATCCAGATCGATGCCGCCGTCGTCAGGCCGCGTACCGTGAGGCCGTCTTTGATGATAACGCCAGCGCCAAGGAAACCGATGCCGGTCATGATGCCCTGGCCCATGCGCGTCGGATCGACCCGTATCGTTTCAATGGGCGCACCCGCGAGCAGCTTCCACTGGAAGACGGTAAACAACATCAGCAGGCTTGCGGACATGCAGACCAGTGTATGCGTGCGGAATCCGGCAGGCCGCCCGTGATACGAGCGCTCAAGGCCGATCAGACCGCCGGCCAGCGCTGACAGTAACATCCGTGTCACCGTGGTGACGTACTCGTGTTCCATGAATATCAATGCTCCGTTATGTAGCAGCCGTTTTGCGCCAGGCTCGTTCCATGAAAAAACGATATCGACTGAACATAGTGCCCGGTATCCTAGGCTGGCGTTTCCCCGCCGCTCACCCCGAGAAAAGTCATTACCTCGTCTTTTCTGTCCATCGTATCCTTGTAGCCGAGCGCCATCAGCTCCTCGCAATACTCCTTTTCGAACAGCAGATAGCTTACCAGGTTCGATCCGCCGCGATTCGGCGCACCGACGCCCCGCAGCAGATACCGTACCGGCAGCGGCAACCGATGGGCGTGTCGTTGGGCGATCTTGCCGATGTCTTCGCTTGGCGAAATCATCAGTACCTCGACTGGCCGCAATGTCAGGTCGCTGTCGTCGATATGGCGCGATGGAATCATCGCTACCGCCTTGTTGATGAGATCACGCCGCTCCATGTCAATCGCGATGTTATCCAGGAAAATACTGTTCAGCACGTGGCCGGCGATTAGTGCCATGGACGGGTAATTCATTACCCGCTCACGCGGCGAGACATCGTCGGTTTCCTGGCGAACGCCGATCACGAATACCCGGTCAGCGCCGAGCTGCAGCGCGGTGCCGATCGGTTCGATATGACGCATCGATCCATCGCCGAAAAATTCACGGTTCACCTTGATCGCGCGAAATACAAACGGGATTGCCGAAGACGCCAGCAGGTGATCGAGGGTGATTCTCGAGCGTACGCCGCATCTTCGCACACGCTGCCAGGGTCGCAGGGCCTCGACGCCCTGAAAAAATGTGACCGACTGGCCCGAGTTGTAGCCAGAGGCAGTGATACTCAGTGCGTGCAGCGCCCCCGCGTCGATGGAGTTCTGGATCTCGTCGAATGACAGGAGTTCGGTCAGCAGTTTGCGCAGCGGCGCGCGATCGAGTAGCGCATGAGGATTATGTTCGCCGAGTCCGCCGAGCATCATTGCCGACAGCCAGTGTAGTCCGCTCAGCGCGATACCCCGGGCATCGGAACGGAACACGTGTTGAGACTGGAAATTGCTCCAGACGCGGTGGATCTGGAATACCCCTTCGCGAAAACGCGTCGCATAAACCGCCAGCGCCGCGGCGTTAATCGCTCCCGCCGACGCACCGCATACAATCGGAAAAGGATTCGGCGAATTTCGCGGCAGCAGTTTTGCGACGGCGCGCAGCACCCCTACCTGATACGCAGCGCGCGCGCCACCACCGCCGAGTACAAGGCCGGTTTTTGGCGCTGGTGTGTCCTTTGATCCCCAAAACACTGCCGAATGTCCCGTACGCGGTTCCGTCCGAAGTCCGTTTTGGCGGGCTGGCCCAGGATACGACTAACGCTACTCCGGCTACGTTACATCAGTATCGACAAGCCCGAAATTAGTTGTTTTACCCGTAACTTATCGGCAGCGCACCGCCGCTCTGTAGCAGTGACGCTGGTAACGACTGTACAACAGTTCGGCAGATTTTCAACATCACGACGAATTTTCCCGTGCGTCCAGGGGGCGGATTCGGACACGCCGTCGGAGTCGTTGTGATCGCCGTTCATGCTCCCCCTGGATTTTCGGCGGGCCCGCCATGTTGAACGCCGCATGGTCCGATCAACCGGGGTTATGCAGTTTTGGACCACACCGGCGGTCATCCATGTGTCGATCGACAATTTCGCATTTTGCCTTGAAGCGGGAGCGCACTACACGGTGTCCGAGTGTCTGCCCGAGGACGATCACGGCCAAGTCACTAGCCTTCATCGGCAAGGCTTCCGCGCTACGGTGGTGGCACTGCCTCACGATATATTTTCCGAAGTGCGGCAGTGAACGCCGAACACGGCAAGGCCGATGGCGCGCTAGCGCGGGTACGGGTCACTGCGCTGTCCTGAATGGCCGGCATCGTCGATGTCGTCGCGCGTGGAGGTTCACGGTAACCATAATCCGGTATCGGCGCCGAACCCAGCCAATAGGGTATATCCCCGGATGCCGTCCGATGTGGCGCCGTATCGAGATCCGGGCGCAATTGTGATTATAATTCTGATTCATCCATCCGGGAACAGTACCTCCGTGGGCGATCCAGAGGCACCGACATTTGATTTTGACGAGTGGAAGCGGCTGGCTCAGACCGATCCGGCGGCCTTCGAGGACCGGCGTGCCAGCGTAATCCGTCAGTTTATCGAACAGGCCCCGGCGGACAGGCGTCGCCGTCTGGAGTGTTTGCAGTGGCGTATCGATATGGAGCGGCGCAAATACCGTGATCCGATCGTGTCATCCCAGCGGTTGTACGGACTGATGTTGGATTCCTATGTCGGAGAAGGCGGTTTGCTGGCCGCCGTAGGACAACTGACGGCATCGGGCACGGCGACAACCGGCAGCGGTGCTTTGCCAGCACAGATATTGCCATTCAGGAATCGTGCTGCAACGGACTGACCCGCCGGCTCACGTCCACGTCCCGGACCATCGTTTGATCAGTTCTCCTCAGAGTTTGCGTGGTTCCGCATCAAATATGATCGCGGTATCCGCCTGTATCACCAACCAGTCGCCGCGGGATATTTCAACCCAGAGCTGCCCGGGCACCCTGGCCGAATAGCCGGAATACGCCCGCACGGCATCGTCCGGGTCCGCCGACGCCGGCTCGTACGGCATGACACCGGCAAAAAACATTCCGACGGCAAAGCGGATCTTCCGGGTGAGATACGGGCTGGTTTCCGCTTTGCAGGCGATGGCGACGGTCATTGACGAGCGACATCCAACATTGCCCCGGCAACGGCGCTATACCGCCGATCTTCCCGCCGATCGCTTGCCGCGATTAACGGTGTTTGGCGGCCGTGTCGATAGAGGTACCGCGCCGTCCACATTGTCGTAACGATATGAAAATCAGCCAATTGATTTTCGCTACATTGTTAACCTCGAAACCGGAACGGCGTCTCATATTTTTACTGTTTCAGGTCGATATATAGTTAGAAGAGTCGCGAGGAAATCCCGGAATGTCAGTTGCTGCGACAATTGTAAAGATGCTTGATAGCAGTCGGGTCACCTATGACGTGCTCGAACTGAAGCCGTTCACGTCTCCCCGCGAAGCAGCGGTTGCCGCCGGCATCGCGCCGGCGTCGCTGATGAAGGCCGTTGTGGTTCATGATGGCGCGGGATTCATCATGGCGATCATGCCAGCGAACCACGAACTCGATCTTCAGGTGTTCGGCGAACTGATCAACCGTCCGGTGGAGCACGCCTCCGAGCTGACTCTCCAGAAGAGCTTCCATGATTGCAGCCCGAAGTATCTGCCGCCGCTCGGCATGGCCTATGGCATTGCGACCGTGGTTCACAATGGCTTCTCAACGCTCGACACCGTGTATTTCCTCGGTGGTGACCGGCGTACGGTCGTACGTATCGATAGACGAAACTTTCAAAGACTTTTCAAAAAACAGGGTGGTGTGATATTCGCGGACCGGTATTCACGGCCGGTATCAGGCAAGTTGGCGGTGTCAGCGCCCGGAGCGCGCGCGCCAGCGTCGCTATCCATCAGCGACGCGCGACGCGGATCGTCGCAACTGAATATCAAGGAGCGCATCCGTAGTCTGGGTAAATTGCCGGCGATGCCGGAGATGGCCCAGCGGATTCTGGCGCTGCGAGCCGCCAACGAACCCGAGCTCAAGAAACTTGCCGACATTGTCGAGGTCGATCCCAGCCTGGCAGCTCAGGTGATGCGCTACGCGCGTTCGCCGTTTTTCGGCTATCGCGGCGCCGTCGATTCGGTGCGGGTGGCAATGTCACGTGTGCTCGGCTACGACATGGTGATGAATCTGGCGCTGGGCCTTGCCACAGCGCGGCCATTCCGGACGCCAAAGACCGGTCCGCTGGGTCTTGACGCGTTCTGGCGCCACGCGGTGTACAGCGCTGCCCTGGCGCAAGCGTTGAGCGGCATGGTGCCGCCTGAAATCAGGCCGCCTTCCGGAATGGCGTATCTGGCGGGGCTGTCACACAATTTTGGACATCTCCTGGTCGGGCATCTGTTCAAGGAAGAATTCGTTATGTTGAACAAACTGGTCGAGGAGCACCCCGAACGGTCTGTCACATCCATTGAATTAGCAGCACTCGGTATTGACCATACCGAAGTGGGTAGCATGCTGATGGAATACTGGAAGCTGCCGGAAGAGATCGTTGTGGCGATCAGGGAACACCATAACGAAAACTATCACGGCCCGCACGCGGTCTACGCGCAACTTGTGCTTATCGCCGACCGGATGCTGAAGCGTCACGATCTGGGTGACGCATCAAGCACTCAGCTACCGGGCGGGATACTTGGATTTCTTGAAGTCAGCGAATATCAGCTCGAGGCGGCTACCAAGCGCATCATGGAAGGGCACGAAGGACTCGAGATGATGGCACAGCAACTCGCCGCCTGAGCATACCCCGACCGTCCGGTCGATTACTCGCCGATCCAGTTTTGCAACGCTTCGATGATTTTCTGCGCCTGATCCTTGCTGGAAATATTGAATTTCGACTTGGTCATATATTCGTTATTACGCTTCTGGTAGCGACGAATCGTGTATTTTTCGGGGCCGAACTCGCCCTTGGCCCGATCCAGATCCTGATACTTGAAAATCACCGTCGCCCACGCGCCCTTGGACAGAATCACCTTGTCCAGTTCCTTGACGGTCTGCACGCCGGCATCCGTATAATTTACGGTCAGATCTTCAACACTTACGGCCATCTCGTTCTCCAGGAAAAGTGGTTCATACTGGCCAGTTTCGGTTTTACCTCAGCCTGGCATAAGTCTGGCGCATCATACATGAATCCCGAACAGCCCCGTCAGTGGATGAGGAGCGATATGAGGTTCTCGCGTTTACAACGACGCAGCGGGGATATTCCACGTGCCCTCGAACAGCATCTCGCGCAGCGGCTTGCGCGGCCGGCGGGTCTGATCGCGATCCGCGAACTCCGACAATCGTTCCGTCGGGTCTGCCGGATAGCCGATCGCGAGACCGGTATACACATCAAAGTCGTCAGGTACCTGATAGATTTGCCTGGCCCTGTCCGGTTCGATGCCGATCATCTGGTGCACGCTCAGGCCGCGCGCGGTCGCTTCCAGCGACAAATTTGCGGAGGCCAGGCCGAGATCATGCAGTGCGGCGCGGTTCGGTTTGCCGTTGCGGGTGAAGCTCCGTTTGGTGACGCCCAGCGCCAGCACAGGGGCATGTTGTCCCCAGGTACGGTTGCCCTCGGTCAGGCACGAAAGCATGGTGGAAAATGCGCCGGCATCGTTTCGCGTAGCGAGCAGAAAGCGCCATGGCTGCTCGTTAAAAGAAGACGGCGCCCAACGAGCGGCCTCGAAAATCGCATGCAAATCGTCGACGCTGACCGGCCGGCGATCAAAAGAATAGGGGCTCCAGCGCCGCGCAATCAACTCATGCACCGGATAATCGGTTTTCGCTTGCAAGATTGGTATTCCCCCCTTTTTTGAATTGCGCTTTACGAAAAACAAAGGCAGCCGCAGCTGCCTTTACGCGGTTTTGTCCGTAGACCTTCATCCGCATTTTGACTCGCCGCAATTGAGGCATGTCAGGCAGTTATCCATGATGATCATTGCCTTGGTCATGCACTTGCCGCATAGCTGTGAGCCTTCTGGGAAACCACCGTTGTTGCCGGCATTCGCTCGTATTGCCTCGAACTGCGCGCGCTTTTCGTCGATGAGCTGTTGCTGGCCCTCGCTCAGCGCCTCGTCCTTGATCAGACCGATGACGCGCAGGTGATGCTCGATCACGTCGCCGATCTCGGCGACCAGTGACGGCATGAATTTACCACCCTTCTTGAAATAACCGCCGCGCGGATCGAACACCGAGCGCAGTTCCTCGACCAGGAAGGTGACGTCACCGCCCTTGCGGAACACCGCTGAGACAATCCGTGTCAGCGCGACGATCCACTGAAAGTGGTCCATGTTCTTGGAGTTGATGAAAATTTCAAACGGCCGCCGCAGCTCGTGTTCGGTGCCTGGATTGAGCACCATGTCGTTGATGGTGACATACAGCGAATGTTCGGACAGCGGCGTTTTAAGCTTGTAGGTCGAGCCGAGCAGCGTATCAGGCCGCTCTACCTTCTCGTGCATTTGAATAACGTTGGATTCCGCCTTGGCCGGCACCACGAGCTGCGCGGTTTCAGCCGGCTCCGCCGGTTTTGTTACGCTGTATTTGGCGATCTTTTTATCTATTTTGATAGTCATGAACACGTTCCCTTCAGGCTGCTGTCTCGTTAGACGTTAATCTGCGCATTCTTGCCGCTAGAACTTGCCGTAATAGCCTTCCTTGAGCGCATCGTAGAGATTCGCCGCCGAGTGTGTTTCCCCGTCATATTCGATTTCCTCGTTGCCGCGAGCCTCGACTACCGTGCCGTCCTCGAGCGTAAACTGGTAAACCGTGTTCTCCAGGTCGGCCTCCTTGACGAGCACGCCCTGGAACGCCTCCGGATTGAAACGAAACGTCGTGCATCCCTTCAGGCCTTCTTCATAGGCATACATGTAAATGCCTTTGAAATCCTCGTAGGGATAATGGGTGGGTACATTGGCGGTCTTCGATATCGATGAATCGATCCACTTTTGCGCCGCCGCCTGTATATCGACATGTGCCTTGGGCGTGATGTCGTCGGCGGTGATGAAGTAGTCCGGCAGCAGCTCACCGTCCTTCTCCGAGCCTGGTATCGCGTTCGGATTGATCTGGCGACGGTAGGCGAGCAGTTCGTACGAATAGACAGCGACCTTTTCCTTGGTCTTGCGACCCTCGCGGATCACGTTGCGGAAGTAATGATGCGCAAAGCTTGGTTCGATGCCGTTACTGGCGTTGTTGGCGAGTGACAGCGATATCGTGCCGGTCGGCGCGATCGAGCTGTGATGCGTGAAGCGTGCGCCGACCTCGGCCAGCTCCGCGACCAGCTCCGGTTCGACGTCGGCGATCCGCTGCATGTAGCGACTGTATCTCGCGTGCAGTACCTTGCCCGGTATCCGGTCGCCGATCTTCCAGCCGTCACGTTCCATCTCCGGACGTTTACGCAGCATCGCCGCTGTCACCTCGAATTCCTTCAGCAGTGTCGGCGCGGGACCTTTCTCGCGGGCCAGATCAAGCGCCGCCTTCCAGCCGGTGACGGCGAGTTCGCGTGTCACGCTGTCGGTAAATTCCAGCGACGGTGGTGAACCATACTTCATGCCGAGCATGGTCAGCGTCGAGCCGAGGCCAAGGTATCCCATCCCGTGGCGCCGCTTGCCGAGGATCTCCTCGCGCTGCCGTTCAAGCGGCAGACCGTTGATCTCGACCACATTGTCGAGCATGCGTGTGAAAGTGGCGACGACCCGGCGGTACTCGTCCCAGTCGAACCAGGCGTGTTCGGTAAACGGATCGCGCACGAACTTGGTCAGGTTCACCGAGCCGAGCAGGCACGAACCGTACTCCGGCAGCGGCTGTTCGCCGCACGGGTTGGTGGCGCGTATCGTCTCGTTGAACCAGTTGTTGTTCATCTCGTTGACCTTGTCGATCAGGATGAAACCCGGTTCGGCGTAGTCATAGGTTGACGACATGATCACGTCCCACAGGCGTCGCGCGCGTATGGTTTTGTAGACCTTGCAGGCCACCAGACCGGCTTCGTTGGACACATAACGAACCGTGACCGGCCACTCGCGCCAGATCACCTGCTCTGGGTTGTCAACATCCAGCTGCTCTTCGGCGACTTCGTCCGCCGTGATCGGAAACACCAGTTTCCATGGCGCGTCGTTACGGACCGCCTCCATGAAGTCCCTGGTCACCAGCAGCGACAGGTTGAACTGCCGCAGCCGGCCGTGTTCGCGCTTGGCCTTGATGAAGTCGAGCACGTCGGGGTGCTGCACATCGAACGTCGCCATCTGGGCGCCGCGCCGGCCGCCGGCCGACATGATCGTGAAGCACATCTTGTCGTAGATATCCATGAACGACAGCGGCCCGGAGGTATGCGCGCCGGCACCGGATACATAGGCACCTTTCGGGCGCAGCGTCGAGAACTCATAGCCGATGCCGCAGCCGGCCTTCAGCGTCAGGCCGGCCTCTCTGACCTTGGTCAGAATGCCGTCCATCGAGTCCTCGACTGTACCGGAGACGGTGCAATTGATCGTCGACGTCGCCGGTTTGTGTTCCCAGGCGCCGGCATTGGAAATGATGCGCCCGGCCGGAATCGCGCCGTGGCGCAACGCCCAGAGGAATTCTTCGTGCCAGAGTTCACGTTTGTCTTCGGCTTCGACATCGGCGAGCGCCCTGGCGACGCGCTTGAAGGTATCGTCCAGGGTATCGTCGATGGCCGCGCCGTTTTTGCTCTTGAGACGATACTTCTTGTCCCAGATATCCAGCGAGGCTTCCTGAAATGGTGTGTCTTGTTGGCCGCTTTTCACTACCTTCAACTGCGTAGTTTTTTTCATGATTGACTTGTCCCTTCCTTGCTTACTGCGGGTTATTATTATAGTCCTGCACGATCACGTTGACCTTCACAGGCCCGGACACAATATATTGTGAAGAACGAGCAGAGTATGATGATCGATCTATCCTGTCAAACACTTTTACGCACGATGCCCGGTGAATATTTATTCTATATAAAACATAACATTAATTGATGAGTTCCGTATTGACGCAGGATTATCGCGCTGTCCTCCACGAGAAACCTGTCGTTGGCCATACCACAACATATTGTGGTAGCAGATTTTCAAAAAATGTCGCCTCGTCGGTGCGGATTCCTTGAAAAGTCATACGCCCGCGCCCATATACCGAGCAACTGCAACGTTATCTCAGGAGACCAGAATCATGAACTATAGCCACCATCGATCACCGTTTGACGAACTGCGCCACGAGATCACCAGCACATTCGGGTTCAACGGCCGCCATGGTCGCCGAACCGCGGCTGCCGCAGTGTCCGGCTGGGCGCCGCCGGTGGATATCAAGGAAGAGGCGGACCGGTTTGTCATTTATGCCGATCTGCCGGGATTCGATCCCCAGCACATCGATATCACGTTCGATACGGGCGTGTTGATCGTTAAAGGCGAGCGCGCCGCGCCTGTCCGCGAGGAACTGGAAAAGTACTCCCATCTGGAACGCCCGAAGCAATCCTTCGAACGCCGTTTCCGGTTGCCGGATACCGCCAATCCCGACGCGATCACCGCGCGCGGTGAGTACGGAGTTCTGGAGGTTGTGATCGGCAAAAAACCGGTGGACGCCGCCCGCAAGATTGCCATTAAATAACCTGACTAGGCGGACAGCCAGGCGGCCAGTTGGCCGCCTGGCTCTTTTGTTTTGCCGGGCAGCATACCCCATACACCAGTGTCCGCGGTGGTTCCGGAGTTGTTACACTACGCCGTCAAACCGGAGGTCAGGTAAGTGAAAAACATCGAACACGCGCTGGAGAGATTAATGTTTGGCAGCCGCTGGCTGCTGGCGCCGTTCTATCTCGGCCTGGTGTTCTGCATTGTGCTGTTGCTGGTCAAGTTCTCGAAAGAAGTAGCCGCGCTGGTACCGGTGGTGTTCACCGGCGAGGGCAGCCAGGTGATCATCGGGATTCTCTCGTTGATCGATATCACGCTGGTAGCGAACCTGCTCATTATCATTATCTTCGCCGGTTACGAAAATTTCGTTTCGAAAATCCACACCGGTAATCATGAAGACCGTCCGGACTGGATGGGTCACGTGAATTTTTCCGATCTCAAAATGAAAGTGATCGGGTCCATCGTGGCGATATCCGCTATCGAACTGCTCAAATCATTCGTCAATGTTCATGAATTGTCGAATGAACAGCTGGGCTGGAAGGTGGGGATCCATCTGACGTTTATCGTTTCCGGTGTGATGTTTGCCTTGATGGATTGGCTGACCAGCAAAGAATAATCCCGGGTTCCGGAGTAACGAAACCGCGCTCGATCCGGCGCCGGAACGACAGCTATTCTTGCCGGCAAGCGCCGGCGTACTGCGAGCAGGAGCGATACGGCCGTGGCTGCTCATGCATTTTTTCTGAACCTGCTGATCATCCTGCTCACGGCGCGTGCGTTCGCCGAGCTTGCCGTCCGCATGAAAACGCCGGCGGTGATCGGCGAACTGCTCGCAGGTGTCGTGCTCGGACCGAGCCTGCTCGGCTGGATCACCCCCGGCGAAGTGATCAAGCTGCTTGCCGAGATAGGCATCATCCTGTTGCTGTTTGAGGTCGGGCTGGACACCGACGTCAGGCGGCTGATGCATACCGGCACGAAGTCCTTCGTCGTCGCCGTCCTCGGCTTTGGTCTGCCGCTGGTGCTGGGCTTTTCGCTCGGCTACTGGATGCTCGATTTACCGTTGCTGGTATCCCTCTTTATTGGCGGTACGCTGACCGCCACCAGTATCGGGATAACGGTACGGGTGCTGACCGATCTGAAGCGCCAGCACGCGCTTGAAAGCCAGGTCGTGCTCGGCGCAGCGGTGATCGACGATGTCCTGGGGGTGATCCTGCTCGCGACGCTCTACGAATTTTCCGTCAGCGGCGGCGTCAGCCTTGCCAATATCGGCAAGGTACTGACCTTTGTCGGCGCGTTTTTCGTACTCGCGCCAGTGGCCGCGAAACTGATGTCCGTGGTCATCCAGCGGTTTGACGCGACGAGCGACATCCCCGGGCTGATACCGACCACTCTGGTGTCTATGGTGCTGTTCTTTGCCTGGGCGGCCCATGCGATCGGCGCGCCGGAGTTGCTCGGCGGCTTTGCCGCGGGACTGGCGCTGTCGCGCCGCTTTTTCCTGCCGTTTGGCATCGCCCTGCACAACGACGAGCGTTTTGCCCAGCGCGTCGAGGAACAGATGAAGCCGATTATTCATTTGTTCACCCCGATCTTTTTTGTGGTGGTCGGTCTGTCGCTGCATCTGCGCGATATCGACTGGGGGTCGCCGTTTATCTGGGGATTCTCGGCCACCATGTTTCTGGTGGCGATCGGCGGCAAGCTGATCGGCGCATTCGTCATCCGCGAACCGTGGCCGATACGCGTGGCCATCGGTGTCGCGATGATTCCACGCGGTGAAGTAGGCCTCGTGTTCGCCGAGTTGGGCCGCGCCAGCGGCATATTCAATAACGAGATCTATGCCGGGATGATCATCGTCATAGCACTGACAACGCTCGTGCCGCCATTCGTGTTGAAGTGGATATACGGCCGCTATGGCCAGCGTTTTGAGGCGATCTCGCCCTGATACAGGCGGCACGGTCTGCACGCCCGTGAACCCGGACCAGCGACAAGAGCGGCCAGGCCGCTCTTGTCGCTGGTATCGGCGGGACTACTTCGCCGAATGTCCGGTCAGCTTGATCTCGACACGGTCCTCGTCAGCGAGTCCCGCGTAGTATTTGCGCAGGATGTCGAGCACTTCCGGGCGGCTGAAATGCGGCGACACCTCTTCACCTTCCGACAAGGACTTGCGCAGCTTGGAGCCAGACAGCATCAGCCGGTCGGCTGCCTCGTGCGGACAGGTCTTCATCGACGCCATGCCGTCGCATTTGCTGCAATGGAAGGTCCAGTCGATCTTCAGCGGTTTGGTTTCCAGTGCATCGGCCGGGATCTCGTCGAAGATGTGCTGCGCGTCGAAAGGACCGTAGTACTCGCCGACGCCGGCGTGATCACGACCAACGATCAGATGCGAGCAGCCGTAGTTCTGCCTGAACAGCGCATGCAGCAGCGCCTCGCGCGGACCGGCATAGCGCATGTCCAGCGGATAACCGGACTGCACCACCGTGTCCTTGACGAAATACTTGTCGATCAGCACGCTGATCGCGTCGCGGCGCACCTCGGCCGGGATGTCGCCCGCCTTCAGCTTGCCTAGCAGCGAATGCACCATCACACCGTGGCAGATCTCGACGGCGATCTTCACCAGGTACTCGTGCGACCGATGCATCGGGTTACGCGTCTGGAACGCGGCGACCGTCGACCAGCCCTTTTTCTCGAACAGCGCGCGCGTCTGCGCTGGCGTCATGTAGACGTCTTTAAACCGTGTCGGAAAGTCACCCTCGGACAGCACCTTGACCGGGCCCGCCAGGTTCACCTCCCCCTGTTCCATGACCATCTGGACGCCGGGGTGTTGCTTGTCGGTGGTCTTGAACACCATGGCGCACTCGTGTTCCTTGTCGATGGTGTACTTCTCGGTGACCATCATCGTCGCCATGACTTCGTCGGTCTCACGGCTGATCAGCGCGACGTCCTTGCCGATCCTGATCTTGTCGCCGGTCGCCTTGTCGGTCGACAGCGTGATCGGTATCGGCCAGAACAGCCCTGCCGCGGTCTTCATGCCGTCGCACACGCCCTGCCAGTCGGCCTGCGACATGAAGCCGTCCAGCGGCGTGAAGCCACCGATGCCGAGCATGATCAGGTCGCCGGTTTCGCGGGAGCTGATCGGTATCTGCGGCAAGGTCTTCGCGCGCGCCAGTTCCTGTTCGCGCTCCTTGCCTGCAAGAAGTAACGGCTTCAAATTGGCCGCGCCGTGCGGTTTCACCAGTCCGGACATAGTACTGAACCTCTAGAAACGTGGATGAAATGTGTCGGAGTTACTCCGGGGCACGCCATTATAACGTAGTTGCCCCGTGATCTCATGACCTGCCCCGTTGCTGCGACGATACCCGGTTATCAGCCCAGCAACATGCGGGTGCCGAGCACGGCCAGCAGGGCGGCGAACCACAACTTCAGTGTCCGGCGTGGCAGCCGGTGCGCCAGCCTGGCGCCGAGCGGCGCGAACACCAGTGTGGCGGCGCCGATGCCCGCCGCCGCGGGCCAGTAAACATAGCCCGAGGTGTAGGGCGCATCGCCGGTAACGTTCCAGCCAACGATGATGAAGCTGATCGTGCCACCGACGGCAATCGGCAGCCCGCAGGCCGCCGATGTTGCGACCGCGTTGTGTATCGCCTTGTTACACCACAGCAGAAACGGCGTGGTCAGCGTACCGCCGCCGATACCGATCAACGACGATACCGCACCGATGAAGGTGCCGACCAGCGACATGCCGGCGATGCCGGGCAGTGTCCGGTGCGGTGACGGCTTCACGTCCAGCGCGATCTGCGCGGCAACCACCAGTTCAAATATGCCGAACACCCAGCGTAGCGCATTGGTCGACAACAGATTCGCGACCAGCGCGCCCAGCAGCGTGCCGATCAGCAGGCCTGGCGCAAGGCCGCGTACCGCGTCCCATAATACCGCGCCGTGGCGGTGATGCGCGCGCGTCGAGGCGATCGACGTGACGATGATCGTTGCGAGCGACGTGCCGATCGCAACATGTACGGCAGCGTCGGGAAACAGCTGCTGATAGCCGAACAGCATGACCAGTGCCGGCACGATGATCAGTCCGCCGCCGACGCCGAACAGCCCGGCGACCACGCCGACGGCCGAGCCAAGGACCAGATAGCTGACCAGGGCTAACAAGGCGGCTACCTCACCCAGATGGTTTTCACGTTGAGGAATTCGTGCATGCCATGGTGTGACAATTCACGGCCGTAGCCGGAGGCCTTGACGCCGCCGAACGGCAGGCGCGGGTCGCTCTTGACCATGCCGTTGACGAAGGCCGCGCCGCATTGCATACCAAGCGCGAAGCGTTCGCCGCGGCCAAGGTCGCGTGTCCAGACACTGCCGCCGAGGCCGAAGCGCGAATCGTTGGCGATGCGCAGCGCGTCGTCCTCGTCGCGTGCCCGGATAATACTGGCGACCGGTCCGAACAGTTCTTCATGGTAGGCGCGTGATCCCGGCGTAACGTTGTCCAGGATCGACGGCAGGTAAAACGCACCGGGTCCCGGCGCCGGCACACAACCCGTGACCATGGTCGCGCCCTGCTTGATGCTATCGCTGACCTGCTGATGCAGCTCGTCGCGCAAATCCAGTCGCGCCAGCGGTGCGAGCGTCGTGTGCTCCAGCAATGGATCGCCCGGCCGCAGTGCGCTGGCGCCGGCCGTGAATTTCGCGATGAACGCGTCGGCGATCGCGTCGACAACAATAAACCGCTTCGCCGCAATACAGCTTTGCCCGGCGTTGAGAAACCGCGCCGCCACCGCGTTGCCGGCGGCGAGATCGATGTCGGCATCTTCCAGCACGACGAAGGCGTCCGAGCCGCCGAGTTCCAGTACGGCCTTTTTCAGATGCTCACCCGCGGTCGCTGCCACCTGACGTCCGGCCGCTTCGCTGCCGGTCAATGTCACTGCGTGGACACGCGCATCCTTGATCACGTCAGCGACTCTTTTTACCGGGATCATCAGCGTGCGAAAGACATGTTCCGGCAGACCGGCCTCGCGAAACACCTGCTCGATCGCCAGCGCGCATTGCGGCACGTTCGATGCGTGCTTCAACAAACCGGTATTGCCGGCGGTCAGTGCCGGCGCGGCGAAACGCATGACCTGCCAGATCGGAAAATTCCATGGCATGATCGCCAGCACCGTGCCCAGCGGCTGATAGGCGACAAAGCTGCTGCTGGCATCTGTGTGGATTTTCTCATTGGCAAGAAAGCGCGGGCCCGTTTCCGCGTAGTATTCGAATGCCGTCGCGCATTTTTCGATCTCGGCGCGTGCCTCCCGGACCAGCTTGCCCATCTCCAGCGTCACCAGTCGCGCCAGATGTTCCTTCTTCTTGCGCAACACATCGGCCACGGCGCGCATCATGCGGCAGCGTTCGGTCAGCGGTATGGCCGCCCAGCGCGGTGCCGCATCCGCCGCAGCGGCCAGCGCGTTTTCCAGTTCGGCCGCGCTCCAGTCGGCAAACTCGCCGAGGGGTTCGCCGTTGGCTGGATTGATGGATCGGAAGCCCATGTCCGCGTTCCTTAAAGTGCTATGATTTGTTTAATCTACACCAGCGCCGGCCGGGATGACAGGTCGCGCAACGTCCGGCGCAGCGGTGCCAACCTCTTTTGTAACGTCTGCGTTTAACGACGCGAGGGCTGGGAACGACATGAAGAAGCGTGATATCTGTGTGCTCGGCGGCACAGGTTTTGTCGGGCAACATCTGGTCGCCGCGCTGTCATCGGCCGGGTGGCATGTGCGCGTGCTGTCGCGCCACCGCGAGCGCTACCGCGAACTGCTGGTGCTGCCGAATGTGGACGTTGTCGAGGCCGACATACTCGACGAAGGTGTGCTGCGGGAGCATTTTCCCGGCGCTGCCGCCGTCATCAATCTGGTTGGTATCCTGAATGAGCGGCATCGCGGCGATTTTCAGGTCGTGCATGCCGATTTGCCACGGCGGATCGTGTCCGCCTGCCAGTCGCTCGGGGTACCGCGCCTGCTGCATATGAGCGCACTGAATGCCGACGTGGCAAAGGGCCCCAGCCAGTATCTGCGCAGCAAGGGCGAGGGCGAGGACGCCGTGCATGCGGCTGACGATCTGGCGGTCACCAGTTTCCGTCCGTCGGTGATTTTCGGGCCGGGCGATCATTTCTTCAATCAGTTCGCCTGCCTGATCAGGGCGTCGCCCGGCATGTTGCCGCTCGTCTGTCCCGGCGCGCGTTTCGCGCCCGTCTATGTCGGTGATGTGGTCGCCGCCTTCGTCAAGGCCATGACGGACAAGAGTACCTGCGGTCAGCGATATAACCTGTGCGGGCCGGCAGCGTATTCGCTGCGGGAACTGTTTGAATTCACCGCGGCGGTGTCGGGGCGCCGTTGCACCGTGATCGGTTTGCCGAACGCGTTGTCGGCCATCCAGGCCCGGGTTATGGGGCTGCTGCCGGGCAAGCCGTTGACCTATGATAATTATCTGTCGATGCAGGTGGACGGTGTTTGCGCTGGCGGGTTTCCCGACGTATTCGGTATTACCCCGGCGTCGATCGAATCGATTGTGCCGCGCTATGTCGCCCGCAAAGGCGATCCGTTCGATGAAATCCGTCATCACGCGCGCCATGACTAGGCGGTTGCCGTAACCACGGCGCGGACGATATTGAAGATCGATGAAAATATATAGGGTCGGCGGAGCGGTGCGTGACCGGCTGCTCGGCCTGCCGGTGGTGGACCGCGACTGGGTGGTTGTTGGCGCGACGCCCGAACAGATGGAACAGCTCGGTTACCGGCGCGTCGGCAAGGACTTCCCGGTATTTCTGCATCCCGACACCCGCGAGGAATATGCGCTGGCGCGCACCGAACGCAAGACCGGCCCCGGCTACAAGGGTTTCGTCGTGCATGCCGCGCCCGATGTGACCCTGGAAGAGGATCTGCGCCGCCGCGACATCACGATCAACGCGATGGCCGAGGACGACGGCGGCACGATCATCGATCCGTTCGGCGGGCAGGATGATCTGGCCCGGAAAGTCATCCGTCACGTCTCGCCGGCATTCGTCGAGGACCCGTTGCGTATTCTGCGTGTCGCGCGTTTCGCCGCTCGGTTTGCCCCGCTCGGTTTCCGGGTGGCCGACGAAACCAGTGCAGTGATGCGGGCAATTGTCGCTGCCGGTGAAGTCGACGCGTTGGTCGCGGAGCGTATCTGGGTCGAGGTGGCACGCGCACTCGGCGAGCAGCAGCCGTCGCGGTTTTTTGAGGTGCTGCGCAGTTGCGGCGCGCTCGCCCGCCTGTTTCCGGAGATCGACGTTCTGTACGGTGTGCCGCAACGGCGCGATTTCCATCCCGAGATTGATACCGGCAAGCATGTGATGGCGGTGCTCGACTGTGCCGCCCGCCTCACGCCGGATACCCGGGTGCGCTTTGCGTCACTGGTGCATGATCTGGGCAAGGGCACGACGCCGGCGGCCGACTGGCCGCAGCATCCCGGCCATGAGCAACGCAGTGTCGCGCTCGTCGAGGTGTTGTGCGCGCGGTTGTCCGTGCCGAACGATTACCGCGATCTGGCCATGCTCGCCGCGCGCTATCACAGCCACTGTCACCGCGCCGGTGAACTGCGGCCCGGCACCCTGCTCGACGTGTTGCAGGGTCTCGATGCCTTTCGCCGCCCGGAACGGTTCGAACAGTTTCTGCTGGTGTGTCTCGCCGATGCGCGCGGTCGCGCCGGTCAGGAGGAGGCGCCTTACCCGCAGCAGCACCATATGCGTGCGGCATTCGCCGCCGCGCGTGCCGTCGATGCCGGGGCGCTGGCCGCCGCCGGGCATAGCGGCGCGGCCATGGCCGAGGCATTACGGCAGCAGCGTATCGCGGCCATCGACGTGCTCAAGGGCGATGGTTCACGCTGAATCCCGTTTTATCCACATGGCCTTCAGTCGACTGCCGGCTTCGACGCAGCACGGTCGGCGGCAACTTAAAGCGTTTTAGTTCAATAAGCTAAGCGTGACTATCCAGCGCCGCACGGTACCATGATGTTCATTGACAGTGTCGCCGGGCCCGTGAGATTCTTCGGGGTGATCCCATACTGGCGGTTGCGGGATTGGCCTTTGCAGCTGCGCTTCTTTTTGTTTCAGACAAATCGAAAGGGGGTACCTGTCCATGTACGGTGCACGTCACGACCTGACCGAGGAATTTCCGGAATTCGCAGGAACCATCAATACACTGAAATCCAGTAATACCGACTTCTCCCGATTGTTGTTCGAATATGACGGTACGGACAAGAAGATCTACGGTATCGAACAGATGATGCAACCCGTCTCCGACGCCTACATCGGCGAGCTGAAAAAACGCCGCCTCGCATTAAAAGATCGATTATTCGCGATACTCAGGAACCAGCACTAGATTCGCGCGACCCTGCGGGCTGGCTTGGCCGGTACGCCCTGCCTTCAAACATTCAAGCCATCGCGGTGACACAGTAACCGTCACCGCGGCGGTTGCGTGCGCGTTGGCTATGTCAACCGTCCCATTCGGTAGCGCAGGTCGTCCTGGCGCACCACGCGGGCATCGCGCGTCAGCATCGACGGCGTGACCGGCGCCCGGGCGCGCATCTTGCCGCCGTCGCGGGAAAAATAACGGTCGGTATGCCAGGTGCTGCGGGGAAAACGTCTGGCTAACGTGCGGCAGGGCGCGTGTGTAACATCGCATCGACCTCGGCCAGGCGCTGCGGTGTGCCGACGTCTATCCACTGGCCGCGGTAATGTTCACCGCCGACCTGACGCCTGGCGGCGGCATGGCGCAGCAGCGGCGCCAGCGGGAACCGGCCCGGCTGACAGTCCGCGAACAGCGCCGGGTGGTAAACGGCGATGCCGGTGAAGGTCAGCCGGGTGGCGGCATCGACGATGACGCGCCCCTCGTTCAGGCCAAAGTCGCCGGCCGGGTGATGCGCCGGGTTATCGGTCAGTACGAGAAACGCGAGATCCTTGCCGCGCGCGCGCAGTTGCGCGTAGGGATAGTCGGTCCAGATATCGCCGTTGATCACCAGAAACGGCTCCGCGCCGAGCAGCGGCAGCGCCTTGAAGATGCCGCCGCCGGTTTCCAGCGTCTCGCCGCCTTCGCGCGAATAGTGGATGCTGGCGCCGTAACGCGCGCCGTCACCCAGCGCAGCCTCAATCTGTTCGCCGAGATGGCCGTGATTGATGATGAGGTCGGTGATACCGGCCGCAACCAGCGCGACCAGATGGTGTTCGATCAAGCGCCGGTCACCGGCCACCAGCAACGGTTTCGGCGTATGGTCCGTATGCGGACGCATGCGCTCGCCACGACCGGCCGCGAGTATCATCGCCTTCATCTTCATCGACCGATCACGGCGTTTCCGCTTTCGGATCCCGCCCGAGCAGTGCCTGCACGGCGTCACGCGGTGCGCAGCCTTCATATAACACCCGATATACCTGTTCGGTGATCGGCATGTCGATCGCGTGTCGCCGCGCCAGCGTATGAATCTCACGCGCGGTTTGCACGCCCTCGATCACCTGGTCGATGGCGGCGCGCGCGGACTCCAGCGAGTGACCGCGACCCAGCGCCAGACCGAGGCGGCGGTTGCGCGACTGGTCGTCGGTACTGGTCAGTATCAAATCGCCCAGGCCGGCAAGGCCCATGAATGTTTCCCGGCGGCCGCCGAGCGCGATACCGATGCGCATCATCTCGGCCAGGCCGCGCGTAATCAGCGCCGCGCGCGTGTTGGCGCCGAAGCCGAGCCCATCGGCAATGCCGGTCGCGATGGCGAGTACGTTCTTGATCGCGCCGCCGAGTTCGACGCCGGCGATATCACCGGAGGTGTAGGCGCGGAAACTGTTGCTGTGCAGGAAGGACGCCCAGCGGTCGGCATAGGCGGCGTCGGCGGATGCAACGGTAATCGCCGTCGGCAGGCCCGCGGCTACCTCGCGCGCGAAGGTTGGTCCCGAGATCACCGCGGTACGATGCGTACCGGCGAGTTCCTCGGCAAGCACCTCGTGCAACAGCTTGCAACTGACCGGTTCCAGCCCCTTGGTCGCCCAGGCCAGTCCGGTATCGGCATTCAGGAATGGCGCGGCCCGTTGCAACACCGCGCGAAACGCGTGACTCGGAACCACCATCAGCACATCTGGGGTTGCCGCGAGCGCCTGCTCCAGCGTCTGGCAAAGGCGGATGTTGTCGGGCAGCGAAATGCCCGGCAGGTAGCGCGCATTGACGCGGTCATGTTCAAGCGCCGTGATTTGCCGCGCATCATGGTCCCACAGCGTAATCCGCAGACCGTTGCGGGCCATCAGACACGCCAGCGCCGTGCCCCACGAGCCCGCGCCCAAAACCGTGACCGCCTGCGGTGTTGCGGTTGTTACCGCCACCGCGCGCGACCGGTCACCGCGTTGAGGTTAGCGCATATTGGAGTCGGTGCGGTCACCTGCCATCCCCGGCTGTTCAGTGGGAGGTCGCCCTGGAGGCGCCTTCCTGTTTCTGGCGCGCGATATGCTGCTGGTACAGCGCAAGGAAATTCACCGGCGCCAGCAGCAATTGCGGAAAACTGCCTTTCGTGACCACGTCGGATACCGCCTCGCGCGCAAACGGAAACAGAATGCCCGGGCAATATCCGCCGACCATCTCCGCCAGTTGCTCGTCGCTGTGACCTTCCAGCGAAAAAATGCCGGCCTGGTGTACCTCGACCAGGTAAGCGACCTTGTCGCCCAGCTTCGCGGTGACGGTGACCGACAGTACCACTTCATGGAAACCGTCCTTGAGTTTCTTGGCGGTATTGCGCAGCTCGAAGCTGACATCGGGCTTCCATTCCTGTTCGCCGAAAATATCCGGCGAATTCGGCGTCTCGAACGACACGTCCTTCAGGTATATCTTGTGGATCTGGAATTTGCGCGGATCGGTTGTGGTGGCTTGATTATCGGTTTCAGACATGACGTTATTCCTTGCTCGTGCGGCCGCGACTGGCCGTGTTCAACCACTTATCCGGTGGTTACCGGTGCATCGGCGTTCTTCCAGGCGAGCATGCCGCCGCCCAGCTTGAAAACGGGCTCGAATCCCCGGTTCTTCAGCATGACGCCGGCGCGCGCCGATTGCTGGCCGGTCCTGCAGACGACGACAAACGGCCGGCCCTTGTATTTGTCCAGTTGATCGAGACGCCCGTCCAGCAAGGCGAACGGGACGTGCACGGCGTTGACGATATGGCCGTTTTCAAATTCCCGGTCGTCGCGCACGTCCAGCACAACGGCGTCCTGATGATTGATCAGGCGGATGACCTCGGCGGGCTTGATGTCCTTGAAGCCCAGCAGTACGCGTTTGACCTCGCCGGCGATCAGCAGCACCAGAAGAATGATCAGCGCCCCGACCAGAAATGGATGATTAATAATAAATTCGACGATCACTGGCATAACACCATGGTTTTCATGTTGATAAATCCGGCGTTGACGAAAACGTCCAGCGCGGGTTCCTGCGGCAACGCGTCACGGCGGCGCTCGTCGTTACTGGAATGCAACATTGGTAGCAGGTCAGGTTGTCCGATCGTCTTCAGTTATCGCGGAGGCCGGCGCGCAACGGAAATTTTCTGCGCCGCCGGATTCCTGGTAATTCTTGTACAAATAAATAATTTCAGCACGCTATAATACTGCGATTGTCCCAGGGTTGCCAACGCGCCGCTGGCGGTTTGCCGGTGCCGCGACAGTGGTTACCGGCGGGCCGGCCGGATTGTCGAACGAATTAACGAACTACCATGCGACTGAAACACAGACCTCTGGTCCTGATCGTCCTTGACGGCTGGGGCTACAGCGAAAACACGCTGGGAAACGCGATACATGCCGCCCGCACGCCGGTATGGGATGAGATCTGGAACAAGTTTCCCCACACATTGATCCGCTGCGCCGGTGCCGACGTCGGTCTGCCGGCGGGCCAGATGGGCAATTCCGAGGTCGGTCATCTCAACATGGGTGCCGGCCGCGTCGTCTACCAGGAGCTGACCCGTATCAACCGGTCGATCAAGACCGGATCGTTCTTTACCAACAGCACGCTGACCGGTGCGGTCGACGCCGTGATCCAGAGCGGCAAGGCACTGCATATTTTCGGCCTGCTCTCCCCGGGTGGCGTGCACAGCCACGAGGAGCATATCCAGGCGACGATCAAGCTGGCGGTGGAACGCGGCGCCCGCCGGGTTTATCTCCACGCATTCCTCGATGGTCGCGATACGCCGCCGCGCAGCGCCGAGGCATCGCTGCGTACCGTCGAGCAGCAGTTCACCGAGCTGGGCAGTGGCCAGGTCGCATCGATCATCGGCCGTTATTTTGCGATGGACCGGGATTATCGTTGGGATCGCGTGCAGACCGCGTACGACCTGCTTGCCGAAGGCGCGGCGGAGTTTCAGGCGCCCGATGCGCTGACCGGTCTGAAGATGGCCTATGAGCGCGGCGAGAACGACGAGTTCGTCAAGGCGACGGCGATCACCGGCGCCGACGGCAAGCCGGTAAAAATGGCTGACGGTGACGTCGTCATTTTCATGAACTTTCGTTCCGACCGCGCCCGGCAGCTGACCAAGGCGTTTATCGAGCAGGATTTCAAGGGGTTTGAACGACGTTATGTGCCGAAACTCGCGTCATTCGTCAGCCTCGCCGAATACAACAAGGAATTTTTCTACGTGCCGGTCGCGTTTCCGGCCGAACGGCTGAGCAACGTGTTTGGTGAGTACGTCGCGAAACTGGGACTGCGCCAGCTGCGTATCGCTGAAACGGAAAAGTACGCGCACGTCACCTTTTTCTTCAACGGCGGCGTCGAGCATCCCTACGAATGGGAAGACCGGATACTGGTGCCATCGCCCAAGGTGCCGACCTATGACCAGCAACCGGCAATGAGCGCGCCGGAGGTCACCGACCGCCTGATCGGCGCGGTTGAGTCCGGTCAGTACGACGTGATCATCTGCAACTACGCCAACGCCGACATGGTGGGGCATACCGGCAAGTTCGATGCCGCCGTGGCGGCGATCGAGGCGCTGGACCAATGTCTTGGCCGCGTCATCGCGGCGACCCGCAAGGCCGGCGGCGAGATCCTGATTACCGCCGATCACGGTAACGCCGAGCAGATGGCCGATGAGCAGACCCAGCAGGCGCACACGGCGCATACCAGCAATCCGGTACCGTTTATTTATATCGGACGTCCGGCAGTCATGTCGCCGAGTGGCGCGTTATCCGATGTAGCGCCGACCATGCTTTATTTGATGAAGCTCAAACAGCCCGCCGAAATGAATGGCGAGTCGCTGGTCATCGTCAACCAATAGCCGTTGCCTGGGGTGCGCGGGCTGGATTTTTCACGGCGAACTTTGCATGCTGTCACCAGGCCCGACCGCTGCCGCGATGAATGCCCGTGAATCCTTGCCGACAACTCTGCCACCGATCTGAGCAGCATCGCTGCCGTGCCGCACGGTCGCGGCGCTGGCGCCAGGCCGTGTTCATGCTGGTAGCGCTGGCAATCGCCGGCAACCCGTGCGCCCGGGAAGCGGTGTCGGTCAAGGAGACAGAGCTCGGGAAGGTACGGCAGAAGATCGATGCGTTACGCAAGTCGCTTGACGCGGATCGCGACCAGCACAGCATGTTGCGCGGCAAGCTCAAACAGGCGGAACAGGATATCGGCGCGTTCAACCGTTCGTTACGCGCCGTCCGCGCCGAACTGACGCTGCGCAACCGTGATCTGGATAATCTGCAAGCAGAACGCCGCCAGCAGGAATCGGTGCTCGCCAGCCAGCAGGACCTGTTGGCCCGGCAGTTCCGCGCCGGCTACGCGTTGGGGCGCCAGGGCTACCTCAAACTGCTGCTCAGTCAGCAGAATCCCGCCACGGTCGGTCGGACCCTGACCTATTACGACTATCTGAACCGGGCCCGGTCCGACCATATCACCCAGGTGACCTCTGGGCTGATGGCGCTCAAGACCACGCAGACGGCGATCTCCCTCAAGAAGGGACAGCTTGAGGACCTGTCGCGCAGCCAGCAACGGCAAAAGCAGGATCTCGAAAGGTCGGTCGGCGAGCGCCGTGAGGTCATCGCGAAACTAAACACCGAGATGCGCGGCAAGGAACAACAGCTGAAGCAGCTGACCGACGACGAGAAGCGCCTGGAGCGGCTCGTCGGCGAACTGCAACGCACCTTCGACAACGTTCCCGCGAATCCGGGCAACCATGAGCAATTCGGCAGGCTCCAGGGGAAATTGTCGTGGCCGGTGAGCGGTCAGGTGACCACCGCCTTCGGCAGTCCGCGCCCGCCGGGCGCGATGAAGTGGAACGGCGTGACAATCGCGGTGGCGGAAGGCACCGAGGTCAAGGGCATCTCCCATGGCCGCGTGGCGTTCGCCGACTGGCTGCGTGGCTTCGGTTTGCTGATCATCATTGATCACGGTGATGGTTACATGAGTCTCTACGGTCACAACCAGAGCCTTTTCAAGGATGTCGGCGACCGGGTCGAACAGGGTGAAGTCATCGCTACGGTAGGCAACAGCGGCGGGCACGACAACGCGGCACTGTATTTCGAGGTGCGTCACAACGGGATACCCAAAAACCCCGCTATCTGGTGCGGCGCGCGGCGCGGCTAGCGCGCTTCCGATCTTCACACGCGGTGTTTTCTGGTAAAGTGTCGCCCAGCAAGTTCCGATAAGGTCAATATCAATACGGAGTCACTGTGGTCGGCGGGACAGTCGCCGGCGCGTTCTCAAGGAGCATTAGATGAAAACAAAGGTTCGCAATATTCTGTTATTGGCACTGGGGCTGCTTGTCGGTGTGTCACTGACAATCGGTCAGGGGGTGCTTGCGGAACGCGAATCAGGCGGCGCCAGCCCGCTGCCGTTACAGGAGCTGCGCACCTTCACCGAGGTATTCGGCAAGATCAAGGAAGAGTACGTCGAAGAGGTTGACGACAAGAAATTACTCGAGGACGCCGTGCGCGGCATGCTGGCCGGTCTCGATCCCCATTCCGCATTTCTGGACGAGGAAGCCTTCCGCGAACTGCGTGTCGGTACGTCGGGCGAATTCGGCGGCCTCGGTATCGAGGTCGGCATGGAAGACGGTTTCGTCCGCGTCATCGCGCCGATTGACGACACCCCGGCGGCGCGGGCCGGCGTCAAGGCCGGCGATCTGATCATCCGTCTCGACGAGGCGCCGGTCAAAGGCATGTCGCTGGCCGACGCCGTCAAGATGATGCGCGGCAAGCCCGGCAGCAAGATCCGTCTGACCATTGTGCGTGAAGGCGCGGACAAGCCGTTGGAGATCACCATTGTCCGCGACGTCATTCAGGTCAAGAGTATCAAGTCCAGAATCCTCGAGGCGGGTTACGGCTACGTGCGCATTACCCAGTTCCAGAGCCATAGCGGCGAGGACATGATCGAGGCGATCAGTGCGCTCAAAAAGGAAAACGACGGCATCCTCAAAGGGATGGTGCTCGACTTGCGCAACAATCCGGGCGGTGTGCTGACGGCAGCCGTGACGGTGTCGGATGCGTTTCTTGAGCAGGGTATGATTGTTTACACGGAAGGGCGCCGCGACAGCGCGCAGCTGAGTTACAAGGCAACGCCGGTTGACGTGTTGAAAGGCACGCCGATGGTGGTGCTGGTGAACGGCGGTTCGGCCTCGGCATCGGAGATTGTCGCCGGCGCGTTGCAGGATCACGGCCGCGCGATCGTGATGGGAACGAAGACCTTCGGCAAGGGGTCGGTGCAGACAATACTGCCGATGGTCGACGGTTCCGCGCTGAAGCTGACAACCGCGCGTTATTTCACGCCTTCGGGCCGTTCCATACAGGCAGAAGGTATCGAGCCGGATATCGTCACGGAGAACGTCGTCGTCACAGCCGGTGAAGCGCCGGCAATCGAGCCGGTCAAGGAGGCGAATCTGTCCGGACATCTCGAAAATGGCAGCGCCAAGTTGAAGAAGCCTGCTACGGATGAGGCGGCGCCGACCACTACACCTGCTACCCCCGCCAAACCGGCCAGTCTTGCGGCGCAGGATTATCAGTTGTACGAGGCGTTGAATCTTTTAAAAGGGTTGAACATCCTCAATAAGCAGCGGTAAGGTACGCGACATGGAAGCGCCGCCCGATCCGGGTCTATGCACCTCTGAACACCACGCATGGGATCACGCGCGCTAGCGGCACTGCTCCCTGCGTTGGTATTGTCTGTATCCGCGCGCGCCGATACCTCCCCGGTAGTTGCTGCCGTACGCCAGGACCTGCCCGTCATCGCGCTGATCATCGACGACATGGGCGAAAGTCGCCCGGCCGGCCAGCGCGCGATCGACCTGCCGGGCGCGGTCACCTACAGTTTTCTGCCACACCGCACACACGCCATCCAGCTGGCGAAACTTGCCCACGAGCGCAACAAGGAAGTGGTGTTGCATCTGCCGATGGAATCCATCAATCATCGCGCACTCGGTGCCGGTGCGATCACCAGCAAAATGTCCGAACAGGAGGTGATAGCGACGCTGCGCGACGATCTCGCCGCCGTACCGTACGTCACCGGCATCAATAATCACATGGGCAGCCTGCTGACGCGCCATCCGGTATACATGCAATGGGTCATGCGGGAGATTGGCCAGATCGGCAACCTGTTTTTTGTCGACAGCCGTACTACGTCGGGCTCGGTCGCCTACGAGGTCGCCGCCCAGTTCGGCGTGCCGAATCTCGAGCGCGATATTTTCCTGGACAACGAACGCTCGGAACAGGAGATTGCCGCCCGGTTCGAACAGCTGGTCGCGAGGGCCAGGCAGCGTGGCGCGGCACTCGCCATCGGCCATCCCTATCAGGAAACGCTGGCGGTGCTGGAGCGCTATTTACCGCGCCTGGATGAGTACGGCGTGCGGCTGGTGACGGTGTCCGAAATGATCTCGCGTCAGAACGTCGCGCCGCCGGTACGTATGGCGGGCGGCGGTGTTGCCGGCGAAATGCGGCAACGCCGCGGTCCGGCCGGCCCGGTCACGACGCCAGTGCTGTTTCACCAGCCGCCCGAAAGCAAACCGCACGAATAAACCCACTGTCGAGGAAACCGCCATGCCGCGCGTACTGGTGCCGCTCGCCCAGGGTTGCGAGGAGCTGGAAGCCGTTACCATCATCGATCTGTTACGCCGCGCCGGCATCGACGTGGTGACGGCAGGGCTCGATGATCAACCGGTGATCGCCAGTCGCGGCGTGCGCTTGCTGCCGGACACGACGCTTGATGACGCTATGACGCAAACGTTCGACATGATCGCGCTGCCGGGTGGTGGCCCGGGCGCGGATCATCTCAATCAGGACCGCCGTATCCGCGAACTGTTGCAACGGATGGCAGGACAGGGCAAGTACACGGCGGCAATCTGTGCCGCGCCGAAGGTACTGGCTGCGGCCGGTCTGCTCGATGGCAGGCGGGCGACCGCTTATCCGGGTACGCTGGAAGCGGTAGACGCGCCGGGCATGACGCTCGCATCGGCCGCGGTCGTTGTCGACGGCAAGGTGATTACCTCGCGCGGCCCCGGTACCGCAATGGACTTCGCGCTGGTGCTCATCGAACAGTTATCGGGGAAACCGCTGCGCGACAAGGTCGAGGCGGGGTTGGTGCGTGGTGAGTGACTGATGCCGGCGGCTGATCCGGTGGCCGTCGAGCCGCCTTGCCCGCGCAGTTTCAACAGGCGAGCGGCAACACCCGGCTTTCACACAGCGCCGCCGGTACCAGAAACACGATCGAACCGGTGTTGCCCGGCGTGACCGGCTGGTAGCTGAAATCGGTCCACTCGAAATCCATGCCGTTCGGCAGCAGTTGCGCGGCCGGCTCGTCAGCGGTTTTGCTATGGCAGGCGGCGCCGCGCCGTACGAACGACAGCCGGCAAAAGTGTCGTATTGGTGCGGCGCGCCGGTCCCCGAATAATGTTATTCCCTGATCCAACAATCGATCGGGAACGTAACGCGGCGCGGAATCACGCCGGCGGTACAACCGTCACCGGTAAACCATGTAATAAAGAGGAGAAGTATCCAGAAAAGATGCAACAGTCACAAAACGCTATTGCCACAACCACTGTTTGAGCTATCGCCATGCCGCCGCCGGCCGCATGGCGCGCGTACAGTTCAGGTCGTCTTTGTTGAGCGGAGCTGCATCGCCCGCTTCTTGTTACGCGCGACGTAATTCGGAAAACTTTTCGTACCCGACCGCGAATTGAGATTCTCGGCAACGGTTTCGGCGTGCTGCTTGACGACCTGCATCGAGCCGCATTTGATGCCGTCCACCCGCGAATTGCCCTCGCCGATAACATAGCGATGCCAGATACCCGTCATACTCTCGGGGGCAGGGGTCTTTTCTACCGAGATCACGCGGTATTTCGGTTCGGGTGCAGTTACTTTGACTTCAGGGTTCATCACTTGTCGGCTCCGACGATTGGTTCGTCACACGGCGCGCGGTGTTGGTGGCACACGCTGCCGTGTTTTAGTGTTCGCTTGTTTGCGGCTGTCAACATGCCGGCCTACGGACGGCATTTACTGCCGGCGGGCGGCGTCTGGATAATCCGATGAACGTGCTCAGGCATCATCACTATCGCAATCGCGCCGCTTGCCCATGCGCCTCGTATCGTTGCGGTGTACTGTTGCCTGCACCGTTTACATGGCTGGTTCAGTCAGTCCCAGAATCTTATCTGGTTGAAGAGACTGGAAATCCGGCCCGGTTCGATGGCGCGAGTATACGCCTTCGCAGTGCGATTAGATACCGGCGCGATCAGGACCGGCCGCCCGCTCCGGCAACAAAAAGTGCGGGCAGGGTCGCCCCTGTGGCGATCTCACGAGAAATAGATATCAATTTCGCCCCCGGGGGCGTAAGGTCGGGCCTCCGCAAGCGCTGGTCTCGCGCCGGGCCGCTCCCGCCGCGGGCAATCACGAAAGTAGCTGCTGCCTTACCTGCCGTGTGGCCGGTACCCGACGAAGGACAACACTTGAGACGAAATTCCACACAGCGCGCCTTTTCTGTCTGGTCCATGGTGGTCGCGGTGCTGCTGGCCCCCGCCGGTACCGCATTTGCGACGGACGACGCCAGTGATATGCCGCTGAACGCGCGCGCCAAAGACTATGGCAGCGGCTGGGAGTGCGATCGAGGGTATTTGAAGGGTGACAACACCGCGTGCGTTGCGATCGAGATCCCGGCCCATGCCTATCTGGATGCGTCCGGCAGCGGCTGGAAATGCGACCGCCGTTACCGCAAGGACAGCAACAGTTGCGTGGCCATAGTCGTACCCTCGGGTGCCTATCTGGTCGATGGCTCCTACGGCCAGGGCTGGGAGTGCAATCGCGGTTACCGGCAAGTGCGTGATGCCTGCGTCGCCGTCGATATTCCCGAGAACGCCTACCTCGACCGTTCGGGCAGCGACTGGAGCTGCGAACGCGGCTACAAAAAATCCGGCGCGACCTGCGTAGCCCTTGCGGTGCCGGTGAACGCCCACACCGACTACTCCGGCAACGATTGGGCTTGTGACCCCGGCTTTCGCCTGTATCGCAACGAGTGTGCCGTGCGCTGACAGGAGCGGTGTTGTCGAAGGATCACTGATTAATTTCCCGCCTGTCATTCCCGCGTACCGGGAATCCAGTAACTGACTCATTCTTGCTGTCGGACTTCCGCTCTCGAATATATGTTCTGTGCAGGGCCTTGCTTCGCCCGCGCGGACGGGGGCGGTATGGCGAACTGATCCGGGGTTCCAAATATTACTTTTTATCGAACGAGGCAGCTGCCCGTTCGATAAACAACTGTTATATCGATAAGGCGAAGAGAGATGCTACACGAACTCTGGATGGATGAAGGTCGGCGGGATATTTTCTGTCTCGCCGGACCGGACGGCAACGAAATCAGATCGTACTTGAGCAAACGGGCCAGATTGGTATGGACCGTAGAAGCCGCGAGTCATTTTGAGGCCATGACGAAATATTACGAATACAAGGGCCGGGACACGTACGCAACCAGGCATGAGGATGACTACGTTCCCTATTGTGCGTAGCCCCGCAGGGCGCGCACGTTTTCTGTGCCCACGCATCGACTGCCGCTGTCGTGCCGGGGTTACTCTTTGCCACGAAATACCCGGCCTCTGAAACTGCCCCGGTTTATCCTCTCAGGAGCCCGGTTTTTTTGCCTGGAATAAAGGTGCTGTTAGGCCACCTTTTTTATCCAAATGCTCCCGCCTGGATCTTTTAGAATTAATGGCATTTTCGCGGCAATAATGTCTGACCGAAACTTTCCCATGAAGGAATTAAAATATAATATTTTGAACGACGAGTTATATTCCAGAAAAGCTCGCAGAATATAGGCCTCATTCCATGCCCTGCCACCCAATACCCATTCGGCAGGATATTCAAATGGCCACAATATATCGTGGAAGTGAATGATGACCCCGGGTTTAAGAACCTGTTCACGATCTTTGGTCTATGATTTACGCTTCTGTTTTAATCGAAGCGAGACCATGCGCAGAACCTACCCCAGTGATGTGAGTCGTGAACAGTTTGAAAAGATACGCCCATT
>JAHFRU010000044.1 GCA_023266115.1 Gammaproteobacteria bacterium
AGTGAAAAATCCGGTGTTGGTGGCGAGCAAGGTTATGGAGGAAACTGAACATGTTTTGCTGGCGGGCGAAGGCGCGCTCAACTTTGCCCGCGCCATGGGTTTTGCCGATTACGATCCGGTAACAGGTGAGCAGCGCGCAGTATGGCGAAAGAAACGCAAGGCGCTCGCTGCGTCAAAAAGCCAAAGCCGCATGCGGAATTTGTTAAAACGCCATCCCGAGCTTGCGAGAGGAACGGTGGGCGCGGTAGCGCTCGATGAAAGCGGCCATTTTGCTGCTGCCACTTCCAGCGGTGGATTGGCCCTGAAACTTCCCGGTCGTGTCGGCGACACTCCCATTCCGGGAGCGGGAACCTACGCTATGCCTATGGGCGCGGTATCCGTCACCGGCCTGGGCGAAATGGCGATGCGCTACCTTGTCGCCAAATCGGTGTGCGATCTGCTGGCGAAGGCCAGAAATGCGCAGCAAGCTGTGGATGAAGTTTTGTTGCTTTTGGCAGCGGAGCCGCGCGCGGATATGGGCATCATCACCATAGACAGGCGGGGCAACATCGGCGCGGGGCACCATATCCAGGCTCTGATGCCGCATGCTTACTGTGTTTCAGGGAAAAGCAAAATTATTGCGAGGATGCAGGTCGGGCCTTAAAGCTAATTACCCGGGTTGTTAGGCGGCTTCGCGCGAAGCCCGTTTGCGCTCGTGTACTTTCAAATGGCGCTTGCGGATGCGTATGGTTTTGGGGGTGATTTCAACCAGTTCGTCGTCAGCGATGAACTCAACAGCCCGCTCCAGGGTAAGCGTAATCGGCGGCGTGAGCATGATCGCCTCGTCCTTGCCGGCGGCGCGGATGTTGGTGAGTTGCTTGGTCTTGATCGGGTTCACCACCAGATCATTGTCCCGGCAGTGAATGCCGATCACCATGCCCTCGTACAGGCGGTCGCCGGGGCTCACGAACATGCGACCCCGTTCCTGCAGTTTCCACAAGGCATAAGCCACCGCCTCCCCCCGCTGCGCCGAAACCAGGGTGCCGTTGCGGCGCTCGGGGATTTCCGGTTTCATTGGGGCGTAGCCGTCGAACACGTGGCTTAAGATACCGGTGCCGCGGGTCATGGTCATGAAATCCGATTGGAAGCCGATCAGCCCTCGCGCCGGAATTCGGTAATCAAGTCGCACGCGGCCCCGGCCGTCGGGCGCTATGTCCTGAAGCTCGCCGCAGCGCTGCCCCAGGGCTTCCATGACCGCGCCTTGGTTGGCCTCTTCCACATCCACCGTGAGAATTTCGAACGGCTCGCATTTCTCGCCGTTGATTTCACGAATCACGACTCGCGGGCGGGACACCGCCAGCTCGTAACCTTCCCGGCGCATGTTTTCCAGTAGGATGGTGAGATGCAATTCACCCCGGCCGGAGACCAGGAACACATCCGTATCCGCGGTATCTTCAACGCGCAGCGCCACGTTGGTTAGCAGTTCCTTCTGCAGGCGTTCGTGCAGTTGGCGGCTGGTCACGAATTTTCCTTCCTGTCCGGCATAGGGTGAAGTGTTGACCTGGAAATTCATGGTAAGCGTGGGTTCGTCCACAATCGGCAGGGGCAGAGCTTCCGGGCATTCCGGGTCGGCGAGAGTCACGCCGATGCCGATCTCCTCGATGCCGTTCACCAGCACGATGTCGCCGGCTTCCGCGATCTCCATGGGCACCCGGGTCAAGCCCTGGAAAAACAGCACCTGGTTCACTCGCGCTTTTTTCGGCTCGTCATGACCGTTCAAAATAACAACGTCCTGCGCGGACTTGAGACGCCCGCGTCGGATGCGCCCGATGCCGATGCGGCCGACGAAGCTTGAATAATCCAGCGCACTGATTTGAAGCTGGAGCGGCTCGTCGGGATTGCCGACGGGAACCGGCACATGTTTGAGTATGGTATCGAACAGCGGCCGCATGGACAGCCCTTCACCCGCGCTACTGCTCGGCGCATCCGCAAGATCGAGCACCGCCCAGCCATTAAGCGCGGAGGCATAGACGACCGGGAAATCCATCTGCACTTCGGTCGCGCCCAGCTTGTCGAATAAATCAAAGGTGTGGTTCACCACCCAGTCCGGGCGGGCGCCGGGACGGTCCACCTTGTTCACCACCACGATGGGTTTCAAACCCCGGGCCAACGCTTTGCGCGTCACAAAACGGGTTTGGGGCATGGGCCCCTCTACTGCATCCACCAGAAGCAGCACGCCGTCCACCATTGACAGCACTCGCTCCACTTCGCCGCCGAAATCCGCATGACCCGGTGTATCGACGATGTTGATGTGGGTGCCTTGGTAATTGACCGCCGTGTTTTTTGCGAGAATGGTGATGCCGCGCTCCCGCTCCAAATCATTGCTGTCCATGACCCGCTCAGCCACGTGCTGGTGGGCGGCAAATGTCCCCGCCTGGTGGAGCAGCTTGTCCACCAGCGTGGTCTTGCCGTGGTCCACGTGGGCAATGATGGCGATGTTGCGGAGTGCGCGGGGCATGATGAGTTAACGGTTTGACAAAAGTCGCGCATTGTAACACAGAGAGCCCGGATTTATTGTTTAGCGGCAACGCCGGCGGCGGTTTTTGTGTTTAACTTAAGCGCTGCACATCGGGAATATTTAGACCGTAACGCGCCGCACTGCAAATTCCTTGACCAGTCCATAAATCGCCGGGATCACGATCAGGGCGAGAACCGTGACCGAGACCATGCCGCCCACCATCGGCGCGGCGATGCGGCGCATCACCTCGGA